>JBBQRN010000017.1:0-68596 GCA_038214705.1 Gaiellales bacterium | reverse complement strand
CGGCGTCGGGGCTGGCGGCGTCGGGGCTGGCGGCGTCGCGGCTGGCGGTGTTGGGGGAGGCGGCGGTGTCGGGGCGGGCGGCGGCGTTGGGGCGGGCGGCGGTGGCGGCGTGCCGGCGGCAACGTCGTTGCCGAAGCTCTGCGTCCAGTAGAGCTGACCGCCTGCGTTCGCTGCCACCCCGACGCCGGTTGAGGTATAGCCCGGGTTGTCGATGTTGGCCTTGTGGCCGGGGGAGGCGAGCCAGCCGCTGACGACGGATTGCGCGGTCGTGTACCCCCAGGCGATGTTCTCTCCCCACCGGCTACCGCCGTAGCCACAATCGAGGGCGCGCTGGAACGCCGACCGGGCGACCGGCGGCGCGGGGTCGTCGTGTGCGAAGTAGCCGTTCCCCGACATGTGCAGCGACTTCCATACCGAGGACGCCGTCAGACTGGAGGAGTTGCCGAGCTGCGAGAGCCCGTTGCTCGTGCGGTACTGGTTGATCAGGCTGACGACCTGGGATGCGAGGTCTGGTCGGTTCGTGCCCCAGGACGAGGAAGGGCTGCAGTTCGTGACCGCCTGCGCCGAAGGGGCTGTGAAGGCAGCGACCACGGCGATGAGGGAGATCGCAGCGGCGAAGCTGGTGCGGACGGCTGTGAATCGCTTGGGCATCATGGGGGTGGAGGCCGCACCGGGAAGGGCGGTCATGGCCGTTATCGGCGCGCCGCGCTCCAACCTTAACCCTCCCCCGGTTGGTCGATCGTAATGGCGTTCGCGGACGCCATGGGCTTGGCGTGCGAGGAAAAACCAGCAAAGACCTGGATTTTTCGACGGCTCTCCCGGGTCGCGGCCCGATCGCGGCGGATAGCCGAGCCCGCGGCGATGCCTGGCGCGTGACAAGGCAATGGCGCGCCTTGCTGGCTAGCCGGCCGCTTCGAGCAGCTTTCTGATCCCGCGCACCGCCTGCCCGATCCGGTGCTCGTTCTCGACGAGGGCGAAGCGGATGAAGCCGTCGCCGTCGACACCGAAGCCGATCCCCGGCGAGACGGCGACCTTCGCCTCGCGGGCCAGCCGCTCGGCGAACGCGACGGAGCCGAGCGAGCGGAACTTCTCCGGGATCGGTGCCCAGACGAACATCGTCCCCTTGGGCTTCGGGAACGACCAGCCCGCTCGGTCGAGGCCGTCGCAGAGCGTGTCGCGGCGGGACTGGTAGATCTCGGACACCTCGCGCGGGTAGTTCGGCAGCTCGTTCATCGCGACGATCGCGGCGATCTGGATCGGCTGGAAGGTGCCGTAGTCGAGCCAGGACTTGAGCCGTGCGAGCGCCCCCACTACGGCAGCGTTGCCGACGACGAAGCCGACGCGCCAGCCCGCCATCGAGAACGACTTGGTCAGCGTGTACAGCTCGACCGCGACCTCCTCGGCGCCGGGCACCTGCAGGATCGAGGGTGGCTCGTAGCCGTCGAAAGCGAGGTCGGCGTAGGCGAAATCGTGGACGACGAGCAACTCGTGCTCGCGCGCGAACGCGACGACGCGCTCCATGAACGCGAGGTCGACGGTCGCCGTCGTCGGGTTGTGGGGGAACGAGAGGATCACGACGCGTGGCTTCGGCTGTGCTCGTTCCCAGGCCTCCTCGAGGTTGGCGAAGAGGTCCTCGTCGGCCCCCATCGGCACGCGTGTCACGGAGGCGCCGGCGAGGATCGGCGCGTGGATGTGGATCGGGTAGCTCGGACTCGGCACGAGCGCCGAGTCGCCCGGCTCGAGCAGCACCCACATCAGGTGGGAGAGGCCTTCCTTGGCGCCGATCGTGTTCAGCACCTGCGTGTCCGGGTCGAGGTCCACTCCGAACTTGCGCTTGTACAGCGTGGCGGCAGCGAGCCGCAGGTTGGGGATCCCCTTCGAGGCCGAGTAGCGGTGATTGCGCGGGTTCAGGGCTGCCTCGCCGAGCTTTTCGACGGCGAGATCGGGGGAGGGGAGGTCGGGGTTGCCGAAGCCGAGATCGACGACGTCCTCGCCCGCACGGCGCAGCTCGAGCGTGAGGTCACGGATCACGGCGAAGACGTACGGGGGCAGATTGTCGACGCGGCGGAAGTCCACGTCCCTAGCGTAGAGGCGACGCCGGTCCTTCGACGGCTTACGTGTCGGCTGCGTCCCGTAGCGAGGCGGCGCCTCGCCCGCCCACCGCGAGCGGCGCCAGGAACGCTGCCACGAGCTCGTGGTAGCGCGGCACCTCGAGCAGGAACGAGTCGTGGCCCCACGGTGAGGCGACCTCCTCCTGCGCGACGGTGCAGCCTGCGCGCTCGAGGACGCGGGCGATCTCGGCCGAATGGGCCGTTGGGAAGCGCCAGTCGGTGTCGAAGGAGACGACGAGGAAGCGGGTCTGCACGGCGCGTAGCCGCTCGACGGCGGCCGCCTCGTCGGCGAACGGGTCGAAGTAGTCCATCACGCGCGTCAGGTAAAGGTAGGAGTTCGCGTCGAAGCGGTCGAGGAAGCTCTGGCCCTGGTGCTCGAGGTAGCTCTCGACTTGGAAGTCGATGTCGAACGTGGGGGCCTGGCCGATGCGTTCGCGACCGAACTTGTGCCGCAGGCTCTCCTCGGAGACGTAGGTGATGTGTGCCATCATCCGCGCCACCGCAAGGCCGACGCGGGGCGTCTGACCGGTTGCGTAGTAGTCGCCGCCGGCGAAGTGCTCGTCGTTGATGATCGACGAGCGGGCCACGGCGGAGAATGCGATGTTCTGCGCGCTCAGCCGCGCCGACGCGCACACGAGGATGCCGTTGTCGATCTCGTCGGGATGGTCGATCGCCCACTGCAGCACCTGCATGCCGCCGAGCGAGCCACCGATCGCCCCGTGCAGTCGCTCGATACCGAGCTGGGCGAGCAGCCGCCGGTGCACCGTCACCAGGTCGGCGACCGTGAAGTGGGGGAAGCGGAGGCCGTACGGGCGCCCCGTGGCGGGATCGGTCGAGGAAGGCCCGGTCGTGCCGCGGCAGCCGCCGAGCAGGTTCGGGCAGATCACGAAGAGGCGGTCGGTGTCGAGCGGCTTCCCGGGCCCGATCAGCGTGTCCCACCAACCGGGGCGGCTCTCGTCGCCGTGGTAGCCCGCGGCGTTCGCGTCACCGGTCAGGGCATGACAGACGAAGACGGCGTTCCCCCCGTCCGGGTCGAGCGTACCGTACGTCTCGAAGGCGACCTCGACCGGCGCGAGGGTCTCGCCCGAGGCGAGCACGAGCGGGTCGTCCTCGGTGAAGAGGACGACCCGCTGCGTCTCGACGTGCCCGACCGTTCCCACCATCGGCGACTAGACCGCGGCCGGAACCGCAGCCTTCACGAGCGCCTGATCGATGTCCTCGACGATATCGTCGATGTGCTCGATCCCGACCGAGAGGCGCACCGTGTCCTGGGTCACGCCGGATGCTTCGAGCTCCTCCTCGTTCAGCTGCGAGTGCGTCGTTGTCGCGTTGTGGATCGCGAGCGACTTCGCATCGCCGATGTTGGCGAGGTGACTGAACAGCTCGAGGCTCTCGATGAAGTTCTTGCCGGCCTCGAGACCACCCGCGATCCCGAATGTGACGAGGCCGCCGTAGCCGCCGGTCAGCGTGCGGTCTGCAACCGCCTTGTACGGGCTCGAGTCGAGCCCGGGGTAGTTGACCCAGTTGACCGCCTCGTGCCGCTCGAGATGCAGGGCGACGGCAAGCGCGTTCGACGAGTGACGCTCGATCCGCAGCGGCAGTGTCTCGAGGCCCTGCAGGAGCAGGAACGCGTTGAACGGCGAGATCGCCGCACCGGTGTTCCGCAGCAGGACCGTGCGCACCCGCCCGATGTAGGCAGCCGGCCCGAGCGCGTCCGACCAGACGACGCCGTGGTAGGACGGATCGGGCTTCGTCAGGCCGTGGTAGCGGTCGGGATCGGATGTCCAATCGAACTTCCCGGAGTCGACGACGAGGCCACCGATCGTAGTCCCGTGGCCACCGATGTACTTCGTCGCCGAGTGCACCGCGACGTCCGCCCCGAGGTCGAAGACCCGGCAGAGAAGCGGTGTCGGCACCGTGTTGTCGACGATCAGCGGCAGGCCGGCGGCGTGGGCGGCGTCGGCCCAGGCGCGGATGTCGATCACGTTGAGCTTCGGGTTGCCGATCGTCTCCGCGAAGACGAGCTTGGTGTTCTCGTCCACGAGCGCTGCCACCGACTCGGGCGAGTCGGGGTCGGCCCAGCGCACCTCGATGCCGTATTGCGGCAGCGTGTGGGCGAACAGGTTGTAGGTGCCGCCGTACAGGGTCGATACCGAGACGATGTTGTCACCGGCGCGCGCCAGGTTCAGCACCGAATAGGTGACGGCCGCCTGTCCGGACGCAGTCGCGACAGCGGCGATGCCTCCTTCGAGAGCGGCGACGCGCTGCTCCAGCACGTCCTGAGTCGGATTCATGATCCGCGTGTAGATGTTGCCCGGCACCTTCAGGGCGAACAGGTCCGCCGCATGTTGGGTGTCCTCGAATACGTACGAGGTCGTCTGATAGATCGGGACCGCGCGTGACCCGGTCGTCGGGTCCGGTACCTGGCCTCCGTGGAGCGCGATCGTCTCCGGTCGCTGGTCGCTCATTGGCTCTTCTCCTCTCCGCCTGCCGGCGGTTTCAGTCCCGGGAACGACAAAGGCCCCTGAACGCCTGTCCCGGGGCCCTCGGTGCTCCCGCCGGTGGCGGGTGCTACGCCTTCCCATCTTCCCGCTCGCCGCCCGGGACGGCCGACTCGCGGCTGGAGTTCGCACCTGACGGACAGCCTGTTTCAGCACTGCTCCCGGTTGCGGCGGTGTCACAGGGCCAGTTCCCTCAACCGCTCATGATGGTCAACGCTTCACTTCGGAAAGTAACACACGAGCACCCTCCTCGCCAAGTGCCTCGAAACGGTCGGTGGCACGCGCGGTGGCACCGGGGGCGGTAGGTACGATTTCAGCAATGGGAAGCCTCGGTCTCTATCTCGTCTTCCTGATCCCGCCGATGATCATCGGCTTCGTCATTCAGCATCGGCTGAAGACGACGGTTGCCGCGCAGATGCAGGTCGCGATCGCCAATGGGATGACGGGCGAGCAGGTTGCGCGGACGATCCTCGATCACAACGGCCTCGCCGGGGTTCCCGTGCAGGCTGCGCCGGGTGGGCCGCTATCCGACCACTACGACCCGCGCGCACGCACTGTCAACCTGTCCCAGGGTGTCTTCGACGGCAACGCCGTGGCGTCCGTCGCGATCGCCGCTCACGAGGTGGGTCACGCGATCCAGCATGAGAAAGCGTATGCGCCGTTTCGGGCGCGGAGCGCGATGTTCCCCGCCGTGGCGTTCGCGTCCAAGTCCTGGCTGATCCTGCTGATGATCGGAATCTTCGCCAAGGTCACGGGCCTGGCGCAGCTCGCGATCGTTCTCTTCGCGGTCGTCGTGCTCTTCCAGCTCGTGACGCTGCCGGTCGAGTTCGACGCGTCCAAGCGAGCAAAGCAGCAGCTCCACGGGCTCGGGCTCGTCAGCTCGGGTGAGCAGAAGGGCGTCAACAGCGTCCTCAGCGCCGCCGCGATGACGTACGTCGCGGCCGCCCTCGCGGCCCTCTCGCAGCTCGCGTACTACGCGCTCATCTTCAGCGGCAACCGAAACTAGAATCGCATCATGCGGTCCCTCGCACTGGCCGTCCGGGCAGGCATCGTGGTGGTTGCGGTCGGTTTCCTCTTCTCGTTGCTCGTCCACGGGGCACCGACTCCGGCTGCCGTCCGCGTCGCCGCGGCGCCGGAGAAGGTCGCGGCCGGGAAGGTCGTGCGCGTCAACCGGAGCTCGCGCGTGGTGCCGCCGGGTGTCGTGACGATCGCCGCGGTGGGGGACATCGTGATGGGCTCGACTCCGAACCTGCCACCCGACGGCGGCCGCACCTTCTTCGACGGCGTGAGGGCGGATCTCGCCGGCGACGTCGTGCTCGGCAACCTCGAGGGGACGCTTTCGGTCGGCGGCGGCTCGAAGTGCGGGGCCGGGAGCAGCAACTGTTACGCCTTCCAGACGCCGCCGTCGTACGCGCGCTGGCTGCACAAGGCCGGGTTCACGGTGCTGAACACTGCGAACAACCACGCCTTCGACTACGGCCCGTCGGGACAGGCTCAGACGCTCGCCGCCCTCGATCGGATCGGACTCGCACACACCGGGCGGCCAGGTGAGATCACCTATCAGCAGGTCGGTGCGATCCGTGTCGCCCTGGTCGGGTTCGCGCCCTATCCGTGGGCCCAGTCGCTGACCGACATCCCGGCCGCGCGGCGGCTCGTCGAGAAGGCGGCTGCCGACTCGGACGTCGTGATCGTGACGATGCACGCGGGCGCCGAAGGCACCGTCCACACACACGTCTCGCCCGGCACCGAGACGTTCCTGGGGGAGAACCGCGGCAACGTACTCGCCTTCTCGCACGCCGTCGTGAATGCGGGCGCCGACGTCGTGATCGGCAGCGGGCCGCACGTACTCCGTGGGATGGAGTTCTACCGCGGCCGGTTGATCGCCTACTCGCTCGGGAACTTTGCCGGCTACAAGGTCTTTGCGCTCGGTGGGCCGCTCTCGCTGAGCGGCATCCTTCGGGTCACAGTTCGTGGAGACGGCGCCTTCGAGAGCGCCACGCTCGTGCCGACACGGATGGTCGGTGAGGGCATTCCCGCGCTCGACCCCGCCACGAGCGCGCACGGGATCGTGCGCACGCTCTCCCGGGAGGACTTTGGCGCCCGGGCGGTCAAGGTCTCCCCGAACGGCGCGCTCTCCCGCTGAACCTCGCGTAACGCTTCGGATAGTCGTCAGACTGTCTCCGGACGTTCCAATCCAGCAGGAGGGCATGTGCGCGAGTTCGATGTGATCGTCATCGGCGCGGGAGTGGCGGGAGAGGTCGCTGCCGGAAGGCTCGGCGAGAACGGCGTCTCGGTGGCGGTCGTCGAGGACCGGCTCGTCGGCGGCGAGTGCTCGTACTACGCCTGCATGCCGTCCAAGGCGCTGCTCCGTCCGGTCGAGCTCGCCCGCGAGGTAGCCCGGGTGCCGGGTCTCTCGATTGGACCGATAGACGTGCCCACCGTGCTGGCCCGACGGGACGACGTGATCGGCCACCTCGACGATGCCGGGCAGGTTCCCTGGCTCGAGCAGCGCGGCGTCACGCTCGTGCGTGGCCGAGGACGGCTCGCCGGCGAGCGTCGCGTGGTCGTCGGCGACGAGGAGCTCGTGGCGAGGAAGGCCGTGATCGTCGCCACCGGGTCGTCCGCTCTCGTGCCCGACATCGACGGCCTTCGTGAGGCGCGTCCCTGGACGAACATCGAGGGAACGACGGCAACGAGTGCGCCAGAGCGGCTCGTCGTGCTCGGGGGCGGGGTCGTCGGCGTCGAGCTCGGCCAGGCGTGGGCGGCCTTCGGGTCGAAGGTGACGCTCGTCCATCGCGGCGCCCGTCTGATCGAGCGTGAGGAGCCGTTCGCGGGAGCGCAGGTGCTCGAGGCGCTGCGTGAGGGTGGAGTCGACGTGCGGCTCGAGTGCAACGCCGTCCGCGTGTCGCGGCCCGACGCAGTCGTGGTCGAGCTCGACGACGGGACGAGCGTGGAGGCCGACGAGGTGCTGGCAGCCTTCGGTCGGGTTCCGGGTGTCAACGGAATCGGACTCGAGACGCTCGGCCTCGACACGGGCGGCCGGCCGCTCGCGGTCGGCGACGACTTTCGCGTGCCTGGTCATGATTGGCTCTTCGCCGTCGGTGACGTCAACGGCAGAGCGCTGCTGACGCACATGGGCAAGTACCAGGCGCGGCTCGCAGCGGACACGATCCTCGGTCGAGAAGTGACGCTGCGATCGGACGGCGCTCGCTCGCCTCGTGTGATCTTCACCGACCCCCAGGTCGGGGCTGTCGGCCTCACATTGGAGCGGGCGCAGGAGGCGGGGCTCCGCGTCCGTCACGTCGACGTCGACACGGGCGGCAACGCCGGCGGCTCGTTCGTCGGCCGTGGGGCGGCGGGAACGAGCAGGATCGTCGTCGACGAGGATCGGCGCGTGATCGTCGGCGCGACGATCACCGGGGCGGAGGTGGCCGAGGCTCTCCATGCGGCTACGATCGCGGTCGTCGCCGAAGTGACGTTGGACGACCTGTGGCACGCGGTCCCGTCCTTCCCGACCCGCAGCGAGCTGTGGCTGAAGCTGCTGGAGTCGTACGGCCTGTAGGGCGGTGAGTAGCCTGCCGGGGTGACACTCGTTTCCATCACGGGTGGAGCCGGCTTTCTCGGTCTCCATCTCGCCCGTCGCGCTCTCGCTGAAGGGAGGGCCGTTCGCACGCTCGACGTCGCCCCGCTCGACGATCGCGAGCTCGAGCGCGGCGTCGAGGAGCTGCGCGGCGACATCCGCTCGGAGGCCGACGTGCGGGCGCTCGTCGCCGGCGCCGATGTCGTGGTGCATGCGGCGGCTGCCCTCCCGATCCAGTCCTCCCGCGAGGCGATCCGCTCGGTCAACGTCGAGGGCACGGCCAACGTTCTGGCGGCGGCGCTCGAAGCGGGCGTGCGCCGTCTCGTCCTGATCTCGTCCACGGCGGTCTACGGAGTGCCCGAGCGGCATCCGATCTACGAGGACGATCCGCTGGTCGGGCTGGGGTGGTACGGCGAGTCGAAGATCGAGGCCGAGCAGCTTGCGCGGGAGTTCGGTCGCCGCGGCCTCGACGTCGTGATCATCCGGCCGAAAACCTTCGTCGGCCCGGAACGGCTCGGCGTCTTCGAGATCCTCTTCGACTGGATCCGCGACGGTCGCCGGATCCCGATCCTCGGTGACGGCTCGAATCGCTACCAGCTGCTTGCGGTCGAGGATCTCGTCGATGCGGTGGCGCGGTCGTTCGAGGCGCCGGTCGGCGGCAAGGCGCTGAACATCGGGGCAGGATCGTTCGGAACCGTGCGTGAGGACCTGCAGGCACTGATCGACCACGTCGGCTCGGCGTCCCGGCTCTGGCCCGTGCCCGTTAAGCCGGCCGAGCTCTCGCTCCGCGCCCTCGAGCTCGCGCACCTCTCGCCGCTCGCCGAGTGGCACTACAAGACGGCGCACAAAGACTCGTTCGTCTCGATCGACAAGGCACGCGAGCTGCTCGGCTGGGAGCCCCGGCTCTCGAACGCCGAGACCCTCTGCGCCACCTACGACTGGTATCTCGCGCATCTCGATGGGATGCGCGGGGCCGGGACGACCCATCGCGTGCCGTGGAACCAGCAGGCGCTCGGGCTGCTGAAGCGCTTCAGTTAGGCGGTCGTCAGCACTGCAACCCCGTAACGGGAAAACATCGAGTCTGCTGTGACGACGACGAGCTCTTCGATCTGTGCCTGAGCGATCAGGATACGGTCGAAGGGATCCGCGTGTATCGCCGGCAGCGACCCTGCAGCCCAGCCGTGCTCGACCGTCACGGCGAGTTGACGCACGTCGTACTTCTCGAGCCGGGCGACGAGGTTTCCCGCAAAGCGCAACTTGCCGAGACGGGCCTTCGTGGAGATCTCCCAGGCACTCGCGGCGCTGACATTGATCTCGTTGGCGACGTCGTCGATTGCGTCGATCGCGGAGCGCGAGAGGCGCCGCGACCCCTCAAGCCACCAGATCAGCGCGTTCGTGTCGAGCAGCAGCCTCACTCGTCATCGACCGCTTCGAGTGTCTCGGGGTCGTCGTCGCCGAAGAAGAGCGCTGCGATCGCCTCGTTCGTCTCGTCGCTGTCCCAGTCGTCGGCGAGCCAGATCTTCCCCCGCATCGAACCGTAGCCGCGCCGGCGGCCGCTCGGCCGCTCGAGCGGAACCAACCGCGCACGAGGCTCGCCGGCCTTGGCGATCACGATCTCCTCGCCCGCTGCGGCACGCTCGACGAGCCGGGAGAAGTTCGTCTTTGCCTCGTGGATGTTGACCTGTTCCGACATGTCCAAGTCGGACTAGACTTAGTCCAGTCCGTACCGCAGACTATCACGACCAGAATGCTCCGTCCGGTACCGACGTACACTCCGAACCATGCGCGACCTCGCCGACTACCGCTCCGAGTTCCCGATCCTGGAGCACACGACGTACCTGATCAACCACTCGCTCGCCGCGATGCCGGCAAAGGCCGAGAGCCGCCTGGCCGAGTACGCCCGCATGTGGAAGGAACGTGGGATCCGCTCGTGGGGCGAGGGTTGGTGGACGATGCCGATGACGGTCGGCGACCAGATCGGCCGCATCATCGGCGGGGCGCCGGGCACGACCGTGATGCACCAGAACGTCGCCGTCGCGGAGGCAATCGTCCTCTCGTCGTTCTTCCCGATCGACCCCGCGCGCAACCGGATCGTCTACGAGCGCGGCAACTTCCCGTCCGTGCGCTACCTCTACCAGGCGCAGCCCGACCTCGAGGTCGTCGTCTGCGAGGACGACGGGGCGATCGTGGACGCGATCGACGAGCGCACCCTGCTCGTCCCGATCAGCCACGTCCTCTTCAAGACGGGCGAGATCCAGGAGATCGAGCCGATCATCAGGCGGGCGCATGAGGTCGGGGCGTACGTGATCCTCGACTGCTATCAGTCAGCCGGGATCGTCCCGTTCGACGTGACTGCTCTGAACGTCGACTTCGCCGTGGGGGGCTCGGTCAAGTGGCTCAACGGCGGCCCCGGCAACGGGTGGCTCTACGTGCGGCCCGATCTGGCGGAGCGGCTCGAACCGACCTTCACGGGCTGGCAGGCGCACGAGCGGCCGTTCGGGTTCGAGGAGGAGATGGAGTACGCCCCGGGTGCCGCCCGCTTTCTCACGGGCACGCCGAACGTCCCGGCGCTCTACGCTGCGACTGCCGGCTACGACCTGATCGAGGAGGTCGGCGTCGAGCGGATCCGCGAGAACTCGCTGCGTCAGACCCAGCTCCTGATCGACGCCGCCGAGGCGGCCGGCTTCGAGATTCGCAGCCCGCGAAGCCCGGCGCGGCGCGGCGGCACGGTCACCGTCCATGTGCCCGAGTTCCCGGCCGTGCACAGGGAGCTCACGGAGCGGCAGATCCTCTGCGACTTCCGTCCCGACGCCGGGATCCGGCTCGGCCCGCACTACTACAACTCCGACGACGAGATCCGGTTCACAATCGAGCAGATCGGGGAGATCGTCGAAACGGGCGCCTACGAGCGGCACCTCGGGGTCGTCGCGAGCCACTGAGGAGGTCGACCGTGGGAGCGATCGCAGATCCGGGCCAGATTCCGTACCGGATCGAGGTCGAGTACGGCCCCGTGATCCGCTGCTGGCACCCGGAGGACGCGCCGCTGCTGAAGGAGGCGGTCGACTCGAGTCTCGAGCACCTGCGGGCCTGGATGCCGTGGGCGTACGGCGAGCCGCAGGAGCTCGGGCAGAAGGCGGAGCTCCTGCGCCGGTTCCGCGGCAATTTCGACCTCGGCCAGGACTTCATCATGGGCATCTTTTCCGCCGACGAGTCGGAGGTGCTCGGTGGCACGGGGCTTCATCCGCGGGTCGGCCCGGATGCCTTCGAGATCGGGTACTGGGTTCGGGTCGACCGGGTGGGTCAGGGAATCGCGACGAAAACTGCGGCAGCGCTGACGCAGGTCGGGATCGGGCTGGCCGGCGTCGACCGGATCGAGATCCGGGTCGATCCCGATAACGAGCTGAGCTGCCGGATCCCGCGCAGCCTCGGCTTCACCGAGGAGGGAACGCTCCGCCGGCGTCTGCCCGATCCGGCGGGCGGCCCTCGGCGGGACGCCGTCGTCTTTTCGCTCCTCCGGGAGGAGCTTCCCTCCTCGCCGGCCGCGCTCGTACGGCTGGCCGCGTTCGATGGTCGGGGAACCGTGATCGCCGAGCACTAGCCTGTCGGGATGGTTGCCGACCGATCCCTACAGAAGGCTTTTTCCGGGTTCGTGCTCGGCGCCACGGGGATGTTCGCGACGATGTACTCGACGCAGGCGATCCTGCCGGAGCTCTCGTCGGACTTCGGGGTCAGCCCCTCCTGGGCGGGACTTTCGGTCTCGCTCGTGGTCATCTCGGTCGCAGTCGGCGGCTTCGTCTGGGGGCCGTTCTCGGATCGGATCGGCCGGCCACGGACGATCCGGCTCGCGAGCCTCCTGCTCGTGCCGCCGACGATCGCCGTCGCTCTCGCCCCGACCTTCGATGTGCTCCTCGTCTGCCGGGTTCTGCAGGGACTGTGCATGCCGGGGCTGCTCGCCGTCGGTGCGCCCTACGTCTACGAGGCCTTCGTGCCGCGGCTCGGTATGCGGGCGATGGGGTACTACGTGTCCGCGCTCGTCGCAGGCGGGCTGATCGGGCGTCTCGGCGTTGCGCTTGGCACGGCGGTCGTGGGCTGGCGCGTCGCGATCGGGATCCTCGCCGTGCTTCCCCTCGCGGCAGCGATCGCGATGTGGAGCGGCCTGCCCGACCCGCCGAGCCTTCCCTCGCGCGGCGGCGGCGTCCGGCGGCATCTCCGCAACACGCGACTCCTCGGCGTCGCGCTCGGCGGCGGCGCCCTGTTCTTCACGTTCGTCGGAACCTTCACCTACATCAGCTACCGGCTCGAGGCGCCGCCGTTCTCGTACTCCGTCGCGGCGACGAGCCTCGTATTCGTCCTCTGGTTGGCCGGGCTGACGGGTCCCTACACCGGGCGGATCGCCGCTCGGATCGGCTGGCGGCGACTTGCCCTGGCGGCGATCGGGCTGGCGACGGTCGGCGCCCTGCTCACCCTGCCCGACGTCCTGCCGCTGATCGTGGTCGGCCTGGCCTGCGTCGCCTGTGCGATGTTCGCGGGATACACCGCGACCCAGATCGGGATCGGTGCGGTCGCCCCGACCGATCGCGGGGCCGCCACGGCGCTCTTCTACGCGATCTACTATCTCTGCGGCGCCCTTGGGGCGTACCTGCCGGGCCTCGCCTTGCAGGCGTGGGGGTGGGGCGGGGTGGCCGGCAGCGGCCTCGCGACGCTCGTCGTGGCAGCGGCGATCTTCGCCTCGCTCGGGAGCGCGCGGGCGGTGCCGCAGCCCGGCTCGCCGGAGGCCGCGCCACCAGGCGTCTGAGCAGCTCGCGCTCGTATCCGCGCAGCGGGCGTCGTACGATACGGCAGTGAAGCCGCTCGCCGATCGCCGTGATGACGTCCTCGCGCGGATCATCTCGACCGTCGGCTCGACGCTCGAGCTCGACGAAGTGCTCCGCGCCGTCGTGAGGCTGCTCTCCGACGCGAGCGCGGTGCATGCCTGCTTCGTCTACCTCGTCGAAAGGGACCGGCTGGTGCTCCGGGCGGCCGCGGATCCCTACGAGGGACTGAACGGCTCGGTCGTGCTCGAGCGGGGGCAGGGGCTCGCCTGGTGGGCGGCGGAGCGCAACGAGCCCGTGTTCATCCCCGACAACCTGCTCGACGACCCCCGCGTCCAGTACGTGCCCGAGCTCGAGGAGGAGCGGTTCCAGTCGCTCCTCAGCGTGCCGATCGCCGCCCGCGACGGCTCCGTGATCGGCGTGATCAGCGCCCATACTGAGGCCCCCCGGGCGTTCACCCAGGCCGAGGTCGACTTCGTGGTCACGAGCGCGTCACTCGTCGCCGGCGCGATCGAGAATGCGCGGCTCTACGAGGAGACGCGCACGCGGGTGCGGGAGCTCGAGGCGATGACCGGGCTCGCGGAGGAGATCGCCGCCGCGGCCACCCTGGAGGATCTGTTGCCGGCCGTTGCCGGCCGAGCCCTCGAGTTGCTCCAGGCGAGCGCCTGCCATCTGTACCTGCTCGAACCGGGAAGCGAGGAGCTCCGCCTGCACGCCTCTGCGCCTGCCGGCAAGGAGACCCGGACGACGCTCGGGCTCGCGGAGCTGGGCCCCGAGTTGGCCCGTGGCGGCCGAGCTTCCCGCGTTGCGGCGCCTCTCGTCGCGGGGGACGAGCTGCTTGGCCTGCTCGTCGCAGAGCAGAGCTCGGCAGTGGAGATCGCTCGTGCGATCGCGTCCCAGGTCGCCGTCGGCATCAAGAAGATCCAGTTAATCGAGCGGCTGACCGAGAAGAACCTGATCAAGGACTTCTTCGCCGATCTCGCCGCCGGCCGGACGGGTGGAATCGTCGAGGGCAGGGCGGCTCGTCTCGGCTTCGATCTCGACCGGGCGTATCTCGTTCTGGCGGCCGAGCCCGCCGACGACACCCTCGAGCCGGCTCTCTCCGGCCGGCTGCTCGGCTCGCTGTTCGACCGCCGCGAGGACTCGCTGCGCGGCCTCTTGCAGGTTCGAAGCGGCGGGGAGCAGGCCGTCGTCGACACGGTACGGGACGTGAACCGGGGCCGTGAGGCACCGCTCCGGATCGGGCTCTCGAGCGCGTGCGCCGGCGTCGGGAGCTTCGCCCAGGGGTTCGAGGAGGCACGCCAGGCACTTCTCGGCACGGCTGTTCTCGAAGGCAACGAACCGGTCGTCGCCTTCGAGGAGCTCGGCGCGTACAAGTATCTGTTGCGGATCGCCGTCGACGGCGGCGCCCGCGACGCGACGATCGACGCGGTCATGCGAATTGCCGACTACGATGCCGAGCGCGGCACGACCCTCCTGCTCACGCTGGAGGAATTCCTCGAGCGGCGCGGGAGCATCAGCGCAACGTCCGAGGCGTTGTTCATCCACGCGAACACGTTGCGCCAGCGCCTCCGTCGGATCGGCGACCTCTCCGGCATCGACCTCCGCCGTGACGACTGGCTGATGGTCGAGATCGCCGTGAAGCTCGTGCGACTCCGGCTTGCGCACGCGGGTCGGTAGAGCCGTTCTCGACATAGCGGCCGACTCGATGATGGAGATTCACGACATCGACCCGGCGCGCCGGGGGTGATAGGAACTCACCACCGATCGAGGAGGGAGTTTCCATGGGCACCGACAGCGCCACGCTCGACACGATCCGCAAGACGATCGCGGACCGCAAGATCGAGTTCATCTTCGCCCAGTTCGTCGACATGTACGGGCGGCCGAGCGCGAAGCTCGTCCCCGCGCAGGAGCTGGATGCGCTCGTCGAGGACGGCGCCGGGTTTGCCGGCTTCGCCGCCGGCGAGATCGGTCAGCTGCCGAGCGACCCGGACATCGCGGCGATTCCGGACCTCGAAAGCTTCACGCCCGTCCCCTGGCAGCCCAACCTGGCCCGGTTCGCCTGCGATGTCACGGTCGAGGGTGAGGCCTGGCCGTATTGCCCGCGCACGATCCTGCGCAACGTGATCGCCCAGGCCGCGGCGCAGGGCTACGAGTTCAAGATCGGGATCGAGCTCGAGTACTTCCTCGTCGAGCTGAACGCCGACGGGACGATCGAGATCGCGGACAAGCTCGACACGCTCGAGAAGCCCTGCTACGACATGGCCGGCCTGACGCGGCAGTACGACTTCCTGACGACGGTCTCGAGGTACTGCAACGAGCTCGGCTGGGGCAACTACGCGAACGACCACGAGGATGCGAACGGCCAGTTCGAGCAGAACTTCCAGTACGCCGACGCGCTGACCACGGCCGATCGCGCGATCTTCTTCCGCTACATGGTGCACACGATCGCCGAGCAGTACGGGCGGATCGCGACCTTCATGCCAAAGCCCTTCACGACGCTGACCGGTAACGGCGCGCACTTCCACATGTCGCTCTGGAAGGGTGACGAGAACGTCTTCCTCGACGAGGCCGATCCGCGCGGGCTCGGCCTCTCGGAGACCGCCTACAACTTCATCGGCGGCCTCAAGACCCACGCGCGGGCCTACAGCGCTCTCACGGCGCCGACCGTCAACTCGTACAAGCGCCTGAAGCTCGGCTCGACGTCGAGTGGTGCCACCTGGTCGCCGGTCTGGATCTCGTATGGCTACAACAACCGCACCCAGATGCTCCGCATCCCGGCACCGGGCCGGATCGAGGATCGCACGGTGGACGGCTCCTGCAACCCGTACCTCGCTGCCGCTGCCGTGCTGGCCTCCGGGCTCGACGGGATCGCCAACAAGCTCGATGCGGGGGAGCCGAACTCGGAGAACCTGTACAGCCACACCTACGACGAGCTCACCGCGCGTGGCCTGCGGTCACTGCCGGCGAACCTGCTCGAGGCCACGAACGAGCTGGAGGCCGATGACGTTCTCCGCGCCGCGCTCGGGCGGACGCGCGAGAACGAGGAGTACGTCGACTACTACCTCCGGGTCAAGCGCGACGAGTGGTTCGCCTACCACGAGCAGGTGAGCGCGTGGGAAGTCCGCGAATACCTGACCCGGTTCTAGGGCGACGCGATGTGCGGGATCGTCGGACTGTTCGCGAAGTCGCCTGCGATCGAGGAGAGCCTCGGTGCGCATCTCGTGGCGATGCTCGCGCAGATGAGCGACCGGGGCCCCGACAGCGCCGGCGTTGCGGTCTACCGTGACCCGGTCGCGGCGGGGCTGACCAAGCTCACGCTCTATTCCCCGGTGGCAGGTGAGGACTGGCGCGCGGTCGCGGCCTCGATCGGCGGCGAGGTCGACTCGGTGCGGGCAAGCCACGCCGTCGTCGTCGTTCCCGCCGATGCGGCGGAGGCGGAAGCTCGAGTCCATGCCACGCGCGACGACCTCCGCGTGATGAGCGCGGGCAGCGTCATCGAGATCTACAAGGACGTCGGCCTACCCACCGTCTTCGCCGATGAGTTCGAGCTCGCCAACCTGACCGGGACGCACGCGCTCGGGCACACGCGGATGGCGACGGAGAGCCGCGTCACGACCGAGGGATCGCATCCGTTCTCGACGGGGCTCGACCTCTGCCTCGTCCACAACGGCTCGCTCTCCAACCACAACACGCTCCGACGAATGCTCCGGCGCGAGGGGATCGCGTTCCAGACCGAGAACGACACCGAGGTCGCGGCCGGCTACCTCGAGTGGCGGCTCCGCGAGGGAGCGACGCTCGAGCAGGCGCTCGAGGGCTGCCTCGAGGATCTCGACGGCTTCTATACCTTCGCGGTGGGCACCGCCGACGGCTTCGCCGTGCTGCGCGACCCGATCGCGTGCAAGCCCGCCGTCCTCGCCGAGACCGACGACTGGGTTGCGATGGCCTCCGAGTACCACGCGATCGCCGTGCTCCCGGGTGCCGATGACGCACGGATGTGGGAGCCCGAGCCGGGCATCGTCTACGTCTGGGAGAAGGCGGCGGTCGCGTGACGGAGGTGCTCGAAGCGGAGGTCGTCGATCTCGCCGTGACGCCGCTGCGGGAGCTCAACCAGCGCCTGCACGATGTCGCAACGACGGGTGAGGGGCCGACACGCTGGCGGATCGTCAACCCGAAGGGCGCCCATGCCGTCGCCTGCGGGCTCGACGCCGAGCTCGAGGTCGAGATCGACGGCCACGTCGGCTACTACTGCGCCGGCATGAACAAGCTCGCGACGGTGCGCGTGCACGGAAACGCCAGCACTGGGATCGCCGAGAACATGATGTCCGGGATGGTCGTCGTCGAGGGCAGCGTCAGCCAGTCGGCCGGGGCGACCGCGCACGGCGGCCTGCTCGTCGTCCACGGCGACGCCGCAGCGCGTTGTGGCATCTCGATGAAGGGCGTCGACATCGTCGTTCGCGGCTCGGTGGGCCACCTGAGCGCGTTCATGGCGCAGACGGGTTGCCTCGTCGTCTGCGGTGGCGCCGGCGACGCGCTCGGCGACTCGATCTACGAGGCGCGACTCTACGTACGCGGCACTGTGGCAGGGCTCGGCGCGGACTGCGTCGAGAAGGAGATGCGCGCCGAGCACGGGGCGCAGCTGCGGACCCTGCTCGAGGCCGCCGGGATCGACGACGTCGACCCGGGCGACTTCAGGCGGTACGGCTCGGCGCGGAAGCTCTACAACTTCACGATCGACAACGCGGGAGCGTACTGATGGGCGGCGGCTGGCAGCCCGGTCTGCGCGAGTCGGCCCTGTTCGACCGCAACGTGATCGCCGAGATCCAGCGGGCGGCGCGCGAGGGCATCTACGACATCCGCGGCTTCGGCGCCAAGCGGAAGCTGCCGCATTTCGACGACCTCCTCTTCCTCGGGGCGAGCGTCTCCCGCTACCCGCTCGAGGGCTACCGGGAGCGCTGCGACACCAACGTCACCCTCGGCACGCGCTTCGCGAAGAAGCCGCTCGAGCTGAAGATCCCCGTCACGATCGCGGGGATGAGCTTCGGTGCGCTCTCCGCGCCCGCCAAGGAGGCGCTCGGGCGCGGCGCCACGGAGGCGGGCACCTCGACGACGACGGGCGACGGCGGCATGACCCCCGAGGAGCGTGGCCATTCGGAACTGCTCGTCTACCAACTCCTACCCTCGCGCTACGGGATGAACCCGGACGACCTGCGCAAGGCCGACGCGATCGAGGTGGTCGTCGGCCAGGGCGCGAAGCCGGGCGGCGGCGGCATGCTGCTCGGCCACAAGATCTCCGACCGCGTGGCCGCGATGCGCGACCTCCCGAAAGGGATCGACCAGCGCAGCGCTTGCCGCCATCCCGACTGGACCGGCCCCGACGACCTCGAGATCAAGATCGGCGAACTGCGCGAGATCACCGACTGGCAGGTGCCGATCTTCATCAAGGTCGGCGCCACCCGCACCTACTACGACGTCCAGCTCGCGGTCAAGGCAGGCGCGGACGTAATCGTCGTGGACGGGATGCAGGGTGGCACGGCCGCGACCCAGGACGTCTTCATCGAGCACGTCGGGATCCCGACGCTGGCGGCGATCCCGCTCGCGGTCGAGGCGCTCCAGGAGCTCGGGATGCACCGAGAGGTGCAGCTGATCGTGTCGGGTGGGATCCGCAGCGGCGCGGACGTCGCCAAGGCACTCGCGCTCGGAGCCGATGCGGTTTCGATCGGCACGGCGGCGCTGATCGCGATGGGCGACAACAGCCCCGACTACGAGGCCGAGTACCAGAAGATCGGCAGCTCGGCAGGCTACTACGACGACTGGCAGGCCGGCCGCGACCCCACCGGGATCTCGACCCAGGACGACGAGCTCGCAGCGCGCTTCGACCCCGAGCTCGGCGGCCGCAAGATCGCGAACTACCTCCGCGTGCTCACGCTCGAGACCCAGACGCTCGCGCGCGCCTGCGGCAAGTCGCACGTCCACAACCTCGAACCGGAAGATCTCGTCGCGCTCACGATCGAGGCCGCTGCGATGGCGCGGGTGCCTCTTGCCGGCACGAATTGGATTCCCGGAGCGGCCGCTATGGCGTGAGCGAGGCCCGGCCCGGCGCCGAGGGGTTGACTCTGTCCGACGCATACGTTTCGATTGTCACGTTCTGACGGTCAATGTGAGGAGGCGAAGTGACTGACTTCGACAGCAGACTGATAGACGTCCCAAATGCTTCAGGCGGGCTCGCACGCGAGACGAACTGGTGGGGTGCGTTCGTCATCGGCCTCGCGGGCACCGTGCTCATCATCGGCCTGATCGGGTACGCGCTCTTTGCGCTCGGTGGCTTTGCGATCGTGCTGTTCGCGATCATCACGGGGATCGGGGTCTTCCTCTGCTTCTGCCTGGCGGAGATGGCAGCGTGCTGGCCTGAACGTGCCGGCGGTCTTCCGTCCTACGCCTTCGAGACCTTCAAGCCGATCGGGAACAACTTCTCCCGGCACGTCGGCGGACTCTCGTCCTGGGCCTACTGGCTCGGCTGGTTCACGGTCGCGCCGATCAACGCCTTTTTGGCATCCCTCTACATCGTCGATCTCTTCAACATCAACTTCGGTGGTGAGTTCGGGCCGATCAGCTCCAAATTCGGGACGGTCGTCCCCGTCGACGTCTTCGTCGTCGGTGTGATCCTGCTGCTCGTCATGTTCATCCCGTGTTGGCTCGGGATCCGACTCGGGGCGACGTTCGCCACGGTGCTCGGGATCCTCACGATCATTCCTCTCGTCCTGCTCTGTGTGCTCCCGCTGTTCAAGCCCGGCTCGCTCGACGGCTTCAGCAACCTCTCTCTGTCGCTTTCGTCCTCGCCGTCCGGCGCCGTCGGCAGCTGGCAGCTCATCCTCGGGTGGTCGTTCATCTATACGTGGACGGTCCTCGCGATGGAGGCCGCAGCGTGTTACATCGGCGAGTGCCGCGAGCCGGTTCGCGACGCGAAGATCGCGATCACGGCGGAGGGCCTGTTCGGGTTCTTCATCTACCTGACGCTGCCGATCATGGTCTTCTCGGTGCTCGGCACCGCAGGGCTCAGCCAACTGGCCAAGGACAACCCCGGCTTCATCGGTGATGCGAACGTTCTCTTCCAGGGGTACGTCGACAAGATCTTCGGCGTCAACCAGTTCTGGACGTGGTTCATCGGCCTCTCGCTGATCATCGCGCTCAGCCTCTCGGTGCTGAACGCGATCATGGGGGCATCCCGCGGCATGTACCAGAACGCCCACGACGGCATCCTGCCGCGGGCGTTCGGCTGGGCGAACAAGCACAAGGCCCCGTCCTTCTCGATGCTGATCAGCCTCATCTGCTCGATCCTCGTGCTGACGGTCGGCTCGCCGCTGCAGATCTACGTGTTCTCGAACATGGGCTACCTGTTCGCGCTGTCCGTGTCGATGGTCGGCTACGGGATCTTCCGCTCGATGAGGGAGGACACGCCCCGCGGATTGAAGATGCCGCGGGCGTTCGGGCCGCTTGCGCTCATCGTTGGTTTCGCCGGCCTGTTGCTGTGGGCGATCGGCGGCTACTACGCGGCTGACTACGCGGTAGGACCCGGGTACCGCTGGCTGTACTGGATCGGGCTGATGCTGCTCGCCCTCTACTTCCCGCTCTACTGGTGGCGGATGTTCGAGGACAGGACATTGGGGCCTGAGACGCCTGATGTCGCCGTTCCGACCGGGGGAGGTTCCTCCTAGCGGTGCCGTTCCACCGTCGCCGCTTCGACGTCCAGCCGAGCAACCCGTGTGCGGTGCTGCTCGCCTCGGACGGGCGGCAGGACTTCTCCAAGAGGGCGGTCGCTCGTGCGGCCGCCCTCGGTACGTCGGGCCCTGTTGCGGTCGTCACGATCGCGAAGATCTACGGCTCCTCCTTCGGGCTGCCTCATCCGGGCCTGCTTCCGACGAAGGTTGAGATGGCCGAGCGGCAGCGCTGGGTGGAGGGAGCGATCCGCAAGCTCAAGGCCGGCGGCGCTCAGGCCGACGGCCAGGTGGCTGCGACCCGGAGGGCGGGCAAGAAGCTCGCCGCGGTAGCGCGGGGCCGTGGTGCGATGGTTGTCGTCATCGACGAGACCCCTGTCCGGAAGGGCCTGCGGCGCCTGATAGAGGGCGACGTCGGCGCAGAGCTCCGGCGCAAGCTGCGCAAGGACGGGATCGAGGTCGAGGTGATCCCGCATTCCGCTGCAGCTCCGTGACGTTTGATCGCCGTCAGTTACCAGCGGCGGGTCTTGGGCGCGATCCGTGGCCCGATGCCGCGTGAGAAGCGATACGGCACCGCCTCGACGTCGGCGTGGAAGACGGCTGAGAGTGACCTGATCAACCTAGTCATGGTGCCTCCTTGGCTCGTGGGTTCAGTACCACGCAGGTATAAAGCAAGTAAGCCTCTCTTTCATATTTTAGGAAGCAATGCTTCATAAGGACTCTCCCGCCGGCGCCGGCCCTCCTGCGCCTTTCACGGCGACCACCGGTGTCGTCGAGCTCGATCGTGCCCTGAACGGTCTCTACTGGGGCGACAACGTCGTCTTCGACGCCGAGATCGGAGACGAGATCGAGCCGTTCTATCGCGCCGTCGCGGGCCAGACGGCTCTGTATGGGGGCTCGGCTTTCGTCACGCTCGTCCGCGAGCCGGCCGCCCTGAAACGGTTGTACCCCGGCTTCACGATCATCGACGCACGCGTGGGAGGGCCGCTCGAGCAGCCGCGCCCGCTGCTCGACGCGATCGCGAAACGGTGTGCGGGCAAGCCGCGGCAGCTCCTGCTCTTCGACTCGCTCGCCGCGATGAGCGACCGTTGGGGCCGTGAACGGGCCGGCCTGTTCTTCAGCCGGGGCTGCCCGCTCCTGCTCGGCCTCGGCGCGATCGCCTACTGGTCGCTGACGGGCGCCCGGCACACGCCGACCCTGCGGCGGGAGGTCGAGGGCGTGACGCAGTGCGTACTCGATGTCGGTGACGGGCGTGTGCGAATCGCGAAGGCCGAGGGCAGGAAGCCCGGCGTCGAGGGAAGCGTCTTCCGCTACCGGGTCGAGGAGGGGCTGCCGTTGCTCGAGGCGGCGCCTGCAGCGGCCCGCCTCGGCGCCGCGCTGCGCAGCCTCCGGCTTGCCCGCCATCTCAGCCAGGCCGACCTGGCCCGGCTCGCCAGCGTCTCCCCGAGCGCGATCTCCCAGGCTGAGCGCGGGAGGCGCGGCCTCTCGCTGGAGACGTTGCTCGACCTCGCGGGGAAGCTGAACATCACCCTCGATGAGCTGCTCCGGGGGGAGGTCGCTCCCGGGTACCGGCTGGCGCGCCGAGACGACCCCCGCCACGCCGAGCTGGACCGGCCCGTGCCGCTCCTCGACGACCCGCGGGCCGGTCTGCGCGCCTATCTCGTGCGTCTCTCGCCGGGCGCGACGGCCACGCCCGGGTTCGTTCACAAGGGCGTGGAGCTCGTCACGGTCGCGACGGGGCTCGTGCAGGTGCAGCTCGCTACGGGAGGTCCGGTGCTGCGCCAGGGTGAAGCGCTGATCGCGGATCGCAGCGGCGTCAGCGGCTGGCGCAACTTGAGCGACCGCGAGGCAATCGTCTTCTGGGTGCTCCATGACGACCCCGCTGCAACGTGATCGCTTGCTTAATTAGGCGTTCTGAGCATCTGACCACTGTCGGCCGGAGCCGAGCTTTGCCCGACGGGAGGCCCGGCTAGCCTCGTCTATGCCGTGCGAAGAAGGAGGGGCTCGTGGGGGAACCATGGGTTCCCCCACGCGTCAGCTCCAGGGATACGGCGAGTTCGAGACCGGGTGCAGGTCGCCGGTCGCGAAGCGCTCGAAGCGGAACGGCGTCAGAAGCGGCGCTGACTCACCGAGGACGACCTTCGCCACTTCTCGGCCGACGCCGATCATCTTGTAGCCGTGGTTCGAGTCGAGAATCCCGTACACGTTCGGCTTGAGGTAGTCGAAGACGGGGAAGTTGTCCGCCGTGAACGAGCCGACGCCGCCCGAGCGGGCCTGTTTGTAGAGCGGCCGGCAGCCCTCGAAGCGGCTCATCGCGTGGGAGAGTGCCGCGCACCACATGTCGGGGAAGCTGTCGTCGACGTTCGTCGTGGAGGGGTACGGGTCGAGCTCGACGTCGCCGTCGACCGTGAGCGGTGAGGCGCCGCCCTGCACGCCGTGCCGGTCGCGCTTGTAGTAGATCCCCCAGAGCTCGTCGGTGATCAGCTTTCCCTCGTCCGTGGTGAGCGGGGCGTCGGTGTCGAGGTGGATCACCGGCGGGGCGCCGCCGTCGGCGGTGTCGAACATCAGTGGGTCAACCGTGATCTCGCCCTCCTGCAGGTTCCAGTACGTCCACATCGGCTGGTCGCGGGCGACGTCGCCGGACGGCGTGTGGATGTCGATCGTCATCGGCAGGCCGAGCATCCCCCAGAACTGCTTCGCCCAGGGGCCCGGGGCGACGATCACCTGCTCGCCGACCGCGATCGTCCCCTTGTCGGTGACGACGGCCGTGACGCTGTCGTCGGAGCCGAACTCGAAGCCCGTCACGGCGGTGTAGGAGTGGATCTGGACGCCCTCGCCGACGCACTTGTCGCGCAGGCCCATCACCGACTCGACGTTGAACGCAAAGCCACCCTGGTGCTCGTGCAGGCAGGCCGTGACGCCCTTCGCGCGCCAGTCGGGAAAGAGCTCCTTCATGTGCGCGTCGACGTCGGCCTCACCGAGGTAGAGGTCGGAGCGGTAGCCGATCCGCTGGTGGCGCTCGTAGACGGCGGTGAGGTCGCTCTCCTGCACCTGTGGGCCGAGCGCGATGTAGCCGACGCTGTTGTAGTGGTAGGCAGCCGGGTCGGACTCCCAGACCTCGACGCAGGCCTGCATCAGCTCGCTCATCGCGGGCTGGAAGTAGTTGTTGCGGATGACGCCGCACGCGATCCCGGTCGCACCCGCGCCGGGCGTCGCCTTCTCGATCACCGAGATGTCCGCGCCGGAGCCGCTTCCGCGCTGCTTCAGCTCGACGGCGAGGTGGTAGGCCGTCGAGAGGCCGTGCATGCCCGCACCGACGATGACGAAGCGAGACGAAGCTGGTAGCATGATAATTGCCTCCCGGGAAATGGCGTGTCAAAAAAGAGTGTCTGGAGCATAGCATGGCGCGTACCGGTCAACCAGCCGTCCGTCACGTCGCCGCCGTCGAGCGCGCCTTCTCCGTCGTCGATGCCCTGGCGGACGGCGGTGAACTCGGCACGAACGAGATCGCGCGCCGCACCGGGATCAACGCCAGCACCGTCTCGCGCCTGCTCGCCACGCTCGCGTCCGCACGCTACGTCGAGCACGTCGCCGAGACAGGCCGCTACCGGCTCTCGCTGCGGTTCGTCGAGCTCGGCAATGCCGTGCTCGGCCGGCTCGACCTCCGCGACCTCGCGCGGCCGCACCTCCAGGCGCTCGTGCGCGAGACCGGCGAGACGGCAACCCTCTCGGCGCCGGGTGAGGCGGACGCGATCACGATCGACTTCGTTCTCAGCTCCGCGACCATCGTCAGCGTCGCCCAGGTGGGGAGGCCCAGCATCGGGCACGCGACGGCGGTCGGGAAGGTGATGCAGGCGCTCTCTCCGCCGGCGCGCCCGCAGACGCTCGAGGCGTTCACGGAACGGACGATCGTCGAGGCGGGCCGCCTCGCCGAGGAGCTCGACCGCGTCCGCGAGCAGGGCTACGCGACCGCCGTCGAGGAGCGAGAGGTGGGGATGAGCGCCGCAGCGGTGCCGGTCGTACGCCACGACGAGCTCGTTGCGATCCTCGGCGTGCAAGGCCCGTCCCAGAGGTTGCGCGGGAGAGCGCTCGCCGCCGTTGTTCCACCCCTGCGAGATCACGCAGCGCAGCTTGCCGCGGCACTCGGGTAGGCGGCTGAATCAGCCCGTCTTGGCGGCGATGCTACCCGGCTCGGCCTTGATGTTCCACGTCAGGCTGAGGGCCTGCACGGAGCGCCAGTAGCGCTTCCGTACGACCGGCCGTCCGTAGATCATCCAGCCGAAGAGCGTCATCGGCACGAGCGCCATCAGGAGGAACGGCTGGGTCAGCGCGACCGCCGCAAACACGAGGGCGAAGAACGAGCCGATCACCTGGCCGGCACGGCGATAGCGGCGGTCGAGCCGCACGAACGCCTCGTACTCGTCCTCCGGGATCCGGCTCGTCGAGTAGCGCTTGCCGCACTCGCACGTGTAGTCGGCGCCGTAGTCGAGCTTCTCGACATGGCCGCAGTCGCACGTGACGCTGATCTTCGGCTTCTTCGCCATGCGTGCAGTGTAGGCAGGAGCGGGGCCGTTGGCGGCCCCGCTCCCTTTCAGGATCAGCTCGCCGCGGTGGGCGCGGGAGGTGTCTCTTCGGGCATCGAGGGCGTCGGAATCCGCCACTGGATCTTCGCCTTGTCCTCCACCAATACGCGGTAGAGGTACAGGAGGATGGCGATGACCACGACGATCAGCCCCCAGATGAAGACCTGGTTGCCGCCTGCGTATCCCGTCAGGGCGAACGACGTCGACCCGACCACGAGGAAGATGATGTCGCACGTGAGGCAGAACACGGCGACAAGCGACCAGAACTTGCTGAGGTGGATAATGCGTGGCCACTTCGGCCTGTCCTTGCGGAGCAGGAGGAAGCCCGAGATCGCAAAGATGTGCGCGATCACGTACCCGAAGTTCGACACCGCCAGGATCCGCAGGTAGCCGCCTCCCGCCAGCGAGCCGATCGCGAAGAACAGCAACCCGATGTTGAGCACCGTGTCGAGCGTCATCGCGTTGCCCGGCACGTTGTGCTTGTTCAGCTTCCCGAGCCAGCGGATCGTCATCCCATCCTTGGAAATGCCGTATAGCGCACGAGAGCCGTCCATCGTCGCCGTGTTCATGGAGAGGACGATGCCGGCGCACAGCATGATCACGAGGATGTCGGCGGCGGTGTGCCCGACCAGGGTGTTGAACACGCTCGAGTAGAAGGTGAGCGTGTTGTCGATCGTGATGTTCTTGTCGCCGATCACACCGACGGCGCCGATCGGGAGCAGGCCGTACACGATCACCGAGAAGAGGGCCGCCGACCTGAGCGCCTTCGCCGTGTCTCGCGCCGGATCGTGGTACTCGGGCGCGAACGAGGCGCAGCACTCGAAGCCGTAGCTCGACCAGCACATCAGGTAGAGCCAGGTGATCACGAGTCGCCAGCCGTCGTTGTAGACGATCGAGTCGCCCGAACCGGTCGTCTGGGCGGTCGAGAAGTTGCCCCAGTCGATGTAGCTGTGCAGGTTGCTCGAGTGCCAGTCGCCCGTCACGTACGGCATCACGATGAGGACGAACAGGGGGAAGAGAAGCAGCACGCCCGTGATGTAACCGGTCCAGACCGCCGTCCGGACGCCGAGGAAGTTGGCGACCCACATGGCGCAGATCAGGACGAAACCGATCAGGATCGCTGGGCTCGAGGTAAAGGTGAGGATGCCGCCGAGGTCTTTTGTGGTCGAGCCGAACGTCGAGGTGGAAAAGAACTGCGCCTGCAGGAGGAACCCGACGATCGCGCCGTTGAGAGCGAGCACGACGGACCAGCCGAGCCAGTAGCCGATCGCCGCGATCGGGCCGACGAACGACGTGTACCGCTTCCACGCCTCGTGCGCGTAGACGGCGACGCCGCCGGACAGCTTCGGGAACATCGAGGCGATCTCGGCATAGAGGTTGTTGTGCAGCGTCGCGATCAGCACGGAGATCAGCCAGACGATCGCCGCACCCCAGCCGCCGAGCGAGACGACGGAGCCGCCGAGAGCGGTGAGCAGGAACGCCGGGTTTGCGAGCGCTACGACGAATCCGTCTTGCCAGCTCATGCCCTGGACGAGCGCGCGCTCGTCGATGGTTGCGACGGCCATCTTCACCTCACCTTGTCGGGGGACACCGGGAAGCGAAATCCTCTCCCACCTGCAACCGAAAGTCAACGGCAATCGGGTGTCAGCGTACGCCGGGTTTAGAAGCGTCTGGGCGGAAACGGCCGCTCCCGGTACCGCGAGCCCCTCCGATCGTCACAATCAGGGTATGAGTAGCGACGCGCCGCCTCCCCGGGAATTCGACATTGCGTTGCCCGGGGGGTTCGCGCCCGGCGCGCTCGAGGGTCTCGGCGACTCCGCCTTCGACGACGTCCCCGACTCCGAGCAGATCGACGTCGGCGACCTCGAAGGCGATCCGGCGATCGCGTTCCGGCGAACGCTCGGGATGTTCGCCACCGGCGTCACCGTGTTGACAACACGGGCAGGGGAGAAGGCGCACGGGATGACCGCGAACGCGTTCATGTCGGTGTCGCTGCGACCGCCGCTCGTGCTGATCTCGCTCGATCGCCGCACCCGGTTGTGTGGGATGCTGCACGAGGGAAGCCGGTTTGGCGTCAGCGTGCTCGCACAGAGGCAATGGGAGCTCTCGGACACCTACGCGCGCTCCGCGAGGGACGGCGTCGAACCTGAGTTCATCGTCGTTTCGGAGACGCCGCTCGTCCAGGACGCGCTGGCACATCTCGTTGCCCGCGTGGTGCGGACGTACTGGGGTGGTGACCACTCGCTCTTCCTCGGCCAAGTCGAGTACGCCCGCTACGGCGAAGGTGAACCGCTGTTGTTTCACGGGGGACGTTATGAGCGGGTGGTGGGCAATCCGGAATTGTTCTCGCGCCTCTCGCCGGAGCTTCTCGACCAGCTGCTCGCGCACGGGAGCGAGGTGACCTTCGCGACCGGCGAGAAGCTCATGCAACGCGGCGATCCTTCAGATGTACTGATGCTAGTGACGGCTGGGTCAGTCGTCGTCGAGCGCCCGGGCCGCCGACTGACGCTCGGAGTTGGTGCGCTGATCGGCGAGATCGAGGTACTCGATCCCGGAGCAGGGCGGACGGCGACGGTCACCGCCGAGGAAGTGACATCGTGCATCGTCGTGACGCGCGAGCAGCTGCTGCAGGGCCTTGCCGCGGATCCGCAGGCGGCGATCGCGCTACTCGAGATTCTTGCCGGCCGGTTCCGCGAGACCGCGGCAGGGTGAGGCGAAGCCTCGCCCGACCAGCGACGTGCGCCCGGACGCTAGTCGATCGCAGGCAGTGACCCCAACCACGGCGAGCGATATCCGGTCTCGTCCCACAACACCGGGAAGAACGACTCGTCGAGCGAGAGGTCGCCCTGGCGCTTGTAGCGTGAGTAGATGAGGTCGACGTTCGTCTCGTGGAAGCGCACTTCGACCGGAAGCATGTGGGTGACGAGCGCCATTCGGGCTACCAACGCGTTCGTGTTCGGCGCCGAGCCGTGCCAGGTCAGCCCGTGGTGGAAGGACCCGCCGCCCGGCTTCACGACGACCGGGACGACCTCGAACTCGGCATCGGCAGGCGCTGCATTGCGTGCCGGCGCCAGCCAGTCGTCCGGCGCGTGGAACTGCGACCGCTCCGGTGGCGATTTCGGCCAGAGATGCGAGCCGCGGACGTAGCCGATCGGGCCGGCATCGGCCGTTGTCTCGTGGAGCGAGATCCAGCAGGTCAGCATCTCGGCCGGGACGAGGTAATCGGCGTACGAGGAGTCCTGATGGAAGCCGATCGCCTTGGTTCCCGGCGGTTTCCAGAGCACGTTGTCCTGCAGGATCCTCGTCCCCCGATAGCGCGCGAGCTGCGCACCAAGCCGCCCCGTACGCTCGGAGAGCACCTGCGCCGCGATCACCGGGTCGGCACGCCAGCCGTTGCAGATCTGCCTCGTTCGATCCTCGGGGTCGCGACCCGGCACCCAGTTCACCTCGTCGGGCTTGATCCCTGTTTCGTAGACGCCCTGGAAGAGCGGCTCGTAGCGCTCCCGCAGCAGATCGAGCGCTCGCGGTGAGACGAGTCCCTCCTCGAGGATGAGGAAGCCGTCGCGGTCGAACGCGGCGATCTCTTCGGTCGAAAAGCTCTCGATCACGACTGGGGGCGCAGCTTCTCGGGGTCGTAGAAGGGGATCCGCACCACCGTGGCAGGGATCCGCTTCTGGTGGCCGTCGAGCTTGCCGACCTCGACTTCGGTGCCCACAGCCGCATGCTGCACCGCGATCCTGCACAGGGCGATGTTCTTCTTCAGGATCGGCGAGCGCGTGCCGCTCGTCACGACACCGATCTGCGAACGGCCGACGTGGACGCAGTCGTCGTGCCCCGCTGTCTCATTGCCCTCGAGCTCGAGGCCGACAAGCGTGCGTTGCGGATGCGCCCGTCGCTCGAGGAGCGCATCACGACCGAGGAAGTCGTCATGCTTTTCGGTCGTCACGGTGAAGCCGATTCCGGCCTCGTACGGGTCGACCTGGTCGTCGAACTCGTACCCGGGGGAGATCAGCCCTGCTTCGATCCGGAGCATCTCGAGCGCGTCGAGGCCAAGCGGCACGATCCCGTCCGCCGCGCCGGCCTCCATGACAGCGTCATAGAGCGCCGGCGCGTCCTTCGGGTGGCAGAAGAGCTCGTATCCGAGCTCACCCGAATACCCTGTGCGCGAAGCGATCAGCGGCAGCCCCTGGGGGCCACCGACCCGTCCCACCGAGAAGCGGAACCACTTCAGCTCGGCGAACGGCGTCTGGGCCGGTGGCGTCCAGACGATCTGCGACAGAATCTCGCGGGACGCAGGCCCTTGCACGCCAATGTTGTGGAGATCGTCCGTCGACTCCTTGACCCACACCCGGAGCCCGAGGCGGTCTGCCTGCTCGCGCAGCCAGACGCCGTCGCACTCGGCGCCGCCGATGAAGCGGAAGTTGTCCCGGGCGAGACGGAAGACCGTACCGTCGTCGAGCATGCCGCCTGTCTCGTTGCACATGGCCGTGTAGACGACCTGGCTGTCGCTGAGCCGGCGAATGTCGCGCGTCATCGTCGCCTGCATCAGGGCCTCTGCATCCGGCCCGAGAATCTCGTACTTCCGCAAGGGTGAGAGATCCATCACCGCCGCCTTCTCGCGGCATGCCCAGTACTCGGCCACCGCCCCGAGGTTGTTGTAGGAAGCTGCCAGCCAGTAGCCGTTGTACTCCGTCATGCGCCCCGTGAGCGCCGAGGTGCGTGTGTGGAAGCCGGTTTCCTTCGTCAACTTCGGCTCCGCATCGGGCGTGACGCGATGGGCGATCGCCGACGAGAAGCGCTCCTTGGCGGGGTAGACACGAACATGCACCTCCGTAGGGTTCCACGCGTTTGCGGGATCGATGTCGTCAGGACAGGCGCTCGAAAGGCAGACGAGGTCGGTCATCGCGCGCAACAGGACGTAGTCACCGGGACGCGACCAGGGCTCGTCGGTGAGGTAGAGGTTGTGCGCGTCGAACGACGTGTTGAAGAAGAAGTTGATCGCCGGCCAACCCTTGCGCGGCTCGATTGTGTACGGCGTCAGCTCCGCGTTGAAGTTGTCGGAGCAGTTGATGTGCCCGAAGTAGCCCATGTCCTCGTAGTACTTTGCCGTGCAGGCGAGGCCGAACGTGTCGTGGCGGCCGACGGTGTCGCGGACGACGTCGACGAGTGGCTCGAGGTCGTGGTCGAAGAACGTGGAGTGGAGGCCGGGGGACGGGTAGGCGTTCCCCATCAGAGATCGCGTCGCCGTGGCGTCGAGGCCGCGCTCCTTGCCGTCCTCCAGCTTCGATGCGTTGAACGCGAGGAAGTCCGAGCACTGGCGCCCCCGGACGTCGATGAGCTGGATGTACTCGCCCGCCTTCACCTCGTAGGCGAGAGCAGAGGCACGATCGACCTGGAAGTCGAGGCGAGGATCGGCGAGTGGATCGGGCAGCCGGGGCTCGTCTGTGTCGTCCACCGGATTCGCACGCCGGATCTCGAGCTGAAGGTCGGAGGCCGGCACGCCGCCTTCCACGACCGGCTCGCCCGAAGGGGCGGCAACCGTGACGACGACAGATCTTGCGGCGCGAAACGTCTGCTCCGCGCCGGGTGTCGAGGTCGGTCCGAACAGCGACGCCGTGCGCTCGCTGCCACGGAGGCCGAGCGCCGTCTGGTCGATCGCGCCATCTTCGGCGCCGACTACGGCGACCTCGGCTCGTTGCCCACCGGCGAGATCACGCACCGTGAGACGGTCGTCGGGCTCGAGCTCGACGACGGTCGTTCCCCCTGCGCGCACCCGAAACGTCTCCCGTCCCGGGTCTCGAGGAACGAGACCCGGGACGATGAGGCGCGGTCGTTGTGCGACTGTCATCAGCCCTTCACCGGCTCCTTCGCCTCTGCCTCGGCGGCCTCGGCGAGAAGCCGCTCTGCGAGCTCGCGCTTTGCGGCGGCGTCGAGCTTCCGCACCTCGTTCTCAACGGCCCGCTTGTTGTAGCTCTGGTTCCAGTAGTCGAGCGACTCGAACCCGAGCAGCACTGCCTTGCCGACGAACTGGCGGAGCACCTCGTTCGTCGGGCCCATCACCCAGCCGGCCTTGGCGTCACGCAGATACCGCTCGAGCTCCATGTCGCGCTTGTAGCCGGAGCCACCGCAGGCGTGCAGCATCGTGTCCACCACGTTGCCCGCGTTCTGGGCAGCAACGAACTTGATCTGCCAGGCCCAGTGCAGGAACCTGCTGCGGGCGCGCTCGCCCGGTTCGAGCTTCTTCGTATTGTCGTCGGTTGCCTTATCGAGGGCCTGGGCGACCGAGTAGACGAACATCCGCGCGGCGTTCGTCTCCATCACGGCCTGGCCGACGTAGTCCTGGATCGTCGGGTAGTCGGCGACGCGCATACCGACGTCGACGTGGCGTTTGCGCGTCGTGTGCCGTTTCGCGATATCGACCGTACCGAGAGCGAGACCGTTCCAGACCGACGACGAGCCGACGAGGAACGACGGGTCGACGGCCTCGTCGTTCGAGAAGGCGCCGTCCCCTTCGGGGCCGACGAGCTGTGTGCCCGGAATCTCGACGTCCGTGAACGAGACGGCACCCGACTGGTTCCCCCGCATTCCGAGGGCGTCCCAGAGCGACGGTTCGGCCTCGCAGTGCTCCTTGTCGACGACGAATACCGAGAGGTCGTCGTACCCCGTGAAGTCGGGGCTCGTCGTCTGCAATACATAGAAGTCCGCGAAGCCGCCAGAGGTCGTCCAGGACGCTTTCTTGTTGATCCTGTAGCCGCCGTTCCGCCGCTCTGCGCGCGATGACACGGGGTACCAGAAATGCGATCCGGTCTCGGGGTCGGAATACGAAATGGTGCCGATCAGCCCCGAGCCGAGCTTGCGGATGTACTTGTCGACCAGCTCCGGTGTCGGGCGCAGCATGAGAGCTGCGACGGCGCCCATGTGCATGATCCAGCACATCGCGGTCGATGCGCAGCCGTAGCGCGCGATCGTCTCCGCTGCCATCGCATAGGCCACGTGGCTCTCGCCGAGGCCGCCCCATTCCTCCGGAACGCAGAGTGCGAGGAAGCCATGCTCGCCGAGCAGCTCCAGGTTGCGGCGTGGGAACAGCAGTTCGTCGTCCGAGCGCTTTGCATTGGCCCGCATTTCCTGCTCGCACAGGTTGATCAGGGTTTCGCGCAGGCCCTTCTGGCGCTCGGTCAGGACCCAGTCGGGATCCCAGTCGTAGCCGAGTCCCCAGAACGGCTCGGCACCCCACATCTTCTCGGACATCAGAACCTCCGGCTCCGCCGCGTTGTGTGCAGCATGGTAGGCGGCGGGAGGGGCGCGCAGCCGCCGGTGTCGCTTGTCGCTTGCATCTCCACCTCCGGAACAGGAGAATCGCTCTACCCGAATCAACTCAGAGGAGGCCCCCGAGATGGCGCGCGACCCCAAGCACGACATTCTCTTCGAGCCGATCAAGATCGGCCCGAAGATCATGAAAAACCGCTTCTACCAGGTGCCTCACTGCAACGGTTTTGGCTCGGAGAAGCCCTTCAGTCAGGCGTACTTTCGGGCGCTGAAGGCGGAGGGCGGGTTCGCCGGGGTCTCGACCGAGTACTGCTCGATTTCCCCCGAGTCGGACGACACCCATCGCATGTCTGCGCGGATCTGGGACGATGGCGACATCAAGAACCTGTCCCTGATGTGCGACATGCTCCACGAGCACGACGCGCTCGCCGCCTGCGAACTCTGGTACGGCGGCCCGCACGCGCCGAACATGGAGTCGCGCTGTGTTGCGCGTGGCCCTTCGCAGATCCCGAGCGACTTCGAGTTCCTCACCTACGCGATCGAGGCCGACAAGGACGACATCCGCCACCTCCAGAACCTCTACGTCGCGGCCGCGAAGCGGGCGCGGACTGCAGGGTTCGACATCGTCTATGTCTACGGCTCGCACTCGTACCTGCCGCAGCAGTTCCTGACGCCGTACTACAACCACCGCACCGACGAGTACGGCGGCTCCTTCGAGAACCGCGCCCGCTTCTGGCGGGAGACAATCGAGATGGTCAAGGAGGCCGTCGGAGACGACTGCGCGATCTGCGTTCGCATGTCGACCGACATGTTCATGGGCGAGGCAGGAACGCAGCTCAAGCGTGACTGCCTGCCGTTCGTCGAGCTCTGCGATGACCTCGTGGACGTGTGGGACATCAACCTCTCCGGTATCGCCGAGTGGGGCGAGGACGCGACGCCGTCGCGTTTCTACCCGCAGGGACGCGCGCTTCCCTGGCAGGCCGCCGTGAAGGCGATCTCCAAGAAGCCCGTGCTCGGCGTCGGGCGCTGGACGAACCCCGACCTGATGGCCGAGGCGATCAACGAGGGCAAGCTCGACATCATCGCCACCTGCCGTCCGTCCACCTCGGATCCCTTCCTGCCGAAGAAGATCGACGAGGGCCGCCTCGACGACATCCGCGAGTGCATCGGCTGCAACGTGTGCATCTCCCGCTGGGAGATTGGCGGCCCGCCGCTCATCTGCACGCAGAACGCAACCGCCGGCGAGGAGTACCGTCGCGGCTGGCACCCGGAGCGCTTCACGAAGGCGAAGAACGCCGACAACGACGTGCTCGTCGTCGGCGCCGGCCCGGCCGGGATGGATTGCGCGATGATCCTCGGCAAGCGCGGCATGCGCCGCGTACACCTCGTCGAGGCACAGGACGACATGGGCGGCACGATGCGGTGGATTCCGCAGCTCCCCGGCCTCGGTGAATGGGCCCGGATCGTCAACTACCGCAAGATCCAGATCGACAAGCTCAAGAACGTCGAGTTCATCCCGAACACGAAGCTGTCCGCAAAGGACGTCGCCGAATACGGCGCCGAGATCGTGATCGTCGCCACCGGCTCCTACTGGTCGACGGACGGGCTCAACGGCGCCTCGCACGCGACCATCGACGGTGCCGATGCGAGCCTCGCCTGGCAGGCGACTCCCGACCAGATCATGGGCGAGGGCAAGGAGCTCGCGGGTGACAGTGTCGTCGTCTTCGACAACGACGGGTACTACACGGGTGTCTCGATGGCGGAGAAGCTCGCGCTGGAGGGCAAGAAGGTCACCCTGATGACGCCGCTCGGAACCATTGGGCCGTACATGCACTTCACGCTCGAGGCTCCGAACCAGCACCGCACGCTGCACAGGCTCGGCGTCGAGATCGTGCCCTACCACCTGCCGTCGCGCGTCGAGGAAGGCGTGGTCGTTGCGACCCACGTGTATGACGAGGAAGGGCACGAGAAGTCGTTCGCAGCCGACGGCGTCGTCTGGGTGGCGCAGCGCCGCTCGAACGAGGCGCTGTTCCGCGAGCTCAAGGACTCGATCGGTCTCGAACAGCTCAAGGCAGAAGGCGTCGACTCGCTCTACCGGATCGGCGACTGCGAGGCTCCGCGGCTTACCGCCGACGCCGTCTTCTCGGGTCATCGTCTCGCCCGCGAGATCGACTCGGACGACCCGTCGCTGCCGCTGCCGTTCAAGCGTGAGCGGCGGATGGTGGACGACGCCTCGGTTGCATCCGAGAAGGCCGAGTATGCGGCGCTCTATGCAGGGGCGTCGCTGTCGTAATGAAAACCGTCGTGTGTATCAAGCAGGTGTTGCAGCTCGGAGACGAGGTCGAGTTCACCGCCGATGGGCTCGACGTCGACCCGGATTATCTCGACCCCGCGTTGAACGAATGGGACAGCTTCGCCACCGAGGAGGCGCTCCAGCTACGGGAGCGCCTCGGTGGCGAGGTCGTCCTCGTCACGTGCGGGTCGAAGCAATCCGAAGCGGCGTTGCGGCGTTGCCTCGCGATGGGCGCCGACCGGGCGATCCGGATCGAAGGAGTCGATCGTGACCCGTTCTCGGTCGCGCGGGCCCTCGCCGACGTCGTCTCGGCTGAGAATTCCGACCTCGTGCTCTGCGGGGTGCAGTCGAGTGACGCCGTCCAGGCGGCGACCGGCACCGCACTCGCGGAGTTGCTCGACCTGCCGCGCGCGGCGGTGATCACCAAGCTCGACTACTCCGGTGCCGGAACGGCCGTCGTCGACCGTGAGCTTGAGGGCGGCCTCATCGATCGGGTCGAGGTCGATACCCCTGCCGTCCTGACGATCCAGACGGGCATCAACCAGCCCCGTTATGCCAATCTCCGCGCGATCAAGCAGGCGGAGCAGGTCGAGATCGACGTTCGCAGCGCAGCCGGAGGTGGTACGCCCGCATACCGTGTCCGCAAGATGTTCGTTCCCGACCGGGGCGAGGGAGCAGAGATGCTCAACGGCAGTCCCGCGGAGATTGCGGCCCGGATCGCGTCGATCGTGAAGGAGCGGCTCGCATGAGCGTTCTCGTCGTCGCAGAGCATCTCCGCGGCCAGATCCGTGACGTCACTCGTGAGCTGATCACAGCAGGGCGCGAGGTCGGTCCGGTGACGGTCGCCGTGATCGGACAGGATCCGGGCTCGCTCGTCGATGCGGTCAACATCGACGGCGTCACGGAGATCGTGACCGTCACGATCGGTGCAGGCGAGTTCGAGAACGACGCCTACCAGGCGGCCGTCGAGGCCCTGATCGCCGACCGGAAACCCCGCCTGACGTTGCTCGGCTTCACCGTCAACAGCATGGGGTACGGCCCTGCGGCCGCCGTGAAGCTCGGCCTCGGGTTTGCGAGCGACGTTCACGGCATCGCCCTCGAGGGCGATGCGGTGATCGCGACCCGGTCGTTCTACGGCTCGAAGGTGAGCGCCGAGCTCGAGTTCCCCGGGGTGAATGGTGTGATGCTGCTCCTCCGGCCGACGGTCTGGTCTCCTGCGGAGGGCGTGGGCAACTCGTCGGTGACAGCGCTCGACGTAGCTGCCGTGCCGTCGCGCGCCCGGCACCTCGAGCTCATCGAGGCGACCGCTGCATCCGACGTCGATATCACGCAGGCGGACTTCCTCCTCTCGATCGGGCGCGGCATCGGCGACAAGGAAAACGTCGAGATGTTCAAGGAGCTCGCCGAGAAGATGGGTGCGACGCTCTCGGTCTCTCGCCCGCTCGTGGATGCCGGCTGGATGCCCTCCTCACGACAGGTCGGCCAGTCGGGCAAGACCGTGAAACCGACGGTCTACCTCGCCTTCGGGATCTCCGGTGCCGTCCAGCATCTCGCAGGAATGAAGACGTCGGGCACGATCATCGCCGTCAATACCGACCCCGAGGCCGCGATCTTCAACGTCGCGCAGTACGGCGCCAAGGCCGACCTGTTCGACGTCGCGGAAGAGCTCGAGAAGCTCTACTAGTGCGGCATCTTCGACCGTTTGACGTCAAACTGCCGCTTTGGTGCCGCACTGGGGTTGACGGGCGGCCGCGTCGCGGCCGGCTGTTTTGTTGGCGCCTGGCTTCGCTTCGCGGAGGGGCCGCAAGCGCCCCGGGGGCGCTCTGGCTTCGGGCCGAATGCTGAGAGACCACTAGCGGATGGAGACGCGCGAGACCTTCGCCGGCCTCTCCACCTGGCAAATCGCGCTCTGGTACACGCTGATCGTCATCTCGACGTCGATCTTCGCGTGGGGCGTGATCCGGCTCGTGATCAAGTACATGCGAGGGCGGGGTGCCTTCCCGGTCGACAGGCCGTTGCACCGTGCAGGCCGGACCGCCTGGATCGTGTTCACCCACGCCTGGATCAAGCGCCGCGACGGTGTCGCCGGGCTTGCGCACGCGATGATCTTCTACGGCTTCGTCGTGCTGTTCATCGGCACGGGGATCCTCGCGTTCCAGGACGACTTCGCCAAGCCGATTCTCGGATGGGATTTCTGGCAGGGGACGTTTTATCTCGTCTACTCGTTATTCCTCGACGTCTTTGGCGCCTTCCTCATCATCGGCCTGGTGATCCTGGGTGTGAAACGTGCCCGCAAGCCGAAGCGGCTCGACTACACCCGTGTCGACGGCGTCTCGAGCCGCTACGCGCGCTGGCACTACCAGGTCGGCGACTGGATCTTTGTCGGCTCTCTGCTGTTTCTGGGAGTCACAGGGTTCTTCCTCGAGGCGCTGCGGATCGCCGAGACCGATCCGTCGTTCGAGAAGTGGTCGCCTGTCGGATGGGTCGTGGGACAGGGGCTGATCGCAATCGGAGTCGACGGTCAGACAGCGTCTGCGGCTCACTTCCGCGACTGGTGGGTGCACGGCATCGCTGCGCTGACATTCGTCGCGGCGATCCCGTTTACGAAGGCGGTGCACATGATGACCGCCCCTTCGAGTGTTGCCACCCGGAACGACCGGGCAGGCAAGGAGCTCGTGGCTCTGCCGCCGAACGCGAAGCCCGAGGAGGTGGGCTACGGCGTCGTGACCGACATGACGCCGGCACACCTCTTGCAACTCGACGCGTGCACGAAGTGTGGGAAATGCCACGAGGCATGCCCTGCCACGGCGTCCGGGTATCCGCTCTCGCCGCGCGATCTCGTGCTCGACCTTCGCGAGCAGTCGGAAGGGACACTGGGGATCCGCGGCTGGCTCACGGTGCCGCCGCTCTTTCACTCCGACGAGAACCTGCTCGGCAACCCGATCAGACCCGAGACGGTGTGGTCGTGCATGCAATGCATGGCCTGCGTCGAGATCTGCCCTGTCGGAATCGAGCACGTCCCGATCATCAACAACCTCCGCCGCCGGCTCGTGGACAAGGGCGAGATGGACTCCCAGCTTCAGACGACGCTCGAGACGATCTACGAATCCGGCAACTCGTTCGGTGAGCCGAAGCGCAAGCGAGGCAGGTGGGCGAAGGAGCTCGACTTCGAGGTCAAGGACGCGCGCAAAGAGCCGGTCGACGTCCTCTGGTTCGTCGGTGATTTCGCCTCTCTCGACCCGCGCAACATCCGTGTTACGCAGGCGCTCGCGCGCATCCTTCACCACGCGGGAGTCGACTTCGGGATTCTCTACGAGGGCGAGCGCAACGCAGGGAACGACGTGCGTCGCGCCGGCGAAGAAGGCCTCTTCACCGACCTCGCCGAGAGCAACATCGAGGCGATTTCGGCGTGCACATTCGGCCGCATCCTCACCTCCGACCCGCACTCGTTCAACACCCTGAAGAACGAGTACCCGGCACTCGGAGGCAGCTGGGACGTCGTTCACCACTCGCAGTTCCTGCTCGAGTTGTTCCAAGCGGGCGCGCTGACTGCCGGCAGGAGCCTCGGCCGACGGGTCACCTACCACGATCCCTGCACCCTCGGGCGATACAACGGCGTCTACGATGAGCCCCGGGCCCTGATCGCCGCGACGGGGTGCGAGTTGATCGAGATGCAGCGCGTTCGCGACAACTCGTTCTGCTGCGGCGCGGGTGGTGGGAGGATCTGGATGTCGGAGCTGAAGGCGCCCGATGCACCACGACCCTCCGAGTCGCGGATGCACGAGGCGACCGCGCTCGACCGGGTCTCGACGTTCGTCGTCTGCTGCCCGAAAGACGTGACGATGTACGAGGACGCGGTCAAGACGTCGGGGCACGAGGGCGAGATCGAAGTGCGTGAGCTCACCGAGCTCGTGCTCGAGTCGCTCGACCTCGAGCCCGTTGCGCTCGCCGCCGCGGCGGACTGAAGTGCCGCGTCAGGGTACGAACGACCTACACCCTGAGCCGTGCCTCGAGCGTACGTGCAAGAGCTGAGTGCACCGCGGGGTATTCGTCGATAAAGCCACGGAATTCCCACGCGCTCATCGCGCTGCAGTGCAGATCGGTCTCCGCGACTACTGTCGCCGTTCGAGGAGCGTCGAGAAGGAGCCCGATCTCGCCGAAGTAGTCCCCTGCCGACAGGGTGGCACGGGGCTCCCCCCCGACGGAGACCGCGGCCATGCCGTCGAGAATCACGAAGAAGGCAAGCACGCGAGCCCCTCTCGTCCCCTCGCGGACAACGACGTCCGCGGCAGCGAAATGCGTCTCCTTCATGTGGCTTCCGAGCGCAACCAGGTCGTCGCGCTCCAGCCCGTCGAAGAGCGAGACCTGCCCGAGGAGATCGGCGTTGTCGACCATCTGGAAGAGTCTATTGTGTCCGGCGCAGAAGTCCAGCGGGCCGGAAACGGAATTCAGCTGAGCACGAACAGCTCTCTGAACGGCGTCCGAGCGACGCGCCAGACGGCGCTCGAGCCGGCTGCGAACGAGGCGATATCGCCCGCAGAGAGCTCGAGCACCGGCCCGTCCGTGACCGCGATCTCGACGGACCCTTCGAGGACGTGGATCGTCTCGTCTTGCGCGAAGTCATACGGAAATGGAGCGGGAAGATCGCCGGTCACACGCCAAAGGCCGGCAGTGTACGGCCGCTCGCCTTCGTCCGAGCGCAGAAGGTGCACCTCGCCGACGATGACCTCGCCGAGGTTCATCGGCTCCCAGTCGTCTGCATCGACGTGGGTCTGCCAGGAACCGGCCACGGCCCAACAGTACCTTCCCACGAGCGGTTGGTCGCTTTGTAGGCTAGGAGCGAACCGCGACCAGGAGATGTGCCCGAGTGAGCAAGGAAACGACATTCCACCCCCGGCTGCAGGCAATGACGGATCAATGGATGGACCTGTTCGGCTACTGGGCCCCGGCGGTCGTCTCGGACACCCTCGAGGAGTACCGCGCCTGTCGCGAAGCGGCTGCGCTGATGGACTTCACGATGCTGCGCAAGGTCGACATCACCGGCCCCGGGGCGCTCGCGTTCGTCAACGGCATCGTCACTCGCGACGTCTCGAAGCTCGGTGTCGGCCAGATCGGATACGGAGCACTGTGCGACGAGGACGGCAAGATGATCGACGACTGCACCGTGATGGTGCGCTCCGCAGACGACATCCGGTTCTGCGGCGCAAACGACCGCGACTATCACCTCTTCCGTGAGCTGGCGCCCGAGGGCATCACCGTGTCCGAGATAACAGACGCGACGCCACACCTGTGCCTCCAGGGCCCCCTCAGCCGAGCCATGCTGCAGTCGTTGACGGACTCGGATCTCTCGAACGCCGCATTCCCTTACTACACGTTCCGCGCGGACGTCGAAATCGCCGGCGTGCCGGTGTTCATGACCCGGCTCGGGTACACGGCGGAGCTCGGGTACGAGCTCTGGGTCGATCGAGACCAAGCGCTCGAGCTCTGGGACGTGCTGCTCCACGATTTGACGCCGCAGGGGATGAAGGTGATCGGCATGGACGCGCTCGACCTGTTCCGCATCGAGGGCGGCTTCATCATCGGTGGCGTCGAGTACGACCCGACGGTCTCACCGTACGAGTGCGCACTCGGTTGGTCGGTCGACCTCGAGAAGGGCGACTTCCAGGGTCGTGAGGGGATCGTCCGTGATCGCGACGCCACGACCTTGCGGCTCGGCAGCATCGTGCTCGACTCCGGCGGTGCGGGCGCGAGCGGCGCACCACTCTTCGTCGACGGCGTCGAGGTTGGTCTCGTCACCCAGGCGGTAGAGTCACCGTTCCTCGGTGGCCAGACGCTCGGGCTCGCGAAGATCCCGCTGACCCTGAAGGTGGCGGGGACAAAGGTCGTCGCACGCATCGACGGGGAGGATGTCCGCGGCGAGGTCGTCGAGCACCCGGTCTACGAGAGGCAGCGTCGCAAGGCGAAGGAGCTTGCGTGAGCGGCAAGCGATCGTGAGCTACAGGATCTACTGGCAGCGGAACGACGGCGTCAGTGGTCATGTCTGGCTGAGTGCCGGTGACATGGACGCACTCGCCGGCGAGATGACCTTGCAGGGCATGCCCTGGCCGGGCGACAGGCTGCCCGCGCCCGGGTCCGACGCGGTCCTCACTTCCGACGAGGTGGAAGCGGCGATCGCCGCTGCGCGGGAGACTCCGCTCGGGATCTCCGACGGGCAGTTGTGGATCGACTGGCTCGTGTTTCTCGAGGGCGCAATCCAGAACGGCGGGCTGCTGATTCGCGCCTGACGGGTAGACGGGCCTGCCGCAGCCGCCAGTGAGATAGTCCGGAAACCAGGTGACGTCAAAGGAGGCCCCGATGGGATCGACGGAGATCATTCGCACGGCATTCGACAGCCCGCAGCGCGAGCTCGGCTGCGAGTTCATGGACTGGGAGGGCTGGTACTGGCCGAGCACGTTCGGTGACGCCGTCGCCGAGCATCAAGCGGTTCGCAACGACGTGGGCGTCTGGGATGCCTCGCCGCTGCGCAAGTGGGGCTTCAGCGGTGCCGACGCGCTTGCCGCCGCCGACCGCATCTTCACGAACGACATGCTCGGTCTCGCCGCCGGCCAGGTGCGCTATGCGCCGTTCTGTGATGTGAACGGGAAGATGGTCGGCGACGGGACGGTGTTCAAGGTCGGCGACGACTTTTGCATCGTCGTCACGGCCCTCGACACCGACCTCGACCACTTCAGGAGCGTCGTCGGAGGTCTCGACGTCGAGATCGCGCCGTACACGGTCGAGACGCCGCAGGTGGGTATCAACGGCCCCCGCTCCCCAGAGCTGTTGCAGTCGATCTGTGCCGCCGACGTCTCGTCGCTCCGGTACTTCCGCTTCTGGCCCGAGAAGGTCGAGGTCGGCGGCGTTCCGTGCTGGGTGTCGCGGACAGGCTACTCGGGAGAGCTCGGCTTCGAGCTCTTCTGCGAGCCCGACGGTGCCGAGCAGCTCTGGGCCGCCGTCGTCGGCGCCGGGGCACACCCCTATGGGCTCGCCGCGGTCGAGACGATTCGGATCGAGTCGGGGCTGATCTTCATCGGGTACGACTACTTCCCGGGCGAAACGAGCCCCTACGACATGTCGCTCGACAAGATGATCCGCTTTGACGGGCCCGACTTCTGTGGCAAGGCCGCGCTCGAAGCCGAGTCGGCGAGCCCGGCGAACCGGCTCGTCACACTGGTGCTCGACGGCGACGACGTGCCGGAGTACGGTGCCGCCGTGACGAAGGACGGCGCACCGGTCGGCACTCTTACGAGCCCCTGCCAAAGCCCGACGCTCGGCAAGGTCATCGGGATGGCCGTGCTCGAGACCGGCTGTGCCACGGTCGGCGAGCGCGTCGAGGTGGCGGTCGGCGACGGAACCGTCGCGGCGACGGTGGCGACGCTGCCGATCTACGACCCCGAAAAGGCCCGTCCGCGCGCGTAGGTTGGCCGGACGGTCACCCGACCGCCAGCCCGAGCAAGACGAGCCCCGCAATGACGAACCCGACGCCCACCCACTCGATGGGCGTCGGGCGCTCGTGGAAGAACAGCACGCCCGCGATCACTGGAATCACCGCGTAGGGGGCAGAGGCGGCGGCGACGATCGCCGTATCGGATCGCTCGGTGCCGAGGTTGAAAGAGATGTACCCGGCCGTGTCGAGGAGCGCGAGCGCGACAACGGCCCAGAGGACACGCGGTGAGCGATCGGGAAATCGCCACGCGCCGCCCTTGATCAGGGAGGCGAAGACGAAGACGGTGGAGAAGAGCCGAGCGAGAAACACGGGCGCGAGCCAGCCGAGATCGTCCGCTTTCACCGACACGCCAAGGACGAAGGCGCCGATCAGGAACATCGCAGCGAGCGCGAACAGGAGCCCGTGCGCATCGAGCCGCTCGATCCGGAAGACATGACGCAGCCCTGAGGAGGCGAGCACGATGCCGACGACGGAGACGGCGACGGCGCACGCTGCCGCTACACCGAGCCGTTCGTCGAGAAGGATGATCGCGAGGAGAAGCGTCACCATGGCATAGCCGGACACGATCGGACTGAGGACGGAGATCGGCCCGATCGCGAGCGCCCGGTAGAAACAGGCGTAACCGGTCCACCCGATCGCGCCCACGAGCACGAAGAACGCCACGTCCGTGGCGGTCACACCCTCCAATGACCCCGTTCCGAGCACGATGAGCGCGAGGAGGAATGTCGCGACGACATGAAAACCCAGCACGACGCGGTGTGAACCGATTCGGCGGCCGGCGATTGCGGCGACATAGTCGGCCGACCCCCAGGTGACGGCCGCACCCAGGCCGAAGAGAACTCCCATGCGCCGGCCCTCGGGCTAGCCGGTGTTCAAAAGATCGGCGAGGAGAACGATCCGAGGTGGCGCATCGCGTTGGCCATCGGGGTGTCGGCAGGGGCGCGGAATCGACCCGAGCCCCCGCCAGCGGCTAGTGCTGCGGACGCTGCTGTAGCGATCGAGCCTGGTCAAGTGGGGGCGGCGGCCGTGCCCGCCGGGGTGACGACCTCGTCGAGGAAGCGCTCGAAGAGTGCGCGGCCGTGCGATCGCATCTCGACGGAGCGATCCTCGACCGACGCCAGAAACGGTGCTGCCGAGCCGGGCCCGAGCGTCCGCTCGAGTGAGGCCGCGTACGCCGGCACTCCCGCCCACGCGCGCACCATCTCGTCGGAGACCTCGAGGTGGAACTGGACGCCGTAGGCCCGCTCGTAGCGGAAGGCCTGATTCGGGTAGGCGGGAGAGCCCGCGAGCCGGGTGGCACCGGCAGGCAGGTCGAACGTGTCTCCGTGCCACTGAAGCGTCACGAGCTCCTCGGGGACGTCGGCAAAGACCGGATCGGCGCGACCTTCCGGGGTGATCTCGACCGGCAGCAGACCGACCTCCGGCAGATCACCGGCGTAGACGCGCGCGCCAAGGCTCGAGGCCAGCAGTTGGACGCCGAGGCAGACGCCCCAGTACGGAGTCCCGGCCCGGACGGCCTCGGCGATCAGCTGTTTCTCCGGGGTCAGCCAGGGCAGCTCGGCGTCGTCGGTGGCCGACATGGGGCCACCCATCGCGAGGATCGCGTCGAATCCCTCCCAGGCGGGCAGCGCCTCTCCCTCGTCGATCTCGACGCGGTGGATCGACGCTCCGCCCTCGACGAGCACGTCTTCGAACACCCCGGGCGGCTCACAGGCGATGTGTTGGAGAACCAGAACCTTCATCAGCGCAGCATCTCCCGTGTCGTCTCCGTCGTTGCGCAGCGTCAACTTCACTGGGCAGGATCCCATGCCAGCGGGATCCTGCCCAGGCGGCGAATCAATGCAGCGGAGCTTCCCACCCCTCGAGCACCGGGGGCTTCCAGTCGGCGCCGACCGTCCGCGAGTCCTTCACCCACGGCCCGAGCTCCGGCTGCGGGAACTTGCAGTGGATCTCCTTCAGCTGGATGCCGTAGGAGTTGCCGGACTGAAGGTGCGTGATCAGCACCTTGCGGGCGATCTCGTTCTCCCTCCCGGGAGGAATCGCGAAGTGGATCTTGACGAACGAGTTCGAGTACCGGTCGAACACCGCCGGCGTCCCGTCCTCGGACAGCAATTCGATGTCCTCGAGCCAGTTGATGTCGTCGCCCGGCGTCGCGGCGTCGAGGTCGACGTTTTCGAGGAGTGAGATGTCCTCCTGGTAAGCGTAGCGCTTGCCCGACAGGAATTCGGAGTCGATCGACTGGATCTTCTCCGGCTCCTCGTACGCAAGATGATGCATCTCACTCACCGGACATCACCTCCGCGTGGCTCGGCAGATAGTCGACGGGGAACTCGAGGTGCTTCTCGAGCATCCGCTCGATCTTCTCGAGCGTCCGCTCTTCGCTGACGCCGGGGATCCAGCTCGTACCGGCGAGTGGCACCTTTGCCATAGCAGCCGCCTCGACCGTGAGGGCGCAGAGGTCCTCCGGCTCGAGAGAGTGGACGTTGGTCTTCCCGCACGCACGCGCCAGCATCTGCACCTCGAGCGTGAGCGTGTGGAGGAAGTTGTAGACACGCTCGGCCGCGTCCTCGACGACGAGTCGCTTGCGCAGCTCGGGGTCCTGGGTCGCGACGCCAACCGGGCAACGGCCGGTGTGGCAGTGATAGCACTTGCCGGCGGGAACGCCGACGGTGCCCTCGTAGTCGGTGACGCCCTCGATCTCCTTGTTGCAGTTGAGGGCCATCAGGGCCGAGTGGCCGATCGCGACCGCCTTCGCCCCGAGTGCGATCGCCTTGGCGATGTCGCCGCCGTTGCGGATCCCGCCTGCGACGACGAGGTCGATCTCGTCGGCCAGGCCGACGTCCTCGAGCGCCCGCCGGGCCTCCGGGATCGCCGCCATCAGCGGGATGCCGGTCTCCTCGGTGGCGATGTGCGGGCCTGCGCCCGTGCCGCCCTCGGCACCGTCCAGGTAGATGATGTCCGGCCCGCACTTCGCCGCCATGCGCACGTCGTCGTAGACGCGGGAGGCGCCGAGCTTGAGCTGGATCGGGATCTGGTAGTCGGTCGCCTCGCGGATCTCCTGGATCTTCAGCGAGAGGTCATCCGGCCCGAGCCAGTCCGGGTGCCGGGCGGGCGAACGCTGGTCGATGCCGGCCGGGAGTGAGCGCATCTCGGCGACCTGCTCGGTCACCTTCTGCCCCATCAGGTGGCCGCCGAGGCCCACCTTACAGCCCTGGCCGATGAAGAACTCGACCGCGTCGGCGAGCATCAGGTGGTGCGGGTTGAACCCGTACCGGCTCTGGATGCACTGGTAGTACCACTTGGTCGAGTAGTCACGCTCCGGCGGGATCATCCCGCCCTCGCCCGAGCACGTCGCCGTGCCCGCCATCGAGGCGCCCTTGGCGAGAGCCATCTTGGCCTCCAGCGAGAGAGCACCGAAACTCATGCCCGTGATGTAGACCGGGATGTCGAGCTCGATCGGCTTCTTGGCGAAGCGCGCGCCGAGGACGGTCTTCGTCACGCACTTCTCGCGGTAGCCCTCGATCACGAAGCGCGTCAGGGTGCCCGGCATGAACATCAGCTCGTCCCAGTGGGGGATCGGCTTGAACATCGAGAAGCCGCGCATGCGATAGCGGCCGAGCTCGGCCTTCATGTGGATGTCGTTCATCACCTCGGGGGTGAAGATGCGGCTGTGCCCGAGGACGTTCTTGGCGTTGGGTGCTGTCTCGTCGGCCATGTGGCTCCTCACAGGACGAGCTTGCGCTCGGAGGGTTCGAGGTTGTCGTAGTTGTAGAGCTTCTTGCCGCACACGAACTTCTGCAGCGCGGGCGGCGCTCCGAGGTCGTAGATCCGGAACTTCCGCTCGATGAACTCGGTGTCCGCGTCGGTCCACTCGCCCGGCACGCAGTCGATCCCGAGCGAGCGCACCTTGCCGCCCACGTAGATCGTGCCGTCGTACCTCGAGTCGCCGAGGCCGTGGCCGACGTCGCCGCAGATGATCTGGCGGCCGCGCTGCATCATGAAGCCGTTCATCGAGCCGGCGGAGCCCATCACGATGATCGTGCCGCCCTTCTGGTCGATGCCCGTGCGGGCGCCGACGCGGCCCTTGACGACGAGGTCGCCACCCCGGAACGCGGCGCCCGTCAGCGACCCGGCGTTCGAGTCGATCACGACGACGCCGGACATCATGTTCTCGCAGGACGACCAGCCGACCCGGCCCTTGATGTGCACCTCGGGGCCGTCGATGATGCCGCAGCCGAAATAGCCGAGGCTACCGTCGAAGGTGATCTTGCAGCGGGTCAGGATGCCGACGCCGAGCGAGTGCTTGGCGCCCGGGTTGCGCACTGTCACGTCCGTGATTCCCTGCTCGTTGATCAGCCACCGCAGCTCGAGGTTGATCTGACGCGTGCTCAGGTCGTGCGCGTCGAATTCAGCCGAGGTCCCATCGATCTCGGAGACCTTAGGCACCGCCGCGTCGGGCTCGGCGAGCCCGCGCGCGTCGTAGTTGATGGCGCTTTCGCCTACCGCTGCCATACGAGCACCTCTCCTTCGTACGGGTCATAGGTTTCGATCTCGTGGTCGAGAATCGCGCGGATCGCAATCTCCTCGGAGGCGATCGCGACCAGGTCGTCGGCTTCGTAGAGCACGAGCGGCTTCGCGGCCATCTCGTCCTTGGCGACGCCGAGCGCATCCTTGGTGACGCAGATGTAGGTGAAGACTCCGTCCAGGTCGTCGAGGCTCTGGCGCATCGCTTCCTCGAGCGTCGAGCCCTCGCTCATCTTCTCGGCGAGGTACACCGCGATGATCTCGGAGTCGCACTCGGACTGGAAGCGGTGGCCCGAGCGCTCGAGGCGACGCTTCCACTGGAAGTAGTTCGTCAGCTGGCCGTTGTGCACGACGGCGACGTCGGAGAAGGGGTACGCCCAGTACGGGTGCGCTCCGGAGATATCGACGTCGGACTCGGTCGCCATCCGGACGTGGCCGATCGCGTGCGTCCCGTTGAAGTCGCTCAGGTGGTAGCCGCCGGCGACGGTCTCCGCGTCGCCGAGGTCCTTGATGATCTCGAGCGAGTGGCCGAGCGAGAGCACCTCGACGTCGGGCACGTCCTCGACGAAGTCAGCCAGCCGCTTGAGGTCACCGCTGTACTCGAGCGTGACCCGGAAGGCGTACTCCGTCTCCTCCTCGAGCTCCTTGACGTGGGCCCCGAGCGCAGCCAGGCGACGCTCGACCTCGGCGCGATGCCGGCGGAGCCGGTCCTCGTACTCGAAGTCGCGCGGCGTGTTCGCGTCCGCGAGCTTGTACCGCATGATCACGAGGTTCGACGGCTGGCCGTACAGGGCGTAGCCGGTCGAGTCGGGGCCACGGTGCTTCATCGACTGCAGCATCCGGGTCATCTCCGACCCGATCGGATGCTCACCGTCCTTGTAGATGATTCCAGCAATACCGCACATAGCTCACCTTTCTACGCTGTCCAATTAGTCAATTTGCCGAAGGCAAAGTGACTAGTGCTACGGCAAGATGTCCAAGTACTCGTTCACATCCCAATCGGTCACGGTGGCGCAGAATCGCTCCCACTCGTCGCGCTTGTAGTGCATGAATACGGTGTACATCTCGCCGGGCATCGCCTTCTTGATCACCTCGTCCGCCTCCAGGGCGTCCAGGGCGTCGCCGAAGGTCATCGGGATCTTCTTGACTTCCTTCCCGGCCTCCATGGCAGCGTAGATGTTCCGCTCCTCCGGCTGGCCGGGATCGAGCTTCCGCTCGATGCCGTCCCACATTGCCATGATCAGCGCCGACAGCGAGAGGTACGGGTTCACGGCCGAATCGACCGAGCGGTACTCAAACCGGCCGGGGGCCGAAACGCGGAGCGCCGTGGTGCGGTTCTGGAAGCCCCAGTCTGCGAAGACAGGCGCCCAGAAGCCCGTGTCCCAGAGTCGGCGGTAGGAGTTCACGGTCGGTGACGAGATCGCGGTGAGTGCGCCGAGATGCTCGAGGATGCCGCCGATCGCCCAGAGGCCGACCTGGCTCGGCAGCCGCTGATCCTCCCCCTCCGGCATGAACGCGTTCTCGTCGCCGCGCCAGAGCGAGATGTTGTGATGGCAGCCGTTGGCCGAGACGCCCATGAACGGCTTCGGCATGAAGCAGGGGAAGACGTTCTCTTCCCGGCCGACCTGCTTGCAGATCTGCCGGAACGTCGAGAGGTTGTCGGCGGTCTTCTCGGCCCGGTCGAAGTTGAAGTTCAGCTCGATCTGGCCCGGGGCATCCTCGTGGTCGCCCTGGATCATGTCGAGGCCGAGGGCGTTGCCGTACTCGACCACCTTGTGGATGATCGGCTGCAGCTGGCTGAACTGGTCGATGTGGTAGCAGTAGGGCTTGGTGACGCCGCTGACGTCGGGCGTCCCGTCCTCCTTCATGTTGAGCCACATCATCTCCGGCTCGGTGCCGGCCCGGAGGTGGAGACCGGTCGCCTCCTCGAACTGGGCCTGGATCCGCTTCAGGTTGCCGCGGCAGTCCGAGGTGAGGAACGAAGCCGGGTTCTCCTGCTCCTCGCGGTTGCGGAAGCACGTGCACCAGACGCGCGCAACTTTGCTGTCCCAGGGGAGCACCTCGAAGGTCTCGGGCTCGGGGATGCCGACGAGCTCCGCGGCCTCGGGGCCGTAGCCGATGTACTCGCCGTGGCGGTCGGTGAAGAGGTTGGCGGTGGAGCCGTAGACGAGCTGGAACCCCTTGGCCGCCATGCTCTCCCAGTGGGCGGCGGGAACTCCCTTCCCCATGATGCGTCCTGTCACGGAGATGAACTGGTAGTAGACGTAGGTGATCCCCTCTGCGTCGATGCGGTGCCGGACGTCGGCGACGAGCTGGTCGCGGCCGGGAGCTGAGACGAAGCGGTCGAGATCGGTTGCCACAGGGGCCTCCTCTTTCGTGTTCTGCGAAACGGAATCGTTGGGTGCGACGGCAACGAGCGGACCGTGCCCCTCGGTGTCTACGCGTGCGGTGGGGTCGGTGTCAAGCCTGAATCGTCCACGGTGGGATGCAATTGCCACCAGCGGGACAATTCGCCCCGTGGCGTTCGTCGTCGTGCTGCACCGGCGGCCAGCTCATTCGTGCCAGCCAAGGGCGACGGAGATGCGCTGGGCGGCGGCGACGAGCAGTGGCACTGCAGCAGTGATGGCCGCTTCGTCGAAGCGGCTCGTCGGGCCCTGAAGGGCCACGATCGCTGCGAGGCCGGCACCCGAGTCCCAGATGGGCGCTGCGATCGCGCTCAGACCGGTCTCCCGCTCCTCGATCGCGGCAGCGTAGCCGCAGGCCCGCACGCGCTCGATCTCAGCCGCCAGCGCAGCCTGGTCGGTGATCGTCTGTGGCGTGAAGGCGGTCAGCTTGCCTCGCGGCACCGGTACGTCGCCGAAGGCGAGCATCACCTTTCCCGCCGAAGAGGCATGGCCGACGCTCGGCCGGCCGAGCCGGGTTACACCCTGGAGGTAGCGGTCGGTCGGCACGAAGTCGACCGTGATCGCATCCTGCTCGCCGGGGATCGAGAGCGTCGCCGTTTCTCCGACCCGGTTGACGAGCTCCTGGAGGTGGGGGCGGGCGAGGTCGCGGAGGTTGAGCCGGCCGAGCACGGCGTTCGCGTAGCGGAGCGTTCGCACGCCAAGTCGGTAGCGGCCTGTCGTGGCGACGTGCTCGACGAGGCCTACGCGGGTCAGCGTCCCGAGCTGCCGTGAGACGGTGCTCGCGGTGATTCCGGTGCGGCGGGCAACGTCTGTCGTGCCGAGCTCGCCGCCGTCGGCGAGCGCGTCGAGGATCTCGACGGCGCGCACCGTCGCTTCGACATCTCGGGTGGAGGGTTGACCGGTTCGTGGCATCGCGCTAGTCTCTTTCCACTGATAGCACGCTATTCCGTCTGATGCAATTGATCGGCAGGGCCTGATCCTATGTCAATGCTCGTCACCTGTCCCAACTGTGGCCCGCGCGAGGTGCAGGAGCTTCGCTGCGCCGGCGAGACGACCAGCCGTCCGAAGTCGACGCCGAGCGTGCGGGAGCTGAACGAGTACATCTACTTCCGCCGCAACGTCTGGGGCACCCAGCGCGAGTGGTGGTTCTGCCGCACCTGCGAGGACTGGTTCATGGCCGAGCGCCATACGTACACGAATGTCGTGGAGCGAACATGGGCACCCGAGGCGCCTTCTGCTGCGCAGAACGCGCCGATGGGGGATGCGGCGTGAGGCTTTCTCCGCAGCCCGGGGAGCGGATCGATCGTTCGCAGCCGATCCCGTTCACCTTCCACGGCAAGACGATGCAAGGCTTTGCCGGTGACACGATCGGCTCCGCCCTCTACGCGTCGGGCCAGCGTGTGTTCTCGCGGAGCTTCAAGTACCACCGGCCGCGTGGTCTTGTCTGCTGCTCGGGCCACTGCGCCAACTGCCAGATGACGGTGGACGGGATCCCGAGCGTCCGCGTCTGCACGACACCGCTGACCGAGGGCGCCGTCGTCAAGGGCCAGAACTACATCGGCTCGCTCGAGCGCGACCTGATGCAGGCGACCGACAAGTTCGCCGGCCCGTTCACGCCGCCCGGCTTCTACTACAAGACCTTCATCCGCCCCCGCAAGCTCTGGCCGCTGTACGAGAAGTTCCTCCGCGGCGCAGCCGGCCTCGGGCCGCTCGACCCGAACGGCTCGCGCCAGGAGCGCGTCGACACAGAGAACCGCCACGCCGACGTCGTCGTGATCGGCGGTGGCCAGGCCGGTCTCGAGGCGGCGATCGGGGCGGCGCAGGGCGGTGAGTCGGTCGTCGTGATCGACGAGGGCTACGACGTCGGCGGCACGCTGCTCGCCGATCGCGACGGCATCGGCACCGCCGCCGAGCTCCGAGGACGTGCCGTCGATGCCGGGGTCGAGCTGCTCGCGCCCGCGATCGCGATCGGACTCTTCGAGCAGGGTCTCGTGCCGGTCGCCTACGGGAACGTGCTGATCAAGTACCGCGCCCACCGCGTGATCGTCGCCGCCGGTATCGTCGAGCAGCTGCTCGTCTTCCCCGGTAACGACCTGATCGGCGTCATGCTCCCCGACGCCGTTCGTCGCCTCGTCAACGGCTTCTCGATCAAGCCGGCCGAGCGCGCTGTGATCCTCACCGTCGACGACCGCGGCCTCCAGGCTGCCGCAGACCTCGAGGCCGCCGGCGTCGAGATCACGGGCGTCGTCGATTTCCGTGCGCCGCACACCCCGTCGATCGAGGCGCAGGGCAAGGGCGGCAAGGTCTCCCAGGTGGCGATCGACGGCCGCTTCGTCAAGGCCGATCTCGTTGTCATGTCCGGGAGCCCGCAGCCGAACTACAAGCTGCTCGCCCAGGCCGGCGCCCGCGTCGAGTACGACGAGGGACGCGGCGTCTTCGTCCCGACCGACCTGCCCGCTCACGTCGAGGCAGTCGGCGCCGTGTTGGGCGACGTCGGCGAGCCGGCGGTGCCGGACGCGATCCTCGGCTACCGCGGCGACAAGTGCTTCGTCTGCATCTGCGAGGACCAGACGACGAAGGATCTCAAGTACGCGATCGCCGAGGGCTTCGACTCGATCGAACTTTCCAAGCGGTACACGACGGTGACGATGGGGCCGTGTCAGGGTCGCCTCTGCCACACCAACTCGATTCGCGTGTACGCCAAGACCACCGGGCTCGACGAGAACACGATCGGTACCACCACCTCGCGGCCCCCGTACACCCCGATCTCGATGGGGCTGCTCGCCGGCCCGCCGCAGGAGCCGCGCAAGCGCACCTCGCTGCATCATCGCCACAAGGACATGGGCGGCACGATGATGTGGACCGGTGCGTGGCGCCGTCCTCACTCCTACGGGCCCGATGCGGGAGCAGAGGCGCAGCACGTCCACCAGGCGCTCGGCCTGATCGACGTCTCGACGCTCGGCAAGATCCTCGTCACCGGCCCCGACGCAGGCGCCTTCCTCGACCGCGTCTACCCGAACCGCTTCTCCGATCTCAAGGTCGGCCGCACGCGCTACGGCGTGCTCACCGGTGACGCCGGCAGGATCATGGACGACGGCGTCGTCGCCCGGGTCGACGAGAATACGTTCTACGTCTCGGCCACCTCGACCGGCGCGGACGGCGTCTACCAGTGGTTCACGTGGTGGAACGCAGTCTGGTTCATGGATGTGCAGTTCGCGAACATGACCGGCGCGCTCGCCGCCGTCAACGTCGCCGGGCCGAACGCGCGCAAGGCGATGCAGCGCGTCTCGGATGACGACTTCTCGTCGGAGGGCTTCGCCTACCTCGATGCGAAGCACGTCACCGTTGCCGGCGTGCCCACGTTGGCGCTGAGGATCGGCTTCGTCGGCGAGCTCGGCTACGAGCTCCACTTCCCGGGCTCGCTGGCCGAGCACGTGTGGGATTCGATCTTCGAGAAGGCTGCTGATCTCGACCCGAAGCCGTTCGGCCTCGAGCCGCAGCGGATCCTCCGCCTCGAGAAGGGGCACGTCATCGTCAGCCAGGACACCGACTCCGAGTCGAACCTCCACGAGGCCGCGATGCCCTGGCTCGTCAAGAACGACAAGGAGTTCGAGTGGGTCGGCAAGTGGGCGACGCAGCAGGTTGCCGACCGCGGCCTCAAGTGGATGCTCGTCGGCTTCGAGAGCCCGACCGGGGCGATCCCGGTCGAAGGCGGCCAGGTCGTGATCGGCGGCGTCTCGTCGGGCCGCGTGACGAGTGTGCGCAGAAGCGCCGAGCTCGACAAGGTGATCGGGCTAGCGATCGTGCCGAACGAGCTTGCGGTCGAGGGTGGCCGCTTCGACGTGCAGGTCGGCGGGCGGCCCGTGCCGATGGTCGTGCACATGGGCGCCTTCTACGACCCGGCCGGCGAGAAGGTGAAGTCGTGAAGCCGACCTGGAAGGAGCGTTCGAGTTGAGCCTCGCATTCCTCTCCGTCGATGCGGCGTCCGACCAGAAGGGCTTCCACCCGGTCGCGAAGTCGGCGATCGAGCGTGCTCAGCGCGACATCGGTGCCACCTTCGAGGAGCGCGACGGCTGGCTCGTCCCCGTCTCGATCCCCGGCGAGGAGAACCACGCCGCCGTCGGGATCGCGGACGTCTCCCATCTCACCAAGCTCGAGGTTCGCCCCGCGGGCGAGCCGATCGTTGTCGAGGGCGCGACCCCCGGTGTCCGGCTGAAGCCGGACACCTCTACATGCGTCTGGTACGAGATCTCGCCGCGGCGGGGCCTCGTGTTGTGCGCCCCGTCGCTCGGCGACGCTGTGCGCGCGGAGGGCGGCGACCGCTACTCGCTCGACGTCACGAGCGCCTACTCGGTGATCGCGATCTCCGGCCCCGAGGCCGACACGGTGCTGCGGCGGATGACCCACATCCACCACTTCCCCTCGGGCGGCGAGATCGCCCACGTCCAGGGCCACGTCCTGCGCGGCGAGGGCGGCTACTGGGTGATCTGTGCGCAGGAGCTCGGCCACTACGTCTGGGAGGTCGCAGTCGACCGCGCCTCTGCCCTCGGCGGCGGAGCTGTCGGAGTTGACGCGCTGTGAAGGACATCTTCTTCCGCAAGGAGATCCTGAAGCGGCCCGGGCCGCTCAAGAAGCACTACGACGTCGTCATCGTCGGGGGCGGCTCGCACGGGCTCGCGACCGCGTATTACCTCGCGATCCATCACGGCATCACCGACGTCGCGATCCTCGAGAAGAGCTACATCGGGTCGGGCGCGGCGGGGCGGAACACGACGATCATCCGCTCCAACTACCGCACTCCAGAAGGGGCCGCGTTCTACACCGAGAGCGTCAAGCTCTACGAGAAGCTCTCGGCCGATCTCGACTTCAACATGATGTTCTCGCAGCACGGCCACTTCACCCTGGCCCACTCCGACCGCTCGCTCGTCGTGCAGAACGAGCGCGCCGAGGTCAACAAGCTGCTCGGAATCGACAGCCGCGTGATCGACCGGCAGGAAGTGAAGAAGCTGTGCCCGCAGATCAACATCGGCGAGGACGTGACGTGGCCGATCCAGGGCGCGCTCTACCACCCGCCCGGCGGCATCATCCGCCACGACGCGGTGGTCTGGGGCTACGCCAAGCAGGCGGGGCGCCGCGGCGCCGAGATCCATCAGGGCGTGGAGGTGACCGGCTTCGACGTCAGGGACGGCAAGGTTCACGGCGTCAAGACGAACAAGGGCGACGTCTCGGCGGGCGTCGTGCTGAGCGCTACCGCAGGCTGGTCGACCCCGGTCGCCGCCATGGCGGGCGTGCCGCTGCCGCTCACCGGCTCGATCCTGCAGGCCTTCGTGACCGAGCCCGTCAAGCCGTTCCTCGACAAGATCATCGTCTCGGCGCAGATGCACATCTACTGCTCGCAGACCGACCGCGGCGAGTTCCTGATCGGCGCCGAGGTCGAGCCCTATCCGACCTACTCCAACAAGGGCACGTTCCCTTTCATCGAGTACGCGTCCCGCCACATTCTCGAGCTCTTCCCGCAGCTCCATGCGACGAAGATCCTGCGCCACTGGACCGGCCTCTGCGACATGAGCCCCGACTACAGCCCGATAATCGGGCTCACCGAGGTGGAGGGCTTCCTCGTCGACTGCGGCTGGGGCACCTACGGCTTCAAAGCGGCCCCGATCACCGGCGTGACGCTGGCCGAGCTGATCGCGACCGGCAAGACTCCGAAGCTGATCGAGCCCTTCAAGCTCGAGCGCTTTTACAACGACAACCTCGTCTCCGAGCTCGCGGCTGCGGCCGTGAGCCACTGATCGCCGTGCGGGGAGGGCGAGACAGGTCTCGCCCCTACAACACCCCAGCCCATTCACCCTTTAGGGGCGAGACCTGTCTCGCCCACCGTCTGACCGACCACGCCCAAGGAGCTGCATGACCATGTCCAGTCTCGAAATCGCGCAGGCAGCCGTCATGCGCCCGATTGCCGACGTCGCCGCCGAGGTGGGGATAGAGCTCGACGAGCTCGAGCTCTACGGCCGCTACAAGGCGAAGGTCGATCTCTCGATCCTCGACCGTCTCGCCGACGCACCCGATGCGAAGCTGATCAACGTCACCGCGATCACGCCCACGCCCGCCGGAGAGGGCAAGACGACGACGTCGGTGTCGCTGACGCAGGGCTTCGGCAAGATCGGCCGCCGCGCCATCCTGGCGCTGCGCGAGCCGTCGCTCGGGCCGGTTTTCGGGGTCAAGGGCGGCGCCGCCGGCGGCGGCTACGCGCAGGTCGTGCCGATGGAGGACATCAACCTTCACTTCACCGGCGACATGCACGCGATCACGGCCGCGAACAACCTTCTCTCGGCGCTCGTCGACGCGCATCGCTTCCACCGGCACGAGCCGGAGATCGCGACCGTCACCTGGCGCCGCGCGATCGACGTCACCGATCGCTCGCTGCGGAGCATCGTCGGCGGGCTCGGCGGCGCCAAGAACGGGATCCCCGCCGAGTCGGGCTTCGACATCACTGCGGCGAGCGAGGTGATGGCGATCCTGGCGCTCTCGACCGACCTCGCCGACCTGCGGCGCAAGCTGGGCGCGATCACCGTCGGTTACACGCCCGAGGGCGAGCCGGTAACGGCGGAGGACGTGAAGGCGGCGGGCGCGATGGCGGTGCTGCTGAAGGACGCGATCAAGCCGAACATCGTGCAGACGCTCGAGGGCCAGCTGTGCTTCATGCACGCCGGTCCGTTCGCGAACATCGCCCACGGCAACAACTCGATCATCGCCGACCGGATGGCGCTCAAGCTGGGCGAGTTCGTGATCACCGAGTCGGGCTTTGCTGCCGATCTCGGGATGGAGAAGTTCATGGACGTCGTCTGCCGCGTCGGTGGTCTCAAGCCGCACGTCGTGGTCATCGTCGCGACCGTGCGGGCGCTGCGCCATCACGGCGGCGGCGACTGGCGCGAGAAGGCCGAGCTGGCGCAGATGACGGCCGAGGTCGAGATCGGGATGGCCAATCTCGCGAAGCACATCGAGAACGTCCGCGCGTTCGGGATCCAGCCGGTCGTCGCGATCAACACGCGCCCCGACGATGAGCCCGAGTTGCTCGAGCTGATCAAGACCCGCTCGCTCGAGGCGGGCGCCTTTGGCGCCGCGATCCACAACGGCTTCGGCCAGGGTGGGGATGGGACGATCGAGCTGGCGGAGGTCGTCGCCGCCGCGGCCGAGGCCGAGTCGAACTTCACGATGCTGTACACCGACGACGAGCCGATCGCGACGAAGATCGAGAAGATCGCAACTACGGTCTACGGTGCCGACGGGATCGAGCTCGCCCCCGCCGCCCGCGAGGCGATCGCGCGCCTCGAGAAGCAGGGCCACGCCCATCTGCCGATCTGCATGGCCAAGACGCACCTCTCGCTCTCGCACGATCCCACCCAGCGCAACCGGCCGACGGGCTTCATCGTCCCGATCCGCGACATCCGGCTCTACTCCGGCGCCGGCATGCTCGTGCCGCTCTGCGGCGAGATGCTGCAGATGCCGGGCTTCGGCGCCCAGCCGGCGGCCTTCGCGATCGACATCGACGAGAGCGGCGAGACGGTCGGGCTCTTCTAGCTGCAGGCGACGCGTCCGCGTCGCCCCTACGACGCGGCCGCGGATGCCTCGCCCTCCGCCCTGCCACTAGGATCCGCACATGAGCGATCTCGAAGGCCAGCAACTAACCCAGGCTCAGCGCGAGGCCCTTGAGGTGGAGCTCGCCGACATGGAGGGCCCGCAGCGCAAGGCCGCTGTCGACGCGATCGCCACCGCGCGTGCCTTCGGCGACCTCTCGGAGAACTTCGAGTACCACGCGGCCAAGAACGAGCAGGGTCTGCTCGAGGCCCGCATCACCAAGCTCCGCCGCAAGCTGCAGCATGCGGTGATCGTGGAGCACACCTCGACCGACTCGGTCGGGGTCGGGTCGATCGTGGAGATCGAGGACGAGCAGGGCGAGAAGATGGAGATCGAGATCTCGAGCGTCGGCGGCGTCTCGCCGACCTCGCCACTCGGCAGCGCCCTGATGGGCGCCGCCGTGGGAGACCACGTCGACGTTCCGGCCCCACGGGGCTCGTGGCGCGCGACGATCGTCTCGATCCGGGCCTCCTAGCGTCCCGTGCGCTAGGCAGGGAGGGCGCTCGGCCTACGTTCTTTCGATACTGTGCATATGCAATGCATGGGTAGATGAATTGCTGTACAACACCCTCCATGCCAGCTCTTCGGTTCGTCTCCACCTTCCTGATGGTGATCGTCGGCGCTGCCGTCCTCGCCGTCTCGACCGGTTCGGCACGCTCGACCGACAGTGGCCGCCTCTCCGTCTTCGCCGCCGCCTCGCTGACTGCGGTGCTCCCCGCCATCAACGCGAAGCCGCGCTTCTCCTTCGCCGGATCCGACCAGCTCGCGACCCAGATCCAGCTCGGCGCGACAATCGACGTGTTCGCGGCCGCGAGCCCCAAGTACCCGGAGCTGCTCTACCAGAAGGGGCTCGTCGAGAAGCCGATCCCGTTCGCGACCAACACGCTCGTCCTGATCGTGCCGAAGTCGACCCCGGCAGGGATCCGCAACGTCAACGACCTGACGAAACCCGGCGTCAAGCTCGTGATCGGAGCACCGGCGGTGCCGGTGGGCGCGTACACGCTCACGGTGCTCAAGAACCTGGGGATCAGTGACGCGGCGCTGAAGAACGTCGTGAGTCGCGAGACCGATGTCAAGGGCGTCGTCACGAAGGTCCTTCTCGGCGAGGCAGACGCGGGCTTTGTCTACGTCACCGATGTGCGGCCGGTGCGCGGTAAGGTGGCGGCGATAGCGATCCGCGAGTCGGCCCAGCCGCACGTTGTCTACGAGGTCGCAGTGCCGAAGAACGCACCGCACCTGGGCGCCGCCCATCGCTTCGTGACAGCCCTGATCCGAAAGCCGGCGCAGGACATGCTCGTCCGTTACGGCTTTGGCCGCAGGCCGAAGGCGAGCTGACCCGAGAGATGGCAGATCGGGATGCGGCCTCGGTCGCCCGCTCGACTGCCGTCCGGAAGGCTGCGGAAGCTGATCGTTCTCGAGGGCGAAGAGAACGTCCACACCGATCGTCCGTCGCGAGACGGTCATCAGGCCGCCGGGGGCCGGATGATCCCAGCCCCCGGCAACAGTGTTCGACTGGTGTTCGGCATCCGGTCAGCCGGGGGTCAGCGTGCTCAGACCTCGATGAGGTTGTGCACGGTCGCCACCATGGGCTCCTTCAGTTCCACGCCGTGCTCCGCGAGGATCGGCAGCAGCGTTGGGCCGAACGCCTCGAACTGCTCCTGGGACTCCCAGATGTCGAAAACGTTGATGAGGCCGTCGGACTCGAGCGCGACGTGCAGACTGCGGCCCGCCGGCGCACCCGCCCCGGCCTCCTCGAGTTGCCCGATCACGCTCGCGTACTTCTCCGGTGTGAAGCCCCCGTGAGCGAAGTAGAAACCGAGTGCCATGGCGCGTACCGATCCTTTCCTGAGGTGACAGGTAGTGACTCCTGCGACCGTAACCGAACGGGAGCGCAGCGGCAACAGACGCAACCGCGTCTCGGCCGGCCGTGTACCGTTGGCCGGACGCCTCGCGGCGGGTTCTGCCTTCTTTTGATGCGCCGTCCGATGTAGGCGATCGTGGGCGGATGCATTCCGCAGCGGGTGATCAGGCTCTGGCGGAGTGCTCGGTTGAGTTGGCTCAGGCGCTCGAGTGACGGCGTAGACGGCGGACAGGATCGAGCACCCTGAGGCGTAGCGACGCCGCGTGTCTTCGAGTCCCGAACTGCCCGTCACATCGCGTCGATCGGTCGACGATTCCCTCGTCCAAGCCATTGCGCAGCCGGCGGATTCTACCGACCGAGGACTGGACGTTTCCGTTCAACGAAAAGGGGCTCCAGATGCGGCACCACAAAGGAGGTCGCGCCAAGCTCGCTCTCGCGACCATGTTCGCGCTCGTCGTCGGCCTCGTCGGCGCAACGAGCGCAGCGGCGGCACCAGGCGACAATTTGAGAAACGCCGGCAAATGCCTGCGGGGCGGGTGGCAGACGCTGCACCCGAGCGCCGGCAGAACGTTCAACAGCCTTCCCGCATGCCTCATCTTTGCCCTCCGTGGAAACACGTTCTACGTCGAGCCGACGTCGGGCGGCGGCCAGTAGACCATGCTCCGTTGACGTCCACCGACGGCCGCGGCCCGGGCCATGCCTCGGGCCCGGTCGTCCGTGGCACCCATGCTGGCGGCCCGTCCGCCTTGGCCATGGGATCTGCTGACCCGCCGTCTCGCCGTGAATGAAGCGGATCGCCGGTGAGGCTAATGAGCGCCGTCGGAGCACGATGGGCGACTTGCGCGAGGCATGAAGCGCTCCCGTGCCTCAGCGGGCTTACGCCCGAATGGATTTGCCCGATACCGCTCGGGCTGCGGTCAGCCGTCGAGCGGGGCGAACAGGTCGACGGCGTTGCCGTCGGGATCCATCACCCGGGCGTAGCGCTGGCCCCAGAAGGCGTCCCACGGTCCGCTCTTCGAGTCGAAACCGGCTGCGACGACCGCCGCATGGGTCTCGTCCACTCCTGCAGGCGTGCCGCAGTGGAAGGCGAGCCCGAGCGCGTGTCCTGTCGGCTGCTGCCAGGCCGGGTCGAGCTGCTGCATCAGTTCGACGGTGTCCCACATCAGGCGGAGGCTCGAGGGAAGAGCTGCCTCGTGGTGCTGCGCTCCCTCGGGCGGTGCCGCGACCGGAACGCCGAGGAGCGCGTAGAAGCGGCACGAGGCGGCGATGTCGGTGGTCACGATGCCGATCGCGTCGAGGCGTGGCTCCATGCGGCGAAGCTATCAGCCTCCCGGACACGGCGGTGACGCCGGGCGTAGGATCGGCCGATGCGCAGCGCAATCGTGACGGGAGCCGGGAGTGGCATCGGCACGGCGTGTGCGCGGTACCTTGCCGCGGACGGGTACGGCGTCGTGCTCTCGGGCCGCCGACCGGAGCCGCTCGAAGCGCTCGCCGCCGAGCTCTCCGGCTCTGTTGTCGTTGCGGGCGACGTGGGCGATCCCGCGCACGGCCCGGCACCCGCGGCCGCTGCGCGCGCTTCTTTCGGGGGACTCGACGCGCTCGTGCTCAATGCGGGCATCGGCGACTCGGCCCCAGCGGGGGACGAGACGATCGAGGGGTGGGAGCAGACGATCAGAACCAACCTGACGGGAGCGTTCCTGGTGGCCCGTGCCGCTTTGCCGCTGCTCGAGGAGCGGCAGGGAGCGATCGTAGGAATCGCCTCGGTCAACGCGATGCGGGCCGGCCCCGGCTGGGCGTCGTACTGCACGTCGAAGGCCGGCCTCGTGATGCTCTGCAAGACGATCGCGAACGACTACGGGCCGCGCGGCGTGCGCGCGAACGCCGTGTGCCCGGGCTGGGTGCGCACGCCGATGGGCGATGCCGACATGGACGAGCTCGCAGCGGCGCGCGGCACCGATCGGGAGGAGGCCTACGCACTCGCGAACGCTCATGTGCCGTTGCGCCGCGCGGCCGAGGCGGACGAGGTCGCGACCGTCGTCTCGTTCCTCCTCTCCGCTGCGGCGAGCTACGTCAACGGCGTCGAGCTGCCGGTCGACGGCGGCGCAACCGTCGTGGACATCTCGGGCACGGCCTGGAACGAGCGCTAGCGGGCTCCAGCAACCCGGCGATAGCTGACGAACGAGTACGCGATTCCGTCCGCAGAGAGGTGTGGCTCGTGTGCGACCTCCTCGAATGCGGAGGGATCGAGCGGCGCGAAGAACGCGTCGCCGTCGACCTCGAGGTCGACCTCGGTCACGAGCACCTCGTCGGCGAGCGGTAGCGCCGCGGCGAAGATGTCTCCACCGCCGATCACTGACACGCGCTCCGCCCCGGCGGCGAGCGCCAGCGCCTCCTCGAGCGATCCGGCGCGCTCGGCGCCCTCACCGGCCCAGGCGGGATTGCGGGTGACGACGATGTTCCGTCGCCCCGGCAGCGGCCGGAAGCGCTCCGGCAGCGAGTCCCAGGTTCGGCGTCCCATCACGACCGGATGCCCGATCGTGACCTCCCGAAAACGCGCCAGATCCTCCGACAGGTGCCAGGGCAGGCCGCCGTCGCGCCCGATCACGCCGCCCCGCGCGACCGCGACGACGAGCGAGACCCTCACACCGCGACCGGGGCGCGAATCGCCGGATGGTGGGTGTAGCCGACGACCTCGAGGTCCTCGAAGGCGTAGTCGAAGATCGAGGCGGGCCGGCGGCGCAGCGCCAGCGTCGGGTACGGGAACGGGTCGCGCGAGAGTTGTGTCTCGACCTGCTCGCGGTGGTTGTCGTAGACGTGGCAGTCGCCGCCCGTCCAGATCAGGTCGCCCGGCTCGAGGTCGGACTGCTGTGCCAGCAGGTGCGTCAGCAGCGCGTAGCTCGCGATGTTGAACGGCACGCCGAGAAAGACGTCGGCGCTGCGCTGGTAGACCTGGCAGCTCAGACGGTCGCGCCCTCCCGGGAAGGAGGCGCCGACGTGGAACTGGAAGAGCGCGTGGCAGGGCATCAGCGCCATCTTCGGCAGGTCGGCCACGTTCCAGGCGCTGACGATGATCCGGCGCGAGTCGGGATCCTCGCGCAGCAACCGGGCTGCCTCGGCGATCTGGTCGACGTGCCCACCGTCGGGCGTCGGCCAGCTACGCCACTGGACGCCGTAGACCGGGCCGAGGTCGCCCTCCTCGTCGGCCCACTCGTCCCAGATCGTGACGCCGTGCTCCTGAAGCCAGTGCACGTTGCGCTCACCACGCAGGAACCAGAGCAGCTCGTAGGCGATCGACGGGAAGTGCACCTTCTTCGTCGTCACGAGCGGGAAGCCCTCGCCCAGGTCGAACCGCATCTGATACCCGAATACGCTCACCGTGCCCGTCCCCGTGCGGTCGCGCTTCGGCACGCCGGCGGCGACGACGTGCCGGGCGAAGTCCTCGTACTGGGTGCGGACGATCACGGGTTCCGACGATACCGCCTGCGCCGGAGAGTCCGTCAGGCGGCGCCGGTCGAGAGCACCACGGGCCCGGTCGAGCCCGTCCGCACGACGACCCAGGCGTCGAACTGTCGCAAGGGATAGGGCGCATTGAGCGGGACGGTCGTCGTCCCGGCTGCGACCGTGAAGGCTCCACACGACTCCGCGAGTCGGCCGCTCTTCGTCAGCCAGAGAGTATACGTCTGCCCCTTCGCGAGCGGCTTCAGGCCGCTCACCCGGAGCGTCATCGGCCAGTTCCCTGCGTCGTCCTGGGGCAGGAGGTCGAGCGAGCCGCTCGCCCCTGCCTGCCCGCTCATTGCGATCGTCTGCACCGGGCCGGGAGGGCTGTTGTGGTTGCCGATCGCATACCCGATGCCGAGCAGGATCGCGGCCGCGATGGCCGCGGCGGCGATCGCGGTGAAGCGGCGCCGCGGGAAGGCGAGCACGGTGCCCGGCGGATCCGGTGCCTTCTCGAGCTCGGGCGGGAGCTCCGCCGGCGCTCCGGCTGCGAGCAGGAGACCGTGGATGTGCTCGAGGCGCCCGCGATCGGGATCGTCCGCGTCGACGATCTCGTCGAAGAGAGGTGGTCGCTCGCTCACGGCTCCTCCTCCAGGATGTCGGCGAGATGGGCGAGGCCGCTGCGAGTCCGCGTCTTCACGGTGCCGAGCGGCAGGTTGAGGAAGGCTGCAATCTCGCTCTGGGAGAGCCCCGAGAAATAGGCAAGGTCGATCACGGCCCGCTCGTTGTCGCTGAGCGTCTCGAGTGCTCGGTGGACACGCCACGCATTCCAGGCCGCCTCCGCCTGGTCGTCGGGCGCGGGGTCGGTCGAGACGAGCTCGGGCGGGTCGGCGACGGTGGGGGCAGGGCGGCGGCGCTGCGCGTCGACGATGGCGTTGCGCGCGATCGTGTAGAGCCAGGCTCCGCCTGGGCCGCGCTTGCGGTCGTAGCTCGCGGCCGAGCGCCAGACCGCCGCGAAGACGTCCTGGACGGAGTCTTCGGCACGTCCCCGATCGCCGAGCCGCTGCAGCGCGAGCCCGAGCACGGATCGTGCGTAGCGGCCGTACAACTCCTCGAAAGCTGCTCTCTCCCGAGCGGCGACCCGTTCGATCAGGGTGCCGTCGTCGTCGTCCGGTGAGTTCACGTCTTCGATCGTGGCGGTTTGGGCTCGCGGGGACAAGTGGTGGGTGAGCAAGGGGTGGGTGAGAAGGGCATCCACATCGAGATCTACGTCGGGCAGGGCGGGGTGGTTTGGAGTGTGGCCCGGGGGTGAGGCATCGAGCCTCACCCCCGGAGCCTGCGGATCAGCCTCGCGCCGCCTCGAAGCGGGCGCCGATCGAGTCCCAGTCGACGACATTCCAGATCGCGGCCAGGTAGTCGGGGCGCCGGTTCTGGTAGTTGAGGTAGTAGGCGTGCTCCCAGACGTCGATCCCGAGGAGCGGCGTCTTGCCTTCCATCACCGGCGAGTCCTGGTTCGGGGTCGACATCACGGCGAGGCCGGTGCCGTCCCAGACGAGCCACGACCAACCCGAGCCGAACCGCTTGATGCCGGCGTCGATCATCTGCTGCTTGAGCACGTCGAAGGCGCCGAAGGTGGCGACGACCGCCTCGGCGAGGGCCCCGCTCGGCTCGCCGCCACCGGTGGGCGAGAGCGACGTCCAGAAGAGGGCGTGATTCGCGTGTCCACCGCCGTTGTTGCGGACGGCCGCCTGCTTGTCGGCGGGCAGGATCTCGAGGTTCGAGATCACCGCGTCGATCGGGCGATCCATCCACTCGGTGCCGTCGAGCGCGGCATTGAGGTTCGTCACATAGGCAGCGTGGTGCTTGTCGTGGTGGATCTCCATCGTCTTCGCGTCGATGTGCGGCTCCAACGCGTCGAACGCGTAGGGCAGGTCGGGCAGTTGATACGCCATGCTTTCTCCTTCGTTCGGTTCCAGTCCCAGGATATGCTGCGGGCCGTCCTGTCGACCCGGGAGGCCACCTTCGTATGCCCAACTACACCGAGATCGCGCCTCGTGAGCTGAAGCCGGCTCTCCTAGAGCTCGACGGTATCTCTCGAGCTTCGATCGAAGCCCACTACCGGTTGTATCAGGGTTACGTATCCAAGCGGAACGAGATACTCGGGAAACTCGAGGCAGCCGACCGGAATACTGCCTCGCAGGTGTACTCGGAGCTGCGCGCGCTGAAGGTCGACCTCAGCTTCGCGATCGGCGGGATCAAGAACCACGAGGTGTACTTCGCGCACCTCGGGGGCCCGGGCGGCAGCCCGACCGGGACGATCGGCACCCTGGTCACCCGCGACTTCGGCTCGATCGACGCCTGGCGGAGCGATCTCAAGGCGACGGGGCTCGCAGCGCGCGGCTGGGCATGGACAGCGTATGACTGGGACGAGCACCGCCTGTTCAACCACATCGGCGACGCGCAGAACACCTACCCGGTCTGGAACGCGACGCCGCTGATCGCGCTCGACGTTTACGAGCACGCCTACTTCCTCGACTTCCAGACCGATCGGGCAGCCTACATCGATGCGTTCCTCGCCAACCTCGACTGGAGCGTCGTGAACGGCTGGATCGCCTCCTACGGCATCCCGGTCGGGTAGCCCGGAACGTGCTCGACAACGCGCTCATCGTTGCCGGGGGATACCTGATCGGATCGATCCCGTTCGGGGTCGTCGTCGTGCGCGTGCTCCGGGGCGAGGACATCCGGGCGCAGGGGAGCGGCAACATCGGGGCCTCCAACGTCTGGCGCACCTACGGGCGCCGGCTCGGTGTCCCGGTCGCCTTACTCGACGTCGCGAAGGGGTTCGTGCCCGCGTTCGTCGGGCTCAGGCTCGGCGGCGAGTGGGTCGGCGTCCTCGCCGGTTCGGCCGCGATGCTCGGCCACGCTCGGCCGATCTGGCTTCGCTTCGGCAAGGGCGGCAAGATGGTCGCGACCGGCGGCGGCGTGGCGTTCGCGCTCGCTCCGGCTGCGGCGGGGATCTGCCTGCTCGTCTGGATCGCAGTCTTCGTGCTGTTCCGCTACGCATCGCTCGCCTCGATCGTGACCGCCGTAGCCCTGCCGCTCCTGTGCCTCTTGCTCGGCGAGCCGAGGCCGACCGTCGCCTTCGCGACGGCTGCCGGCGTTGCCGTGATCGTCCTCCACCGCGCCAACATCGGACGCCTCCTCGGCGGGACCGAGTCGCGCTTCCACCGGCGCACCGGAGCAGCGCCGTCCGGATGAGTGCGCGCTCGTGGATAGGTGCCGCCCTCGTCGTCGCCGTCGCAGTGGCGGGTCTGGCTCTCGGCTCGCCGGAAAGCGCATCGGCCGCACCCTGGTGCGGCAGCGTGGCTGCCACGGATCGCCCGCAGGTTGTCGGTGGTAAGCCGGTCCGGATCGTGTACGCGATCCCCTCCGACGGGAACGATCAGGGGGCAGCCTTTGGAGGGATCATCTCCGGTGCGATCGACACGATCTCGGCCTGGTGGCGTGGCCAGGATGCGTCCCGGAGCCCGCGGTTCGACCTCGCGGCGTTCCCGTGCGGCAACCAGGCCGACATCGTCCTGCTCAAGCTCCCGCGCACCGCTGCCGAGCTGAGCCCGAGCGACGGCCGCTTCGAAGCGATCGCGGGCCCGGCGTCCGTCTTCGGCCCGGCGGTGTCGAGCTCGAAGTACCTCGTCTTCTACGACGGGCCCGTCAGCGACCCGGACCTGTGCGGCCAGGCCGGGGGCGACCTCGACGGTGATGGGGTCGCGGTCGTCTACCTGGCGGCGTGCGAGGGTGTCCCGCGGGAGACCGTCGCAGCGCACGAGCTCGTCCACGCCTTCGGCGCCGTGGCGCAGTCCGGCACGCCCCACACGTGCCCCGACAGCGTTGGACACGTCTGCGACTCGAGCTCCGACCTGATGTACCCGTCCGCCTCGGCCGCGCCGCTGAGCGCGCTGACGCTCGACGTCGGCCACGACGACTATTACGCCCACGTGGGGAGCTGGCTCGACGTTCAGGACTCGGCCTGGCTTCGCCACCTCGACGTTCCGCCGGCGACTCTCAGGGTGCAGCCGACGGGCGGAGGGTCGGTTGCCAGCGACGATGTCGGAGTCGACTGCGCGGCGGCCTGTGCGGTCGAGTACGACGGCGGCTCGCGGGTCGCGCTCAACCCCTTGCCGGAGCAGGGTAAGCGCTTCGTGAGCTGGTCCGGTGCGTGTGCCGGCCGCAACGCCTGCTCACTGACCCTCACCGCGTCGGCCACCGTGGCCGCACTCTTTGCCCCGGACAGTTATCGGCTGACGGTTTCCGTCGGCGGCAAGGGAAGCGTCCGCAGCGGCGTGGTGGGCATCTCGTGCCCGGGGCGTTGCGCAGCGAACGCACCGTCGTACACGCCGCTCTCGCTCCGCGCGGCGCCCGCCCGGGGTTGGAAGCTCGCTCGCTGGAGCGCCGGCTGTGGCGGCCGCCAGCCGGTGTGCAAGGTGCCGATGACCGCCGCGACGGCGGTGGGTGCGGAGTTCGTCAGGAAGTAAGCCAGCCGGCAAGCGTCGTCTGGCCGCTTGCCTCGGTGCCACCGAGTTCGCCACGCAGCTCTCCGACCGTGCCCCACCGCTCGGCCAGCACGTCGTGGTCGTGAATCGTCTCCAGGTTGACCTGGCGTGAGAGCACGAAGTCGCCGTCGGCGAGCCCTGGCACCTCGTCGAGCAGGTTCTTGAGGGCCACGCGCACCGAGTCCTCCACGAACCGCGGCCGCAGGTGAGCGTGCTCGACGACGAAGAGCTCGTCGGGCCGCTTCAGGAGCTCGAACACAGGGGCGCTCATCGAGCGCTCGATGAGGTCCACGAGCGTCTCGGCGTCGATCGCGCTCTCGGTGCCCACGAGCAGGGTGCCGCGGCCGCGCTGGTTGTGAGTAGCGATCGGGACGAGCTGGAGGATCTGCTCGATGTCGGAGGGGACGAAACCCGCGTCGGCGAGCCGCTCGGCGGCCCGGCCCGCGACGAGCCCCTGCGCGCACGGGCAGGCGTTGATCCCGGTCGCCTCTACGCCGACGACGCGCCGGGCGCCGTGCTCGGTCGCCGCCGCGATCCCGATCAGCGAGACCATCTCCTGGGTCGGTAGCCCCGTTACCGGTGTCATCCGCCGCATCGGCCAGCGGGCCGTGATGTGCACTTCGGCCCGCACCGCGTGCTGGCGCTCGACGATGTGCCTCGCGATCACCTCTGCGATCTCCTCGACGATCCGTGCCTCGCCGAGCACGGCGTCGCCGATCGCCTCATCGAACACCTCGGGGAAGCGCGACATGTGGACGCCCTTCTGACCCCGGGCGAGGTCGACGGTGCACTCGATCTCGGCGGCCATCACGGTCTCGGCGTCGCCGCGGCGGATCCGGATTGCCTTCTGGACTCCCGTCACCCCGGCGCGCGAGAGCGCGAGCTCGACGGGAGGCGCAGAGGCCTGCATGTCGGCGACGAGGTGGGGGCGCTCCATCACGTGACCGTAGCAGCGTGCCCTGCCGCCGTCGGCGGACTACTCAGAGGCCACGTCGCGGCGGAGGAACACCAGGTATCCGGCGACCAGCGGCACGCCGATGTAGAGGGTGCAGACCCAGAGTGCTCGCACGACCGGCGTCCAGTCGGCCGGCGTGCGGAGGAAGCCGTGCCAGGCGTCGAACTGCGTCCCGAGCAGGTAGGGCCGGATGCTCTCGGTACCCGGTAGGACGCCGAGCAGCTGCATCAGGAGCGCGAACATCAGGGTGCCGACCACGGATGCGGCACTGTTCCGCGTCACCGTCGAGAGCATGAGGCCGAACGCCGCTACCCCGGTTAGCGCGAAGGTGTAGATCAGCAGCGTCTCGAGCAGGAGGACGAAGCCGTGGCTGACCGGGACGGACGTGCCCGAGAGCGACGTGAGCGGGTGCAGGCCCCAGGCGATCGTGCCGGCGACGACGGCGACGGCCCCCATCGCGAAGACGGCGGTGACCGTGTAGGTGAGCGACGCCAGCACCTTCCCGGCGAACACCTGCCCGCGTTCGCGCGAGCGCGTGAGGATCGTCTTCAGCGTCCCGTTGTTGGACTCGGAGGCGACGATGTCGCCGGCCACGAGCGCCGTGATCAGCGGCAGACCCCAGATCGAGAGGAAGAAGAGGACGACGAACGGGGCCGCGAGGCCCGTGTCACGAAGCGTGCGGCCGAGCGGAACGTCGGTGGGGCCGGCGCCCTTCTGCAGAACCAGGGCCACGACGAAGGCGATGGGAACGAGGATCGCCGCACCGATCCCGAGGTACGTTCGCTTCTGGGCGACGAGCTTCGCCAACTCCCAGCGATACACGGTGAGGACGCCGCCCATCAGGCCACCTCCTCCTCTACGGGCTCCTCGACCAGCGGGCCC
>JBBQRN010000016.1:0-69093 GCA_038214705.1 Gaiellales bacterium | reverse complement strand
ACGCCCCCCCACGCCGGCGAGCAGTGGCACGGCCGGGTCGGCGTCGTCACACAGCTGATCCCGCGCGCGCCGTTCGATTCCGACGATGCGATCGTCCTGATCTGCGGGCCCGAGGTGATGATGACGTTCACCGCCAGGGCGCTGATCGCGCGTGGTGTCCCGACCGAAAGAATCTCGATCTCGATGGAGCGCAACATGCAATGCGGCCTCGGTCACTGCGGTCATTGCCAGCTCGGGCCTACCCTGATCTGTCGCGACGGGCCGGTGTTTCGGTTCGACGAGATGGAGCGCCTGATGGAGGTGCGGGAGTTGTGACGGCCGTTGTCGCGAGGCCAGCGCTCGCCGTCTGGAAGTTCTCGTCCTGCGACGGCTGCCAGCTCTCGCTGCTCGACTGCGAGGACGAGCTCCTCGCCCTTGCCGGCGCGATCCAGATCGCGTACTTCCCCGAGGCGACGAGCGCAGAGCTCGACGGCCCCTACGACATCTCCCTGGTGGAGGGATCCGTCACGACCCCCCACGACGTCGAGCGGATCCACGAGATCCGGGAGCAGTCCGGCCTGCTCGTGACGATCGGGGCATGCGCAACAGCGGGAGGAATCCAGGCGCTGCGGAACTTCACGGACGTGAAGGAATGGATCCCACTCGTCTACGCGAGCCCCGAGTTCATCTCGACCCTCGAGACGTCCACTCCCATCTCCGACCACGTCAAGGTCGATCTCGAGTTGCGCGGCTGTCCGATCTCCAAGGAGCAGCTGATCGAGACCGTGCTCGCCCTTCTGCATGGGCGTCCTCCGCGGCTCCCGCCGACGAGCGTGTGCTTCGAATGCAAGGCGCGTGGCACGACCTGCGTCATGGTCGCGCGGGGCACGCCGTGCCTCGGGCCCGTCACGCAGGCGGGCTGTGGCGCCATCTGCCCCGCCTACGACCGCGGCTGCTACGGGTGCTTCGGGCCGATGGAGTCGCCGAACGTCGATGCGCTGGCGGAGCAGTGGCGGGCGCTCGGGATGGACGAGAGCGGAATCGTGCGGGCACTGCGCACCTTCAACGCGAATGCACCGGCGTTCAGAGAGGCGAGCAATGAGCGAGCTTGACGGCGAGACGACGCGCGAGATTCGGACCGACTACCTCGCTCGCGTCGAAGGCGAGGGCGCCATGTTCGTGCGCGTTCGCGGCGACGAGGTCGAGGAAGTCCAGTTCAAGATCTTCGAGCCGCCGCGGTTCTTCGAGGCACTGCTGCGGGGCCGGCAGTTCACCGAGGCGCCCGACATCACGGCCCGCATCTGCGGCATCTGCCCGATCGCCTACATCGCGAGCTCGTGCAACGCGATGGAGGCCGTGTGTGGGGTGGACTTGCCAGAGCAGGTGCGGTTGCTCCGCAGGCTCGTCTACTGCGGGGAGTGGATCGAGAGCCACGTCCTCCACACCGCGATGCTTCACGCGCCCGACTTCCTCGGCTACCACGGCGCCGTCGAGATGGCGCGCGATCGGCGGGATCTGGTCGAAATGGCACTGCGTTTGAAGAAGGCCGGCAACACGATCATGGACGTCGTCGGCGGGCGCGCGGTGCACCCCGTCAACCTTCGCGTGGGCGGGATGTACAGGGCGCCGTCGCGCTCGCAGCTGGCCGCACTCGTCCCCGAGCTCGAGTGGGCGCGAGACGCGGCGGTCGAGTTCACGCGCTGGGTTGCCGGCTTCGAGTTCCCTGACTTCGAGCAGGACTACACCTTTGTCGCGCTGCGCGAGCCGGGGGAGTACCCGATTGAGCGGGGCCGGATCGTCTCCAGCACGGGTCTCGACATTGACGTCTCGGAGTACGAGCAGCACTTCACCGAGACCCATGTCGAGCGTTCGAACGCGCTCCACTCGACGCTCACCGGCGTCGGCAACTACCTGGTCGGCCCGCTTGCCCGCTACGCGCTCAACTCGGCCGAGCTGTCCCCACTCGCCCGCGAGATCGCTGCCGAGGTCGGGTTGGGGGACGTTGTCCGTAACCCGTTTCGCAGCATCGTCGTGCGGGCGGTCGAGACCGTGTACGCCGCTGACGAGGCGCTCCGGATCATCGCCCAGTACGATCCGCCCGAGCGGTCGTTCATCGAGGCGGTGCCGCACGCCGGCATCGGCTACGGCTGCACCGAGGCACCCCGCGGGATCTGCTGGCACCGGTACGAGATCGACGCCGCGGGGACGATCTCGGATGCGAAGATCGTGCCGCCGACATCCCAGAACCAGCTGACGATCGAGAAGGATCTGACCGGTGTGGTCGAGCAGTCACTGCACCTGACCGACGCCGAGCTCTCGCATCGCTGCGAGCAGACGATCCGCAACTACGACCCGTGCATCTCCTGCGCGACCCACTTCCTGAAGCTCGAAGTCGAGCGGACGTGAGGGCAGCCGCGTGCCTCGGCAGCCGCTATCGCGGCGACGATGCCGTGGGACCGCTCGTCGCCGACCGGTTGCGCGCCGCCGGGGCAACGGTGCTCGACTGTGACGACGAGCCAACCCGCCTGCTCGACGCCTGGGCGGACCTCGACCTCGTCGTGATCGTCGATGCCGTCTCGTCGGGTGCTGCAACAGGAACCGTCCATCGGATCGACCCGGGCGAGGGGCCACTCCCCCGCGACCTCGGACTCGCTTCGACCCACGCGTTCTCGGTCACCGACACGCTCGAGCTCGGGCGCGCGCTCGGTCGCGCACCTCGGCGCGCGATCGTGATCGGAGTCGAGGGAGCTGCATTTGGCATGGGCGACCCGGTCACTCCTGCCGTGGAGGCTGCCCTCGACGGCGTCGTCGAAGCAGTCCTTGCCGAGTTGGAGGCGTAGCGGATGCACGAGAAGGCCCTAATGGACGACCTGCTGGGGAAGATCCTCGGCGTCTCAGCCGCCGAGGGCGGCGCCCGGGTGACGCGGATCACGGTGTGGCTCGGTGCGCTTTCTCACTTCACGCCCGAGCACTTCCGGGAGCACTTCGACGACGCCGCGCGCGGCACCCTTGCGGAGGGCGCGACGGTGGAGGCAAGACTCGACGACGATCCGACAGACGCGCGGGCGCAGCGGGTCGTGCTCGAAAGCGTCGTCGTCGCGGGCTAGACTCGTCACGTGCCTGCCACCGTCATTGTCGGTGCGCAGTGGGGCGACGAGGGCAAAGGCAAGATCGTCGACCTGCTCGCCCAGGACTCCGACCTCGTCTGCCGCTACCAGGGCGGCCCGAACGCGGGGCACACGATCGTCGTCGCGGGGGAGACGTACAAGATCCGTCAGATCCCCTCCGGCATCGTCGCCGGCAAGCGGTCGGCGATCGGCGCGGGTTGCGTGGTCGACCCGCGGGTCGTGATCGAGGAGCTCGACGACCTCGAGGGCCGCGGGCACGTCACCGCGGGACTCGTCTTCCTCTCCGGTAACGCCCACCTGATCATGCCGTGGCACGTGGCTCTCGACGGCGCCCGCGAGCGAAAGCTCGGCAACCTCCAGATCGGCACCACCCGCCGGGGCATCGGTCCCGCCTACGCCGACAAGGCGACCCGGATCGGGATTCGCGTGCAGGACCTGCTCGACCCGAAGATCCTGCACCAGAAGATCGAGCTCGCCGTGACGGAGAAGAACGTCTGGCTGGAGCGCGTCTACGAGATAGAGCCGTTCGACGCCGAAGGGGTGCAGCACACCTACGAGGGCTACGCGCAGCGGCTGCGGCCCTACGTCGCCGACACCTCGCTGCTCGTCGATCGGGCGTTGCGAAACGGCGACAACGTCCTCTTCGAGGGCGCCCAGGGGACGCTGCTCGACCTCGACCACGGAACCTACCCCTTCGTCACCTCGTCGAGCCCGATCGCTGCGGGTGCGGCCGTCAGCTTCGGGATCGGGCCGAACCGGATCGACGAGATCCTGGGCGTGTCGAAGGCCTACGTAACACGCGTCGGCGAGGGCCCCTTCCCGTCCGAGATCGAGGGGCCGGCACAGGAGCAGGTGCGCGCGCTCGGCGGCGAGTTCGGTACGGTCACGGGTCGCGAGCGCCGCTGCGGCTGGCTCGACTTGCCCGCCCTCCGCTTCGCCGTGCGCGTCAACGGGATCACCTCGCTCGCTCTGACGAAGCTCGACGTCCTCTCCACCTTTGCCGAGATCCCGATCTGCGTGCGCTACGCGCTGCCGGACGGGAGCGAGACCGACGACTTCCCGGCGCACCAGTCCGACTTTCACCACTGTCGCCCCGTCTGGGAGACGCTGCCGGGCTGGCAGGAGGAGCTCGACGGTAGCGAGTTGCCGCCCGCCGCCGCGGGATACGTTCGCTTCGTGGAAGAGGCGCTCGGCGTGTCCGTCTCGCTCGTCGGCACCGGCCAGGGCCGCGAGGCCGTGCTCACGCTCTAGCGGGGCACGATCGTCGTGCCGGTGAGCTGCTCCTGCACTTCCACGAGCGACGGCACGAACTTCTCGCCGTAGCCGAGCGCGCACGCGAGCGACAGCGACTGGTGCACGGCCTCGCCCATCACGGTCGGGATCGCCAGGTTCTCGGCCAGGTGGGTGTAGTACCGGATGTCCTTGCGCGCGTTGTTGAGCTCGAACTTCATCCCCTCCAGATCGCCGTCGAGTGTCTGCGCCATCACCTGGATCAGACCCGAGTTGACGAGCCCGGCGGACATGAGCTCGATCAGCTTCTTCAGGTCGATCCCGGCCTTCTGGCCGACCGCGAACGCTTCTGCGACCGCCGTACACGAAGCCTGTGCGATGAAGTTGTTGAGCAGCTTGATCACGTGCCCGGCTCCCGGGCTGCCGACGTGGAAGACGTTCTCGGCGATTGACCGCAGCACCGGCTCGAGCTCGGCAAACACCTCGTCGGTGGCGCCGACCATCACGTTCAGGCGCCCGGCCTCGGCCTCGACCGGGGTGCGGGCGAGCGGAGCGTCGACGAAAACCACGCCCTGATCGGCAGCGAGGTTGCGAAGTCGGTTGGTCGAATCCGGCTCGGCCGTCGAGGTGTCGACGACGAGCAGCCCGGGGGAGGCGCCGCTCAGAAGACCGTCGGGGCCAGACATCGTGTTCTCGACCTGTGGTGAGTCGGTCACGCAGATGAACACGATGTCGCTCTGGTGCGCCAGGTCGGCCGGCGTTGCGGCGAGCGTTGCCCCGGCCGCAAGCAGGTCCTCGACGCGATCCCGGTTTTGGTGGACGGTCAGCGCCAGGGAGTAGCCCTGGGCCAACAGGTTGCGCGCCATCCCGTGTCCCATCATCCCGGAGGCGCCGACGAATCCGATGCGTTGCATTGGTGCTCAGCCCAGATCACTTCGGTCACCTGGAGCTGGATGGCTCGCCGGCCGGATGCCCCTGTCGAAGTAGACTCGCCTCAGTGCGCGTGCTCCTCGTCGGATCCGGTGGTCGTGAGCATGCGCTGGCCTGGAAGCTCGCCCGATCGCCGCTTCTGACGGAGCTTCACGCTGCCCCCGGCAACCCCGGGATCGGGGCACTCGCGCGATGTCATCCCGTTCGCGCCGACGACGCCGAGGCGGTGCTCGGGCTCGCTCGCGCGCTGCCGGCGGATCTCGTCGTCGTGGGGCCGGAAGTCCCGCTCGTGGCCGGGCTTGCCGACGTGCTGCGCGCGGGTGGCGTGTCGGTGTTCGGCCCCTCGCAGGCGGCGGCCGCAATCGAGGGCTCGAAGACCTTCGCCAAGGACGTGATGGCGGCGGCGGGCGTCCCGACTGCAGCGGTGCTCCCCGAACCGATCGCCCCTTGTGTGCTGAAGGCGGACGGGCTCGCGGCCGGGAAGGGCGTCGTTGTCTGCACGACCCAGGTCGAGGTCGAGGCAGGTCTCGCCGAGCTCGACGGGCTCTCGGGCCCGCTCGTCGTCGAGGAGCTGCTCGACGGGCCCGAGGTGTCGGTGTTCGCCCTCTGTGACGGCGCCGACCTGATCGCGCTCCCGGTGGCGCGCGACTTCAAGCGTGCCTACGACGACGACCTGGGGCCGAACACCGGCGGCATGGGGTCGCTGGCGCCGGTACCCGGCGTCGGGGCCGCGGAGATCACGAAGCTCGTCGACCTGACCTGTCGGCCGGTGCTCGCGGAGCTGGCCGAACGTGGCCACCCCTTCATCGGGACGCTCTTCGCCGGCTTGATGCTGACGCCTTCAGGACCAAAGGTGCTCGAGTACAACTGCCGCTTCGGCGACCCGGAGACACAGTCGGTGCTCCCGCTCGTCGACGGTGATCTTCTCGCCGTCCTGGCCGCGTGCGCCCGCGGCGACCTCGCCGGGCTGGAGCTGGGGTCGCGCCCCGGGGCCGCGGTGACGGTGGTGCTTGTCGGCAGCGACTATCCGGCGAGGGGCGATGTTGGCTCCCCGATCTCGGGAACTGCCGCGGCCGCGGCGGCCGGAGCGCTCGTCTTCCATGCGGGCACGGCGCTTCGCGGCGACTCCGTCGTCACGAACGGCGGCCGGATCCTCAACGTGACCGCGACCGGGGACGACCTCGCCGCCGCCCGTGCAGCCGCCTATGCCGCGGCGGATCTGATCTCCTGGGACGGTGTGCGCAGGCGCGAGGACATCGCGCTCGCTGCAAGCACGAGCCTGGCGACTGAGTGAAGTCGGTCACCGTGGCGCGCTGCCGGGCCGCTACGGCCCCCGCACGCCCTCCAGGTAGGTGAGCACCGCCCGGACTCGCCGGTTCTGGTCGTCGTCGGCATAGAGGCCGAGCCGGGAGAAGATCGAGCTGATGTGCTTCTCGACAGCGCCGACGGTGAGCCACAGCTTCTTTGCGATCGCGGCGTTGCTCATCCCCTCGGCCATCAGCGTCAGCACCTCGCGCTCGCGCGGCGTCAGCTCCGAGAGCGGGTCGTCGGCGCGGCGCCGACCCATCAGCTGGGCGACGACCTCCGGGTCGAACGCGGTGCCGCCCTCGGCGACGCGCCTCACGGACTCGACGAACTCGCCCACGTCGGCGACGCGCTCCTTCAGCAGGTAGCCGATCCCGGCACCACCCGCGGCGAGCAGGTCGCTCGCGTACCGCTCCTCGACGTACTGCGAGAGCACGAGGATCGCCATCTCGGGAACCAGCGCTCGCGCCGCGATCGCGGCCCGCAACCCCTCGTCGGTGTGCGTCGGCGGCATCCGGACGTCGACGATCGCGAGATCGGGCCGGTGGCGCGCCGCGGCCCGCAGCAGTCCCTCGCCGTCTCCGACGCCCTCCACGACCTCGATTCCCTCGTCGGCGAGCAGGCGGGTGAGGCCCTCCCGCAGGAGCACCGAGTCCTCCGCGATCACGACGCGCATGGCAACTCCGCTCTGAGGATGGTTGGGCCGCCGCGAGGGCTCGAGACAGACAGGATGCCGTCAACTGTCGCGACGCGGGTCGTCAGGCCCTCGAGCCCACCGCCTGGCCCGATCGTGGCGCCGCCGACCCCGTCGTCCTCGATCTCCACGATGACGACGCCGTCCCCGGCCCGGAAGACCCTCACCTGGAGTCGCTGTGCGGCGGCGTGCTTGGTGGCGTTCGTCAGCGCCTCGGCGACGACGAAGTAGGCGGTCGACTCGACTGCGACGGGCGGTCGCTCGGGGCCGAGGTCGACGGAGATCTCGACCGGGATCGGGCTCAGCGCCGCCTGGGCCGAGAGGGCTGCATCGAGGCCTCGGTCGGTGAGGATCGCCGGGTGGATTCCGCGGGCGAGGTTGCGCAGCTCGGTCAGCGCCTGCTTGGAGTCCTCGTGCGCCTGCTCGACGAGTGCCCGCGCGCCCTCCGGGTCGGAGTCGAGCCGCGCTCGGGCCCGGCCGAGGTCGATCGCGAGCGCCGTCAGTCGCTGCTGGGCGCCGTCATGGAGGTCGCGCTCGATCCGCCTGCGCTCGGCGACCGCCGCGTCGACGGCCTCGCTGCGCTGGCGGGTCAGCTGCTCGACGCGCTCGGCCGAGCGGCGCCCAAGCAGCGACCGCACCGTGAAGGCGTGCGCGGCGGCGAGGAGTCCCAGGATCCAGGGGACCATGACGAGGACGAGAAGCCCGACGACCATCCAGAGGAGTGCCCGCGGCAGCGTGTCGACTTTGTAGGTGTTGTCCAGTTCGAGGCCTGCCCCCGTCCAGTAGTACGCCGGCATTGCCGCGAGGCCAAGGCCGACGGCCCACACGGTCACCGCGATCGTGAACGTGACGATCGCGAGCGGGAAGAGGACGAGCAGCAGGTAGACGAGGTCACGCCAGACGGCCGGGTCCTTCGCGCGCTCCCAGGCATGGTGAGGACCGAAGACTCGGACGAACAGGTTGCCCGGGGCGCCGCTCCGGTACGGCCGCTCCACCTCGAGGCCGAGAAGCGCTCGCGCTCGCCAGCGCTCCGTATCGGCGATCCAGATCCAGGCGAACATCGACGCGGCCAGGATCGGTAGCCCCACCAGTGTCACGGCCATCCCGAGACCCGTCGCAAGCAGGGTTACGAGCAGCGACCACCACAGCGTCGCGAGCGCGAAGCCGCTGAGGATGTAGACGGTGTCGCGCAGCGCCTGGCCCCAGCCGCGGTGAAAGCGCCGGCTGCGGTCTCCTCGGAAGAGGCGGCGCCCGCGCGAGGGGAGGGCGCTGGGTTCGGCAGTCGAGCTCATGGTCGCAACGGTATCCGCCGCCGCTCTCCGGCGACACGTGGCGGGCCGGTGGCCCGGAGTCGGGAAACCCCTACTCCGCCTCGGGCGGGGCTACTCCGGCCCGGGCTCTAGAATGAACCCGTGATCGCTCGCTACTCCCGCCCGGCCATGAGCCACATCTGGTCGGACGAGGAGAAGTTGCGCCGCTGGCTGGATGTCGAGCTGGCAGCGCTCGACGGCTGGGCCGAGGTGGGTACGGTGCCCCACGAGTCGGTCACAGCGATCCGCGAGAGCGCCGTCGCGCCCACGCCCGAGCGGGTGGCCGAGATCGAGCGCGAGACGAATCACGACGTTGCCGCCTTCGTCGATGCCGTGTCGGAGGGACTCGGGGAGGAGGGAAGGTGGTTCCACTACGGGCTCACCTCTTCCGACGTGCTCGACACGGCTCTCTCGCTCGCCGTGCAGGACGCGGGCGCCCTGGTGCTCGAGGGGCTCGACCGAGCCTTCGCCGCCGTCGTAGTCCGCGCCGAGGAGCATCGCGAGACCGCTTGCATGGGCCGCACCCACGGTGTCCACGCCGAGCCGACCACCTTCGGGCTCAAGCTCGTCGGCTGGGCGTTCGCGCTCGACCGCGATCGCGAGCGGCTCGTCCGCGCGATCGAGGGCCTCCGGGTCGGCAAGCTCTCGGGCGCAGTCGGCACCTACGCCGCTGCTGAGCCCGAGGTTGAGCGCGTCGCCTGCGAGCGCCTCGGACTCGAGCCCGCGCCGAGCTCGACGCAGATCCTCCAGCGCGACCGCCACGCCGAGTTGCTCTCCGCGCTCGCCCTGCTCGCATCGTCCGTCGACCGCTTCGCCACCGAGATCCGGCACCTTGCCCGGACGGAGGTGCGCGAGGTGGAGGAGCCGTTCGGCCGCGGCCAGAAGGGTTCCTCGGCAATGCCGCACAAGCGCAACCCGATCATCGCCGAGCGCATCTGTGGGATCGCGCGGGTCGTGCGCGCCAATGCGCTCGTCGGCCTCGAGAACGTCGCCCTCTGGCATGAGCGCGACATCTCTCACTCGTCGGCCGAGCGCATCGTGATACCCGACTCGTTCCTCGCCGCCGACTACATGCTCGATCGCTTCGCCTGGCTCGTGGAGGGTCTGGTCGTCCGCGAGGAGCGGATGCGTGAGAACCTCGACTCGAGCCACGGCCTCTACTTCAGCCAGCGCCTCCTGCTCGCGCTCGTCGAGTCCGGCCTCGCCCGCGACGAGGCCTACCGGCTCGTGCAGCGCAACGCGATGCGCGCATGGGAGGAAGGCGTCGACTTCCGTGTCCTTGTCGACGCGGATGCGGAGATCGCGGGGCGCGTCGACCTCGATGAAGTCTTCGACCCGGGCGCCTACACGGTCCACGTGGACGTCGTCTTCGGGCGCCTGCGAGCGCTCGTCGCAGCGCGCGAGGAGCGGCGTCGTGGCTGACCCGGTCCTGCTCGCGAGCGGCAAGGTGCGAGAGATCTACGCGCTCGACGACGAGCGGCTGCTGCTCGTCGCGTCCGACCGGATCTCGACCTTCGACGTGATCTTGCCGACGCCGATCCCCGACAAGGGACGGGTGCTCACCGGGATGGCGGCGTTCTGGTTCGCGCGCACGCGCGAGATCGTGCCAAACCACCTGCTCGAGCTCGGCGACGATGGCCGCTCGACGATCTGCCGGCGGCTCGAGATGCTGCCCGTGGAGGTTGTCGTCCGCGGCTATGTCTCGGGCTCGGCGTGGGCTGACTACCAGGCGTCCGGACAGGTGTGCGGGCACACGCTGCCGCGGGGACTCCTCGAGTCCGACCGGTTGCCGAAGCCGATGGTGACGCCGGCCACGAAGGCCGAGTCGGGACACGATCGCAACATCACCGAGGCCGAGGCGGCGGCGCTGTGCGGCGCGGCGGCCTACGCGACGGCGCGCGAGGCGGCCCTGGCCCTCTACGCGTTTGCCTCGCGCCACGCCGAGGCCCGCGGGATTATCCTCGCAGACACGAAGTTCGAGTTCGGGGTCGACGACGACGGCGTCGTCACGCTCGGCGACGAGGCGCTCACCCCGGACTCCTCCCGCTTCTGGCCGGGCGACGGCTACGCGCCCGGCGGGCCGCAGCCGTCGTTCGACAAGCAGTACGTGCGCGATTTCTGCCTCTCGACGGGGTGGGATCGCACCGATCCCGGGCCCGAGGTGCCGGATGAGGTCGTCGCGGGCAGCCACGCGCGGTACATCGAGGCGTTCGAGCGGCTCACCGAGATCCCGTTCGAGCGCTATCTCTCCGACCCGAAGGTGGTGTTGTGAAGGCGACGGTGTTCATCCGCCCGAAGGAGGGCATTCTCGACCCGCAGGGCGAGGCCGTGGGCGAGGCGCTGCGTCTGCTCGGGTACAAGGTCTCCGACGCCCGCGTCGGCCGGCTCGTGGACGTCGAGCTCGCCGCGGACAGCTCCGAGGCGGCGCGCGCCGCACTCAAGAGCATGTCGCAGGATCTGCTCGCGAACCCGCTGATCGAGTCGTTCACGATCGAGCTGGAGGACGACGAGTGAGCGAGACAACGCGGATGGCGGTCGTCACCTTCCCGGGCTCGAACGACGACGGCGACGCGCGGCTCGCGCTCGAGCTGCTCGGTGCCGAGACGCTCGCCGTCTGGCACGCGGAGACCGAGCTGCCCGCGGGGACATCGGGCGTGGTGCTCCCCGGAGGCTTCTCCTACGGCGACTACCTCCGCTGCGGCGCGATCGCCCGGTTCGCACCGGTGATGGAGGCAGTGGCGGCGTTCGCCGCCGCCGGTGGCCCGGTGCTCGGCATCTGCAACGGCTTCCAGATCCTCTGCGAGGCGGGGCTGCTGCCAGGTGTCCTGCGCGACAACCGCCAGCAGCAGTTCCTCTGCCGTGACGTCACCGTGACGGTGGAGAGCACCGTGAGCGCGTTCGCGGCGGGGTGGGAGGTTGGCCACGAGCTCGTGATCCCGATCAAGCACGGCGAGGGCAACTGGTACGGCGACCCTGCGCTCGTCGCCGAGCTCGAGTCGCGTGGGCAGATCGTATTCCGCTACACCGAAGACGTGAACGGCGCCGTTGGCCGGATCGCCGGCGTCACGAACGAGGCCGGCAACGTGCTCGGCCTGATGCCGCACCCGGAGCACGCGGTCGACCCGCTGCTCGGGCCGACGGGTGGGGTTGCCGTGCTCGAAGGATTGATCGAGGCGGCGCGGACGGGCATGCCTGTGGGCTGAAGCTCCGGGTGCGGCTTTGAGGCCTGCGCTACCAGAGGGTCACGGCCGGAGATGACGGTGGCCTCGGAGCCGCCGGTCCTTGGTGACGAGCTGCCATCCGTGCTCGACCGCTGTCGCGTAGATAAGCCGGTCTGCGGGATCGCCTGTCATCGTGGCCTGATCAGACTCGCCGGAGCACCTCGCGCAGCTCGGGCTGACCCTCGAGCAGCGTGTACAGCCGCTCCAGGTCGCGCGAACGAAGCGTGACCGGCCCCCGTCGTACGCTCCCGTCGGTCGTGTAGGCGAACCGCACGAGCCGCTCGCCCTCCGGAAGCTAGAGCAGCTCGACGACCGTGGCAAAGCGCTGTTGCCCGGCTCGCTGGGCGACGTTCACCTGCTCGACGACCTCGGCCTTCCCCCATGGAGTGCTCACTGTTCTCATGTGAGGCAACGTAGCGGCGAAGGTGCACCGTGCGTGTGCCGTCTTCGTGCCGGAAGTGCGCCAGTTTTCAGAGGACGCCGTACGTGCGCCAGACCTCGCGAATGCTCTTGCCGACGAGGAGATCCTCGCGCGCGTTCCCCTCGAGGCGGTGCTTGGTGGCCACGGCAGCGGCGACTTCCCCGACGAGCGCCCGCGGCACGATCACGACCCCGTCCGTGTCGCCCACGACCAGGTCGCCGGGGCTAACGTCGACGCCGCCGGCCCGTGTCTCCACGTCGATGCCGCTCACCCGGGCGCGGGCGAAGGTGTCGAGAGGGGAGAGGCCGCGCGCGAAGGCCGGGAATCGGAGCTCCTCGATCGCCGCCGCATCGCGCGCGAAGCCGTCGATCACGACACCGGCGGCGCCGCGGCCGAGCGCCGCACACGAGAACAGGTCACCCCACGAGGCGCAGCCAACCCCCTGCTCGACGACGAGCAGCGGCACGTCGCCCGGTCGGAGGCCGTCGAGTACCGTCAGCTCTCCGTCGTAGGGCAGCTCGGGCTCGAACGTGTCGGCCACGATCGTCACGGGAACGGCGACCCCGGACAGGCGGGCCCCGGGCCAGAGCGGCCGGATCGCCGGATCGAGCGCCTGGTTGCGCCGGCCGAGCCGGTCGAGCGCGTCGGACACGACAGCGACCGGGGCGCCGGTGAGAACCTCCACCGCGGCGGGGTCGAGCTGAGCGGAATCAGTCACGGAGTTGACTCTGATTCCCGGGTCGGACGGTTCGGTCGACGACGTGGCAGCCGACGATGTGGTCGTCGACCATCCCGCCCGACTGCATGAAGGCGTACACCGTCGTCGGGCCGACGAACCTGAAGCCACGCCGCTTGAGCTCCTTCGAAAGGGCAGTCGACACGGCGGTCGAGGCGGGGAGCTCACCCAGCCGCGACGGACGCGCGGTGGGGGCAGGCGGCGCGAACTCCCACACGAAGTCGGAGAGCCCGCCGCGTAACTCGAGCGCCGCGACCGCGTTCCCGATCGTCGCCTCGATCTTGCCTCGATGCCTGACGATGGCGGCATCACCGAGCAGCCGTTCGACATCGCGCTCGTCGAACTCCGCCACGTGCTCGATCGAGAAGCCGGCGAACGCCTTCCGGAACCCGTCGCGCTTGCGCAGGATCGTCAGCCACGACAGCCCTGCCTGAAACCCCTCCAGCGAGAGCAGCTCGAACAGCGCGTCGTCGCCGCGCTTCTTGCGTCCCCACTCGCCGTCGTGGTAGGCCCGGTAGAGCGGGTCGTAGCCGCACCAGCCGCAGCGCGCCGTCCCGTCGTCGTCGAGGATGAGATCGCGCATCGTCCGATTCTGCCGATCGGTAGCGTCTCGAGCGGATGTTCGAGCTGACCCTCGAGAGCGCTCCCGGTTACCTGGTCCGCCGAGGCGTGCTGCGGGCGGGCTCTCCCATCGTGGTGGCGGAGTTGCCGGGCGGCGTCTCCGCCACCGTCATCTCGGCCCACGACCACGACTCGGCGGTCGTCGTCAAGCAGGCCCTGCCGCAGCTTCGTGTGCGCGACGAATGGCTCGCGACGCCTGACCGGGCCGAGACCGAGGTTGCCGCGATGCGCCTCTGCGGGCGGATCACGCCCGGGGTCATTCCCCGGGTGATCGACAGCGACCCGGCCGCCCACGTGCTCGTGATGGAGCTCATCCCGCCCGAAGCTCGCAACTGGCAGGTCGAGGTGGGAGAGGGCCGGGTGCACGCCGACGCCGGACGCTGGGCCGGTGCGACGCTCGGTGCCTGGCATCGTGGGACGGTCGACAACCAGCCGGCCCAGGGCCTCGAAGACTTCGAGGCCTTCGAGCAGTTGCGGCTGCACCCCTTCTACGAGACCGTGATCGAACGCCGTACCGAGCTCGCCGACGGCATCGCCCCGCTGCTGGAGGAGCTCCGGCGCGAGCGTCGCTGCTTCGTCCACGGCGACTACTCGTTCAAGAACATGCTCGTCGGCCCGGCGGGCAACTGGGTCCTCGACTTTGAGGTCGCCCACCACGGCAACCCGATCTTCGACCTCGGCTTCTTCCTCTCGTTCGTAGTCCTCTCCGCCGTGCGCTGGCCGGCGCCTGCGCCTGCGCTGCGCCTGCTCGGGGACAGGTTCCTCGGCGGCTACGAGGAGGCGGCCGGCTCGGAGTTCGCCGGCAGCAGCGCATCCGTCACCGCGCACACAGCTTGTCTGATCCTGGCCCGTACCGACGGGAAGTCGCCGGCACAGTTCCTCGATCCGCCGTCGCGTGCCCGGGCTCGCGAGGTAGGGACGGCGTTGCTGCGACATCCCGAGCGAGGGCTGTGGCAGTGGCTCTGATCGAGCGCGTGCACGCGTGGGAGGCGCTCGATTCGCGCGGGACGCCGACCGTCGCCTGCGCGGTGCGACTTGCCGACGGTAGCGAGGGCGAGGCGACCGTGCCCTCGGGTGCCTCGATTGGCCGGCACGAGGCACACGAGCGGCGCGACGGCGGCGAGCGCTACGGCGGCAAGGGCGTTCTCGACGCGGTCGCAGCGGTGCGCGACGAGATCGGCCCGGCTCTCTCAGGGCGAGACGTCTTGAACCAGGAGGCAATCGATGCGACGCTCCGTGAGCTCGATGGGACGCCGAACCTGGCGCGCCTCGGCGCGAACGGCGTCCTCGCGGCCTCGATCGCGTGTGCGCTCGCCGCCGCCCGCTCCGCGGGAGTGCCGCTGTGGCGACGGCTCGATCCCGACGGACAGCCGCTTCTGCCGCTGCCGATGGTGAACGTCGTCTCGGGCGGCGCTCACGCCGGCGGGCTGATCGACGTGCAGGACTTCCTCGTCGTCCCCGTCGGAGCGGCGAGCTTCGGCGAGGCGCTCGAGTGGGTCTCCCGCGTGCGGGCGGCGACAGCCGATGAGCTCCGTCGTCTGGGCCACGGCTCCTCGCTCGTCGCCGACGAGGGCGGCCTTGCGGCACCGCTGCCGTCGAACCGCGCCGCGCTCGACCTGCTGCTCGCGGGCATCGAGCGGAGCGGCCTCGAGCCGCTTGTCGAGGCGGCGATCGCCGTCGACGTTGCGGCGACGCAGCTCGTCGTCGAGGGCGGCTACCGGTTCGAGAGCGAACAGCGGACGCTGCATCGTGCCGCGCTCGTCGAGGAGTTGGCGCTCTGGGTCGACGACTACCCGATCGTGTCGATCGAGGATGCGCTCGGCGAGGACGACGGCGAGGGTTGGGGGCTGATCACGGGCCACCTCGCCAACCGGATCCAGCTCGTCGGCGACGACCTCTTCGCGACGTCGCCCGAGCGGCTGCGGGCGGGTATCCGGGACGGTGTTGCGAACGCGGTGCTCGTGAAGCCGAACCAGGTCGGCACGGTCAGCGATGCGCGGCGGGTCGTCGAAATCGCTCGGGCCGCCGGCTACGCGACGGTCGTATCGGCCCGCTCGGGTGAAACAGAGGACAGCTGGCTCGCCGACCTGGCCGTGGGCTGGCGCGCCGGACAGCTGAAAGTCGGCTCGACGATGCGGTCGGAGCGCACCGCCAAGTGGAACCGGCTGCTGCGGATCGAGGCCGAGAACCCGGCCGCGGTCTTTGCCGGCAGGGCGGCTCTGGCTCCGCTCGCCCGGTAGCCGGTTGCACACGGGCGTCTCGAGGCGGATGATCCACCGACAGCGATGAGCGACGTAACCGAGACCACCGACGCGGCCGCCGTTCCGGCATCGACGCGAACCGGCGCGGGGGGCTCGGGCGGCGAGCCGGTGATCCGGGCGAGCGGCGTCTGGAAGATCTTCGGCCCGAATGCCCACAATGTCCTGGGAACGGACGACGCGGAGCTGCCGCGCTCGGAGCTGCGCGCCAAGACGGGCTGCGTCGCGGCGGTCAAGGACGTCTCGCTCGAGGTCTGGCCGGGCGAGGTGTTCGTCGTCATGGGCCTCTCGGGCTCCGGGAAGTCGACGCTCGTGCGCACGCTGATCAGGCTGATCGAGCCGACCGCGGGCGCGATCGAGATCGCGGGCCAGGACGTGATGGGAGCTTCAGCCGGACAGCTGCGTGAGCTGCGCCGTCACTCGGTCTCGATGATCTTCCAGCACTTCGGCCTGCTCGCGCACCGCCGCGTGATCGACAACGTGGCCTTCGGCCTCGAGATTCGGGGCGTTCCGAAATCCGAGCGGCTCTCGAAGGCGCGCGAGACGCTGCGCCTCGTTGGGCTCGAGGATGTCGAGAACTCGTTCCCCGACCAGCTCTCCGGCGGCATGCAGCAGCGTGTCGGCGTCGCCCGTGCGTTCGTGGGCGATCCGACAGTCATGCTCTACGACGAGCCGTTCAGCGCCCTCGACCCCCTGATCCGCCGCGACATGCAGGACGAGGTGATGCGGCTTCAGCACGAGACCGGCAAGACGATGGTCTTCATCACCCACGACCTGCCAGAGGCGCTGAGGCTCGGCGACCGGATCGCGATCATGCGCGACGGCGAGATCGTGCAGCTCGGCACCGGCGAGCAGCTCGTCGGCTCGCCCGCCGACTCCTACGTCGAGAACTTCGTTCGCGACATCCCGCGCAGTCACGTGCTCACCCTGCGCTGGATCATGCGCGACGCGTTGCCCGGCGAGGAAGGCGGCCCGACCCTGGACGTCCACACGACGATCAAGGAGGCCGTTCCCGTGATCGCCTCCAGCGACCTCCCCGTCGCGGCGATCGAGAATGGAGCTGTCGTCGGCGTGGTCGATCGCGTCGCTGCACTCAAAGCGATCGCGGGCGAGAGGACGTAGCGGTGTCGGCCCTCACCGACATCGACACCGTCGCAACCCCTCTCCTCGTTGAGCACCGGCCCTGGTGGCGAAGCCGTGTGACGTTGTCTGCGGCGATGCTCGGTGTGATGGTCCTCGGCTACTTCGGCTGGAAGGGCCACTACCCGTGGCCGACGTCGTTGACCTGGAACGCGCTGCCGACGTACCTCAACGACTTCCAGACCTGGCTCGTCGACCAGCGCAACGCGGGCAGCCCAAGCGTCGTGATCCGTTCCTTCAACGGGTTCGCGAGCTTTCTCGACGATCTCGTGAACTGGTTCACGCGGTTCCTGCTCTGGATGACGTGGCTGGGCGTGACGGTCGCCGGCGTGCTCGTCTCGCTGCGCTTCGGCGGCCACCGGGCTGCGGTATGGGCCTTCGCCGCCTACGTGGCGTTCGCGGCGAGCGGCCTGTGGCTGGAGAGCATGCAGACCCTCGCGCTCATGCTCGCCGCCGTCGGGCTCTCCCTCCTGATCGGCGTGCCGCTCGGCATCCTCGCGGGGCTCTCCGACCGGTTCGAGCGTGTCGTCACTCCGGTGCTCGACGCGATGCAGATCATCCCCGCGTTCGCATACCTGATGCCGATCGTGATCCTCTTCTCGGTCGGGCCGGGCGCCGCGGTGATCACGACCCTGATCTATGCCATCCCACCGGCAATCCGGATCACCGCGCTTGGGATTCGCGGCGTGCCGTCGAACACGGTCGAGGCGGCGTCGTCGATGGGCGCGACGCGGCGCCAGATGCTCCTCAGCGTCCGGCTGCCGCTCGCACGCCGGATGTTGCTCCTGTCCGTGAATCAGACGATCATCTTCGCGCTCTCGATGGTCGTGATCGCCGGCCTGATCGGCGGCAAAGGTCTCGGTGACGTCGTCACGAGCGGCCTCAACTCGTACCCGGCCCTCGCCATCCTCGCCGGCCTCGTGATCGTCGTGATGGCGATGGCGCTCGACCGCGTCACCGAGGCAGTGGCAGAACAGACGAACCCTGTGCGCCGCCACCTGACGGACGATCTCCGCCGCAGGCTGCGGAAGGCGTCGATCGCCACGGCCGTCGCCGTCGTCGCGACCGTTGTGATCGCTCGGCTGATCGGCGTAGGCGCCCTCTACTCGCGCACGACGGCCCGCGACTGGGTGCTCGCCAGGATCCAGTCCGTGCTCGACTACGTGCAGAACCCCGACACGGTGCTGTTCCAGGTGACGAGCTGGATCGGCGACACGATCGTCCAGTACGGGCTGGTGCCGTTCCGGAACTTCCTCGTCGAGACACCCTGGCTCGTGATGCTCGTCGGCATCACGACGATCGCACTCGTCGTCAGCGGGCGCCGGGCGGCGATCACGACGTTCCTGATGCTCGGGTTGATCGGGTTCATCGGCGAGTGGAACTCGGCGATGGACACCGCGTCGCAGGTGCTCGTCGCGACGGTGCTCACCGTCGTGATCGGCGTCGGGCTCGGGGTCTGGGCGGCCGAGAGCAAGACGTTCTCGCGGATCCTGCGCCCCGTAAACGACGTGCTCCAGACCCTGCCTCAGCTCGTCTACCTGGTCCCGCTCGTTTACCTGATGCCCGTCTCTGTCGTGCCGGGCGTGATCGCGGGCCTGCTGTACGCGTTCCCGGTCGTTGCCCGCCTCGTCGAGAGCGGCGTGCGAAACGTCGAGGCAAACACCGTCGAGGCGGCGGAGTCGTTCGGCGCGACGAAACGGCAGATCCTGCTGAAGGTGAAGATCCCGCTCGCTCAGGACGCGATCATGCTGGGGGTGAACCAGGGGATCATCATGGTGCTCGCGGTCGTCGTGATCGGCGGCCTCGTCGGCTCGCCGGGCCTCGGCTACGAGGTCGCGCAGGGGCTCGCGCGGTCGGACTTCGGTCTCGGTGTGCTTGCCTCGCTCGCCATCCTTGCACTCGGGATCACGCTCGACAGGGTCACACGTGGGGCGCGGCGCAGCAAACAATCAGTGTCCAATTGACGTCCGTGAGAAGAGGACTGCGGACGGATCGTCCGCATCAGAAGCAACGATGAGCCAAGGAGGTCTGATGTTCCGTAGTAGACGGTCGAATCGGTGGGTGGTCGCGGCGCTCGCAATCGCCTCGGTAGCCGCCCTTGCGGTGTCGGCGAGCGCGCTCGCCGATAGCAGCGCGAAGAGTGCGAAGTGCGGGTCCGTAACGCTGGACGAGAATGCGTGGGCCGGGGCGACGGCCAACGTGTACGTCTTGAAGTACGTGCTCGAGAAGAATCTGGGCTGCAAGGTCACCGTCGAGAAGCTGCCGGAGAGCACGCCGCTCTTCCAGGCTATGGCCGACGGCAAGGTCGACGTCGTCCTCGAGGATTGGAACAACATCGACCTCAAGGTCAATCAGAAGTACATCACGAGTGGGACGCTGATCAATCAGGGTTCGAACGGCGTGATCGGGCATATCGGGTGGTACATCCCGACCTACCTGATGCAGCAGCACCCGGAGTTCAAGACGTGGCAGGGACTGAAGGGCAAGGAAGACATCTTCAAGAGCCCCGAGTCCGGCTCGGCGGGCATGTTCCTCGGCGGCGACCCGTCGTACGTGCAGAAGGACGCACAGCTGATCAAGCAGCTCGGCCTCAACCTCAAGTTCGTCTCGGTCGGAGCCGAGCCGGCGCAGGTCGCGCGGTGGTCGCAGGCCTACAAGCAGAAGAAGCCGATCCTCTTCTACTGGTACACGCCGCAGTACCTGAACACCGCGTACCAGCTCTCCGAGATCAAGCTGCCGCCACGGGGCAAGGCGTGCGTCGACTCGTACAACCCGAAGCTCGGGAGCAACTGGAAGATCTACCGGTGCGCGTACGGCCAGACGATCATCGACAAGGTCGTGACGTCGAAGTTCACGAAGAGCGGCTCGTCTGCCGTGGGCGTCGTCAAGCGCTGGAAGTGGACTGCAAACGACCAGAACTACGTCGCGAACCTGATCGCCGGCAAGCACATGGATCCGGCCAAGGCGGCGGAGCAGTGGGTAAAGGCGAACCCCGGCAAGGTCAAGGCTTGGCTCGGGCAGTAGATCCGTCGAGCTGAACGCCTGTGGGGCGGGGTGCGGTGGGGAGGAAGCCCACCGCACCCCGCCCCGCGTTCGTTTCTGCCGTCGGTGTCCGGCTTCAGCTGGATACGGGGTTTCGCGTTTGGCGCCCGCTTCCGGCTGTGATATACACCGCGTATATCAATGACAGTCTCCGCGCTCACCGTCCTCCAGCCCGACCCCGATACGGCGCTCTCGCTCAGCGAGCGCGCGACCTATCGGATCCGGGAGCTGATCGTCACGCTCGAGCTGCCGCCCGGCTCGCCGGTCAGCGAGCGCGAGCTGATGGAGCGGCTCGGGCTCGGCCGCACGCCAGTCCGCGAGGCGCTGCGCACGCTCGCCCAGGAAAAGCTCGTCGAGGTCTATCCGCGGCGCGGCATCGTCGTCTCGCCGGTTGACGTCGGCGACCTCGCGTCACTGTCCGAGGCGCGGCTCGCGCTCGAGAGCGACGCCGCGCACTGGGCGGCCGAGCGTGCGACCCCAAACGAGCGGGCGATCGCGCGAGCACTGCTCGAGGAGCTGCCCGCCGAAGGACGCGCGCACGACGAACGCACCCTGATCGAGCTCGACCAGCGGATCCACCGTCACGTCTATCGCTGCGCGCACAATCCCTTCGTCGAGTCGGCGCTGAACGAGTACTACACGCTCAGCCTGCGCATCTGGTTCCTCGCGCTCGATCGGGTCGTCGCGGGCCTCGACGACGCCGTCACCGAGCACCGCGCGCTACTCGAGGCAGTCATCGAGGGAGATGCCCGGCGAGCCGAGCAGGCCATGCGCCACCACATCGAGAGCTTCGAGCGGGCGATCCGCGCCGCGCTCTGACACCCGCACCCACCACAGGAGAACCGACTCATGAGTGATTTCCCCGCGAGCGCCAAGGCAGTTGTGATCGGCTGCGGCATCGTCGGCAACAGCCTCGTCTACCACCTCACCCGGCTCGGCTGGACGGACGTCGTGCAGATCGACACCGGCCCGCTGCCGAACCCCGGCGGCTCGACCGGGCACGCCTCGAACTTCATCTTTCCCGTTGACCACTCGAAGGAGATGACGCAGCTCACTCTGGAGTCGCAGCGCCAGTACATCGAGATGGGCGTCAACACCGAGTGCGGCGGCATCGAGGTCGCCCGCACCGAGGAGCGGATGGAGGAGTTCCGCCGACGGATGGCCTCCGCGAAGTCGTGGGGCGTCGACTCAGTGCGCCTGGTGACGGCCGCCGAGATCAAGGAGTTCGTCCCCTACATCGACGAGACGATCCTGCTCGGCGGCTTCTACTGCCCGACCGTCTCGGTCGTCGACTCCCTGCGCGCGGGAACGATCATGCGCGAGCGGGGGATCGAGTCCGGCGGCCTGCAGGTGTTCGCGAACACCGACGTCAGCGGGATGGACGTCGAGAATGGCCGGATCAGGCGCGTTCACACCTCACGGGGCGCGATCGAGGCCGAGGTCGTCGTGATCGCCTGCGGTGTCTGGAGCCCGCTGCTCGCCGCGATGGCGGGTGCGCACATCCCGCTCACGCCCGCCGTGCACCAGATGATCGACGTCGGCCCGGTGCCGCGGTTCGAGACCTCGTCGAGCGCGATCGAGTTCCCGATCGTGCGCGACATGGACGTGTTCATGTACGAGCGGCAGGACGGCGTCGGGCTCGAGATCGGCTCGTACGCGCACCGCTCGATCCTCCACGACCCGGAGGAGATCCCGTCGATCGAGGAAGCGGCGCTCTCGCCGACCGAGTTCCCGTTCACGCAGGCCGACTTTGCCGACCAGATGGAGCATGCGCTCGAGCTGATGCCGGAGATCGTCGGCGACGAGTCGGTGGGCGTGAAGTACGCGATCAACGGCCTCATCTCGCTGACCCCGGACGGGATGCCGATCCTCGGCGAGACGCCCGAGGTCAAGGGCCTCTGGTCGTGCGCCGCCGTGTGGGTGAAGGAGGGCCCGGGCGTCGGCAAGTCGGTCGCCGAGTGGATGGTGCTGGGCGAGTCGCACATCGACCTGCACACCTCCGACGCGAGCCGCTTCCACGACCACCAGAAGACGCGCGCGCATGTCAAGGCGCGCACCTTTGAGGCGTTCCCGAAGACCTACGGAATCGTGCATCCGGCCGAGCAGTGGGCTAGCGAGCGCGGGTTGCGCAGGTCTCCCGCCTACGAGCAGCAGAAGGTGCTCGGGGCCGAGTTCTACGAGGTCGTCGGCTGGGAGAGGCCGCAGTGGTACAACGCAAACGCGCCACTCGTGGAGCAGTACGGCCTCGAGCAGCGGCCCGCGGAGTGGGACGCCCGCTGGTGGTCGCCGATCATCAACGCCGAGCACCTCGCGATGAGGGAGAACGCCGGCATCTTCGACCTCTCCGCGTTCGCGATCTTCGACGTCAAGGGCGCCGGCGCCCTTGACGCACTCCAGCACGCGGTGCTGGCGCAGATGGACGTGCCGGTCGGCCGCGTCGTCTACACGCCCGTCCTGAGCCAGGGAGGCGGCTTCAAGTCGGACCTCACGATCATGCGCCTCGGCGACCAGGAGTTCCGTGTCGTCACCGGCGGTGCGCACGGAATGGCAGACCGCAAGCTGTTCTCGGACGCGCTCCCGGCCGACGGCTCAGCGACCCTCGTCGACGTGACGACGGCCTGGACGACGATCGGGGTCTGGGGGCCGAAGGCGCGGGATATCCTGGCGAGCGTTACCTCGGCCGACGTCTCGAACGAAGGGTTCGCGTTCGGGCGCTGCCGCACGATCGAGATTGGCTCGCAGCTTGTCCTCGCCTCACGGATCTCCTACGTCGGCGATCTCGGCGGGGAGCTCTACGTCCCGATCGAGCAGGGCGGCCGGCTCTGGGACGTGCTCTGGGAGGCCGGCCGGCCTCACTCGCTCACGGCCTGTGGGATCGGCGTCTACGGGACGACGGGGCGTCTCGAGAAGGCGTACCGCGCCTACGGGGCAGAGCTCGAGACGGAGTACAACGTGGTCGAGGCCGGCATGCAGCGGCCGAAGGTGAAGGACCAGGGCTTCGTCGGCAAGGAGGCGCACCTGCGCCACCGCGAGGAGGAGCCGGCCGCGACCCTCTGCACGCTCACCGTGGACGACCATGTGTCGGCTGCCGGTGTCAAGCGCTACCCGCTCGGTCGCGAGCCGATCACGCTCCGGGATGGGACACCGCTGACCGACGCGAAGGGCCGTCGCTCCTACGTCACGAGCGCGGGCGCTGGGCCCTCGCTCGGCAAGTACGTCCTGATGGCATACCTCCCTCCCGAGCAGGCGATCGAGGGATCGCAGGAGCTCGCGGTCGAGTACATGAACGAGCGGTTCCCGGTCACCGTCGCCGTCGCCGGTGCTGCGGCACCGTTCGACCCGGAGAATGAGAGGATCCGCTCGTGAAACTCCTCGTCTGCGTCAAGCGCGTGCCGATCACGGGCGGCCGGATCGTGCTCACCGAGGACGAGCAGGCGATCGAGACGCGGCACCTCGGCTTCGCGATCAGCCCGCACGAGGAGTGCGGGGTGGAGGAAGCGGTGCGACTCGTCGAGGCGAACGGCGGCGAGTCGGTCGTGCTGACGCTCGGCCCGGCCGACGCGGAGGAGCAGCTGCGCGACTGTATGGCGATCGGGATCGATCGCGGCATCCACCTCGTCACCGACGGAGAGGAGTGGGACCCGGAGGCGACGGCCGCCGCGATCCTCGAGGCGATCCGGGCCGACGAGGCCGCCTCGGGGCCGTTCGACCTCGTTTTCTTCGGCAACGAGTCGGCCGACTCGGGCGGCTTCCAGGTCGGGCTCCGCGTCGCCCACGCCCTCGGCCGGCCCTGCGCCACCGGGCTCAAGGCCGTTGCGGTCGACGGAGGTTTGGCGCGTTGCGAGCAGGAGATCGGCGGTGGCCGTGACGTCTACGAGCTGCCGCTGCCCGCTGTCGTCACCGTGCTCGAAGGGCTCAACCTGCCGCGCTACCCCTCCGTGCCGGGACGCATGCGCGCCGGGCGGAAACCGCTCGAGCAGGTGACACCGGTGCGGCCCGACTCGCGGCTCGAGCGGGCCCGGCTCGTCGTGCCGGCCGGTGAGTCGAAGCAGGCGGAGGTGCTTGGCCGCGGGCCGGACGCCGCCCGTGCCGTCGTCGACCTTCTCGAGCAGATCGGGGTGGCATCGTGACGACTCTCGTTCTCGTCGAGCACGCCGATGGCGGGCCGACCGACGTCTCCCTTCAGGCGCTGGCGCTCGCCGGCGGGCTCGGAGGCCATGTCCATGCGCTCCTGCTCGGGCCGGGCGGTGCCGAGGCGGCGCAGGCGGTTCCCGCCGCGGTCGCCCACGTCGCCGAGCACGAGGCGCTCGGGTCGTTCGCGCCCGACGCCTGGGCCTCGATCCTCTGTGCGACGGCGGATCGTCTCGGTGCGACTGCCGTGGTCGCCCCCGGGTCGGAGCACGCGACCGACGCGATGGCGCGTGCGGCTGTGCGCCTCGGCGAGCCGTTGGCCACCAACTGCACCACCGTCACGCCCGGTGAGCCGCTGCTTCTGACGCGGATCCGGTGGGGCGGCAGCCTTCTCGAAGAGGCCCGCCTCCACGCCGGCCGCGCCCTCCTCACGGTTGCGCCGCACGCCGTCGCTGGGGTCGCGGCGGGTGCTCCCGGATCGGTCGAGACGTTTACGCCCGAGCTGGCCGAGACCGACCTCGTCGTCCGCGTCCGCGACCGGGTGGCGCCGCCCGCCGGCGGCGTGTCACTGACGGATGCGAAGGTCGTCGTAACCGGTGGCCGCGGCGTCGGCTCTGCCGAGGGGTTCGCGCCGGTCGAGGAGCTTGCTGCCCTGCTCGGCGGAGCGGTCGGCTGCTCGCGCGCGGTGACGATGTCCGGTTGGCGGCCGCACACCGACCAGGTGGGGCAGACGGGCAACAAGATCGCGCCCGAGATCTACATCGCCTGCGGCGTCTCCGGGGCGACCCAACACATCGCCGGGGCCAAGGGCGCGAAGCGCATCCTCGCAGTCAACACCGACCCGGAGGCGCCGATCATGTCGATCGCGGACTATGCCGTCGTCGGCGACCTGCACGAGGTGCTGCCGGCCGTCTCTGCCGAGCTGCGCAGGCGGCGCGCGTGAAGCCCGGGCGACAGGGCGACGCGGACGCCTCGCCCGTGGTCTGATGCCGACGCTCCTCTCCGGCTTCGCGCTGCTGGTCGTCCTCGGCACTGCCGGAGTCCTCTTCGGCCGCCGCGCACTCCTTCTGACCCGCCTCGTCCTGCTCGGCAAGCCCGTGCAGCGGTTCGACGACGTCCCCCAGCGCGTCCGTAACGAAGCGGTCGTCGTGCTCGGCCAGAAGAAGCTCTTCCAGCGGCTCGGGCCGGGCCTGATCCACGCCTTCATCTTCTGGGGCTTCCTCGTCCTCTTCCCGACGATCGTCATGGCGCTGATCGGCGCCGTCGCAAAGGGCAAGACGCTGCCCTGGCTCGGCTCGCAGGGGTGGTTTGCCTTCCTCGTCGACCTCTTCGTCGTGCTCGTGCTCGTCGGGGTCACCTCGGCTTTCTGGATCCGCAAGGTGCAGAAGCCGGAGCGGTACAGGGGCAGCCACGTCGGCGAGGCCGACCTGATCCTCGGCTGGATCGCGCTGATCGTGCTCACCCTGCTGCTCTGGCACGCCGCGCTGATTGCGACCGGGCTGAACGAGTGGCCGGCATCCTGGTCGCCGGTCTCGAATGCGATTGCGGGGCAGTTCGACGACGGCACCTGGGCCGAGGTACGCGAGCGCATCTTCGTGTGGGCGCACGTGCTTCTCGTCGTCGGCTTCCTCGCCTACCTGCCGCATTCGAAGCACCTCCACATCATGACCGCGGCGATCAACGTCTGGTTCGGGCGGACGCGGCGGCGCGGACGGCTCGAGCCGCTCGACTTCACGATCGAGGACGAGAGCGCGATGCGGTTCGGCTCCAACACGATTGCCGACATGACCTGGAAGCAGATGGTCGACACGATGTCGTGCACCGAGTGCGGCCGCTGTCAGGATGTCTGCCCCGCGTACGCGACCGGCAAGGAGCTGTCGCCAAAGCTGTTGATCATGGGGCTGCGCGACCAACTCTTCGCCGAGGGTCCGGATCTGCTCGGCAACCCCGACTTCCAGCCGACCGCGCTCGTGCCGAATGCCGTTTCGGACGACGTGGTCTGGGACTGCGTCACCTGTGGCGCCTGCGTGCAGGAGTGCCCGGTGGCGATCGAGCACGTCGATCACATCGTCGATCTCCGTCGCCACCTCGTGATGGTCGAAGGCCGCTTCCCCGCCGACGGGGCCACGATGCTGCGCGATGTCGAACGCTCCCAGAACCCCTGGGGCAAGCCGCAGACCGAGCGCGCCGATTGGACGGAGGGGCTCGACGTGCGCATCCTCCAGCCGGGCGAGCGCCCGCCCGAGGTGCTCTACTGGGTCGGCTGCGCCACCTCGTTCGACGAGCGCGCACGGACGACGGCGCGCTCGACGGCGAAGCTGCTCCAGGCAGCGGGAGTCGACTTCGCGATTCTCGGCCCGCGCGAGTCGTGCACCGGCGACCCGGCCCGGCGGATCGGCAACGAATACACGTTCCAGTCGTACGCCGAGCAGAACGTGGCGACGATGAATGAGGCCGGGGTGAAGAAGATCGTTGCGAGCTGCCCGCACTGCTTCAATACGCTGGCGAACGAGTATCCCGACTTCGGCGGCAACTACGAGGTCGTCCACCACACCGAGTTGCTGACCGAGCTCCTCACCGAGGGGCGCCTGCAGCCGGTGGCGGGCACCGAGGAGATCACCTACCACGACTCCTGCTATCTGGCCCGCCACAACGACGTGATCGCGGCTCCGCGTGACATCGTTGCGCGCGTCGGTAAGCCGCTCGAGATGGCGCGCAGTGGCAAGCGAACCTTCTGCTGCGGCGCCGGGGGCGGGCACATGTGGATGGAAGAGCGCGGCAACCAGATCAACGAGGAGCGCGCCCGGGAGGCGGCCGAGACCGGTGCCTCCACGCTCGCCGTCGCCTGCCCTTTCTGCACGATGATGCTCGACGACGGCGTCAAGCAGAACGGCTCGGAGATGCGGGTGGCTGACGTCGCGACGCTGCTTGCCGAGGCGCTGCCGGACGGCGGACCCTCCGTCTAGTGTCGCAGCGCGGCTCGGGCCGCGTGCGACCCGCACATGCCGTGCACGCCGCCGCCGGGCGGGGTCGAGGACGAGCAGAGGTAGACACCGTCGATCGGCGTCTTGTAGGGGTTCGGGCTGGCCACGGGGCGGGCGAAGAGTTGGCGTAGGTCGGCGCTGCCGCCGTTGATGTCGCCGCCGACGTAGTTCGGGTTGCGCACCTCCATCGCGGCCGGGTCGAGCACGTTGCGGGCGAGGACGAGGTCGTGGAAGCCCGGGGCGAACCGCTCGAGCTGTGCTTCGATCGCAGCCACGGTCTGGTCGGTCAGGGTCGAGCCGTTCGGGACGTGGGTGTAGGCCCACAGCGTGTGCTGCCCGGCGGGCGCGCGCGTCGGGTCGAAGAGGCTCTGCTGGGCGACGAGGACGTACGGGCGCTCGGGATGACGGCCGGCGGCGACGTCCGCCTCCGCGGTGGCGATCTCGGCGAGCGTTCCACCCAGGTGGACCGTGGCGGCGCGCACGCACTCCGCCGCCCGCCAGGGCACCGGGCCGGATAGGGCATAGTCGATCTTCACGACCCCCGGCCCATAGCGGTACTTCTCGAGCGCCCGCCGGTAGCGGCCGTCGAGCCGATCGCCGGCCATTGCCAGGAACTGCCGCGGCGTCACGTCGAGCAGCACGACTTTGTGTTGATTCAACACAAGCTCGTGGAGCGACTCGACCTGGTGGCCGGTCTCGATCTCGCCGCCGAGCGAGACGAGGTAGGAGGCGAGCGCGTCGGCGAGCGTCTGCGAGCCGCCCTTCGGCAGCGGCCAGCCCACCGCGTGGCCGAGCATTGCGAGGATCAGCCCGAAGGAGGCGGTAGCCCCGGCCTCGAGCGGCAGCATCGCGTGTGCCGCGTTGCCGGCGAACAGCGCCCGGGCGCGCTCGCCGTCGAAGCGGGAGCGGGCGAGCCCGGATGCCGAGCGCAGCGCATTGAGCCCGAATCGGGCCATCGGCAGCGGGTGCCGCGGTGGGCGCGGGCCGGCCAGGGTGCCTGCCACGATTTCGTCGGAGGAGCGGACGAGCGGCTCGAACAGCTTCTGCCAGGCTGCACCGTCCCCGCCGAGGCCGACGGCCGTCTCCGCGAGCGAGCGCTCCAGGATCACTGCGGTGCCGTCGTCGAGCGGGTGCGCGAGCGGCGCGGGCGGCTGGATCCACCCGACGCCGTGCTCCTCGAGCGGCACCGACCGCATGAACGGGGATGCGATCCCGAGCGGATGGATCGCGGAGCACGTGTCGTGCCGGAATCCCGGGAGCGTCAGCTCCTCGGTGCGCAGGCCGCCGCCGATCGTGTCGCGTCCCTCGACGACGAGCACGGACCGGCCGGCACGGGCGAGCGCGATCGCCGCCGCAAGCCCGTTCGGCCCTGAACCGACGACGATCGCATCGTGCACGCTGCCGAGCTTACTCAGCCGGCTCGGCCTTGCTCTTCTTGCCCGGCTTGAGCAGTGCAGCGTCGAGCGGATCGCCACCGAGCAACCTCGCCGACCTGCTGCAGGCGACCGGCATGACCGACGACGCGATGGCCGAGCTGAAGCTCGCCGTCGCGCTCTTCGCCGAGATCGGCGAGGAGGGCCGGCTCGAGCCCGAGATCTGGAAGCTCACCGGCTGGTAGCGCGTCAGTCGAGCAGGAGCGCACCGCGCGGCAGGGCCGGCCACGGCTCCTGCTCGAGCGCCGTCAGCAGCGCCCGTGCCTGCGGCGACCACTCCCCGCGCGTGTACGCGTAGAGCATGCGGTAGACCGGCGGATCGAGCTCGCGGACGTTCGCCTGCAGATGCGGGGGCACGATGTTCGCCGGCACGATCGCGACGCCGAGCCCGCCCGCTGCGAGCCGGACAGCCGCCTCGACTTGAGCCGTCGTGATCGCGTCGCGCGGCACGAACCCGGCGTGCGCACAGATCGCCGTCACGAGCCCGTGGAGACCGTGCCAGGCGGGGAAGAGAATCCAGTCGTCGTCCGCGAGCGCCTCGATCGGCACCGAAGCGGGCGAGGCGAACGCAGGATGTCGCGTGCCGACGATCGCCACGAAGGCCTCGGGTCCGAGTTCGACGACGGGGCCGCTCCGCGCGGGCGGGGCTGGGCCGACTGCGATGTCGCCGATCCCGTCGTCGACGGCGCGGACGAGCTCGTCGCGGTGAATCACCTCGTGCAGCCGAACGGCGATCCCGGGGTAGGCGAGATACAGGCGCTCGATCGCCGCGGGCAGCAGCCCGACCGCGAGCGAGAGCACCGTTGCCACCTCCAGCTCGGCCTGCTCGAGCGCAAGGGCCGCGCGGGCGGCTCGCCCACCCCGTTGCGCCGCGAGCACCGCGGCGCGCGCCTCGGGCAGGAAGGCCCGGCCGGCCGGCGTCAGGCGGGAGCCGCGCGCGAGACGCTCGAATAGCGGCCCGCCGACTTCCGCCTCGAGCACGCGGATCTGCTGCGATAGCGAGGGCGGGGCGACGCGGACGCGCTCGGCGGCGGCCCGGAAGGAGCCCTCGTCGGCGATCGCGATGAAGTACTCGAGCTGGCGGAGGTTCATCCGGGTGCGTTAGGCATTGGCTACCGACGCAGCAGGAGATGCGTCATTGTGGCGAACACTAGCGCCGCGTAGGGTTCTCGCCCATGACCCAGGCACCGCCCTTCGTCGGCTGGTCCCCAGAGCTCCGTGAGGAGCTCGAGGCCAACGCCGTCAATCCACGGGTCGGCACCCGTCTGCTGCTCGAGGACGAGGTCGCGCGCCACTGGGAGATCCGCCTCCGGCCCGGCGACCGGATCGCCTTTCACCGTCACGTGCTCGACTACGTCTGGACGTGCGTCAGCGGCGGCGCGGCGATCAGTCACAACGGCGACGGCGAGACGCTCGAGGTGGCCTACGGCGTCGGCGAGACGCGCCGGCTCTCCTTCGGCCCCGGCGAGTCGATGATCCACGACCTCCAGAACGCCGGCGAGGCCGACCTGATCTTCACCACGATCGAGTACCTCCGCAGCCCAAACGACGCCCTGCCTCTCGACGAGACTGTGAGGGCCGCCGCGTGAAGGCCGCCCCGTTCGCCTACCGCGCTCCCGAGACGCTCGACGAGGCGCTCTCCCTCCTCGCGGCGGGCGACGGTGCGCGGGTGCTCGCAGGCGGACAGAGCCTCGTCCCGCTGCTCAAGGCGCGGGTCGTCAAGCCGACGCTCGTCGTCGACGTGAACCGGGTTCCGGGCCTCGCGGCGATCGAGGTCGACGGTGACGGCGCGTTGCGGATCGGGGCACTCACGCGCCAGCAGAAGCTGCTCGACAGCGACGCGGCCGCGGCGGCCCAGCCGCTGCTCCGGGAAGCCGGGCGCTACGCCGGCTTTCTCGCGACCCGGCACCGCGGCACGGTCGGCGGATCGCTCGCCTACGCGGCGCCGTGGGCCGAGCTGACGGCCGCTGCCGTCGCTCTCGACGCCCGGCTCGAGATCCGATCGGCCGGCGGCGAGCGCACCGTGCCGGCTCGGTCGTTCTTCCAGGGCCCTCACGAGACGGTGCTCGAGCCCGACGAGCTTCTGACCGTGGTGCACGTGCCTGCTGCGGCCCCGCGAACGGGCGTCGGCTTCCACGAGGTCAGCGCCCGCTATCGCGACTTCGCCAACGTCGCCGCTGCCGCGACGATCACCCTCGACGAGGCGGGAGCGTGCACGGCGGCAGAGCTCGTCCTCCTCCGCGTCGCAGCGACGCCACATCGCGTCGACGTCTCCCACCTCGTCGGGGCTCCCTTCGACGGCGCTGCCGCCCGAGCAGCCCTCGTCGACGCGCTGGCGGGCCTCGACCCGGCCGGCGACATCGAGGCGAGCGGCACCTACCGCCGCCGCGTCGCGGTCACCCTCGCGCTGCGGGCGCTGCAGGACGCCAACGCGAAAGCGGGTGCGACGAGATGACGGACAGGTTGGAGATCCGGGTCGAGGTCAACGGGACGTGGCGCGAAGGGCGCGTCGAGCCGCGCCTGACGCTCGCCGACTTCTTGCGCGAGGATCTCGATCTGACCGGGACGCACGTCGCCTGCGAGAACGGCTTCTGCGGCAACTGCAACGTGCTCGTCGACGGCGAGTCGGTGCGCGCCTGCCTGATGTTCGCCGTCCAGGCCGACGGCCGCTTGCTGCTCACGGTCGAGGGCCTGGCCGAGCCCGACGGTACGCTCGGCCGCCTGCAGCAGGCCTTCCACGACAACCACGGCCTCCAGTGCGGGTTCTGCACCCCCGCGATGCTCGTCACCGCGCACGAGTACCTCGAGGCCAACCCGGGTGGTGGTAGCGACGAGGAGATCCGCGACGCGATCAGCGGCGTCCTCTGCCGCTGCACGGGCTACCAGCACATCGTCGATTCGATCCGCGCCGCGGCGGAGGAGGCTGCATGAGCATCGCAGAGCAGGATCCGAACGCCGCCAAGGTCGCACGCGAGACCGCCGGCACCGACACGCCGCGCCGCTGGCTCGGCAAGAGCCTCAACCGCGTCGAGGATCCTCGGTTCCTCCGTGGCCAGGGCCGCTACCTGGACGACATCAAGCTGCCCGGCATGCTCCACGCCGCGGTCAAGCGCAGCCCGCACGCCCACGCGAGGGTCGTCTCGATTGACACCTCGAAGGCCGAGGCCCTTCCCGGCGTCGTCCGCGTCGTCACCGGCAAGGACGTCGCCGAGCGCGCCGCGCCGCTGCCCTCTTTCGGCGCCGGCCCGATCGTGCAGGACATGATCGCGATCGAGAAGGTGCGCCACTACGGCGAGACGGTCGCCGCCGTGATCGCCGAGAACCGCTACATCGCCGAGGACGCCTGCGAGCTGATCGAGATCGTGTACGAACAGCTGCCCGTCGTGCTCGACCCGGTCGCCGCCCGGGAGGACGGTGCGCCACTCGTCCACGAGGCGCTCGGCACCAACACGGCCTACGAGCGGACGTTCTCCTTCGGCGAGGTCGACAAGGCGTTCGAGGAGGCCGACCGCTCGGTCACCGCCGAGCTCTACTGGCCCCGCTCGACCGGGATGCCGATGGACACGAACGGCGCGATCGGCGACTACGACCCTGGCACGGGCGTCGTCACGATCCACGCCAACTCGATGAACTTCACCTACTTCCTCTGGTTGATCGCGGGCTCGCTGAAGATCCCCGCCGGCAAGCTGCGGCTCGTTCCCGTCGCCGCCGGCGGCAGCTTCGGCTCGAAGTTCTTCATGCACAAGGTGCCGACCTTCGCCGGCTTCCTCTCGATGCTCGTCGGCAAGCCGGTGAAGTACGTCGAGGATCGCACGACGCACATCGTCAACAACGACCACTGCGGCTCCGACCGGCGCTACGAGGCGTCGCTCGCCTTCGACGACGACGGCGAGTTCAAGGCGCTGCGGATCTCGTGCATCGACGACTACGGCGCCTACCTCCAGTTCGGCACCGGCACGCACGGCAACGCGCTCTCGCAGATCGTCGGCCCCTACCGCATCCAGCACGTCGAGTACTCCCTGGCCGCGGTGCTGACGAACAAGAACCAGCAGGGCGCCTACCGCGGCTTCGGGGCGGAGGTCTCGAACTGGATCCTAGAGAGGCTCGTCGACATCGCCGCGCGCGACCTGGGGCTCGACCGGGTCGAGATCCGCCGGCGCAACCTGATCCCCGCGGGCTCGTTCCCGTATCGCACGCCGACCGGGAACATCTACGACAGCGGCAACTACCAGGGCGTGCTCGCCAAGGTGCTGGAAGAAGCGGACTACGACCACTGGGTCGACTACCGGGCGAAGGCGAGGGCCGAGGGGCGCCACGTCGGGATCGGCGTCGTCGCCTCGCAGGAGCGCAGCGTCTTCAGCTCGACCGAGTTCTGGTTCTGGTTCGACGATCCGCAGTTCACTCCGACCTCGAGCCCCGAGAGCGCGAGCGTCCGGATCGACCCGACGGGCGAGATCATCGTCACCCTGCACTCTCAGTCGATGTGGGGGAACAGCCCCGAGACCGTCGTCTCCCAGGTCGTGGCCGAGGAGTTCGACGTCGAACCGGCGTCGGTCGTCGTCAACTACGCCGACTCGCAGAACGCGCTTCCCGGCACCGGCCCGGGCGGCTCCCGCTACACGGTGATGGTGTCGGGTGCCGTCGCCGGCGCCGCCTCGGAGCTGAAGGACAAGATCCGCCGCATCGCGAGCGACAAGCTCGAGGTCGCCGAGGCCGACCTCGAGTTTCGCGACGGCGGTATCGGCGTCGTCGGCGTGCCCGACCGCCACCTCACGCTCGCAGACGTGGCCATGACCGCGTACATGTTCCGCCTCGACCTGCCGCCCGACATGCCGAGTGGACTCGCTGCGCAGTCGACCTACGACCACCCGCTGACGACGCTCCCGAACGACGACCGCTCCGACCTCGGGATCTTCTACCCCTTCGTCGGCCACGCCTGGCACATCGCCGTGATCGAGGTCGACGTCGAGACCGGCAAGCTGGAGTTCCTCCGCTATGCAGCCGTCCACGACGCAGGGACGATCGTCAACCCGCGCACGCTGGACGGCCAGGTGATCGGGGGAACGGTGCAGGGCCTCGGCACGGCGCTCTATGAGGAGATCCTCTACGACGACGAGGGCCGCGTCCGCAACGCGAGCTTCGAGCACTACCACCTGCCTTCCTCCATGGACGTGCCCACGATGACCGTCGGCCACCAGGAGACGCCGTCGCCCTACACCGCCTACGGGATCAAGGGAGCCGGCGAGGGTGGCAGGATGCTGACGCCGGCGATCATGAGCGGCGCGATTGAGGACGCGCTCTCGGACTGGGGCATCACCGTCACCTCGCTCCCGATCTCGGCGGAGCAGATCGTCGAGTGGGCGAGCGGCCCGAAGCAGGGCTGAGCCGCCTCGTTTACGATCGCTCCGTGGATGCGGAGCACCGGGAGGTCGTCGTCGTCGGCGGGGGGATCGCCGGCCTCACCGGGGCGCAGGCGCTTCGTGACCGCGACGTGCTGCTGCTCGAGGCGGGCTCGCGTCCCGGCGGTCGGATCCACTCGGAGCCCCGTGGCGACAACTGGCTCAACTTCGGTGCGCACGTGTTCGGCGGCCCCGAGTCAGCGTCCGGGAAGCTGCTCGACGGGCTCGGCATCGAGGTCGCTCCGGTCCCGGGCCGGCTCGCGGCGGTGTCGCTCAACGGCAAGCTCGTCTCGCGCGGGCCGGTGGAGAGCTTCCCGCTGCGCCTGCCGATGCCGCTCCGCTCACGTGTATCGCTCGTGAAGACGGGGATCAGGCTCCGCCTGGCCGTTCGAAAGTACGCGGGGATTGCCGCGGTGCGCGAGGGCGAGGATCCGGCCGAGCGCCAGCAGCGGATGCTGGCGTTCATGGACGATCGCTCGTTCGCGCAGTTTTCCGGCGAGCTGCCCGAGGACGTCGACCTCCTCTTCCGCTCCACCCTGACCCGCTCCTCGGGCGAGCCGGAGGAGCTTGCGGCCGGCTACGGCGTCGGCTACTTCCACCTCGTCTGGGACAAGAAGGGAGGCCTCTCGCGGAACGTTCTCGGCGGCTCGAGCGTCGCCACGGACACGCTGGCCTCGGCGCTCGGCGAGCGGGTCAGGCTCGGGGCGCGGGTGACCGCGGTCGAGCCGGCCGGAGACGGCGTTCGCGTCACCTACGACGGCGCCGAGGGGCCTCTGGTGATCGAGGCCCGTGCCGTGATCGTCGCCACCCCCGCTTTCGTGACAAGAGAAATCGTCACGGGCCTGCCTGCCGACACGGCGGCCGCGCTCGACGCGATCCGCTACGGCCCCTATGTCGTCGGCGCGTTCCTGACCCGCGAGACGGGGCCGATGCCGTGGGACGACCTCTACGCTCTCGCAACGCCGAAGCGCTCGTTCAGCATGCTCTTCAACACCGCCAACGTGCGCCGGACGGGAGAGGGCGCACGTGCGCCCGGCGGCAGCTTCATGGTGTACGCCGCCGCCGGTTTCGCGCGCCGGCTCGAGGGCCTAGACGACGACGCCGTCCGTGAGCGGTTCCTGGCCGATCTCCACGAGGTGCTGCCCGCGACGCGCGGCCTCGTCGAGGAGGTCGTGATCAGCCGGTGGGAGAGAGGGTTGCCGTACCCGCATGTCGGTCGTAGCGCTCTCCAGCCGGCGCTCACCCGGTCGCTCGCGCCCGTCTGGCTCGCCGGCGACTACCTCGGCACCTGGTACACCGAGACGGCCGTCCAGACCGGGCTCGGCGCCGCCGCAGGAGCCCGTGCCGCCCTCGCCTGACCCGCCCGTCGGCCCCTGTGACGAGGGCCAGTACGGTGTTCGAGGTCTGGGCGGCCGCGAAGCAGCCGATAAGAGGCCCGCGCCGCGTTGACTGTTCTCCGAACAGTCCGTAGACTCATATGGTGGAATATCGGTTCCACATCCTGATTTAGCCATGCCCACCCGCACCGGTACCCAGTCCATCGACCGCGCCTCCCAGCTGCTCGTCCACGTGGTCGAGGAGCACGAGGCGCCGACCGTCGGCGAGCTGGCGCTGCTCGCAGGACTGCCGAAGAGCACGACGTCGCGCCTTGTCGGAGCGCTCGAGCGCCAGGGGCTCGTGCAGCGTGACCCGCATCGTGGCGCCCTTCGGCCCGGCCCGGTTCTGCTCCGCTACGCGCGCCGCGAGACGACAGGCCCGGATCTCGTCCAGCTCGCAGGCGACGCGCTCGAACGCCTCGCCGACCTGAGCGGCGAGACGGCGAATCTCGGCGTCGCCACGCCGACCGCCGTCGAGATGCTCGATCAGCGCGATAGCCGGCACATCCTGGGCTCGACCAACTGGGTCGGCCAGCGCGTGCCGAACTACGGCTCCGTGATCGGCAAGGTCTTCCTTGCCGAGGGCGTGCTGCCGCTGCCCGCCGCGCCGCTCGAGCGTCTCGCGCCGGCCACGATCACAGACCCGCTCGAGCTCGCACGCGACCTCGAGCGCACGCGCGCCCGCGGGTATGCGACCGCCGTCGACGAGCTCGAGGCCGGCCTCTGGGCCGTGGCCGCACCCATTCGTGACGCCGGCGGCACCGTGATCGCGGCGCTGAGCGTTTCGGGCCCGACGGCCCGCCTGCACGAGGGACTCCTCGACGAGCTCGGCCGTCTCGTCCGCGACGAGGCAACCACCCTTTCGACCCGAATCGGCTACGACAACGTGAAACGAGGTGCTGCATGAGCGAGCAAGAGATCGACCTGAACGCACTTTCCGACGATGATCTCGTCACCCAGATGCACGACGATCTCTACGACGGTCTCGCTCCCGAGATCGCCGAGGGGACGAACATCCTCCTTGCGCGCGGCTGGTCGCCCGATCGGGTACTCAACGACGCGCTCGTCGGCGGGATGAGGATCGTCGGGATCGACTTCCGCGACGGCATTCTCTTCGTCCCCGAGGTGCTGCTCGCCGCGAACTCGATGAAGGCCGGGATGTCGATCCTGCGGCCGCTGCTCGCCGAGACCGGCGTCGAGCGGATCGGCAAGGTCGTGATCGGCACCGTCAAGGGCGATATCCACGACATCGGCAAGAATCTCGTAGCAATGATGCTCGAGGGTGCGGGCTTCGAGGTGATCGACCTCGGCATCAACACGCCCGTCGAGCAGTACCTGGAGGCATTGGAAGAGCACCAGCCGGAGATCCTCGGCCTCTCGGCGCTGCTCACGACCACGATGCCGTACATGAAGGTCGTGATCGACACGCTGAAGGAGAAGGGGATCCGCGACGATTACATCGTGCTCGTCGGCGGTGCTCCACTGAACGAGGAGTTCGGGATGGCGGTTGGTGCCGACGCCTATTGCCGCGACGCCGCGGTCGCTGCCGAGACGGCGCAGGCACTCGTGCTCGCGCGCAGGGCTGCGGCCAGGGCGAATTGAGCGCCGTGCCCGATCTGTTGGAGCGTGAGGTCGACTACGCTGCCGCCGAGCACCCGGAGGTGCTGATCGTCGCGTGCGGCGCGATCGCGCGCGAGGTGCTGGCAGTGATCGCGCTCAACGGCTGGACGCATGTCGATGTCCGCTGCCTGCCGGCGAAGCTCCACAACACACCGGATCGGATCGCAGGCGCCGTCGATGCGAAGCTGACCGAGCTCGAGGGTCGCTACGAGAGCGTCTTCGTCGCCTACGCCGACTGCGGCACCGCCGGCGCCTTGGACATTGTGCTGAATCGACACAATGTCGAGCGGCTGCCAGGCGCCCATTGCTACGGATTCTTCGCCGGCAACGCGGCCTGGGAGGCAATGCAGGGGGACGAGCCTGCCACCTTCTACCTCACCGATTTCCTCGCCCGGCACTTCGAGGCGCTGGTCGTGCGGGGCCTGAAGCTCGACGTGCACCCCGAGCTCGTGGGGATGATGTTCGCCAACTACAAGCGGCTCGTCTACCTGGCGCAAACGGACGACCCGGCCCTCCGAGCGCGCGCCGAGGCCGCAGCCGCGTTCCTGGGGCTCGCCTTCGAGCAGCGCGCGACCGGCTACGGGGAGCTCTCACCGTCGCTCGTCGAATTCGTGGGGGCACCCGCCCGTGCCTGAGCTGACGCTCATCTCCTGGCGGGCGATCCCCGCCCAGGTGACCGCGGGCAAGGGACGTGAGGCGGCCCGGGCGCAACTGTCCGAGCGCTTCCAGGAGGCGATCGACGCCGCCGCGATGCGGGCCGGGCTGATCGGGACCGACGCGTATCTGGAGGAGTGGCGGCGCGATGCGCAGCCCTGCGGAGACGACCTCGAGGCGGAGGTGGCCGCAGTCGTCACCGCCCTCGAGCACGACTACACCGACGAGAGGCTCGCGCGGATCGTCCGCGCGAGCGGGGAGGAGACAGCTTGACGTTCACGGGAGGGCGAGACAGTTCAGGGCGAGTCAGGTCTCGCCCCAACAGGGTCGGCATCGGCGGGGGGAAGAGTTGACCGAGACGGTTCTTTCCTCAGCGACCAAGGAGGTCGTGATCGGGTTCGATCGCCCCTTCGTGATCATCGGCGAGCGCATCAACCCGACCGGCCGCAAGAAGCTGGCCGAGGAGATGAAGGCCGGCAACTTCGAGACCGTGATCGCCGACGCGATCGCCCAGGTCGAGGCCGGGGCGCAGATGCTAGACGTCAACGCGGGCATCCCGCTCGCCGACGAGCCCGGCATCCTGCGCCACACGATCGAGCTCGTGCAGTCGATCACCGACGTGCCGCTCTGCATCGACTCCTCGATCGTCGAGGCGCTCGAGGCGGGCCTCTCGGTCTATCAGGGTAAGGCGCTCGTCAACTCCGTCACCGGCGAGGACGAGCAGATGGAGCGGGTGCTGCCGCTCGTGGCCAGGTACGGCGCCGCCGTGGTTGCGATCTCGAACGACGAGACCGGCATCTCGGAGAACCCGGACGTCCGCTTCGCAGTGGCGCAGAAGATCGTCTCCCGCGCCGCCGACTACGGGATCCCGAAGGAGGATATCGTCGTCGATCCCCTGGTAATGCCGATCGGCGCCATGGGAACGGCGGGCAGGCAGGTGTTCCGGCTCGTCCGCCGGCTCAACGAGGAGCTCGGCGTCAACTCGACCTGCGGCGCCTCCAACGTCAGCTTCGGGCTGCCCAACCGGCCGGCCCTGAATGCCGCCTTCCTGCCGATGGCGATCGCCTCCGGCCTCACCTCGGCGATCACGAGCCCGCTGCACGACGAGGTGCGCTACGCGATCTGGGCCGCCGATGTGATGAACGGCAACGACGAGCACTGCGCCGACTGGATCGCGCGCAACGGAGACAAGGGCGAGGCCGCCCAGAGCGGACGTCGTGGCGGCCGCGACGGCCGGCGGAGGGCTGCGACCGCGTGAGCGCTCGGAAGCACCCCGACGCCGCGGCGACAGGCCTGAGCCTGTCGTCCGGGCTGGAGCGCTCACGGTGAGCGACCACCTGGTCGTCTTCACACCGTCCGGCCGGCGCGGCCGGTTCGACAGCGGCACGACCGTGCTCGACGCCGCGCGCCGCCTCGGCGTCGACATCGACTCCGTCTGCGGCGGCCGCGGCATCTGCGGCCGCTGCCAGGTCGAAGTGAGCGAGGGCGAGCACGCCAAGCACGCGATCGTCTCCTCGGCCGGGAACCTCACGCCGGTCAGCGAGGTCGAGCGGGCCTACGCCGCCGACCGCGGGCTTGCGGCCGGCCGGCGCCTCGGCTGCACTGCCCGCATCGCCGGAGAGCTCGTGATCGACGTCCCCGCCGAGAGTCAGGTGCACCGCCAGGTCGTGCGCAAGGAGGCCGACGCGCACCCGATCGAGCTCGACCCGGTCGTACGGCTCTACTACGTCGAGGTCGAGGAGCCCGATCTCGCCTCGCCCTCGAGCGACCTCGGCCGCCTCCGCCAGGCGCTCGAGCGGGAGTGGCAGCTGACGGACCTCGCCGTCGACGCGCATGTCGTCGTCAGTCTCCAGCGCGCCCTCCGCACAAGTGGCTTCGAGCCACAAAGTCCGGCGTGGCGGGTCACCGTTGCGGTACACGATGATGCCGTGGTGACGGCCGTCTGGCCCGGCTTCCACGACGCGGCGTACGGGATCGCCTTTGACATCGGCTCGACGACGGTGGCAGGGCACCTCTGCGACCTCCACACCGGCGACGTCCTTGCGTCGGCCGGCGAGATGAACCCGCAGATCCGCTTCGGCGAGGATCTGATGAGCCGCGTCTCCTACGTGATGATGAACCCGGGCTCCGAGAAGGAGCTGACGCGTGCGGTGCGTGGCTGTCTCGCCAAGCTCACCGCCGAACTCGCGAACGACGCGGGTATCTCGCGCGACGACATCCTCGAGGTGACGCTCGTCGGCAACCCGATCATGCACCACCTCCTGCTCGGCCTCGACCCCACCGAGCTCGGAGGGGCACCGTTTGCGCTGGCGATCGACGAGGCGGTACGGCGACCGGCCACCGACCTCGGCCTGCCGGTACACCCGGGTGCGCGCGCCTACGTGCTGCCCTGTATCGCCGGTCACGTCGGAGCGGACACGGCCGGCGTGATCCTCTCCGAAGGCCCGCACCTCGGCGAGACGGTCAACCTGATCGTCGATGTCGGGACGAACGCCGAGATCGTGCTCGGCAACCGTGACCTTCTGCTCGCCGCGTCGAGCCCCACCGGCCCGGCGTTCGAGGGCGCCCAGATCAGCTGCGGCCAGCGGGCCGCGCCGGGCGCGATCGAGCGCGTCCGGATCGACCCCGACACGCTCGAGCCACGCTTCAGGGTGATCGGCAACGACCTCTGGTCGGACGATCCCGCGTTCGCGGGAACGCACGTCACGGGGGTCTGCGGCTCCGGGATCATCGAGGCGATTGCCGAGCTGCACCTGGCGGGGATCCTGACGACCGACGGCACGATCGACGGCGAGCTCGCGGCCCGGACGCCCCGGATCGTCTCCGACGGGCGCACGTTCTCGTACGTTCTCTCGGACGGCGAGCCCGAGCTGACGATCACCCAGAACGACGTCCGCCAAATCCAGCTCGCCAAGGCCGCCCTTCACGCCGGCTGCACGCTGCTGATGGAGCGCTACGGGGTCGAGCGGGTCGATCGGATCCGCCTGGCGGGCGCATTCGGCAACCACATCGACCCCGTCTACGCGCTCGTGCTCGGGCTCGTTCCGGACTGCGATCCGGCGGGCCTCACCTCGGCAGGCAACGCTGCCGGTACCGGGGCGCGGATCGCACTCCTCGACCGCTCCGCCCGCGTCGAGATCGAAGAGGTCGTGCGGCGCGTCGAGAAGATCGAGACCGCTGTCGAGCCGCGCTTCCAGGAGCTCTTCGTCGGCGCGATGGCCATCCCCCACGACACCGACCCCTACGAGCGCCTTCGCCTCGCGGTCACGTTGCCGCCGCGCCGCGTCGCCGACCCGACGAGCGGCAGGCAGCGCCGCCGCCGATCCCAGCCCGATTCGACCTCGACAAGGAGCCCCGCATGAGCGAGACGACAGGCGGTCGCCGCAGCGGTGGCCGCGCAGCCCGGCAGGCCGCGCGGGCTGCGACCGACGCGATCAGCGTCCCCTACATCACACGGGTGCTGAAGCCGTTCGAGGTGCTCGACGAGGAGCAGCTCGCCCTGATCGAGGAGAACGCCGACACGGTGCTCGAGCAGGTCGGGATCGATTTCCGCGAGACGCCGGAGGCACTGACGCTGTTCAAGGCCGCCGGTGCCGACATCGTCGGCGAGCGCGTCCGTTTCCCCCGGGGGCTCGCCCGCCACATCGTTCAGGCGACCGCGCCCGCGAGCTTCACTCAGGTCGCGCGCAACCCGGAGAACAACGTTGTGATCGGCGGCATGAACACCGTCTTCGCGCCGGCGTACGGCTCGCCGTTCGTGCGCGACCTCGACAACGGCCGCCGCTACGGCACGATCGAGGACTTCCGCAACTTCGTGAAGCTGACCTACATGACGCCGTTCCTGCACCACTCCGGCGGTACGGTCTGCGAGCCGGTTGACGTCCCCGTCAACAAGCGGCACTACGACATGGTCTACGCGCACATGCGCTATTCGGACAAAGCGTTCATGGGCTCGGTGACGCACCCGAGCCGGGCCGAGGACACGGTCGCGATGGCGCGGATCCTCTTCGGCGCCGACTTCCTCGAGTCGAACACGGTGGTCGTCTCGCTCGCGAACGCGAACTCGCCGATGGTGTGGGACGCGACCATGCTCGGTGCCGCGAAGGCCTACGCTGAGGCGAACCAGGCCGTGCTGATCACGCCGTTCATCCTGGCGGGGGCGATGAGCCCGGCCACGGTCGTCGGCGCCGCCACCCAGACCCTCGCCGAGGCGCTTGCGGGAATGGCCTTCTGTCAGCTCGTCCGGCCCGGGGCACCCGTGATCCTCGGTTCCTTCGCCTCGTCGATGTCGATGCAGTCCGGCGCGCCGACGTTCGGCACGCCCGAGCCGGCGCTGATCCTCTACGTGATGGCGGCGCTGGCGCGTCGGCTCGGAGTGCCGTTCCGCTCCGGCGGCGCGCTCACGGCGTCGAAGATCGCCGACGCCCAGGCGGCCTACGAGTCGGCGAACACGATGCAGCCGGCGATGCTCGGCGGCGTCAACTTCGTCCTCCACACCGCGGGCTGGCTCGAAGGTGGCCTCGCGATGGGCTACGAGAAGTTCATCCTCGACGTCGACCAGGCAGCAGCCTGGCACGCCTTCGCGAAGGGTGTCGACATGACGCCGAACGGGCAGGCGCTCGATGCGCTGCTGACGAACGAGCCGGGGACGCACTTCCTCGGCCACGCCCACACGCTCGCGAACTTCGAGGGCGCCTTCTGGCGCTCGTCGAACGCCGACAACGGCAGCTTCGAGCAGTGGGAGCTCGAGGGTGCGAACGATGCGAACGTGCGGGCTAACGCGACGTGGAAGACGATGCTCGCCGAATACGAGGCTCCGCCGATCGACGATGCTGTCGACGCCGAGCTGATCGAGTTCATCGAGCGCAAGAAGGCCTCCTTCGCGGATTCGTTCTCTTGAACACGGCGACTACGCTGCCGGAGCTGATCGCGGCCTCCCGCTACGAGGTGATCCCGCTCGCGGGTGCCGAGGAGAAGGTGCTGGAGAACGTCCCCAAGGATGTCACGCTTACCGTCACGGTCTCTCCCGTGAAGGGGCTCGAGCCCACGCTCGAGCTGGCCGGGAAGTTCGGCGCGGCCGGGTACACGATCGTGCCACACCTGTCGGCCCGGCTCGTGCGAGACAGGGGCCATCTCGCGGAGGTCGTCGCCCGCTTGCGGGAGATGGGCGCGCGCGACGTCTTCGTCGTGGCGGGTGACGCCGACGAGCCCGCCGGAATCTACGAGGGCGCCGCACCGCTCCTTCGCGACCTGCTCGAGCTGGGTCACCCCTTCGAGCAGATCGGGATCGCGGGTTACCCCGAGACTCATCCGCTGATCGACGACGCGACTGCAATTGCGGCGATGGCCCAGAAGGCGCCGTTCGCGAACTACTTCTCGACCCAGATCTGCTTCGACTCGGCCGTGACGGCGCGCTGGCTGCGTGAGGTGCGCGCCCGGGGGATCGAGCTACGGGTCTACCTGGGGATCCCTGGCGCCGTGCAACGGGCCAAGCTGCTCCGCGTCTCGACACGAATCGGAATCGGCGAGTCGATCCGCTTCCTGCGCAAGAACACGAACTTCGTGACGCGGTTCCTGCAGCCGGGCGGATTCAGTCCGGATCGTCTGATCAAGGGCCTGGGTCCGGCGCTCGCCGATCCCGAGCAGAAGATCGCCGGTTTCCATATCTTCACGTTCAATGATCTCGCCGAGACCGAGGAATGGCGCCAGCGCAAGCTCGGCGGCAGGTGACTTTGTGTTGAATCAACACAAGCGGCGGCGATGACGGAGCGCTACGACTTCGTGATCGTGGGCGGCGGCTCGGCCGGGTGCGCGCTCGCAAACCGGCTCAGCGCCGATCCCTCGACGCGGGTGCTCGTCCTCGAGGCGGGGCGCCCCGACTCGAAGTGGGACGTCTTCATCCACATGCCGGCCGGCCTCGCGACGCCGATCGGTAACCGCCACTACGACTGGAAGTACGAGTCGGAGCCGGAGCCCCACATGGACGGCCGTCGTGTCTATCACGCCCGCGGCAAGGTGCTCGGGGGCTCGTCGAGCATCAACGGGATGATCTTCCAGCGCGGCAACCCGCTCGACTACGAGCGCTGGGGCGCGGATGCGGGGATGGGAGCCTGGGACTTCGCGCACTGCCTGCCGTACTTCAAGCGGATGGAGACCTGTCTTGCCGGTGCCGACGAGTACCGGGGCGGGGAAGGGCCGCTCGTGCTCGAGCGCGGCCCGGCCACGAGTCCGCTCTTCCAGGCGTTCTTCGAGGCGGTGCAGGAGGCCGGCTACCCGCTCACCGACGACGTCAACGGCTACAAGCAGGAGGGCTTCGCCGCCTTCGACCGCAACATCCACCGCGGCCGCCGCCTCAGTGCCGCCCGTGCCTACCTCCACCCGGTGATGCACCGGCCAAACCTCGACGTCCGCACCCGTACCTTCGTGAACCGCGTGTTGTTCGACGGGACGCGCGTGGTCGGCGTCGAGGCCATTGGCAAGGTCGGGCCCGAGCGGATCGAGGCCGGCGAGGTGATCCTCTGCGGCGGCGCGATCAACTCGCCACAGCTGCTGCAGCTGTCGGGTGTCGGCAACGCGGCGGAGCTCGAGGCGCTCGGGATCGCCGTCGTCAACGACCTGCTCGGCGTCGGCGAGCACCTGCAGGACCACCTCGAGGTCTACATCCAGTACGGCTCCAAGCAGCCGGTCTCGGTTGCACCTGCGATGAAGCTCCGCAACCGGCCGTGGGTCGGCTTCAAGTGGCTGTTCTTCCGCTCGGGCCCGGGGGCGACGAACCACTTCGAGGCGGGAGGGTTCGTCCGGGGCGACGACGCAGTCGCCTATCCCAACCTGATGTTCCACTTCCTGCCGGTTGCGATTCGCTACGACGGCACCTCTCCTTCGGGTGGCCACGGCTACCAGGTCCATGTCGGCCCTATGTACTCCGACGCGCGAGGATCGGTGAAGATCACCTCGACGGACCCCCGTGTGCACCCGGCGCTGCGCTTCAATTACCTCTCGACCGAGCAGGACCGGCGCGAGTGGCTCGAGGCGGTGCACGTCGCCCGGACGATCCTCACCCAGCCGGCCTTCGAGTCCTACAACGCGGGCGAGCTCTCGCCGGGCCTGTCGGTCGAGACCGACGAGGAGATCCTCGACTGGGTCGCTCGGGACGCCGAGACGGCGCTGCACCCGTCGTGCACCTGCCGGATGGGCGTGGACGAGATGTCGGTCGTCGACCCGGAGACGATGCGGGTGCACGGGGTGGACGGCCTGCGCGTCGTCGATGCGTCCGTTTTCCCGTACGTGACGAACGGGAACATCTACGCGCCGGTGATGATGGTGGCCGAGAAGGCCGCCGACTTGATTCTCGGCAACACGGCGCTGCCGGCGAGTGACGCGCCGTTCTATCGGCACGCCTAAGCGCCGGCCTCAGTCGAGCGAGCCGCGCCGCGCGATCCACTCCGTCTTCTGGCCCGTGATCCGGGCGATCGCGTCGAAGTGGCGATCGTAGTGGACGACGGTGGTGTCGTTGAGCTCGGCGATCGCCGCGACGTACAGATCGACAGGATTTGGGCCGCGGTGCTTGCTCGCGCCGCCGAGCATCGCCTGCACCTCTGCCGCCCGCTGAACTGCTGGACGACCGAGATCGAGGGAGGGTAGACCCTCGAGCTCGTCGGCGAGCGCCTCGTAGTCGTCGCGCCCGAGGGCCGAAAACAGCAGCTCGAGCTTGACCGGGGGACAGAGTGCGACCCGTTCGGATGCGACGGCGCTCATCCAGTGTTCTTTCAGGTCCGGGGTCGCGGTGCTGCGGTTCCAGGCACTCGTATCGACGAGGAACTCGAGGCTCACGGGGTTCGGAGCTGATGGAGCTCCGCGTCGGTCGGCCCGATCCCCCGCTCGCTTCTGCGCATCCGCTCGACGAGCCGTCGTCGGCGGTCAGCGTTGATGATCTCCGTCAGGGCCGCGTCGATCGTCGCCGTCAGCGTCTTCGTGCCGAGCAGCTTGGCAGCGGCATCTGCCTTTTCGCGGTCGATCGCGAGCGATGTCTTGGTCATATTGCTATCTTCTCTCTATTAAAAAGGATAGCTCTATCGCGAAAATTTGTCTATCGTCCGCGAGGGGCGTGTCCGCCGAGGCTACTGCCCGCTGACCGAGAGCACGGCCTTCACGATGCCGTCGTAGCCGGTGCAGCGGCAGAGGTTCCCCGAGAGGCCGATCCGCACCTCGTCCTCTGTCGGCTGCGGGTTCGCGTCGAGTAGCGCCGTTGCCGAGACGAGCATGCCCGGGGTGCAGAAGCCGCACTGGACGCCACCGAGGTCGAGGAACGCCGCCTGCAGCGGAGCGAGGGTGTCGCCGTCCGCAAGGCCTTCGACCGTCGTGATCTCGCTGCCCTCGGCCTGCAGCGCGAGGTACGAGCACGCGTTCACGGGCTGTCCGTCGAGCAACATCATGCAGGCGCCGCACTCGGAGTCGTCGCAGCCCTCCTTGGAGCCGGTCAGGCCGATCACGTCACGAACCGCCGAGAGGAGGTTCGTGCCCGGGTCGAGCTCGAGAGGGTAGGCGGTGCCGTTCACCGTCAGCGTCGTCTCGACTTTCATGCGTCCTCCTGTCGGGCGCGTGAGAGCGCGGTTTCGATGGCGCGGCGGGTGATCACGGCCGCCATCGCGCGGCGGTAGTCGGCCGAGCCGCGCACGTCGGAGATCGGGGTGGCGGCGGCAGCGACGGCCGCCCCGGCGGCCTCGATCGCTGCGGCGCCCCCATCCGTGCCGATCAGCGCGTCCGCAGCTCCCGGAACCCGCCGGATCGTGGGCGAGAGGGCGGTCATCGCGACCCGTGCCTGGATGACGTTTCCTCTGTGCACGGTGACGAAGGCGCTGGCGCCGACGACGGCAATCTCCATCTGCCGCCGGTATTCGAGCCTCAGGTAGGCGCTACCGCTGCCGGCCTCGGGTGAGGGGATCTCCACGGAGACGAGGAGCTCGCCGGGCAGCGCCGTCGTCTGGCCGGGGCCGAGCCAGAGGTCTTCGATCGCGACCTCCCTCGTGCCGGACGCCGAGTGCAGGGTGGCCGTGGCACCGAGGCAGATCAGCGGCCCGCCGGTCTCCATGGCGGGCGATGCGTTCATCAGGTTGCCCCCGATTGTTCCCTGGGCGCGCGTCGCGTGTGAGCCGACGATCGCGCAGGCGTCGCTGAGCGCGCTGAAACGTTTCCTGACGTCGTCGTTCGCAGCGATCTCGGTGTGGGTCGCGAGCGCACCGAGACGGAGGCGGCCGTCACCGAGCACCTCGACGCCGTGCAACTCGGCGACGCGGTGGATCGCAACGATCGCAGCCGGCATCGCCGCCTTGCCGGAGCGGGCACCGACGACGATGTCGGTGCCGCCGGCCACGGGGCGGGATCCTGCGGCGAGCGCCGCGACGGCGTCGTCGACGGTGGCCGCCGTGGTGAAGGTCTGGACGCTCATGTGCCCGCCTCCCAGACTCGCTCCGGTGTCATCGGCAGCTGGTGCACGCGAGCCCCGATCACCTTCGCGATCGCGTTCGCGACGGCCCCCGCCGTCGGCACGCACGGCGGCTCGCCGACGCCCTTCGAGCCCTTCGGCCCCGCGTTCGGGGTGTCGGTCTCGATCCACGCGATGTCGATGTGAGGCGCATCCGATGCCGTCACTAGCTTGTAGTCGGTGAGATGCGCGTTGCGGTGGCGGCCGTTCTCGTCGAGCTGCGTCCCCTCGGAGAGCGCCTGGCCGATTCCCATCACGACGCCGCCATAAACCTGGCCGTCGGCGCCGATCCTGTTCAGGATCTTGCCGCAGTCGTGAGCGGCGGCGACCTGCAACACGCGCACGACGCCGGTGCCCCGATCGACCCGCACCCGAACCGCGTGGGCGATGAGCTGCGGTGCATGGAACGACTCGAGCCCGAGTCGCCCGACACAGCCCTCGGCCGGAGCCGCGGGGCCATCCGGGGGCACGTCGAGGCTCTTGCCGTGGAAGGCGCCGCTCGAGGCCAGCTCGGCGATCGTGACAGACTTGTCCGGCGAGCCCTGCACGGAAACGGCTCCGTCGGCGAGGACGAGGTCGCCGCGGCCGGCCTCGAGCTTGTCGGCCGCCGCGTCGAGCAGCTGCTCCCGCAGGTCGACAGCCGCCGCGATCACAGCCCGTCCGCTGTTGAACGTGGTCTGCGAGCCGCATGAGCCCATGTCGTTCGGAGCCGCGTCGGTGTCCTGGTAGAGGAGCGAGAAGTCCTCGGGCTTCATCCCGAGCTCGGCTGCGACGTAGGTCGGCATCGCCATCACGGAGCCGGTGCCGTTCTCCTGCGCGCCGGTGATGATCGTGCCGGTGCCGTCGTGGTTGAGCTTCACGTAGGCGCCGCTGCTCGAGGCGAAGCACGGCCACCAGCCGATTGCGACGCCGATCGCCTCGTCCTCGGGGAGCTCTTGCCCGTAGCCGATCATCTCAACGGCCTTCTCGAGCGTCTCCTTCATCGCGATCTGTTCCAGCACCTGGCCGGTCGCGGTGACCGAGCCGGTCTCGATCGCCGTGCGCCTGCGCAGCTCGACCGGGTCGAGGTCGAGCGCGGCGGCGAGCTCGTCCATGTGCTGCTCCAGGGCCCAGCAGACCTGCGGCGCCGTCGGGGCGCGGATCGAGGACGAGGGCTGGTTGTTGGAGTAGACGAGGGATGATTCGATGTGTACGTTCTCGAGGTTGTAGGGACCGTGCGCATGCATCGCGGCCATCTGCGCGAAGAAGCCGCCCTCGCCGCAGTAGGCGCCCTTGTCGAGCACGAGCCGGGCCTTGCGGGCGACGAGCGTGCCGTCGGCGCGGGCACCCGTCTCGAACTCGATCACCATGCCCTCGCGGCGATGGCCGACCGCGAAGAACTCCTCGCGCCGGGAGAAGACGAGCTTGACCGGCCGCCGGGCTGCACGCGCGAGCGCTGCGACGTGACCCTCGAAGTGGAAGTCGCACTTGGCGCCGAAGCCACCGCCGAGCAGCGGCACGACGACGCGCACCTGCGATTCTGGGATCTGGAGGACATGCGCGACCCCTCCACGCGCTGCGTAGGGGACCTGGGTGGACGTCCAGACGGTGACCTTGTCGCCCTGCCACTGCGCGATCACGGCGCGCGGCTCGATCGGGACGCCCGAGACCGGGTCGGTGACGTAGCGGCCCTTGACGACGACGTCCGCGCCGGCGAGCGCCGCGTCCACATCGCCCTTCACGATCGTCGAGTAGCCGAGGGTGTTGTGGTGGCGACCGAGCGACTCCTCGCCCTCGTAGGCCTCCCAGTCGGGATGGACGAGAGTGGCGTCGTCGGCTAGCGCAGCCTCGAAGTCTGTCACGACCGGAAGTGGCTCGTAGTCGATTTCGATCAGGGCAGCTGCGTGCTCGGCGATCTCGGCCGTCGTCGCCGCGACGCCGGCCACGATGTCGCCCTCGAAGCGGACGGTGTCCTTCGCAAACAGGCGCCGGTCCTGCACCATGCCGCCGTAGAGCACGTCGGGGACGTCCTCATGGGTGACGACCGCGAGCACGCCCGGAAGCGCCCGCGCCTTCGACGCGTCGATCCGAGTGATCCGCGCGTGGGTGTGATCGGTGTAGCGGAACTTCGCCACGAGCTCCCCTGCGAGGACGAGGTCGGCCGTGTAGCGGCCGGTTCCCGTCACCTTCTCCTTGCCGTCCGGGCGGATGAACGTCCGCGGTTCCTCGACTGTCGCCACTGCTCAGCTCTCCTTGATCGCGCGTGTGGGGCTATCCAATCAGAGAGCGGACATCTGGTGCGCGGGGGCGTGCGCCGCGCTAGGGCCAGATCGGGTTCGTCCACGCCCTGCGGCCGCGCGCATCCGCGATCTCGACGCGAGCGTATTTCGCAGCCTCCGAGAGGTCGAGCTGGGCGGCCGTGATCGAACCGTCGGGCGTCGTCGCAAGGATCTCGCCGCCGTAGCGGTAGCCGAGCCGGCCGGCGCGAACCGACGCGCCGCTCGAGATACCAAACACCACGGTGACGCTCTGGCACGGGTCACAGTGCACCTCGACTGCGCCGTTGGCGACGGCGACCGACATGATCCTAGGCCCCGTTGAACCGTAGAACGAGCCGGCCCGGAGGGCCTCGAGCACCGCGTCGGCAGTCGGCTCCGAGCGAAGCCACGTCCAGGCAAGGTCGGAGTCGAATCCCGGGTGATGGCTATCGTCGGTTGCGAGGGCGAAGCATCGCGTACCGGCCTCGAGGAGCTCGTCCCAGTGCACGGTCGCGAGGCCCCGCCCGATCTCGAGCTCGCAGCCTGCGTTGTAGACCTCGATCCCCGAGACGGTCTCCGGCAGCTCGAGCAGGCCTGGAGTCACCCCAGTCCAGTAGGGGTGCGCGAGATAGGCGACGCCGCCATGCGCGACGATCCAGGCTCCGGTGCCGGCGAGGTCGAGGCGGTCGCCTTCCAGGGATGCAAGCGCGTCGTCGATCCCGAGCGCGAGAACGTGGCCGTCCCGTTCCCCCGGAAGCTCGCAGTTCAACTCGGCGCTCGGCAATACGAGCAGGCGCTCGGTCGAGGGCGGGTCGCTCCGTACCCAGTGGTCGGTGACGGCGAGGACGTCGTAACCGGCGCGCTCGTAATGTTTGACGAGGGTACGGGGCGCGAGCTCACCGTCGGAGTTCGTCGTGTGTGCGTGCAGCGCGCAACGGAGCCAGGGGTGGTCGATCTGCCAGAAATCGGTCATAGGGCGGTTGTACTCGGCTCGCTGATCGTGAAAAGGTAACCATTCGGTGTAAGACTGGTGAAGACACCCGCAGGCGCGGGACTCGGCTCATAGGATCGGGTCTCGGACATCGACGAAGAGGAGGGGCCGATGGAGGATTTTCAGGAGCAGGAGTACGAGTTCCTGCGCAGGCTCGAGGAAGAGAAGGTAGGTCGCCGGTCATTGCTGAAGAAAGGCGCTGCAGCGGGCGTCGGCCTCACTGTCCTGTCGTTGTCGCCCGCGGCGCTAGCCGCCAAGAAGAAGGCGACGGCCGACCCGCCGACGATCGGCCGGCTCGCCAAGCTGTCGGACATCGTCGCCGCGGCAAAGAAGGAGGGCAAGATCAACACGATCGCGCTCCCGCCCGACTGGGCGAACTACGGCGAGATCATGGCGACCTTCAGCAAGAAGTACGGGATCAGCCTCACCAACGACAACCCGAACGGCAGCTCGGCCGAGGAAAACGCCGCCATCGCAGCGCTCAAGGGCGACCCCCGTGCCCCCGATGTGGTGGACGTCAACCCGACGTTCGCGGGCGATGGAGCCAACGCCGGACTCTATTCCAAGTACTACACGACCAACTTCCGGAAGGTGCCTCGGGCGATGAAGGACGGGCGCGGCTTCTGGGTCGGCGACTACTGGGGCGCCGTCTCGATCGGGGTCAGCAAGAGCATCGTCAAGAACGTCCCGAAAACGTTCGCCGACCTGCTTAAGCCCGAATACAAGGGCAAGGTTGCGCTCAACGGCAGCCCGCTCACGTCGGGCTCCGGCCGGGCGGGTGTCTTCGCGGCAGCGATTTCCAACGGCGGCTCGCTCAGCAACGTGGCTCCCGGGATCGACTGGTTCGTCAAGCTGAAGTCGGTCGGCAACTGGGTGCCTGTTCCGGCAACCCCGGCGACGGTCGCGTCTGGTCAGACGCCGATCGTGATCGACTGGGACTACCTGAACCTGGCGTACGGCAAGGAGTTCCCGGCGGCCCAGTGGGTCACGAACATCCCTGCCGACGGTGTCTACGGAGCCCACTACGCGCAGGCAGTCAACGCCACCGCACCGCACCCGTGGGCGGCCCGGCTCTGGCAGGAGTTTCTCTACTCCGACCAGGGGCAGTTACTGTTCCTGAAAGGCTTCTCGCACCCGGCGCTGTTCACCGACATGGTGGCACGGAAGGTCGTACCGAACGCACTGATCAAGGCGCTACCGGCCGCGAACCTCTACGCGAAGGTGAAGTTCGCGAGCCCGAAGCAGGGCAACGACGCGAAGGTCGTGATCAAGGATCAGTGGCCCGCCAAGATGGGGTCGTAAGGCCCTGAGCACGAACGTTGCGGAATCCGCCGGCAGCCGGCCGGGCCCAGTGCCCGGCCGCCCCCGGCGGCGATCGCTTGCATGGCTCGGGGTGATTCCGTTCTTTGCCTACGTCACGCTCTTCCTCTTCCTTCCCTCCGCCTACGTGATGGTCGGGGCGTTCAAGGATCAGCACGGCGGCTACACACTCTCGAACGTTGCCGATCTGGTGTCGACGCCGAACATTCGCCATGCGTACCGGCTCAGCATCGAGATCAGCCTGGTAACGGCGATCGCAGGCGCTTTGTTCGGGGTGCTGGTCGCATACGCGGCGATTCGCGAGGGCTCGCCGCGCTGGCTTCGGTCGGCGTTCACGACGTTCTCGGGCGTCGCCGCCAACTTCGGTGGCGTCCCACTCGCGTTCGCTTTCATCGCCACGCTCGGCAATCTCGGGATCGTGACGCAGTTTCTCTACAACGTCTTCGGTATCGACATCTACGCGAACGGGTTCAGCCTCTTCACGAAGACCGGCGTCGAACTGGCCTACCTCTACTTCCAGATTCCCCTCATGTTCCTGATCATTGCGCCGGCGATCGACGGCCTCCGCACGGAGTGGCGCGAGGCGTCGGCCAATCTCGGCGGGAGCTCATTCCAGTACTGGCGCCATATCGGGCTACCCGTGCTGTTCCCGTCGCTGCTCGGCGCCGTGATCCTGTTGTTCGGGAATGCCTTCGCCGCCTACGCGACGGCGTACGGGTTGACGTCGGCACTCAACATCGTTCCGCTCCTCATTGGCGCCGATCTGCGCGGGAACGTCTACTTCAATCCCCACGAGGGGCAGGCGCTGGCGTTCGGGATGTTCGCCGTGCTCGCCGGGATGATGCTTCTGTACCTACCGTTGCAGCGGCGTGCCTCGAGGTGGGCTCGGTGAGGCGGCCGCGGATCTCGCTCTCGGCCGTCGTCTGGCTTACCCTCGGAGCCGCCTACTTCATCATCCCGCTCGTCGCGACCGGCCTGTTCAGCCTCCGCGACGTTCAGACGGGGAAGTGCTGCAGCCTGGCTGCGTACGACGAGATCATCCACTCCTCGGCGTTCTGGACGACGATCAAGCTCTCGTTCCGGCTCTCGGTGGAGACCATCGTGGTCAGCCTGCTCCTCTTCGTGCCGACGATCTACTGGGTTCACCTGAAGCTGCCGCGCATGCGTCCTGTCGTCAGCTTCCTGGCCCTGATCCCGTTTGTGATCCCACCGATCATCCTCGTCGTCGGCTTGCTCGGGTTCTTCAAAGACACCATCCACGCCCCGTTCTGGTACCTCGGCAATCCGAACTACTTCCTCGTCACTGCCTACGTCATCCTCGCCTTTCCGTACGTCTTCTTCTCGCTCGACGCCGGGTTTCGGGCAATCGACGTCCACACGCTAACGGAGGCGTCACAGAGCCTCGGCGCGAGTTGGCGGACGACCCTTCTGCGCGTGATTCTCCCTAACATCAAAGTCGCCGCGCTCAGCGCCGCGTTCCTCACGCTTGCGATCGTGATGGGCGAGTTCACGATCGCGACGCTCGCCGCGTTCCACACGTTCTCGACGTACATCGCGGAGATCCAGCAGACGGAGGCGTATCCTGCCGCTGCGGTGTCGCTGCTGAGCTTCCTCATCACCTGGCTCGCAATGGGATCGATCCTGCTTATCGGCCGCCAGCGCCGCGTCGGCGACGCGGTGGCCGTCGCAGAGGTGGAGCACTGATGGCCCACGTCGAGCTCCGTGAGCTCCGCCGCTCGTTCGGCAACGTCCACGCCCTGCAGGGCATCAACCTGACGCTCGAGACCGGCGAGTTCGTCTCGCTGCTCGGACCGAGCGGTTGCGGCAAGACGACCGCGCTCCGCCTCGTTGCGGGGTTTGATCGGCCCGACTCCGGCAGCATTCTCGTGGACGAACGAGACATCACGGACAAGTCGCCCAACCGGCGGGACATGGGCATGGTGTTTCAGGCGTACAGCCTCTTCCCGAACATGACGGCTGAACAGAACGTCGAGTACGGCCTCCGGGTTCGCAAGCAGCCGAAGGACGGACGGAGGACGCGCGTACGCGAGTTGCTCGAGCTCGTCGGGCTGGCGGACGCCGGCAAGCGGTATCCCTATCAGCTCTCCGGCGGCATGCAGCAGCGCGTTGCGCTGGCGCGTGCTCTCGCGATCGAGCCAAGCGTGCTCCTGCTCGACGAGCCGCTCTCGGCGCTCGACGCCAAGGTGCGCGTGCAGCTGCGCGAGGAGATCCGCCGGATCCAGCTCGAGCTCGGCATCACCACGATCTACGTGACGCACGACCAGGAGGAGGCCCTCTCCATCTCGGACCGCGTCGCGGTGATGTACGGCGGCAAGATCGAGCAGGTCGGGACGCCGCCGGAGATGTATGGCAGCCCTGCAACGCCGTTCGTGGCGGAGTTCATCGGCACGATGAACCGGCTCGAAGGGCGGGTCGTCGAGGAGGGCGCGATCGACTATTCCGGCGTGATGCTCCGGGTGGATGCCGCACGCGGGCTGCCGCGGGGCGAGCGCGTGCTCTGCCTGATCCGGCCCGAGACCGTCGAGGTCGTCCTCGCCGACGGCCCGGCTCCGCCAGGCGCCTTCTCCGGCGATGTCGCGTCGAGCACCTTTCTCGGCTCGACGACGCGGGTACGGGTGGCGGACGGAGATAGGATGCTCACCGCAGACATCTCGACCGCCGAGGCGGCGCCGCTCTCGGTTGGGGCGAGGGTCGTGGCCACGTTCCCTGCGGACAGCCCGCGCCTGCTGGCTCTGGCTGACGGGACGCCGACGAGCACACCCGACCCTGACGCGCAGTAGGGAGTTCGTTTTCGGCGAGGCGGCGAGTCACGTGCTTTGCACCTTGACTGACTGACGCATCAGTTATTCTCGCCCCATGACCTCGGCCCAGGTCCCCCCCCGTCGCGTTCGAGCAGCCGTCTGTCACGCGTTCGACGAGCCGCTGCGCGTGGAGGAGGTCGACCTACGGGAGCCGGGAGTCGGCGAGGTCGGCCTGCGCGTGGTCGCCTGCGCGATCTGCCATAGCGACGTTGTCTATCGCAGTGGCGCCTGGGGAGGCCACCTCCCTGCCGTGTACGGGCACGAGGCGGCGGGCGTCGTCGAGCGGGTCGGTGCGGGCGTTTCCGGGGTCACCGAGGGCGATCACGTCGTCGTCACCCTCGTGCGCGCCTGCGGAGCCTGCTCGCAATGCCTGGACGGACGACCGGCGCTGTGCGACGGCCACCCGGCTCTGCCGATCTCGCGCGACTCGCCCTTGCGTCTGACCGACGGAACCTCGGTGACGCAAGGCCTCCGCGTCGGGGCCTTCGCCGAGCACGTCACGGTGCACGCCTCCCAGGCGATCCCCATTCCGGCCGAGGTGCCGCTCGAAAGTGCGGCGCTGCTCGGGTGCGGCGTGATCACGGGAGTCGGGTCTGTGCTAAGGACGGCAGCCGTCGAGGTCGGGAGCAGCGTCGGCATCATCGGCGTCGGCGGCGTCGGTCTGAACGCCGTCCAGGGCGCCGTGCTCGCGGGTGCCGGCACGATCCTGTGCATCGATCTGGCGGAGAGCAAGCTTGCGGCCGCGGTGACGTTCGGGGCGACCCACACCTGCAACGCCGGCGAGCAGGATGTCGCGGAGGTCGTGGCCGGTCTGACCGGCGGCCGGGGACTCGAGTACGTGATCGTCACAGCGGCCTCGGTGGCGGCCGTCGAGCAGGCGCTGGCGCTCGTCGCGAGCGGCGGTGCCGTCGTACTCGTCGGGATGCCGCCGAACGCCACCGTCCCGATCGCGCCCGAGGTGCTCGCCGACTACGGGATCCGGATCCTGGGCAGCAAGGTCGGCTCGTCCGTCCCCAGGATCGACGTGCCCCGGCTTGCGGAGCTCTACCTGCAGGGGCGCCTGCGCCTCGACGAGCTGATCTCGGCCAGGTTCCCGCTCGATCAGATCGACGCAGCGATCGGCACCGCCGAGCGCGGCGAGGCGCTGAGAGCCGTCCTTGTCCTCTAGACCCACGATCCGCTCGATCGAGACCTTCGCGACGGAGGACGTCACGCTCGTTCGGGTCGCGACCGACGACGGCGCAGAGGGCTGGGGTCAAGTCGCTCCCTACAACGCCGACCTCACGGCGCTCGTGCTGCATCGCCAGGTCGCACCGCACGCGCTCGGAGCGGACGCCGGCGACCTGGAGGCGCTCGAGACGACGATCCTCGAACGCGAGTTCAAGTTCCCCGGCTCCTACGTCTGCCGTGCGCTCGGCGGCCTCGACACCGCTCTCTGGGATCTCCGCGGAAAGCGAGAGGACAGAAGCGTCTGCGAGCTGCTCGGTGGCACACCGCGGCCGTTTCCCGTCTACGCCTCGAGCATGCGTCGCGACATCGAGCCGCGCGAGGAGGCCGACCGGCTCGCGCGGCTGCGCGAAGACCATGGCTATCGCGCCTTCAAGATCCGCGTCGGAGCCGAGTGTGGCCATGACGAGGACGAGTGGCCGGGCCGGACCGACGAGCTCGTGCCGCTGGTCAGGAAGGCTCTCGGCGACGATGTGGCGCTCCTCGTCGACGCGAACAGCTGTTACACCCCCGCCCGTGCGATCGAGGTGGGGGGGATGCTCGAGCAGCACGGCGTCGTCCACTTCGAGGAGCCCTGCCCCTACTGGGAGCTCGAGTGGACAGCCGAGGTCACTGCCGCCCTCGATCTCGACGTGACGGGTGGCGAGCAGGACTGCCTGATTCCCACGTGGCGCCGGATGCTCGAGCTGCGGGCAGTCGATGTCGTGCAGCCCGACGTCTGCTACCTCGGTGGGTTGACCCGCACGCTTCGGGTCGCCGAGATGGCCCGCGAGGCCGGCCTGCCGGTCGTCCCTCATTCGGCGAACCTCTCGCTCGTCACCGTCTTCTCGCTCCACCTGATGGGAGCGATCCAAAACGCCGGCCCCTACGTCGAGCTCACGATCGAGCCGGACGAGTACTACCCCTGGCAGCGAGGCATCTTCGAGGAGGAGCTCGTGGCCCACGACGGCGCTGTCGAGATTCCCTCTGGCCCGGGCTGGGGCGTCACGATCCGGCGCGACTGGCTCGACCGCGCCGAGCGGACCGTGAGCGAAGTCGCGTGAGCAGCCGCAACTACGCCGACTCGCACCGCGTCCTGCGCGTCAGCACGAAGCGGTTCTTCGCCTCGCCCTTCCTCGATCGCTACCTCACCGACGAGGCCGTGTTCGGCATCTACAGCGGCCGTCTCTACCCGCTCTCGCTCGGTGCCGACCCGGTCGCCGACTACTGGGTGCTCCGCCGTCAGGCCGCCCTCTTCGACGTCCCCGAGCGGCCGATCGAGATCGTCGGCCCCGACGCCGAGCAGCTGCTCGACCTCGTGCTGACGCGCGATGTGTCGAAGGTCGGCGTCGGAAAGGCCTGCTACGGCATCGCCTGCAACGACCGCGGCGGAATCATGATGGACGGCGTCTTGATCAGGCACGAGCGGGATCGGTTCTGGTACGTCGTCGCCAACGGCGACTTCGACAGCTGGCTCGATGCGAATGCGCTCGGGCTCGACGTGCGCATCCGCTGCCCCGGCTCGTACGTCGTGCAGGTGCAGGGCCCGACCTCGCTCGATGTGCTCGCCGCGGCATGTGACGGTGGCCCGCCCATCCCGTTCGACTACTACGCGGTCGCAACGGTACGGATGGACGGGCAGCAGGTCCTGGTCACGCGCACCGGCTGGTCGGGCGAGCTCGGCTTCGAGATCTACACCTCCCCGGAGGTGGACGGCGGCGCGCTCTGGGATCACCTCGTTGCGGCGGGCGAGCCGCACGGGCTCGCCGTCCAGAGCCTCGAATCGCTCGGGATCCGCCGGATCGAGGCCGGGATTCTCGACAACGGCACCGACCTGGATTCCACGATGACGCCCTACGAGGCGGGCCTCGGCCGCTTCGTCGACCTCGAGAAGGTGACCTTTAGGGGCCGCGACGCGCTCGCTGCCGTCGCCGACCGACGTCAGCTCCTGCTCGGCATCTCCAGCCCCACGGCGGTCCCCGTCGCCGAGGATCCGGTGTGCCTGGGCGGCGAGATCGTCGGAACCGTGACGACAGGCGCCTGGTCGCCGTTCCTCGAGGTCGGGGTCGGCTACGTCCGCCTCCGCGATGCCGGCCTCGCGGTCGGCACCGAGGTGACCCTGGGCGAGGACGAGGCAATAGCCGAGATAGCGGCTCTGCCGTTCTCCGACGCGGAGCGGCGGGTGGCGCGCGGCCTGCCGCGCTGAGAGCCGTGGTCGAGGTCATTCAGGCCTGAGTCGATCCCGGACACGGGGTGACGGCCGTGTTCATGACGCAGCTCATGTCCTCGGATCGCTACTCGATCCGCCGCGAGCTGGCAGGCGTTCGTCGCGAACGCGCTCGGCTAGCCGGTCACGCCCCGGCTCCCGTCCCGAGTAGTTGCTCGCGCGCGAACCCGAGCAGCAGCGCGCGTGCGCGCGACACGGTCATCTGACGCGAGCCCATCGCGTGCTGGATCGCGATCCCGTCCATCATCGTCAGCAGGCGCAGCACGAAGTCGCGCGCGGGAACGGGACGGAACGTGCTTCGCTCCTGGCCGTCCTGGACGATTCCCTCGACGAGGTCGATCCAGTGGCCGTACCCGCGTGCGTTGAGTGTTCGCAGAGAGGGCTGCACCCGGGCCTCGTTCCACAGCTCGAGCCAGATCAGCCACTCCTTCGCGACCTTCTGCCGCGGCAGGTGCGCCTCGAGCAGCGCCACGAGACGATCCCAGGGGTCGTCGATGCCGGCCACGGCTGCCTCGGAGCGCCGGCGGGAGTCGGCGACCGCGAAGCGAAAGGTCTCGGCGAGGACGTCGTCCTTCGTCTTGAAGTAGTAATGGACTGTCGCCGTGCTCGTGCCGACGCGCCGCGCGATATCGACGATGCGGACGCGGGCGTGGCCGACCTCGCTGATCAGCTCCCAGGTCGCCCGCAGGACAGCCTCACGGCGCTGGATCTCCACGCTCGGTCGGGGGCTCATGTGCGCATTATGGCCGCTTGTCACGTGCCCCGCATCCGACCTGACTGATGCGTCAGTTATGATACGTTGACGCCCGTGGCGGCGGCAGCTGTGCAGCGTGCGAAGAGCTTTGTCGACGAGGTCGTCAAGCCCTCGATCCGCGACTGGGAGCAGACGGGGTTGTATCCCCGCGAAGCCGTTGCCGGCTCGGGGCTGATGGGGATGTTCGTGCCCGCTGACCAGGGTGGCCTCGACCTCTCGTACCTCGAGGCGGCGGACGTCTTCGAGGAGCTCGGCCGGGGCGACGCGGCGCTCGCGTTCTCGATCTCGATGCACAACGCGGTGGCTGCCGCCGTGACTCGCGCCGGTGACGACGCGCTTCAGGCCCTCTGGGCCGAGCCGCTCACGACCGCCGGCGCGCTGGGTGGTTTCTGCGTGACCGAGCCGCACGCCGGCTCCGACGCGACGGCGATCACGACCATGGGAACGCAGATCGACGGTGGCTGGCGGCTGAACGGCCGCAAGGCCTGGGTGTCGCTCGCGGGTGAGGCCGACCTGTTCCTGATCGTCGCCAAGACGTCGACCGAGCCCGGTCACTCCGACATCGCCATGTTCGCCCTGGCGAGCTCGGCTGAGGGGGTGCGATTCGACCCGCTGTACGACAAGGCGTCCGCGGCCTTTCTCCCGATCGGAGGGATGGAGTTGATCGACGCTCCGGCGCACCTGCTCTTCCCGCCAGGTCAGGGCATGCATGCAGCGCTCGCCGCGATCGACGTCGCCCGCTTCGACATCGCGGCGATCTCCAACGGCCTGCATGCCGAGGCGCTCGATGTCGCGACGCGGTACGCGCTTCAGCGCACGACGTTCGGCAAGCCCGTGCTCGAGCATCAGGGTGTCGCCTGGGGACTCGCGGACGTGGCCACCGAGCTAGAGGCTGCGCGCGGCCTGACGCGGCGTGCCGCCGAGCTGATCGGCTCGCCGGGCGGCGCCGTCGCGGTGGCGCACGCAAAGCGGTTCGGCCCCGACGCCGCCCTGCGGGCCGCGATCCAGGGGAGTGCCGCCCTCGGCGCCTACGGCTGGCTGCACGACCATCCCCTGGCACGCTTCATCGCCCTGGCCAAGATGCTGCAGGTCGTCGACGGCACCGCCGAGATCCAGCGCGTCGTGATCGCACGCGACCTCGTGCGTCGCGCGTCCCAGTAGTCTGCGCCCACCATGTCCGCGAGTCGAAGAGAGGATTGCCGCCGATGGCGACCGAGAGCGAAGCTGTCCCCGTAGGTTCCCTGCCGCCCCTCGGCGAGGTGCCGGCGCGCATGTTCGCCCAGGTCGTCCGTCAGGACCGCTTCGGTGAGCCGCGTGACGCCTTCCAGGTGGAGGAGGTCGACACGCCGTCGCCCGGCCCGGGCGAGGTGCTGATCGCCGTGATGGCAACCGGTATCAACTTCAACAACATCTTTGCTGCGCGAGGCGTTCCCGTCGACGTGATCGCCCAGCGCCAGCGTGGCGGGGATCCGAGCGACTTCCACCTCGGTGGCAGCGACGCCTCGGGGATCGTCTACGCGGTCGGCGCCGGTGTCGAGCGCGTGCAGGTCGGCGACGATGTGATCGTGCACCCGGGTTGGTGGAAGGCGGACGACCCGTGGGTGCGGGCGGGCAAGGACCCGATGATCGCCCCGTCGGCTCGGATCTGGGGGTACGACCACGACCGGAACTTCGGCTCCTTCGGGCAGTTCGCGATTGCCCAGGAGCATCAGGTGCTGCCCAAGGCCGAGCATCTGACGTGGGAGGCGGCGGCTGCATCGACGCTCGTCGGGGCCACCGCGTACCGGATGCTGTTCGGTTGGGCCGGCAACACCGTCCAGAAGGACGACGTCGTGCTGATCTGGGGTGGCTCTGGCGGGCTCGGCAGCCAGGCGATCCAGCTCGTCAAGCACGCCGGCGGGATTCCCGTCGCCGTCGTCTCGGGCGCCGACAAGGGCGACTACTGCGTCGGCCTCGGCGCCGCCGGCTACATCGACCGCACCGAGTTCGACCACTGGGGGATTCCGCCGCACTGGACGGACGGGCCCGGGCAGAAGGAGTGGACGGCCGGCGCGCGCGCCTTCGGCGGCAAGCTCTGGGATGTCGTCGGCGAGCGCCGCAACCCGGCGATCGTCTTCGAGCACCCGGGTGAGGACACGATCCCGACCTCGATTTTCGTCTGTGACGCCGGCGGCATGGTCGTCGTCTGTGCCGGCACGACCGGTTACTCTGCGATGGTCGATCTGCGCTACCACTGGGTGCGCCAGAAGCGGCTCCAGGGCTCGCACGGGACGAACGATCCGCAGGCGGTGGGGTACAACGACTTGGTGCGCGAAGGCGTGATCGACCCGTGCCTCGGCCAGGTGAGCGGCTTCGACCAGCTCGGCGAGGTACACCAGCAGATGTCCGACGGCAAGCTCGCCTTCGGGAATGCCGCGATCCTGATCGGTGCGGCGACCGAAGGTCTGGGAGCGCGAACCTAACGCTCGCCCGCCCGCACCTCGAGCGCGAGGTCGGGACGGTCGGTGAAGATGCCGGCGATGCCGAAGTCGATCAGGCGACGCATCCGTGCGGGGTCGTTGACCGTGTAGACGAGGGGTTGCAGGCCGAGGCTCAGGGCCTTCCGCACGCCACGCGCGCTCACGCGCGCATCGTCGAATCCCGCCGCCCAGGCGAACGCGCCGGCGCTGCGGATGGAGACCCCGAGGCCCACGTGCTGCACCGTGCGCAGCTTCGGCCGCAGCGCGCGCGTCTCGAGGATCGCGCGCCGGGAGAACGAGATGACGACCGCGTCGGCCGGGGCGAGCCTAACCGATCGCGCCACGAAGTCGTGGCTGCGGTAGAGCCAAGGGCTCTTCAACTCCATCATCACCCCGATCCGGCCTGCGGTCAGCTCGAGCACCTCTTCCAACGTGGCGATGCCGAGCTCCCGGAGCTCCGCGAGCGACCGCGTCCTCAGGGGCCCGCGGGCGGAGGTGAGCCGGTCGAGGCGGAGATCGTGGTAGACGACGAGCCCCCCGTCGCTCGACGCCTGCACGTCGAACTCGACGAAGTCGGCCCCGAGCTCGATCGCTCGCTCGAAGGCCGGCAGCGTGTTCTCCTTCTCCTCCGCCGAGGCGCCGCGGTGGGCGATCACCAGGGTCATCGGGCCGATCGCGCCCGGTCGAGCGCAACGGCCCACTCGCCGCGGCGCCGCGCTCGCTCGTCGATCGTCATCGTCGGCTCGTAGCGGGCTCCGCAGCGCATTAGCCTGCCGAGATGTTCGACGTCGGGCCAGAATCCCACCGCGAGCCCCGCCAGCGCCGCCGCGCCAAGAGCCGTCGCATCGGCATCCGCCGACACCTCAACCGGACTGCCGATCAGGTCCGCCTGGAACTGCATCAGGAACCGGTTTGCCGTCGCGCCGCCGTCGGCTCGCAGCACGCCCGCCTCGACGGGGAGCACGTCGACGATGTCAGCGACCTGGTGGGCGATTCCCTCCAGCGCCGCGCGCACGAGATGGGCAGGGGTCGTGCCCCGCGTGAGGCCACAGATCAGGCCCCGGGCATCCGCGTCCCAGTGTGGCGAGCCGAGGCCCGTCAGAGCGGGCACGAAGAAGACACCGTCGGTCGAGTCGACTTCGGCGGCGATCCGCTCGGTGTCAGCAGCGGATTCGATCAACCCGAGACCGTCCCGGAGCCACTGGAGTGACGAGCCGCCGACGAGCACCGAGCCCTCGGCTGCGAACTGGGGCGCGACTCCGGGGGCGACTGCGGCTGCCGTAGCGAGTAGTCCGTCGGCCACCCTGCCGGGGAGGTCGCCGACGTTCGCGAGCACGAACGTCCCGGTGCCGTACGTCGCCTTCACCTGCCCGGGAGCAACGCAACCCTGGCCGAACAGGGCCGCCTGCTGGTCGCCCGCAATGCCACCGAGGGGAAGCAGTGCGCCGAGGATCTCGACCTCGGCGACGACGCCCGCGGAGGGAACGACCGTCGGTAGGAGGGCGCGGTCGATCGAGAAGAGGGCGAGGAGCTCGTCGTCCCAGTCGCTGGTCGTGAGGTTGAAGAGCATCGTGCGGGAGGCGTTCGTCACGTCGGTGGCGTGGACGCGGCCGCCGGTCAACTTCCAGGTCAGCCAGGCGTCGATCGTGCCGAACGCAAGGTCGCCGTGGGCGAGATCGTTGTGGGCAAGGATCCACTCGAGCTTGCTGGCGGAGAAGTAGGGATCGCAGACGAGCCCTGTCTTTTCCCGCACCAGCTCGGCCGGTAACGCCGAGCAGCGCTCGGCGGTGCGGCGGTCCTGCCAGACGATCGCGTTCTGGACCGCGCGCCCGGTTCGCCGCTCCCAGACCACGGTCGTCTCCCGCTGGTTTGTGATCCCCACCCCGGTCAGATCCGAAGCGGCGACCCCGGCATCGACGCACGCCGCCTCTGCGGTTGCGAGGACGCTCGACCAGATCTCCTCGGGATCGTGCTCGACCCACCCTGGCTGCGGGAAGTGCTGGCCGATCTCCAGATAGCCGCGCCCGATCGGCCGCAGGTCGCCGTCGACGACGAGGCAGGTTGTGCCCGTCGTTCCCTGGTCGATGGCCAGAAGCATTGCGTGCTCAGGCTCCGGCGAGGAGTCGCTCGACGAGGGCGACGTCGATTCCCGGGACGAGCTCGTCGGCCGCGGCGAGCCGACTGTCCGGCAGCGTCCCCTGAACGCCGAGGCAGTGGAGGCCGGCGCCCCTGGCAGCAGCGATCCCCGCTTCCGTGTCCTCGAGCGCGACCGTCTCCGCCGCCGCGACGCCGAGCCGGTCGAGTGCGAGCAGGTACCCCTCAGGATGCGGCTTGCCGCGCACGACATCGTCGGCGGTGACGATCGTGGTGAACAGTGGCGTGAGCCTCGCGGCCTCGATGACCGGCTCGATCTCCGCCCGATAGGCGCCGGAGACGATCGCCACGGGAACGCGTTCGGCGGCGTACCGGACGGCAGCTCGCACGGCCTCGATCACGGTTGCCCCGTCTGCCCGGTCAGCGTAGGCCGCGATCCGCTCCGACATGAGCGAGGCGAGGAGCGGCCCGTCGATGTGCAGCCACCGGCCGATGATCGCCTCCTCCGAGAGGCCGGCGAGCTCTGCGAAGTACTGCTCCTCGGTCAGGGGCCGGCCGTACCGGGCGAACAGCTCCCGGTAGATCTCGTAGAGCAACGGCTCGTCGTGCGAGAGCGTGCCGTTGAAGTCGAAGATCAGGGCTCGGGGCGTTCCCATCCGGGGCGCAAGCCTAACCTGCCTGCGCGATGCCACCCGCAGCGTTCGCCCTCGCCCTAGCGGCAGCTGTCCTCCACGCCTTCTGGAACCTTCTCCTCGCCCGGGCGCGGGATCCCGAGAGCGCGACCGCGGTGGCGCTCATCGCGTCGGTGATCGTCTTCGCGCCGATCGTGGCCCTCCGCTTCGACGCCGAATGGGAGGTCTGGCCGTTCATCGTCGTCACCTCGTTGCTGCAGCTCGTCTACTTCGCCCTGCTCGCGACGGCCTACCGAAAGGCCGAGCTCTCGTTCGTCTACCCGGTTGCACGGGGAGTGGCACCCGCGATCGTGCTCGTCGTCTCCATCGCGCTGCTCGGCCACGCCACCTCCGCGGGCCAAATCGCTGGGGTCGTGCTCGTATGCGTCGGCGTGCTCTTCGTCCGCGGCCTGAAGCGCCCTCCTGACCCACACGCGCTCTGGTTCGCGCTGGGAATCGCCTGCGTGATCGCCTCGTACACACTGCTCGACAAGCGTGGGATCACGCACGCGAGCCCGCTCACCTACCTCGAGCTGAGCATGGTGCCGGCCGCGCTCGGCTATGCGATTGCGACCGTCGCCGTCAAGGGTCGCGTGCGGGTACGGGCCGAGCTCGGCTGGTCGGCTGTGCTCGCCGGTTGCGCCTCGTTTACTGCCTACGCGCTCGTCCTTGCGGCGCTCGAGCGAGCGTCTGCTGCGTCGGTCGCAGCCGTCCGCGAGACGAGCGTCGTGATGGCAACGGCGTTCGCGGCGGTCGTCCTGCGCGAGCGTGTGAGCCGCTGGCGGGCCGCCGGCTCGGTGCTGGTCGTCTGCGGGATCGCGCTGCTGGCGCTGAGCTGAGCTACAGCTTCGCGACGCTGTCGCCGACGCGCACAGCGCCGGCCGTGACGACCCGCGTGTTGACGCCGCGCAGCCGCAGCTCGCGTCCCGGCGACTTGTTCACGAACCTGATCGCAGCGCTGCCGAAGCGCTCGGTGAACTTCGCGCAGCCCGTGTGCGGCTCGGGCGTTACCTCGATCACGGCATCGCCGAGGGCCAACCGCGTGCCGATCGGCAGGTTCTCGACACCGAGGTCGAGGTCGACGTAGATCTGGTCGCCGGCGAGTGGGCACCGCTCGCGGCTGCCCGCAATCGCGTCGGCGGCCCGGATGTTCATCAGCGTCAGCTGGGCCTCTAGGCTCGGCGTCCCCCGGCGGATCCAGCCGTCGCCGACAAGCCCCTCGTCGAGGTCGAGCATCCCCTCGTCGAGCGTCTCGCGCTCGCCCTCGGCGGGGCGCCGGACGATCAGCGCCACGGCGCCCGCGTCGGACGGCGATAGCAGGATCTCGTCGAGAGCTCGCGTCAACTCGTCCGCGGTTCGGTACTCCATGGTCAGAAGCCTACGCAGTGTCGGGTGGGCTCCGCGCCGGTCAGAGCGCGCGCATCCGGTTGTTGCGCTTCTCGTGGGTCAGCTCGGCCAGCCCGAGCTCCTCGAGCAGCGGCGGCAGGTAGACACCGAAGCGGCCGCGCAGGCCCTTCTTGAGGCCGTACGACCCGCCGACCGGGTTGTCGGCGGCGCGGCCCCACGCCTCGACCGTGCCCTCGGCCGCGGGCTTCTGCTCGTCGGCGCCGCCGAGGTCGATCCAGTCGCCGTACGCCTTCAGCATGGCGTGCAGGTCGTCTATCGCGCGGAGGTGGTAGCGCAGCTGGGTCGAGCCGACCTGACAGACGAGAGCCGGCGGATCGGCCTCCTCGTCCCGGTGCATCATGTAGGCGGAGGACCCCGGCGGCGTGACGAGCTGCCAGGGGTCGTCCTTGGTGCCGGTGCCGCTCATGCCTGCGTCCCGATCAGTCGCCGCTGCGCTCGATCAGCTCGATGCGGTAGCCGTCCGGATCGGGCACGAAGCAGATCAGGCTGCCGCCGACGCTGACGCGGTAGGGCGGCTTCTCGGCCTCGATTCCATGGCCCTTGAGGCGCTCGAGCGTCTCTTCCATGTCGTCGACCCGAATCGCGATGTGGCCGTAGGCAGTCCCGAGGTCGTACGTGCGGCCGTCGGTGTTCCAGGTGAGTTCGAGCTCTGCGTCCTCGCCGACGAAGCCGAAGAAGGAGAGTGTCGCCTCGTGGTTGCCGTCACGAACGATCTGGCCCTCGCGACGGAATTCCATCCCGAGCGCCTCGTAGAACGCACGGCTGGCGGCGGGATCGGTGACCCTGAGCATGGTGTGGAGGAGTCGTGTCATGCCTGGAGTCTAGTGCGGAGTCTCAGGGCGGGGCCGCGCTGCTAGGTTCGACTCATGGCCGCTCGTAGGAGCCCTGCCTCGTCCTCATCCTCATCTGTCTGGTGCCATGCTCCAACGTGATCCCACGCCCTACGTGACGTGACGTGAAGATCGCTCCCTTCCGGATCGAGCAGTACTACGCCGTCCACGAATTTGCGGCGCCGTACATGCTCTCGTCGAGTGATGCGGAGTCCGTCGCGATCGCAGATCTCCTGGCCTTCGAGCCGGACGCTACCGAGCGGCTGTTCGCGCAACGGCTCGGCTACACCGAGTCGGCCGGCGCCCCGGAACTGCGTGCCGCCGCAGCGGCGATCTACGCGACGACCGCACCCGACGACGTGATCGTCGTAGCGGCTGCCGAGGAGGGGATCTTCACCGCCTACCACGCGCTGCTCGAGCCCGGAAACCACGTCGTCGTCGAGACGCCCTGCTACGAGTCGGCCGTCCAGGTTGCGCTCTCGGCCGGTGCGGACGTAACCCCGTGGCGCCGCTCCCAGACGGACGGCTGGGCATTCGATCTCGACGCGCTCGACCGCGCACTGCGCCCCGATACGCGGCTCGTCTATGTCAACACCCCCCACAACCCGACGGGCACTCAGATGCCCCGGGCGGTGCTCGATCGGGTCATCGAGCTATGCGCCGAACGCGGCGCCTGGCTCTTCTGCGACGAGGTCTACCGCGAGCTCGAGCACGATCCCGCCGACATCCTGCCGGGGGCAGTCGACCTCTACGAGCGGGCGATCTCGCTCGGCTCGATGTCGAAGACCTACGGGCTGCCCGGACTCCGCCTCGGCTGGCTCGCCTCTCGCGACCGCGAGGCCCTTGCTCGGATCATCGACTTCAAGCACTACACAACGATCTGCTCGAGCGCTCCCAGCGAGCTCCTCAGCGCGCTGGCGCTCCGCAATCGGGCCGCGCTCTCCAGCCGCAACCGCGCCATCCTGCTCGCGAACCTCGAGCTTCTCGACGCATTCCTCGATCGTCAGGCCGCACGCCTTTCGTGGGTGCGGCCGACCGCCGGCCCGATCGGGTTCGCCCGCGTGCACGGGCTCGACGACACGACGGAGTACTGCGCGCGCCTCGTCGTGGACACCGGGGTGCTGCTCCTGCCCGGCACGGTGTACGACGAGCCCGAGCACGTACGCATCGGGTTTGGCCGCCTCGGGATGCCCGAGGTGCTCGTTCTGTTCGAGTCCTGGCTCGAAGAAACGTGTTCTTAACGCTGCTTCTTCAGCAGCGCAAACGATGCGCAAGGTTTCCGAACAACCTGCCGATACACCATGCAGCAGACACGCAAACACCCTCCAGGGAGACGCTGCTATGCCAGACCGCCAGAGGCTCACGACGTGGATCGAGTGGTACCGCTTTGCGCGGCAGTCGCTCGAGTTCGGTCATGGCGAAGCGTCCTCTTACGCCACGGCGCGCTTCGTCGAGGAGCAGAACAGAGTCGTTTCGAGCGAATGGAGGGCAGCATGAGCGCCGACCCCACCGTCGAGCTCACCCAGGCTGAAGTCGTCGAGGAGCATCCCGCGAGCGATCCGGCGGCGCGCGTCCTCGGCTGGCGGATCGAGCAGCTGATCGCAGCAGGCTTCCTCACCGACGACGCCCTCGTGCTGGCGCTCGACCGCTCCGTCGACCTCCACCACGCAACCGAGCTCGTGCGCCGGGGCTGCCCGCCCGCGACGGCGTTCCGGATCCTCGTCTAGAGGCTTGAGGTGCATTAGAAGCACGTCTGGATGCGGCCCTCGTCGAACACGCTCCTTGGTGCAGAACCGCCCCAGCCGCACTCCTAATACACATCAAGCCTCTGGTTTCGCGGCCACGACCGTTCGGCGTCGCCGCGGGCGCAGCGCGCCCGAGCCGAGGGCGACACCCAGCAGGATCAACGCCAGCCCGATCAACGCAGCAGCAGCCACCTGCTCGTCCAGGATCAGCGCTCCGTAGACGAGCGCGAAGCCGGGCATCAGGTAGGTGACGAGGCTGAGGCGACGGGCGCCGAAGAGCGCGATGATCCGGAAGAGGATCAGCTGGGCGAGAGCGGTGCCGGCGAGCGAGAGCAGGAGCAGCGAGACGATCGCTCCCGCGGTCGGCACCGAGCTCGGCGGCCGGATGATCGCCAGGGGCAGGAGGAACACGGCGCCCGCGAGCATCGAGCCCGTCGCGAGCACCGGGCCGGACACCGTTCCGCGCAGCTTGATCTGACCGTAGATCCCGGCCGAGGCATAGAAGACCGACGCGAGGATGACCGCCAACGTGCCGGCGACCGCCCACGCGTTGCCCGCGGGTGCAACGCCGGTGACGAGCGCAACGCCGGCGAGGCCGACGACGAGCCCGGCGATCCTCGTCCTGCCGATGCGCTCGTGCGGGAGATAGCGGAACCCGATCAGGAGCGAGAACATCGGCACCGTCGCCTGCGCGATCGCGGCGACGCTCGAGGCGATGTGCTGCTCACCCCACGCGACGAGCCAGAAAGGGATCGCCGCGTTGAGCAGCCCGAGCACGATCGACGCCCGCCACGCGCCTCGCAGTTGCTGCACGGCAACTCCGAGGCCGAGAGAGACGCCGAGGTACGCGAGCAGCACCACGCCGGCGATGAGTGCACGCGCAGCCATCAGCGTGCCCGGCGAGAGCCCGCCGTCGATCCCGACCTTGATGAACAGGTACGACGCGCCCCACGCGGCGGCGAGCGTCAGGATCAGAGGCCAGTAGCGTTGCCTCACGCTCCGACGTCCCCCGTCCGCACCCGGGCGAGGCCGGTGGCGAGCGCGGTGCCGCTCAAGATGAGCGCAAGGCCGATGAGAGCCGTCACCGTCACCGACTCGTCAAGGATGACGGCGCCGTAGACGAGCGCGAACGCCGGAACGAGATACGTGACGAGGATCGCACGGGAGGCGCCGGCGCTGGCGATGATCGTGAAGTAGAGGAGATAAGCGACTCCCGACCCGAGAACACCAAGGGCGA
>JBBQRN010000015.1:0-69510 GCA_038214705.1 Gaiellales bacterium | reverse complement strand
TTCCTCGACTACGTCGCCGCCAACACGGTCGATGTCGAGCAGGTTGTCGAGCTGATCGAGGGCGCCGCCGAGGTCTGCCGCGCGGCAGGCTGCGCGATCCTGGGCGGCGAGACGGCCGAGCTGCCCGGCATCTACCGCGAGGACGAGCTCGATTTTTGCGGCACCGCCGTCGGCGTCGTCGATCGCGATCGCGTCGTGGACGGCTCACGGATCGAGGCTGGTGACGCGGTGGTCGGCTTCGCGTCGGCGGGGATCCACGCCAACGGGTTCTCGCTCGTGCGCCGGATCGTCGGCGACGGAGACTTCGACGCCGACCTGCTCCTGCCGCCGACGCGGCTCTACCTCGACGAGGTGCGCGGCCTTCGCGCCCGTGCCGACGTGCGCGGGCTAGCGCACGTCACCGGCGGGGGCATTGCAGGCAATCTCGGCCGGGTGCTACCCGACGGGCTCGGAGCCGTCGTCGATCCAGTGTCGTGGGAGCGGCCCGAGGTATTCGGCTGGCTCGCCGCGAACGGCGTCGCCGAGGACGAGCTGCGCCGCGTCTTCAACATCGGGATCGGCTACTGCGCCGTCGTTCCGGCTGCGGACGTGGCTGCCGCCGATGTCGTGATTGGTCGCGTCGAGCCCGGCAGCGGCGTTACCTGGGTGTGAGTCAGGGAACTTTGTGTTGAATCAGCACAAAGTTGGGACGGGTGTGGGTGTGCTCGTGAGCGGGGCCGGCTCCAATCTGCAGGCGCTGCTCGACGACGGCATTCGGGTCGTCGCGGTCGCCTCCAACGTCTCGGACGCAGCGGCGCTGGCCCGCGCCTCGCGGGCGGGCGTGCCGACGGCGGTGTTCGCTCTCGAGGATTTCAGTGACCGCGACGCGCGCGACGCGGCGATGGCCGACTGGCTCCTCGCGCACGGTGTCGGCCTCGTCGTGTGCGCTGGGTACACGCACCTCCTGCGACCCGTGCTTCTCGAACGCTTCCCAGCTAAGGTCCTGAACGTGCACCCGGCGCTGCTCCCCGCGTTCCCCGGAGCCCACGCCGTCGAGGAAGCTCTCGCGGCTGGAGCGACCGAGACGGGGGCGACGGTTCACCTCGTCGACGAGGGCGTCGACACAGGGCCAGTACTGCGCCAGGAGGCCGTGCCCGTGCTTCCCGGCGACACCCCCGATACGCTGCACGCCCGCATCAGAGAGGTCGAGCATCGCCTGCTGCCCGAGGTCGTGCGGGAGCTGATCGCCGCATGAGGCGCGCGCTGCTCTCCGTCTTCGACAAGGCCGGCATCGTGGGGTTCGCCGACGAGCTGCGACGGCTCGACTTCGAGTTGCTCGCGAGCGGCGGCACCGCGAAGCTGCTCGCGGAGGAGGGGATCCCGGTGACCCCGCTCGAGCAGGTGACGGGCTTCGCCGAGATGCTCGGCCACCGGGTCGTAACGCTCCACCCGGCCGTCCACGGCGGCATCCTCGCCCGCCGCGACGTGGCCGAGGACGTCGCCGATCTCGCGACCCACGGGATCGAGCCGATCGACCTCGTCTGCGTCAACCTCTACCCGTTCGAGCAGACCGTCTCGCGCCTCGACGTCGAGTGGGATGAGGCGATCGAGAAGATCGACGTGGGTGGCCCCGCTCTGCTCCGCGCGGCGGCGAAGAATCACGCTCACGTGATTCCCGTCTGCCGTCCGGCCGACTACGACGACGTCCTCGACGAGCTGCGCGGGGGAGACGTGGGCGTGGCGACGCGGCGCGTGCTCGCGACACGCGCGTTCGCGACGACCGCCGCCTACGACAGCGCCGTGGCGCGCTGGCTCGCGGTGGGCGAGGGGCTGCCGGAGACGCTCGTGCCCGTGTTCGACCACGTCCGCGACCTCGCCTACGGCGAGAACCCGCACCAGCGCGCGGCCTACTACAGCGAGCGCGGCTCGCGAACGCATCTCCTGGCCCGCGTCGACCAGATCCAGGGTGGGCTGCTGTCGTTCAACAACCTCAACGACCTCTCGGCCGCACGACTGCTCGTCCTCGAGCTCGACCGGCCCGGCTGCGTGATCGTGAAGCACGCGAATCCATGTGGGGTGGGCGTGGCGGACACGATCGAGGAGGCGTATTCGAAGGCGCTCGCGGCCGACCCCGTTTCCGCGTTCGGAGGGGTCTTCGTGCTCAACCGCGCCGTGCCCGCGGCGCTCGGCGAGACGATCGCGGAGCAGTTCGTGGACGTGCTCTTCGCGCCCGGGTACGATGCCGTCGCTGTCGAGGCGCTCGCGAAGAAGCCTGCGTTGCGGCTCCTCAACGACCTCGAGCGCCGCGGCTTCGACGGAGCCGAGTGGAACCTGATGCGGGTGCTGGGCGGTGTCCTCGTGCAGGAGCGCGACGGCGGTCCCGACCCGCTCGACGCGATGAAGATCGTCTGCGGCGAGGTCGCTCCGCCCGTGTGGGACGACCTCCTCTTCGCCTGGACGGTGGTCAAGCACGTGCTCTCGAACGCGATCGTGATCGCGCGCGACGGCCAGACGCTCGGCATCGGTGCCGGCCAGATGAGCCGCGTCGACGCGGTTCGGATCGCAGTCGAGAAGGCGCGGGAGGCCGGCCACTCCCTCGAGGGCGCCGTGCTCGCCTCGGACGCCTTCTTCCCCTTCGCCGACGGGCCGCAGATTGCGCTCGAGGCGGGGATCACGACGTTCATCGAGCCGGGCGGCTCGAAACGTGACGACGAGGTCGTCGAGGCGGTCGCAGCGGCAGGGGCGGCGATGGTGTTCTCAGGGCGCAGGCACTTTCGCCACTAGGCAGTTCGCTGCGCGAACTGCCTGATGGGAGGCTGGTAGGTCAGGCGGGAGCGCGCTTGCGCAGCCGAGAGTCGACCTACTGCGGACGATCTTCGGGGTGATCACCGGGTCGCTTGCCGGACTTCGTCTCCAGGCGTCTCGTGAGCCACCCGTGACCATGTGGGCTTAACGTCTCAATGACGCTGGGGCGCCGCTCCAACGGGACTCGGCGATGAAGAACCAACCCGACAGCCAGGCCCAAGGCGGAACAGACAACCACTAGAACCAACAGCCCCGACCAGCTGGGTCGAGCGCCCGGAATAGCGAACGCCAAGACCACGGTAGCCACCCCTACATAAGCGAAGAATCTCCGAAGCGCGCGCACCCGACGCACACTACTCGACACCGCTCACGTGACATTTCCGATCACTGGCCGGGCTGCGGGCGGACATTTGTGAGCCTGAGTAGTTGTCCACCGGGTGTTCAGGGTCGCCGCCGATGACGTGTGGGTGATTGGGATCGAAAATCGGGGAAGAAAAGGAGGTTCACCATGAACCGCAAGCTGTTCTGGGGCGTGTTTGCCATCGGTCTCGGACTCGTGATCGCGCCGCTCGCCCTCTCTCTGCCAAGTAAGGCGAATGCCGGCGAGAGGATGCTCGACGGCTTCCAGCCGATCATGCAGCCAAACCAGGTCGCGACGACCGCCAACTACTACAACAACGTGTTCGTGCCACTCGGCAAGGTCACGCCGATGCTGAACGGCCCGACGCTAGCGAAGTTCCACGGCTACATGCAGGGATTCGCCGGCATGCAGACCGATGCCGCCAAGCTCGTGCCTATGCTCGCGCAGGCCCTCAACATGACGCCGGCGCAGGTGCAGGCGATGATGGCGCAGCAGCTTCCGGCGATGTCGGCGATGCTGCAGAACATGCCTGCGATGCAGCGCGACTTCAACGGCATGATCGGCGCGATGCAGCAGAACGTGGGCATCTTCCAGCAGGTCCCGGCAGGGCTCGCGCACTACCAGCCGCTCGTCACGACGATGCAGGCGAACGTCGACAACTACAAGCAGGTGAATAGCCTGCCCTCGTTCCGTCTCTTTACGTGGTTCTTCATCATCCCCGGCGTCCTGCTGATGCTGATCGCCGGCTACGGCCTCTTCGGCACCGCCGTGAAGGAAAAGATGACCGCCCACCACTCACACCCGACCCCAGCTTGAGAGAACTGGCCGCACGACGATGATCGAGCATCCGCTTCCCGACGATCTGGTCGCGGCGCCCGGGGTCAGGTCTTGCATTGCAACATCACCAATGCGCGATCGCAAGACCTGACCCGTCCCACGCGAGCTACATATCCATCGTTTCGTACACGTCAACGCCGCCCGTTTCGCTCTGGAGGATCGGGCAACCGCCCGCCAGGGCCAGGGCGTCGTTGATGCTGCCGGCATTGACGATCGAGTACCCGGTGGCGCCGAGCGTCGAGCCGCCGCCGACCGCCGCCGAGGCGCCGAACGGGTTGCCACCGTCCACGATGGCTCCGCCGAGCTCACCGAACCACGACATCCACGCGTCCATCACGCCGTTCTGCTCCTCCTCGCTCTCCGGCATGCCGCCGCCCCTGTAGACCAGCACGTACTTGCCCATCCCGTTCTCCCTTCGTTGGTGGATTGCCTACGTCGGCGAGCCGTCGAGCCAGGGGTCGCGCCCCGGATCTCCTCCAGTGGCCACAACCTCGAGTCGGTCGAGATAGTGATCCCAGCCGGTGCCGTGAGACGCGGCTGCCTCGGCGCTCGGCAGGTCGCGGTGAGTGAACCGCAGGCTCGTGCCGCCGTTCTCCGCGACGAGCTCGATTTCGACAGTCGATGATCCGGGCGGCACCGGGCTCGGGCCGTCCGCACCGGGCTCCCAGCCCCAGGTGTAGACGAGCCGGCGTGGCGCGTCGAGCTCGACGAACGTACCGCTTGCAACGTGGCCGGGCACAATCTCGATCCGATACGCGCCGCCCGGTTGGGGCTCGAACGCGGTCGCCGGCAGCCCCTTCCAGCGGGCCACCTTCTCCGGATCGACAAGGAACTGCCATACCGTCTCCGGCGCCGCGTCGATCTGCAGCACCCGCTCGTAGACGAGCGTCTCAGTCGTCGTTTCCATCTTTTCGCTTCTCCTCCCGTTCGGCTTCCAGTTTGAGTGCGTCGAGCCGCGGATCCCAGAACTCCTCCAGGAAGGCGCGGAGGTCTTTGAGGCCCGCCGGGCGTACCCGGTAGAGGCGTTTCGTGCCATTCCGGCGTTCGTCCAAGAGGCCCGCCTCCTTCAGCAGCGTCAGGTCCTGCGAGACCGCCGGTCGCGTCACGTCGAAGTGCAGGGCGATCTCGCCGGCCGAGAGCTCGTGGTCTCGCACGAGCCGCAGGATCTGGCGGCGGCGGGGTGCTGCGATCGCCTTCAGCGCGGTCTCCACGGGTTGAATGTAATCATATTCTTACGTTAGAAACAACTGACATTAGGTTCACGACTCCCCGATCGAGGGAGATCCCCCTGTAAAGAAGCTGTGTTTCCGGCCGAGAATGGTTCTAGACGCTGCTACGGTCGTTCGGTCACTGCGACTGCGGTGGGCCGTTTTTCCGCGCCCGTACCGCCCTCCGGTTACCCCTCATGCTCTCCTCCTCCCGCATCTGCGTGCTCGTGCTCATCGTGGCGTCGGCCCTGCTCGTGCCCGTCGCCCTCGGATCCAGCCCGGCCTCCGGCCGGACGCTTGCCCCGGTGCGTTTTACTGGTGCCGTGCCGCTGAGCGTGCCCCGGCACCGCGCTGCCCACCGCTCCGTGCCGCTCGGCCGCCGTGCCGTCCAGATCGCGGCCCGCGAGCTCGGCGTTCCCTACCGCTACGGCGGCAGCTCGCCGGGCGGGTTCGACTGCTCCGGCCTCGTCGCTTTCGTTTACGGCAAGCTCGGGATCCACCTTCCGCACAACGCCGCAGCCCAGTACGCCTACGGCCGCCCTATCGACATCGCGCACCTCCGGCCCGGCGATCTCGTCTTCTTCCACGGGCTCGGCCATGTGGGGCTCTACATCGGCCGTGGTCGCATCATCCACGCTCCCCAGACGGGCGAGCGGGTCGAGATCCAGAGCCTCACGGCGCGTAGCGGTAGCGTCGAGGGCGCCCGTCGCCTCGTCCGGAGCTGACCGTCAGAGAGACTCGTCGATCCGCACTTCCTCGTTGAGGACGTGGGCGAGCCGGGTACGGGCCACGTCGAGCTCGACTATGCGGCCGGCCTCGAGCTCGCGGCGGAGATCGAGCAGGAAAGCTGCCACCTCGGGCCTGGCGTCGAGATCGCTCTCGATCCGGGCGAGCGTGCAGCCCCGCTCCCAGAAGGCGCACTCCTCGCCGGGGCAGCGCTGGGCGTGCCCCTCGGCTATCAGCTCGATCGTGCAGAGAGGTCGATGTTCGTGCTCGCTGCCGGGGTGCATGGCGCGATCGTTGCGGGCAGAGCGACGCGCCGGCATCGGCGATCACCCGGATCGTGCTGCGGAGAGGTACGGAACGGCACCTGGCCTGCCCGGCGCCGCGTAGTGTTCCGGAGGTGAGTCGTACCTATCCGACCCTGCTCGATCTCGTCGGCTCGACGCCGATCGTCCGGCTCGACCGCTTCGGCGCGGACGTGCCGCCAACGCTGCTCGCCAAGCTCGAATTCCTCAATCCGGGCGGCTCCAACAAGGACCGGATCGGGCTCGCGATGATCGAAGCCGCGGAGCGCCAGGGGAAGCTCCGGCCGGGTGGCACCATCGTCGAGCCGACCTCCGGCAACACCGGCGTCGGGCTCGCGATCGCCGCCGCCCAGAAGGGCTACCGGTGTATCTTTGTGATGCCCGACAAGATGAGCCAGGAGAAGATCTCCACCCTGCGGGCCTACGGCGCCGAGGTCGTGATCACGCCAACCGCGGTCGACCACGACTCGCCGGAGTCGTACTACTCCGTCTCGGACAGGCTGGCCGAGGAGATCCCCGGCGGCTTCAAGCCGGACCAGTACTCCAACATGGCAAACCCCGAGGCCCACTACCTGACGACCGGCCCCGAGATCTGGGAGCAGACCGAGGGGGGGCAGATCGACGCGATCGTGATCTCCGTCGGCACCGGCGGCACGATCTCGGGGGTCGGCCGTTACTTCAAGGAGCATCGCGCCGAGGTGTTGATCGTGGGCGCCGACCCGGATGGCTCCGTGTACACCGAGGACGCCGAGCATCCGCTCGGCCCGTACCTCGTTGAGGGAATCGGCAAGGACACGTGGCCGCAGACCATGAATCCCGACGTCGTCGACGAGTGGATTCGTGTTTCCGATCGCGACTCGTTCCTCACTGCCCGCCGCCTGGCGCGCGAGGAGGGGTTGCTCGTCGGGGGCTCCTGCGGCTCGACGGCCTGGGCGGCGCTCCAGCTTGCGGCCCGCCTCGGCCCCGAGGCCCGCGTGCTGATGATCCTGCCGGACGGCGGCCGCTCGTACCTCTCGAAGTTCTACGACGACAACTGGATGATCCAGTACGGCTTCATGGAGCGGACCTCGCCGACTCCGACGGTGGAGGAGGTGCTCCGCTTCAAGCGGGGCGAGGCGACTGAACTGCCCGATCTGGTCACGATCGAGTCGGCAAAGAAGGTCGGGGCGGCGATCGAGCTGATCCAGCGGTACGGCATCTCGCAGTTGCCCGTCGTGCGTCACGGGACGGCGGAGGCGCTGACCGACATCGTCGGGTCGATCCAGGAGCGAGGCCTGCTCGACCGCGTCTTCAAGAACCCGGATGCGCTGAACGAGGACATCGCCGTGGCGATGCAGCCGCCGCTCGCCGCGGTCGACGTGCTCGCGTCGCTCGACGATGTGTTTGCCAGTCTCTCGGGGCCGAGCACAGCCGTCGTGGTCGGGGCCGCCGGCAAGCCGGTGGCGATCCTGACTCGCTCAGACCTGCTCGAGTTCCTCGCGCATCGCCGCACGCACCTCGACCCGGGGTAGCACGGCCTCACCGGAGGTAGTTGCCGGCGCTGCCTGCCGGCTCTCGCTGCGCACCGTCGCGAAGACGGCACCGATCACGATCACGGCGCCGACGGCGGTTGTCGCGTCCGGCTTCTCGCCGAGGAATGCGGCACCGAGGGCGAGCGCGACGAGCGGGTTGACGTACTGGTGGGTGACGACCTGGGAGATCGGGGCAATGCGCAGGAGCCAGGCATACGCCGTGAATGCGACGAGCGAGCCGAAGATGGCGAGGTAGAGCCAGGCTGCGAAGGAGGCCGCCGACACGCTGCCGGCATGGATGTCTCTGCCCTCCCCGAGGAGCAGGGAGACGATGACGAGGGCCGCTCCGGCGCCGAGCATCTGGTAGGCCGTGCTGACGAACGCATCCGACGGCAACGGCAGCCGGCGGGAGACGAATGAGCCACCGGACCAGCAGAACGATGCTGCCAGCATCATCGTGAGCCCGATCGCCACCGAGCCGCCGGAGAGCCCGCTCGGGCCGATGATCAGGACGAGGCCGGCGAGACCGACGACGGCCGCGACCATCGTGGCGCGGGCGACGCGCTCGCGGGCGATCGTGCGCCACAGGATCACCTGGAGCGGAACCGAGCCGGCGATCACCGCGGCGACACTCGAGTCGATCCGCGTCTCGGCGACGGTGACGACGCCGACACCGCAGCCGAGGAGGACGACGCCGAGACCCGCCGCCGCCCGGGCCTGGGCGAACGAGACCCGGAGAGGCTTCCGCTGCAGGATGAGCAGTCCGGCGAGCAGCAGGCCGGCCAGGGTGAAGCGCAACCCGGCGGAGAGGAGTGGCGGCATCGTCCGCACAGAGATCTTGATCGCGAAGTAGGTCGAGCCCCAGACCAGGTACACGATCCAGAGCGCCGTCCAGACTCTCCAACCACGGGCCATGCCTTCTCTAACGCTCGCGGGGCACTGATCTATGCAATCGGGTTGCTAATGAAGCTCGCCGCGTGACCACGGGCATTGGCCGCCTGGAGCTCGGCCGCGTCGAGCGCTCCGATGCGCTCCAGCAATTCGAGCTCGTCGCGGAGATGCGTGCCCATCATCTCGGGGCCGTCGGTAGCGATCGTGAACGCGACCCCGTGGTCGACGAAGGCGCGGAAGGTGGCTCGGATCGCCTCCTCGTCGGGCAGGGCTTTCGTGAGGAGATTGGACGTGGGGCAGATCTCGAGTACCGTGCCGGCGTCCCGCAGCTGGGCCATCAGCGCCGGGTCGCGGGCGGCGAGAATGCCGTGGCCGATTCGGTCCGGGCGCAGATGCTCGACGACCTCGCCGATCTCCTCCCCGCCCGTCTCGCCCTCCTCACCGACGTGGATCGTGACCCCGAGGCCTGCAGCCCGGGCCGTCTCGACCATCGGCGCTACCGATCTGTAGTCGTAGCGGGCGCCTCTCGGCCGTGGGCCGGCAATGTCGATGCCAACGACACCTCGGTTTGCCCAGGCGATCGCCTTGTCGACGATGATCGCGTTCTGGCGGTCGTCGAACGTGCGGTCCATCATCAGAATCAGCCCGGCCCGCACCTGCGGGTACTCGAGTCGAGCGCGGTCGAGGCCGCGGATCGCGGCGAGGATGATGTGGTCGAGGTCTCGCTCGCCGCCGCGGTTGCGCTTCATCGGGTTGAAGCGCAGCTCGAGCGTTGTGATCCCCTGCGAGCGGTACGCGCCGCCGATCGCGCCGTGCACCGAGCGCTCCACCGCGAGCGGGGACGACTGGATCAGCTCTGTCCAGTGGTAGATCGCGTCGAGGGCGTCGAGATTCTCGACACCGCGCGGATCGGACACGGTGACGAGCTGCTCGAACTCCCAGTAGTCCTTCACCGGCAGGGCGATCCCCTGCTCGTGCGCGAGGCTCCAGAGGATGTCCGAGGCGACGGAACCGCCGAGATGCGTGTGGAGCTCCGCGAGCCCCTCGTCTCCGGCAATCACTACTTTCAGTCTATCCGGCGGAGGTGCGGTCCGACATCGGCGTGGAGCGTGCGGTTAACGTGCGACGGGCATGGACGAGGTCGACGACAGAGTCACGTATCTGAGCGCCTCCGAGCGCATTGCGCTCGGTCGCGCGGCCCTTCGTGCGGTGCCTCGCTCGACGCATGCTGCCTTCGAACCGGTTTCCGATCGCTTCGACCCGGTGGCGCTGTTGCAGCAACAGGACGACGCGGGTGCGTGGATCGCGTTGCTTCTCGGCCGCGACGGGCACGATTCGCTCGTCCTGCAGATGAAGGAGGCGCAGCGGTCGGTGCTGGAGGAGTTCGCAGGCCGCAGCCGGTATGCGAGCTCGGGCGAGCGGGTAGTCGCGGGCCAGCGCATCATGCAGGCTTCGAGCGACATCCTCCTCGGCTGGCTCAGCGTGGAGGAGAGCGTCCACGGATCTTCGCGCGACTACTACGTCCGCCAGCTCCGCGACTGGAAGGGGTCGATCAACATCGAGGCGATGAGCCCTCGGGCACTCGGCGTCTACGGCGGGCTCTGCGCCTCCACACTCGCCCACGTCCACGCGCGCTCCGGCGATCGCATCGCAATCGCCTCGTACATGGGCGGCAGCGACGCCTTCGATCGCGCGATCCTCGCGTTCAGCGAGGCCTACGCCGAGCAGAACGAGCGCGACTTTGCCGCGCTCGCTGCCGCCATCGCGAGTGGATCGGTACTTGCCGAGCAGGGCGTCTGACCACCTCTGGTCGAAAGCCGGGCGAGATCGGCCGGCAGCGGCCCGCCTACCCCCGCATGCGGAGCCCGACGACCGCCACGAGGTAGGCGATTCCGGCGATCGCGCCGAGCCAGCTGTACGGGGTGCCGTCCTGACCGCGCGCCATCTCGACGATAAACGCTACGAGGATCGCCCAGCTAACGGCGATGCCCGCAATCGCGGTCGCCCGGGTATCGAGCTGGCGGAACCGCTCGTCGCTGCCGTCCCCGCGGAGGCCGCGGATCGTCTCACTGCGACCGCCGACCAGGATCAGGACGCCGACGGCGGCCAGAATTGCCAGCGAGACGAATCCGCCGGACCTGTCGCCGCCGATCCACTGCGCTGCGCAGAACGCGAGCCCGAGCGCGACGGCGAAGAGGGGCACGAACCATTTCGACCTAGTGATCTGCATCGAAGATTTCCTCCACGGTGCTGTCGAAGGCGCGCGCAAGTGCGAGCGCGAGTGGGAGCGACGGGATGTACTTGCCTGTCTCGATCGAGTTGATCGTCTGTCGGGAGACGCCGAGCGCCTGCGCGAGCTCCGCCTGCGAGAGGCCTCGCTCCAGCCGCCGGCTCCTGACGTCGTTTCTCATTGTGTCAAGTTAGCTTGACATTGAGTGTACGTCAAGTCAACTTGACATCCGGGTCAGGCCAATGATGTCGCTACGAACACCCCTAGTTCCGGCAACACCCGCGGATCGATCGTGTGCGGCGCCGGGCTCTCGCGCCAGAGGAGATCTGCCCCGGCGTCGCGCGCACGTTCGGCGGCGGCACGTCCGAACTCGACCGGGATCACGGGGTCGAGCGAGCCATGCGCAACGGCGATCGGGTAGCCGTCGAGCCCCGTCCAGTCGAGCTCGAAGCCCTCGACATCGGGCAGGAAGCCCGATAGAGCGATGATCGCCGCAGGACGCGGCCTGCCGGCCCCAAGGCCGAGCGCCCAGCTCATCACCGCTCCCTGCGAGAAGCCGCCGAGCACGACCCGTTCGATCGGCACCGGCAGCGCGTCGAGGAATGCGGCTGCGGCCTCGAAGGTGGGGAAGAACGTGGCGGGATCGGGGGTAGGAATGCCGCCGAGCCGGTACCAGTGGGCTCCGCCGGGCGGCAGCGAGAGCGGGCCGCGCGGCGTGATCCCGAGCAGCCGCCGGCCGGGGTCGAGCGCGTCGAGGAGCGGGAACAGGTCGTGCTCATCCGCGCCCCGGCCGTGGAAGAGCACGAGCGCCCCTTCCGGCGTGCCGGCAGCGGGGCGCTCGAGGAAGCCGAGTCCGCCGCTCACGACCGCGACCAGGAGGCACGTGGGTCGGGCAGCGGCGTCAGCACCGGCTCGATCTGGGCGCGCAGGTGCTCGAAGGCCGGCGGCAGGATCAGGGTTTCGCCCAGGTGCTCGGCATCCTCGTCGATCGAGAAGCCCGGCCCCATCGTGGCGATCTCGAACAGCACGCCGCTCGGCTCGCGGAAGTAGATCGAGCGGAACCAGAAGCGGTCGATGATCCCGCTCGCATGCGCACCGGCGGCGTGGACGGCGGCGAGCCACGCCTCCTGCTCGTCCATGTTCGATCCCCACGCGACGTGGTGCACCGTGCCCGCACCGGGGGCTCCAGGCCCGGAGGCCGGCGGCGGGTCGAAGACGTAGTGGCCGCCACGAATCGCGCCGCGAGCCTCCCACGCGTGCTCACCGGTCGGGGCGAAGCCGAGCGGGCCCTCCAGGAGCGCACGGCTCGCCTCGGTTTCATCGGCAAACGCGCGCACGGTGTCGAACCCCTGCAGCGCGTGCTCGGAGGGGATCTCGGGGTGGCGTGCGACGAGCGGGGTATCGTCCGTGACCACGACCGAGAGCTCGAGCCCGAGGCCCTCCGGATCGTCGAAGCCCAGTCGGCCCTCGCCTCGCCGTATTGCGACTTCCTCCGACCCGAGCCGCGCCTCCCAGAAGTCGAGCGCCGCCTCCGACGCGACGCGAAACGAGATCGTATGCACCATCCCCGTGCCTGCCCGCCCCCGTCGGGCGCCCGGGTACTCGAAAAACGTGATGTCGGCCCCAGGGCTTCCCGCCTCGTCCGCGTAGAAGAGGTGGTAGACGGTCGGGTCGTCCTGGTTGACGGTCTTCTTGACCATGCGGAGGCCGAGCACCCGCGTGTAGAAGTCGACGTTGCCCGGCGCGTCGCCGGTGATGCAGGTCACGTGGTGGATGCCTTCGAAGCGCACGATGTCTCCTTGTCTTCGCACTACGGCTGCCGGGACCCGACGGGCCGTGCAGGGTCTGAGACAGAGTAGGCACGAGACCGGGGTAGGCGCCCGGCGGATGCGACCCTCCCCGGGAAGCCGTCGAGCGCATAGGCTGCCCGCGTGAAGGTCGGCATCGTAGTGCCGTTCTCGTGGTCGTTCTGGGGCGCCGTCGTCGAGCACGCCGAGCTCCAGGCAGCGGCGCTCGAGGCGCGCGGCCATGACGTGCGTCTGGTGATGGGCAACGACCCACCCGGGCAGTTCACCCGTGTTCTGCACCCGCGCGTCGGCCGTCACGGGGATCCACCGGCCAACGTGATCCCGATCGGCCGCTCGGTGATCGTGCCCGCGAATGGATCGCTGCCGAACGTCATCCTCAGTCCGCGGGCAATCCTCCGGATCAAGCGGGTGCTCGCGCGCGAGCAGTTCGACGTCCTCCACCTGCACGAGCCGATGACACCGGTCACCTGCATCGCCGTGCTCGGGCTCGCCACGGCGCCGATCGTCGCCACGCACCATGCTTCGGGAGATCTCGGCTGGATGAAGCTCGGATCGCTCGCGTGGGGCTTCCTCGGGAGCAGGATCGACCAGCGGATCGCCGTCTCGGAGCGAGCTCGCGACTCGGCCGCGGCCTGGCTCCCCGGCGATTACGAGATCGTTCCGAACGGAGTCCTCATCCCCGAGCTCGTCGATCCGGCGAATCGAGAACACACGGTCACGTTCGCCGGCCGCCAGGAGACGCGCAAGGGACTTCAGGTGCTACTCCGCGCGTGGCCGGAGATCCACCGGCGCACCGGTGCCAGGCTGCAGATCTGCGGTGCCGACCCGCTGGCCGTGCGGCTTCTGCTCTCCCGCTCGAGGATCTCCGACGAGGGAATCGACATTCTCGGGTTCCTCTCGCAGGAGGATCTGACAACGCTGCTCAACCGGACGAAGGCGCTGATCGCACCGTCGCTCGGCGGCGAGAGCTTCGGGATGGTGCTGACGCGAGCGTTCGCCTGCTCGTTGCCCGTCGTCGCGTCCGACATCCCCGGGTACCGCGAGGTGACGACGCCGGAGACCTCGCTGTCCGTCGCGCCCGACGCTCCGGGCGCCCTCACGGATGCCGTGATCGACCTGCTCGCAGACGAGCCGCGGAGGATCGCGATGGGAACAGCCGCACGGGCGTTGGCCGAGCGCGAGTACGCCTGGGGTGACATCGCGCGTCGCCTCGAGGGGATCTACGAGGGCGTCGTCGAGCGCGTCGGCGCGCGCGCGGCATGATCGCGATCATGCGGCTGGCCCGGAACCCGTGGGCGCGCGGGATCTTCGTCCTCGCCACGCTCGCCGCCGCGATCGCCGCGATCTGGTGGCGCGGCCCCGACTGGACGACCGTCTACCACTCGTTCGACGTCGTCCTCTGGCGGTGGGTCGTGGTCGGCGTGCTTTTCAACCTCCTCTCGGTCCTGGCGCGGGCATTCTCGTGGCGCCTGACGATCAACCAGGCGCTGCCCGAGCCGCACCCTCGCTTCGGCCAGGTGTTCTCGGCCTTCGGGATCGGCCTGCTCGGCAACGCTGTGCTGCCGGCGCGGGCGGGAGAGTTGGCGCGCGTCGCCGTCCTGCGTCGGCATCTGCCGCACGGCCGTGGCACGAGCGCGACGCTTCTCGGCACCGTCTTCGCGCACCGCCTCTTCGACCTCTTCCCGGTCGCGGCGCTCGTCACCTGGGTGCTGCTGACCGCCAAGATCCCTCACTGGGCGGTCACGAGCCTCGTTATCTTCGGCATCGTCGGGTTCGTTCTGCTCACCGTGGGGCTCCTCTCGGCGGGGACAGGCCAGGGTCGCGTCCACGAGGGCATGGGCAGCCTCGGTTCGATCGTCACGATGGCACGCCAGGGGCTCGCCGTCCTGCGCGCGCCCGTGCCGGCGCTCGCCGCCGCCCTCTTCCAGTGCTTCGGCTGGCTGATGCAGCTGTTCGCCGTCTGGGCGGTGATGGAGGCGTTCAGCTTCGACCTACCGCTGCCCGCCGCCGGGCTCGTGCTCGTGTTGATGAACGTCGCCACGATTTTCCCGTTCTGGCCCGGCAACATCGGGCTCCTGCAGGCCGCGGTGGCGCTGCCGCTCGTCCAGTACGGCGTCGCCTATGGCACCGGCTTCGCCTACGGCCTCGTGCTGCAGGCAGTCGAGATGTCGGTCGGTGTCGGGGTCGGCCTCATCTTCCTCGCCCGCGAGGGTCTCTCGCTCGCGTCGCTGAAGGTAATGGAAGAGGAGCAGGAGTCGAACGAGAACGCGATCCTCGACACCTAGGCGGACCCCGCGGAGGCCGACGACAAGATCAGCGGCGCTGCGGTGTGAACGACCCGAGCCTGGCAGCCATGATCTCCTGAGCCGTCGCGTTCGCGCCGCCGTGGCCGGTGACCGCAGGTACGAAATTCTCGGAGGTCAGCGTGATCATCTCCACGTCGGTCACTGCCGTTACGGTCGCCGTCCGAGGGACGTCGCTGAGGAGCGCAATCTCGCCGAACGACTCGCCGGGGCCGAATGTCTTGCCGAGGATCTCGACCTCGCCGCTCTCGATGACATAGAAGAGGTCGCCCGGCTCGCCGATTCGGATGATCGTCTCGCCCGCCCGCGCGACCGCCGGAGCCGCGGTTGAGGCAAGGAACTCGACAACGGATTCGGGCAGCACCCCGAGCAGGGGCACGCCACGAAGCAGCGGCGTGTACGGATGGGCGCCGGTGGTGCGGTCGATCTCGCCGAGGCGCCGGGCCACGAGAATGGTGACGGCGGGGAGAACCAGGCCGGCGACGATCAGTGCCGTCTCCGCCCCGAAGAGCGCGATTGCAATCGGCGCGAAGATTCCACCGAGCCCGATCGCGCCGAGCAAGATGCCCTCCAGCACGCCGAGAACGCGACCGAGCACCTCGTCCGGCACGATGCGCTGGAAGAGGGTTACGGCAGCGATGTCGGTGATCGAGTTCCCCACTCCTACGATCGCCATGGCGATCAGGGCTACGGCGAAGTTAGAGAATACGCCGATCAGGATGAAGGGGATTCCGAAGAGCACGACTCCGAGACCGAAGTCGGCCGCCAGGCGACCGCGGGTCGCGAGAACGAGGGCCACGAATCCGCCGACGAACCCACCGATCCCGAGCGAGGCGCTGAGGTAGCCGACCCCCGCCTGGCCGGCGCTCGTCAGCTGCAGCGAGACGACCACGACGATGACGCTGAGCCCCCCGGCGACGAAGCACTGGGCACCGTAGAGGGCGGTGACGGTCGTGATGTTGCGGCTGCTCGCGACGGCGCGCATGCCCGCGGAGAGCTCGGCGGAGAACTTGGGCTGCTCCGGTCCGTCCCCCACGTGAGACCCCGGTGGGGCGGGAGCATGAAGGCCGACGAGGATCGCCGCCGACGCGAAGAAGAACAGCGAGTTGAGACCGAAGACCGCCGGCACGCTCCAGAACGCAAGTACGAGCCCGCCGATGGCGGGCCCGGCGAAAGTCGCGACCGCCTCGATCGTGCTGTCGGCGACGTTGGCTGCGGAGAGCTCGGCGGGGTTGCGAGCGAGGCCGGGCAGGAGAGCGGCCTGCGCCGGGCGAAACGCCACCCCGACGACGCTCGTCACGATGACGAGTGCGTAGACACCGAAGGCAGGGCCGTCCGTGGCGATGATCGCCGCGGCCGCGATCATCAGGAATCCCCGCAGCAGATCCGTCCCCATCATCACGCGCTCACGCCGGTAGCGGTCGGCGAGCGTCGCCAGAACCGGTGATGCCAACGCGGCGGGCAGCAGGCGCAGCACCGTGATGACGCCGACCGCCGTGGTGCCGCCCTTGTCGTAGGCATAGACCGAGAGCCCGACGACGTAGGTCCAGTGGCCCATCACCGAGCCGAGCCAGGCTAGCTCCAGCCGGCGAAGCCCCGGGTTGCGAAAGACGCGGGCGAGTGCGCCGAACGACTCGTCGAGGCGCTTGCGGAGGCTGTCTATTGTCGCTGTCCCCCTCTCATTTCGATAACTTCACACACCGGAGGGAAGATTGCACCCGCACCATGCGTCTAGTGGGTAATAGGGCCCGATCGGGCGCCACGAGAATCAAGGGAGAGTGCAATGGGCAGGCATCGGACCAGGCATCTCGATCGCACCAGGCATCTCGGCCGCACGCGGCATCTCGGCCGCACCAGGCATCTCGGCCGCACCTAGCGTCGCAGCCAGATTCGTACCGAACGGGGCGCCCGCAGCGCCCCGTTCAACGTTCGGCGAGGCCTGGAGGCTTGATGTGAAGTAGAAGCACGTCTGGATGCGGCCCTGCATGCGGCGGATCGCGTCCGCCGAGGGCAACATCAGGGCAACCAGCCTTGATATGGCCCTCGCCGGACACGCTCCTTCATGCAGAACCGCCCCAGCCGCACTCCTACTCCACATCAAGCCTCCGGCTCACGAAGCCGGGAGAGCTCGTGCTTTCGCCGCCGCGGCAGCGGCCGCCAGGTGCTCCGACCGCTCGGTCAGGTCGTCTCCGGGCACGGTCGCAAGATTGATCTCGACGAGGTGCGTAGCGGCGCGAGTCGATGCTTCCGCGAGGATCGCCGCCACTGTCGCGTCCGGCCGCAGGTGCGCGACGCCCTCTTCGGCGGCGAGCGCCGCGAGCTCTGCGACGTCGGCGGCGACCTCGGCGATCCGCAGTGGGACCTCCGCGGCCCGGAGCAGGGCCGTGCCGATGGCGTGGTCGCGCTGCTCCGGCGTCCCGGTCGGGTTGCGCATCGTCGCGATCACCTGCTCGAAGGCGATGGCGTCCTTGTTGCCGAGGTCGACGAGGCGCGACCGGAGGGCGCTGGCCTGAGACGCGATGCCGGGCCCGTCCGGCCAGTCGTGCGAACCGCGCGCGACCATCACGACGAGGGAGGCGGCCATCGCGGCTCCTGTCGCTGCGGCCGTCCCTCCGCAAGGTGACGGCGCCGGTGCCTCGAGCGCGTCCAGAAACGGCTCCAGCCCGTCCAGCCAAGGGCCATTCGTCACGCGAGGCGCTTGCGCAGGTGCTCGACGACGACGGGGCGCGGCTCAACGCCGGAGGCCCGCAGCGCGTCCTCGAGCCCACCCATGACGGTGGCGCGGAACGCTGCGTCCCGCTCGGCGCGCTCTACGATCGCGTCGAGCTCGACGCGGGCCCGTGGGAGCTCCTTGGCGGCTTCCACCCATCCGGCCGGGGCCGGGGGAAGGCGGCGGAGAACCTCGCCGAGGCGCTGTTCGTCATATGTCGTCATTCGATCACCTTGTCCATATGACGTTCGAGCGGGGCGATTTCTTCCCTCACGACGCAAGCTCGTCGCGAAGTCGTGCAAGACAGCGCGAGATCCGGCTGGCGATCGTCCCTGCCGGGAGCGAGAGGGACTCGCCGATCGTCCGATACGTCTCATCGCGGGCGAAGAAGCGGTCGAGAATCTCGCGGCACTCGGGGCTGAGGTGCTCGAGGCCTTCGCGCACGGCAAGCGCCTCGTCGATGCTGTCGATGACCTCTTCTGCCCGTTCCTCGATCTCGGCGACCGGAACCACGCGACCCGACGCGCGCAGCTGATCGAGGCAGCGATTGCGCGTCAGCTGCCCGATCCATGGGCGGATCGCGTCGTCGGAACGGAGCGTGCCGAGCCGTTCGTAGACCTTCGCGAACACGTCCTGGAAGACGTCTTCGGCATCGTGCTGCGCGAGGCGGAAGGCCTGCGTGGCGATCGCGAAGACATAGCGGGAAAACCGCTCGACGAGCTCGTTCCACGCCTCGGTGTCGCCGGCGCGGCACCGCGCCACCAGTTCTCCGTCGGGCTGAGCCGCAGCGGAGGTATGGGCCATCCCGTTCCTAGCGGGACTGCGCGGCGCGGAGTCGCTCTGCCAGGATCTCGAGCAACTTCCACGCAAGGTCGGGGCGTTGCTCGACAAACGGCCGGAAGCTCCAGATCGGAAGTGCGTAGGCGATCATCGGAGAGGTTGCCGTGACGGTGGCCGAACGCGCGGACTTGTCGACGAGCGCGACCTCACCGAACGAGCTGCCAGGCCCGAGCGCGCCGGCCGGTGCTCCCTGAACCGTTACCGCGGCCTCACCGCTCTCGACGACGAAGAAGTTGAGTCCGTCCGCTCCCTCCGTCGCGATAGCGACCCCGGTATCGAAATGCCGCTCGACGAACTCGTCGGCGAGGCGATCGACGGTCTTGTCGTCGAGGTCGGCGAAGAGTGGGACTCCGCGAATGAGTGCTGCCGATGGCTTTGACATGCCCGGGACCTTACAGCTCCGGTGCGCCGCTGTCACCGGGTTCCGCCGCCGCTCCGCTGGAGAGCTCCTCGACCCGCCCTTCCGCAGCATCGAGAAGCAGGGAGCAGCGGCGGTGCAGTTCCTCGCCGCGCTGCCAGAGACGGATCGCCTCGTCGACCGCGATCTCGCCCCGTTCGAGCTTGCCCACGATCTCCTCGAGCTCGCGTCGCAGCTCCTCGAAGGTGGGTTCCGGTGCACTCACGGGAGCACCTCGTCGACGGTCACGGCAAGCCCGCCGGTCCCCAGCTCGACCTGGAGCCGGTGCCCGGGGGTCGTATCTGTCGCGTCGCGGAGGGCGACACCGCCGGCGCGCACGACGGCGTAGCCCCGTGCCAGCGTTGCGCGCGGAGAGAGTGCCTGGAGCCGGGCGCCTGCGTGGTCGAGGGCGACCCGCCGCCGCTCGAGGAGGAGGACGGGCGCCGCGCGGAGGCGCTCGCCCGTGGCTCCGAGGCGCTCACGATCATGGGCGAGCGCGCGGCGCACCGACGCGTCGAGCAGCGCCCGGAGCCGGGCGAGCCCCGACTGGAGCTCGGCGAGGTCCGGCACGACGAGGCGGGCAGCTGCGGTCGGAGTCGATGCACGCACGTCGGCTGCGAGGTCGCAGAGGGGTGTGTCCTGCTCGTGACCGACGGCGGACACGATCGGGACGGCGCACGCGGCGAAGGCCCGCACCACCTCCTCGTCGCTGAACGGGAGCAGGTCGTCGAAGCTGCCGCCGCCGCGCGCAACGATCACGACGTCGACGTCCGGATGGGCTGCGACCCGCGCCAGGGCTGCCGCGATCCGCGCTGCTGCTCCCGCACCCTGCACGCGGGCCTCGACGACGACGATGTGCGCAGCTGGGTAGCGCCCCTGGATCCCGGTGATCACGTCGCCGCGCGCTGCTGCATCGGCTCCGGTGACGACTCCCACGGCGCGCGGCAGACGGGGCAGGGGACGCTTGCGGTCGGCCGCGAACAGGCCCTCGGCGGCGAGCTTCCGCTTCAGCCGCTCGATAGCGGCGAGATGGTCGCCGAGCCCGATCCGCTCGATCGTGGTCGCTCGGAAGCTGAGCTCGCCCTTGGCCGGGTAGATCTCCGTCTTGCCCTGCACGAGCACGCGCTCACCGTCGGCCAGCGCGAGCTCGAGGGCGTCGAAGCGTCGCCGCGGCATCGTCGCGGGCAGGCTGGCGCCGGTCTCGGGGTCCTTGAGGGTGAAGAAGACGAACGCCCAGGCGTCGTTGCGGCGCAGCTCGGTGACCTCGCCGTCGACCCACAGGACCGGGAGCCGGCGCAGGTAGATCCCGATCCCCTCGTTGAACGCGGAGACGCTGAAGACCTTGCGGTCGCCGTGGATCGTGGACTCGACCTTCACCTTGCGCAGCGTAGACGTGCTCCGCCCGCTTCGACCGCTTACAGGAGGATTTCGGCGGCCGTGACCGGCGTGCAACCCTGCCGGAGCAGGTCGACGCACGTGTGCAGGTCGGCCTCGCTCGCGGCCAGGCGCTCGGCCAGAGGGAGCGGGAAGCCGCCCTCGATCAGCACGTGCAGGCGCCAGCTCTCCACCTTGGCCTGCTCGCCCTCACGTCCGACGTATGTCTCTGTGATCTCTGCCATGTGTGCCCGGAGGTTTCGTGATGGCTTTGACGATCCCTGCCCGAATTGGTTGGCGAAGCCTCAGGATTCGTTGTCGAGCCGCTTCGCCAGCTCCTCCCGCATGATCACGTCGACGGCCCGGTCGAGCTCTCGCCCGAGCTTGCTCACCGCGTCCTCGCGGACCTCCCGCATGCGAGCGTCGAAGGCTGTGACCGCGATCTGGGAGTGTCGTTCGATCTCACGCTCTGTGACGCGCTCGAGGCGCTCGGTCTGCCGCCGCTCGAACTCGAGCAGCGTGAGCTCCAGGCGCGCCCTGGCGTCGGTCTCGGCCTGCTCGATCCCCTCGGCGATGGTTTCCTCGCGCGACCGGAGGCGCTCCGTGATTTCTTCGATCGACCGGCGCCGCTCGATCGTGTGCGACTCGAGCTCGTCGAGCGCCTCGGTCACCGCAGACTGGGCGGCGCGCTCCAGCTCCTCCCGGAGGCGGACGACCGCCTGTCGCTGCTCGTCGGTCGTCGTCCCGAGCTCGGCCGCCTCACGCTCGATCTTCGCCTCCACCTCTGCCACTGCCTGCTGCTGCCTCTGAACCAGGCGGGCGAGTTGCGCCTCGAGATGACGTTCCGCCCGCTCGAGGTCGTCGGCGATCGCCTGGAGGCGCTCGTCGAGCCGTCTCTCGACGTCGGTCAGCATGCCGGAGAGGCCGTCGCTCGCGCTTCGCTCACGCTCGGCGAAGGTTGCCTGCCGCTCGGCCGCGAGCCTGCGTTCCTCCGCCGTCAGCGCCGACATCGTGTCCGCGCGTTCGCGGGCCAGGGTGCGGCGAAGCTCTTCGACATGGGCGGCCGTCTCCTCCTCGACGACTGTGCGAATGCGCGCGCGAGCTTCGGCGACGAGCGCGTCGGTCGCGATCGCCCGGGCTCGGCTGCGGCGAAGAGCGAGCCAGAGCCCGATCGCGACGACGATCGCGACCGCGAGACAGGCGACGAGGATCCACACGGCCACGCCGGAACGCTATAGGCGGAACGCGACCAGCGCGGCCGCGATCAGGACCGTCGTCGCGGCGAGCAGCCGCAACGCAGACTCGGGAGCCGCGACCAGCAGCTCGCGCGTGACCGGCTCCCGGAGCCCGTCGGTGAGCTGGAGCTCGCCGCTGACCCCCGTGACCTGCCGCCGGAGGTGCCGGACCGGCGTCGAGAGGCGGCGCTGGGCGAGTGAGAGAACGGTCGCCCACGAGGCCGCGAGCAGGGTCGCGGCGCGAACCGTCCCCGCGCAGGCGACGTAGCCGGTGACGAGAGGGAACGCGCCCCAGGCAAGGGCAAACCAGATGCCCGAGTGGAACCGGCCGCCGAACAGCTCCAGGTTGTAGGCCGGCACGAGGAACGCCCCGAGGGCGATCAGGGGCAGCAACCAGAGGCTGAATCCGAGGGCAACGGCCACGCCGATCGCACATGCGGCGGCGACCGAGACGACGGCGAGCAGCACGAGCACGCGCGACGGGATCTCCGTCTGCAGCGGGCGCCCCGCGAGCTCGTCGAGGGCGTGGGCTCCGATTCCCATCGCGAGGAAGAACGCAAGCACGGTCCACCCGAGCCGACTCCATGACACCTCGGCGGCGAGGCAGCCGCCGACGACGACGTACGCAAGATGCCAAGCCGTGTACGGCAGATGCAGGAGGGTCACGTAGTCTCGCCAGCCGCCCCGGGGGAGGGCGTAGAACGTGGGCCTCACGTGCGGCGCCCGGAGATCACGACACCTCCGCCGACGCTCATTCGGCGATCCTGAACCTCGCCGATACCCGCCTCCTGCCAGAGCTCGAGCTGCCGCTCGAGTGGCCACTCGGCGTAGAAGCTACGGATCGAGGGCCCCAGAAACCGGCCAACGTCGTACCAGCCGCGCGAGATCAGGCGCCCGGCGGCGGGCAGGCCGATGCCGACGTAGAGATCCCAGAGCGGCCGCCAGACGCCGCGGGGAACGCAGAACTCGAGCGAGGCGACGGTGCCCCCCGGTCGCACGACCCGGGCAAGCTCGCGCAGCGTCGCTCCGGGGTCGTCGACGTAGCGCAGGAGGTAGGTGAACGTCAGGTGGTCGAATGACGCGTCGGGGAAGGGGATCTCGGTCGCCGACGCCTCGACGAGCTCGACGCGGTTTCGGAACCGCGTCCGCGCCACCGCAAGCATGTCCGGGCTCTGGTCGAGCCCGGTCACCGGGTGTCCACGATCGAGAAGCGCCTGTGCAACCAGGCCGGTGCCGGTGGCGACGTCGAGGACGGTGCCGCCGTCGTTCGGGATCCGCGACACCATCGTGCGCCGCCAGCGTGGATCCTGGCCGAATGAAAGCGTTGCGCCGACGCGGTCGTAGCTCGGCCCGAGGGGCGCGAAGAGTCCGCGCGCGTGACTACGGCGTTCCGACATGCCTGTACCCTGCCACGTTCCCTATTCTGGGGTCGTGACGTTGCTCGCCGATCTCGAGCGCGCTGCCGGTGACGCAGCGCCGCTCGCGCCCGACGGGAGCGCGCTCACCGCGGTGCTCGCGGCGGAGTCGACGCCGGGGTGCCGCACCTATCTCTGCGCCTACGAGACTTCGGACGGCATCCGCTCGTGGGTCGTGCTCGCTGACGGCGGCGTGCCGGTGTCGTCCCGCAGGGACGTCAAGGACACCGTGTCGATCACCGCCCTCTGCGAGATCGCCGAGGAGTCCGCGGTCGGCGGTGATCTCGACGATCTCCTCTCGCAACTGGTGGCTCTGCGGGTGACCGAGAATCCCGAAGGGATCGACGAAGCCGAGGATGCGGTGCGCGTGCTCCAACAGACGATCGGCGCTCCGCCACATCTCGCCTCACCGGGCCGGCTCGATGAGATCGGGGCGGCAACCCGGCGGCTCGAGCTGGCGCTCGATCCTGCCGCACCGTCTCCCTTCACTGCGGCGCTGAAGGGTGCCCAGGGAACGATCGACGCACTTCTCGGCGAGGTCGAGCAGGGATACCTCGTGCGCCTGGGCGACTGAGCACAGCTACCCTCCGGTCATGGAAGGTGGAGGTTTCTTCCCGTTCGGCGGCGGCGATCCCGAGGAGATCCTTCGAGGCCTGCGCGAGTTCGCGGAGACCCAGTCGGAGAACGTCAAGGATGCCCAGCGCGAGCAGTTCGCGACCCTGACCCTAAGTACTGCCGTCGAGCTGACGGCTGCGGCTCTGAAGCAGATCCAGCCAACGGGAGGCGTCGATCAGCAGGCGGTCGCACTGCGCGACGCGATGCGCGTGCTCTTCCCCGAGGCGGTCGCTCTCGTCAGTGCCGCCCGCCAGGGCTTCATGCGCGAGCCCTAGAGGCTTGATATGGGCTCCGTCGGGTCACGTCGTACCCCGCCACGCACGAGCAGCCAGTCGATCCCGTCCCTGACACACTCGCGCGCCGTCGTTCCGCGCTTCGCGGCGGTCGTGGCGGCGGTGATCGGGCTCGTCAACCTGGTGTCCGCTCTGACGCCCAACGCCCGCTGGCGCGGCCACCTGCTTCTCCAGCTCGAGCCGGTCGAGCCGATCCACATCTTTCACGCTCTGGCAGTGCCGACGTCCGTGGCGCTGCTCGCAGGAGCGTTCTACCTCTGGCAGCGAAGGCGGCTCGCGTGGCAGGTGTCGCTCGCGTTGCTCTGCTCCCTGACCGTGCTTGACCTGGTGAAGGGGCTCGACGTCGAAGAGGCGGCGCTGTCGGCCGCGGGTGCCGGCCTGCTCTGGTGGGGCCGCGGGGCATTCACCGTTCGCGGCGACCCCGGCCGGCTGCGCTCCGCCGCCTGGCGCGTGCCGCTGCTCGCTGCCGGCACCCTCGCCGTGGCAGTCGGGGCCGTCGCCATGGCCGCTCCGGACGCTGTGCCGACAGCGTGGCTGCGTGAGGCTCTGGCGCTGCTCACGTTCGGCTCGGGCCCTTTGACTCTCGGCGACGAAGCCCACCATCTCCCGCTTGCAATTGGGCTGCTCGGGGTGGTTGCGCTCGCTGGAGCAGCCTGGCTCGTCTTCCGCCCGCTGGCAGCTCCGCGGGCGTTGCCCGATCCCGAGGTTCGTCACGCCGTGGCCCGGCTCGTGCGGCTGCACGGCCACGACACGCTCGCGTTCTTCAAGCTCCGCGGCGACCAGCAGTACCTCTTCGCGACAGACGGCTCCGCCTTCCTCGGCTACCGGGTCGAAGGGGGAGTGATGCTTTGCGCCGGCGACCCGGTCGGCCCGGCCGGGACGTTTCCCGGCTTGCTCGCGGAGGCGGCAGGATTCGCGACGGCCCGCGGACTACGGCTGGGCGCCGTCTCGGTCAGCGCCTCCGCTCTGCCGGCCTTCGAGGCGCTCGGCTTGCGGCGTCTTTACCTCGGCGACGAGGCGATCGTCGAGACGGCGCGCTTCTCGCTCGAGGGCCGCGCAATCCGCAAGGTTCGCCAGTCCGTCACGCGGGTCGAGAAGGCGGGCTATTCCTTCGAGCTGCGTACGCTCGCCGAGGTCTCGATTGAGGCGCTGGCCGAGCTCGAGTGTGTCTCCGATGCCTGGCGGGAAGGAGAGGACGAGCGAGGCTTCACGATGGCGCTCGATCGGCTGGGAGGCGCACATCAGCACGACACGACCGTGGCCGTCGCCCGCGACGACCAGGGTCGCGCCCGAGGCTTTCTTCACTTCGTGCCCGCCTACGGCCGCTCCGCCGTCTCCCTCTCATTCATGCGTCGCGACCCGGCGGCGCCGAACGGACTGACGGAGTTCCTCGTCGCGCGCTCGATCGAAGCGTTTCGTGATCGTGGCGTCGACGAGGTGTCGCTGAACTTCGCGGCCTTCGCCCGGCTCCTGACCGAGCCTGCGAACCTCTTCGAGCGCGTCGCAGGGCGCGTGCTGCGCTGGGCTGATACCTGGTTCCAGATCGAGAGCCTGTATCGGTTCAACGCAAAGTTCGATCCACGCTGGGAGCCCCGCTACATCCTCTACGAGGGACGGCTCGGCCTTGCCCGCACCGGCCTTGCCGCTGCGTGGGCCGAGGGGCAGCTGCCGCGACTGGCGGTGCGCCGGTGACCAACCCGGCAGACCTGCAGGCGCGCCCGCTGGTGTCGCCCCGCTTCGGCGCCTTGGTTCTCGGCGGCGTTGCATTGCTGCTGCCGTTGTGGGCGATCTATCTCGCTGTGGCGTTGCCCTCCGAGCACGTCGCTCCCGACTGGGACCTCCTCTGGGCGGGCTTCGACCTCGGGCTGTGGGCGCTTGCGATCGCGGCCCTGGTGGCACTTCGGCGTGGCTCCGCCCGGCTGCCCCTGCTCGCGGGCGCGCTCGCCGCGGCGCTCGTCTGCGACGCGTGGTTCGACGTCATGACCTCCGCGGGGAACGACCGAATCGTCGCCGTCGCGACGGCGCTCGCGATCGAGCTCCCGGTCGCGGCCGTCGTGACGCTGATCGGGATCCGGTTCAGGCCCGCAGGCTGAAGCCGCCGTCGACGATCAACGTCTGGCCGCGGACCATGTCGGCGTCGGGCGAGGCGAGGAAGGCGACCGCGCCGGCGATGTCGTCCGGTGTCACGATCCGACCGACAGGATTGCGCGCGCCCATCTCGAGCATCTCCTCGCGATTCGGAAAATGGTCGAGCGCTCCCGTCTCGACGACACCGCCCGAGACGGCGTTGACGCAGATCCCGGCCGGCGCGAGCTCGACGGCGAGGTAGCGGACGAGCGACTCGAGTGCCGCCTTGGACGTTCCTACGAGGGCGTAGTTCTCGAGCACCCGGATCGAGCCGAGGCTCGAGATGGCGACGATCGCGGAGCCCCGTAGCATCGTCGGCGCGATGGCCCGCGTCAACGAGAGAAATACGCGCGCGTTCGCGTTCAGCGTCCAGTCCCAGTGCTTGTCCTCGGTCTCGAGAGCAGGCCGGATCACCCCCGTGGCGGCGTTGTGCACGAACACGTCCAGCGGTCCCAGCTCCACGATCTGCTCGAGCACCTTCTCGGAGGTGATGTTGCCGCGTACGAGCACGGGCTCGGCGCCGAGCGCCTGGAGCTCGGTTGCGGTCTCCTCGGCCGCCGCGTCGGAGCGGAGGTAGCCGATCGCCACGCGTGTTGCGCCGTCGCGCGCCAGCCGCAGCGCGATCGCCTTGCCAATCCCGCGCGAGCCGCCGGTGACGAGGACTGAGCGCCCCATCAGCTCGTTCCGTTCAATCCGTGCGGGGAAGGGGCCGGTTCGCCGGAGCAGACGACGGCAGCTCGTCCCAGCCGATCCGCCGGCGCGGCTCCTCGGGCTGGTCGTCTGCGGCCTTCGAGGAGGAGTGGCCAAGGTCGTCGAGCAGCCGGATCTTCTCTTCGCCGAGCCGCCGGACCGGATCGTCCTCGGGCAGCCCTGCAATGAGCTCGCGTACCCTCGCCCGGATCTGAAATGCGAAGTGCGGCGTGGCAGGCCCGACGAGGGCCTCGATGTCGTCGGCGGTCGGCGCGGTCATCACGGCGCAAGCCTAACGACTAGCGTCAGGAAGATGCGCAGGCCGACCTCTGTCGAGATCATGCTCCTGTCGGCGATCGGCCTCTGGGCGCTCAACCTGACTGTCAGCCGCTACATCCTGACCCACGGCTTCCAGCCGCTCGCATACTCCACGGTCCGCTACGGGCTCGCCTCGCTGGTCTTCATCGGGATCGCGCTCGCTACGGAGCGGTCGCTGCGCTTCGGCGTCCGCGACCTGCCGCTCGTCGTCGTCGCAGCTCTCGTGCTCTGGCTCAACCAGATCGGTTTCGTCTACGCCCTGAAGTCGACGTCCGCGTCGGTGATCGCGCTCATCCTCGCGACGACGCCGGTCGTCGCGGCACTGATCGGGCTGACCTTCGGAACCGAGCGCCTGCACCGGCGCTTCTGGCTCGGTGCCGTTCTCTCCTTCGTGGGCGTCGCGTTCGTCGCGCTCGGATCGGGAGGCGAGGTCGGGGGTGACGCGGCCGGGATCCTGCTGGGGCTGATGACGGCTTCCTCCTGGGCCGTCTACTCCGTCCTGATCACGCCGCTGATGCGCCGCTATTCGCCCTCGCGGATCAGCGCCGTGGTGCTGTCGCTCTCGTGGGTCGGAATCGCAATCGTCGGCTATCCGCAGACGAGCACGCAGGACTGGCACCTCGGCTGGCAGGTGTGGGTGCTGCTCGTCTTCGCCACCCTCGGCCCGCTCGTGATCACGAACATCCTCTGGTTCACCTCGCTCGACCGGATCGGCGTCTCGCGTGCCACACTCGCGACGAACCTGCAGCCGTTCGTCGCGGCGCTCTTCGCGGTCGTCCTGCTTGGGGAGAGCATCACCGTCGTGCAGATCGTCGGGGGGCTCTTGATCGGCGGCGGCGTCCTGGCCGCCAAGCGGCGCGCCCCGATCAGTCCGGGCGAGTGAGCAGGACAGGGCGAGAGTAGGCTGGCGCCCGTGAAGCCGCAACGCCGCATCGCGCTCGTCTCCGTCGCTGCCGCGACCGGCCTGATGGGGGTCAAGCTGACAACCGGCATCGCAAGCGGCAGCCTCGGTCTCGTCTCCGAGGCGCTCCATTCCGGCACCGACCTCGTCGCGGCGCTGCTCACCTACTTCGCGATCGGTGTGGCCGACCGTCCCGCCGACCGCTCGCATCCCTACGGGCATGGCAAGGCGGAACATCTGGCTGCGTTGGCCGAGGCCTTCGTGCTCGTCCTCGTGAGCGTCGTCGTCGGCGCGCTCGCAGTGGCGCGGCTCGCGGGCTGGATCACGATCGAGACGTCCACCGCCTGGTGGGTCTTCGCCGCGATCGGGGTCGTGATCGCGATCGACGTCTCCCGCACCGTGGTCTCGATCCGTGCCGCCCGCACGTTCTCGAGCCCGGCGCTCGCCTCGAACGCGCTCCATTTCGGCAGCGACCTGGTCGGGACCTTCGCCGTTCTGCTCGGGCTCTTCGCGGTGCGGGCGGGCTGGCCCGCAGGCGACTCGCTGGCGGCCCTCTTCGTTGCCATCCTCGTCGTCACGGCCGCCGCCCGCCTGATCCAACGCAACGTCGACGTGCTCATGGATCGCGCGCCGGCGGACGTCGTTGTTGCCGCTCGACAGGCGATCGCGAAGCTCGACCCGCCTGTCGAGGTGCGCCGACTGCGACTCCGCCAGGCTGCCGGGAGAACCTTCACCGACGTCGTGATCGGCGTCTCACCCGGTGCCGCCGTCGGCCAGGGCCACGCCGTCGCCGATCGTGTCGAGGCGGCCGTGCACGACGCGCTGCCGGGCAGCGACGTCGTCGTCCACGTCGAGCCAGCGGGCGTCGAGGCGGCGCTGCGCGAGCGCGTGCGCGAGGCGGCAATGTCGGTCTCGCGCGTCCGCGAGCTCCACAACCTCTCGGTGATCGAGCTGCCGGACGGTGTGCACGTCTCGCTGCACCTGAAGCTGCCCGGCGAGCTGCACCTCGACGAGGCACATCGGCTGGCGGAGCAGGTCGAACACGCCATCATCGAGGGTGTTCCCGAGATCGTGGAGGTGCAGACTCACCTCGAGCCGCTTGCAGAGCCGGCCGCCGGCCGGATGGCCGATGATGACCCGGCCGAGGTCGAACGGCTCGTACGCGAGCTGACGGGCACGGATCCGCGCGCGGTGCGATTCCTGCATACCGACGAGGGGCTCGTGGTCTTCCTCACGCTCGTGCTCGATCCGGCCGAGACCCTGGCTGAGGCTCACGCCACTGCGACCGCGGTCGAGCAGAGGATCCGGGGCACGGTGCAGGGGCTCGCCGACATGATCGTCCACACGGAGCCCTGACCCGAGCAGGTTGAATGGGGCCATGCGCCTCTGCATGTTCCACCCGAACGACAATCCGATGGAGCGGGGCTGGGCCGGCAGGATCGACGGAGACCGGGTCCTGCATCTCGCGGCACAGACGCTGCAGTCATTCTTCCTCGGCGGCAGCAGTGCCCGCGAGCACGCCGAGTATCCTCGCGCCGACGTCACGCTGCTCGTTCCCGTCGAGGTACCGCCGACCGTGCGCCTCTTCGACAGCGCGGGCGCATTTCGGTTCGCGAACGCGTCAGCCGTCGTCGGGCCCGGCGTCCCTGTCTCCGGCACCGGCCTCACGGCGTGCGGCCGCGCCGCTGTCGTGATCGGGGCAGACGGCGCGATCGGCGGTACGACGGCTCTGCTCGAGTGGCAGGATCCGGCCGAGGAGCTCGAGGTGAAGCGGTCGGACTTCGGACTCGTGATCGGCCCCGTTGTGATGACCGCCGACGAGCTCGACCCGGCGGCCGTCCACTGCCGCCTTTCGGGTGGTGGGCAGGAGGCGACGGGCAGCAACGGAAGCTTCGACTGGGAGCGTGCGATCGGCCTAGCGGCGCGGCGGACGAGGCTCCGGCCCGGCGACATCGTGGCGGGGCCGCCGCTCGCCGTGCTGACCGGCGTCGAGGGAGGCGTCCAACTCGAGCTGGGCGTCGTCGGGTCTCTCGACTGCCCGGTCGCCTGATGCGCCTCGTGCTCGACTGGGACGGCACCGTCACCACGCGCGACACGCTCCACATGGCGATCGAGCGCTTCGGAGACGTCGACGTCTTCCGGGAAATGGAGGATCGGATCGGGCGCGAGTTGACGCTGAACGAGGTGATCGCGGTCGAGATGGCGACGATCACCGCTCCGTTTGCCGAGGTCATGGGCTGGCTACTCGAGACGGTGGCGGTCCGGCCCGGCCTGGCGGAGCTCGCGGACGTCCATCAGCCGCTGATCGTCTCGGCCGGGTTCCGGGACCTGATCGAGCCGGTGCTCGCGCGGGAGGGGGTTTCGGTCGAGGTCGTCGCGAACCGGCTGGAACCTGACGCCGCCGGCTGGCGCTCGGTCTTCCTCGAGCGCGAGCGGTGCGAGGTGTGCGGGGAGCCTTGCAAGCGGATGTCGCTGACCGGCGTCGGGCCGTTCGCCTTTGTCGGCGACGGGATCTCAGACCGCTGCGTTTCGCTGAGCGCAGATCGCGTCTTCGCCCGCGACGGCCTGGCACGGTGGCTGGACGCGCAGGGTGCCGCGTACGAGCCGTTCGACGACCTCCGCGACGTACGGCGGGCGCTCGCCGGCTGAGCCTGCGCGTGGCGACTGACCTCAGTCAGTCGCCCGGGCTCCGGGTCTCGCCGCACGTACGATCGCGCAATGGCCTTCCTCGCCCTCCCGCAGCCCTACGACTTCCTCGCCTCGACCGAGCGGACGCGCTCCTACGGCACCGATCTCGCCAACACATGGCACGAGGGCGGCCTCCACCGGGTGATCGCCGGTCGCGAGGTGCGAGTCGAGGAAGCACCGGGCGGGGTCGCCGTCGACCCCTTCGACGAAGAGATCGGCGCGACCGTGGCGTGGCAGCTCGGGCTCCCTCTCGACCTCGGCGGTTTCTGGGCCTGGGCCGCCGGAGAGGCCGTGCTCGCAGCGCTCGCCGGGCCTCTCGCCGGCTACCGGCCGCCGCTCGTCGCCGACCGCTGGGAGATGCTCGTCACCTCGATCACGGCCCAGCAGGTGTCGCTGCACTCCGCCTTCGCGGTGCGCTCGCGCCTGATCGAGCGCTTCGGCGTCGAGCACGGGGTCGTGTGGGCATTTCCCACGCGCGAACGGATCGCGCAGGCGACCGAGGCCGAGATCCGCGAGGTCGGCTTCTCGACCCGCAAGGCCGAGTACGTGATCGATCTCGCCCGGGCCGATCTCGACCTCTCGGTTCTGGGCAGGCTCTCCGACGAGGAAGTGGTCGAGGCGCTCACCGCACAGCGAGGGCTCGGCCGCTGGACGGCCGACTGGTTCCTTGCGCGAGCGCTCGGCCGTCCCGACGGATGGCCCGCCGGCGACCTCGGCGTGCGCAAGGCGGTGTCGTTCTTCTACGGTGCAGGCAGAGAACTCGACGAGACGGAGGTACGCGAAGTGGGGGAGCGATTCGGACCGTGGCGCAACATCGCGTGCCACATGCTGCTCGCAGGCGCAAGGTCGCACGGATGAACGTGCGCGTCGCGACCCCCGACGACCTCGACGCGATCGAGGCGCTCTGGCGCGCCTTCGCGGCCGAAATCCCCGCACCGCCCCACGAGCAGACCGATCCTGCAACCGAGCTCGCCGAGATTCGTGAGATCGTCGGGTCGGGGCTCGCCTGGCTGGCCGAGCGCGAGGGCGACGCAATCGGCGTCGTTCTCGCGCGTCGCCGCACCCCACGGGTGGGGCGGATCACCGACCTCTACGTCGTTCCCGCCGCCAGACGTGCGGGGGTGGCGGAGGCGCTGACCCGTGCCGTCGCGGCACGATTCGTCGAGGAGGGCGTCGACACGATCGACCTGGAGGTGACGGCTGCGAACGGAACCGCCCGCGCGGTCTACGGACGCTGGGGCTTCCGGGACGAGGTGCTGGTGCTGGCGGCACCGGCGGCGACGCTCGCCGAGCGGCTCGGCAAGACCGTGGCGGTGGCGTCGGTCGGCTCGATCCACGTCCAGACCGACGACGTCGACCCGATCGTCACGGCGGTCGAGATGTTCGTGCCCCGCCTGCCGGGACGCTCGGAGGGCTCGCTCGTGACCCAACCTCGCGGCGGCTACGTCACCGTCTACGACGACGTCTGCGACCGCGACCCCTCGATGCTTCGCCGGCTCGCCGCAGAGATCTCGTCACGCACGGGCCTCGTCGTTGTCGCGCTCGGCGTCGAGCAGGAGGCGGTGCTGAGGATGATCCTGCTCGACCGCGGCCGGATCGTCGACGAGTACGCGTCGGTGCCGGAGTTCCACGGCTCACTGCCCCCCGGCGAGGTCGTCGCGCTCCATGCCAACCCGGTCGTCGTGGAGCGCTACACGGGTGCGACCCAGGCGGCCGTTCGGGCGGCGACCCCGATTGCGGGTGCTCCGGCCGAGCTCGCTCCGGCCCGCGAGCTCCTCGCCGGGCTTGCAGCGACTCTCGGCCTTACCGGCTCGGAGCACGGCTTTGCGAACGCACCGAGCGACCTCGACGCGGTCAGGATCACGCGCTGATGCTGACGCTGATCGACGCGCCCCGCTGCCCCTACTGCGCCCGGGTCCGTATCGTGCTCGCCGAGAAGGGCATCGAGCACGAGACGGTCGTGGTCGACCTCGGCAACAGGCCTCCATGGCTCCACGAGAAGAACCCGGCGGGCAAGGTGCCGGTCCTGGACGAGGACGGCCGGGCGCTGCCCGAGTCAGCCGTCATCAACGAGTACCTGGAGGAGCGCTTCCCGGAGCCCGCTCTCCTTCCGGCCGGGCTCGTGGCTCGCGCCGCCGCGAGGCTGCTGATCTTCCGCCACGACGACTTCACCGATCCCTACTACGCCTTCCGGCGCGGGGAGGAGGGGGCCGACGTCCGCTTGGCCGCTGCGCTCGCGGAGCTGGATCGGATTCTCGCCGAGTCCGCCTACCTGACCGGTGAGGCGTTCGGTCTCGTGGACGTCTCCTACCTCCCCTGGGTGATCCGGGCGCGCGACCTGCTCGACGTCTCGCTCGCGCCCTATCCCAGTCTCGACTCCTGGCTGCGGCGCGTCTCGGAGCGCCCGTCGGTCGCCGCCGAGCTCGAGGTTGTCGCGGCGCTGTGAGCGACGTCAGCCTTGACGAGCTCGTGGAGCGGATCGGCGACCCGGGGCTCGTCGTGCTCGACGTGCGGACGCCGGAGGAGTTCAGCGGCGAGGCCGGCTATCCGTCCGACCCGCGTCAGGGCCATCTGCCCGGCGCCGTCAACGTGTCCCTGCAGGAGCTCTTCGGCATCGACCCGTCAGGCGTGCGGGCGCTCGTGGGCGCGCCGGTCGGCGCAGAGGTGATCGCGTACTGCCATGCAGGCGGCCGCTCGGCGATGGCGGTCGAACTGCTCCGCGCCGCGGGCTACGAGGCGCGCAACTACCCAGGCTCATGGCAGGAGTGGGCGGCCGATCCGAGCCTGCCGGTCGACTCCGCCTAGGGCGAGGCGGGCCTCGCCCCTACCGCAACCGGCGCTCTGAACAGACCACGTGGAGGACGACGCAGCGGCGACCCGATCCACCCTGTAGGGGCGAGACCTGTCTTGCCCTCGCCGGTCTATCGCGCGGCGTAGTCCAGGAACGCGCCGCAGAGGCGCCGGCCGTGCTCGTTCCAGGTGCCGAGGAACGCGTTCGTGTCGCGCCGAACGACGACCAAATCCGGCAGTTCTGCCTCGCCCTCAACGAACCAGTAGTCGAGCATGTGTCGGGTCACCTCGGGATGAAACTGCACGCCCCACGTCCGCTCGCCGAGCCGGTAGCCCTGGTAGGCGGCGTCGTTCTCGGCCAGCAACTCCGCCCCGTCGGGGAGATCGAACCGATAGTGGTGCCACTGGAAGGCATCGAGGCGGGCCGGCAGGACACCCAGAACCGGGTCGGCGAGCCCTGCCTCGTTGAGGTAAACCGTGTGCCAGCCGACCTCGCCCTGCGGTGCCCGTCCGACCTCGGCCCCCGCGGCGCGCGCGATCAGCTGCCCTCCGAGACAGACACCGAAGAGGGGGACGTCGTGGTCGATCGCCTGGCTGATGAACGCGGCCTCCTCCGCGAGCCATGGATGCTCGGCGTCCTGGTCGGGGTGCATAGCACCACCGAAGACCATGATCGCGTCGTAGCGCTCCGGATGGTCGAGGGCGGAGGCGTCGTCGTGGGCGACGCTGATCCGTTCGAGCCGGTCGCCGCGCTGCTCGACGAGATCCTCGAAGAGGCCGCCGCCGCCGGTCGAAGTGGGCTCGTGGACGATCGAGAGCACGCGCATCACGCGAGCCTAGCGACGGTTGCGCTATCCGAGGCGACTCGGTCCGACAGGTAGAAAAGCGTCATCTCGGCGGGCGGTTGGTCAAGTCCTCCGATTGTCGCGATCGCGTTTTCATCCAGCAGACCTCGGAAGCAGAGCACGTCGCCGAAGGCAGCGGCTAGGCTCGCGGCCGCCCGTATGGCGAGAGCACCGGCGCGCGGGCGATGAGGATTCTGTCGCCAGTGTCGCCAGTGGGCTGGTCGCCGGGGTTTCGTGACGGCGAGATCCTGAAGCCTTGAGAAGTGGAGGCGGGATGGGAGATCCTCGTCCCTTGGGTAGGCGTCCGGCTCTTGTTCGTATGCTGACATTGGGTCTTGTCACTGTTGTCGGCTTTGTGGTCGCTTGGCCCGGTGGGCCAAGAGCCGCGCAGTCGGTGGCCTTCCCGAACGCGATCGTGGTGATGGGTCATTCCGGCGCGACAGGGTACGACTCGAACCCGCTCCATCCGGGCGTCGACGCGCGAGCGAACTCGTGGGCGACGGGAACCAATCCGGCCGTGAACAGCATCTACCGACGCATACTCGCCCGCAATCCCGCAATCAATGGGCATACCTTCAACGTGGCAGAATCCGGCTCGGACGTGAACGCCCTGATGCGACAGGCTCGAAGCGCTGTCTCTTCTCGACCCATCCCCGACCTGTTCGTGATCCAGTCGGTGGACAACGACATCCAGTGCGACGGCACCGACGCCCAGAACTACGCGCCGTTCGCCGCGACGCTGCAACGCACACTCGAGTTCATCAACCAACGAGCTCCGAAGGCGCACATCTTCATGGTCAGCCAATGGGCGACGGTCAAGAACTACACGAACGTGATCAAGACGATCCCTGCCGAACGCGCGGCCGAAAGCGGAACTGGACCCTGCAGCGGGTTCGATCCTTCCGGTCGGCCGCGGCGCAAAGGGATGGCGTAGCTGCAGAAGCTCGTAGACGCCTACCACGCCCGAATCGCCGCAACCTGCGCCCGCGTCAGCGACTGCCGGTACGACCAGGGCGCACTTCAGCGCATGACCGTCGTGCGACGAGATCTCAGCCCCGATGCGCACCACTTGTCGATTCAGGGCCACAGGAAGATGGCCGCGGTCGCCTGGGCCGCCCTCTACTAGCCAGAACCATTCGAATCCCGAACGAGCGGACGGCGATGGAAGGAAGCAACACGTCGCTCGGGGAACGGGGCGCGAAACTCGCTGGCGCGGGCGAACGCTGTCGTCATGCATGGTCGGGCCATGCAGGTTGCCCTCTCGGGGTCAGCGATCGAGTCGGAAGGGTGGATACTCGTCGCGCATCAGCATCACGTAGGCCGCGACGCGGAGTGCCCACCGGTTGATTCCGAGCACGATCCCGAAGATGTCGCGTGGGTAGCGACCGGTGAAGAGCAGGATCACGACCGCGATGAGCACGAGGACGCCGTTCAGGCTGAAGCCCCACGATGTCCAGCGATCGCCGCCGAGCGTCCAGCCCCAGTTGCCGATCAGGACCGCAAGGACCATGTAGTGCGGGATCGCAAGGAGCCAGCTCTTGACCAGCACGAGCCCGCGAGAGAGGTGCTCCGGATAGGGGACGTCCAGCCGGGCCGGGTAGTCGGCGTCGGCGAGGGTGAACGGCGGGTACCGATCGCTGCCGAGCACGCTGAAGGAGTAGAACGCCACCCGCCAGCTCCACCGCAGGACGCCGACGTTGAAGTCGAAGATGCCTCGCGGGAAGCGACCGGTGAACAGGATCGCGAAGAACGCGACGACCGTGAGAAGCGCTGCGGCAAGCCAGAGGAAGGCGAGCACGAAGTAGTGCGGGATTGCCAGCAGCCATTTGACGAGCCACAGCCAGCGGCCCACGTTCGGGTCGAGCTCGCCGTGGATCAGCACGGGGTAGGCCTTCTCGTCCTCGGTCTGGAAGGCGAGCTGACCTTCCGGGCGCGACGGGGGGACGCCGGCGCCGCCTCCCGCGCCCGTGTGCGGCGACCGGAAGCCGAAGAACATCATCGCGACTCCCACGAGCAGGAGGACACTGCCGGCGGTGAGCAAACCGAGCGCGGCCCAGCCGAGGAAGTTCACCTTGACGCCAAGGCTGAGGTCGGCAGCCACGCCGGCCGACGCATCCGCGTTCATTACCACGATCGACCACGTGCCCTCGCTGGCGGGCCACGTCAGCGAGACGTTCGTGCCGGTTGTCTTCGCAGTCCAGAACGGCTGCGCGGTGGGCGGGCCGGCTGGTTGGCCGCCAGGGCTCGTGCGGTAGTCCTTCGAGAGCGTCCCCTTCCAGCCGTCCATGTGCACGTGGATGACTTCGTCGTGCGCGACGCCTGACAGATAGGCCGTCACGTTGGCTGCCGGAGCAACCCCTATGAACAGCGGCTTGCCGTTGCTCGAGCCGCCCCGCGCCGTGAACGTGACGATGTCGCCCGGTGAGCTGAGCCGGTCGGGCAGGCCGTTGACGAGCCGCAGCCGTTCGCTCGTGACCGCAAAGCCGGGGCTGGCGAACGCCGACGGCGAGCTCGTGAAGAAGCCACCATCGTCGCGTTGGCTCCCGTTTGCCCAGAGGACGGTTCCGCCGCCCGCGAGCAGGCTAAATCCGATCAACGTGAGCAATGCCCCGATGACCCCGAGGACGATCTTGCCGCCCCCCGGCCCGGTCGCCGCACGGGGATCAACCTCTGGAACGCTGCTCATGGCCACTCACCCCCCCGCAGCCGACAATCGGCCGCATCTACTTCGGGCCTACGCGACAGACCCTGGACGCCTCAACACATGATGAGCGCCGCGTGAGACCTGTGCATCCGACCTTTCCCGCGAGGGCATGTGTCATTCCCGCACACCCCAGAGCGAACGGATCGGCCAACGCCGCCGCCGGGTACGCTCAGAACAGCGTCATCTCTGCCGGTGGCAAGTCGAGCCCACCTGTTGCAGTCACGCCAGCTTCGTCGAGCAGCGCTCTGAAGATCACTGCGCTCCGGGGCGCAAAGTCATCTCGATTGTTGTTGAAGAGCGCGTAGACCTCGTCGGCCTCGTCTGTGAGTAGCCGCACCGGCTCGACCCACTCGGCCAGCTCCTCGGCCGAGTACATCCAGTCGAAGCGATCGGCGGCGCTGCCGCCGCGGATGTTCCACGTCTGCGCATTGCGGCCGTGGAAGCGGATCACGGAGACGGGATGGGTTGCGGCCGCCACTCGCGGCGCCACGTTGGTGGCCCGGGTCAGGGGAGCATCGACCGAGACGTAGGCGAGACCCTGCTCCTCGAGGAACCGCAGCGTGTCGGAGCGCTCGTCGGGCTCCATCCAGGAGCGGTGGCGGAACTCGACGAGCGGTACGAGCGGCTCCAGGCGGCCGCGGGCGCACGCGAGCTCCTGCTTCGCCTCGGCCGACTTGACGAAGCGCGGGTGGTACTGGAGTAGCACCCCGCGCAGCTTTCCGGAGAGCTCGAGTGGTTCGACCGAGGAGCGGAACGCAGCGAAAGTGGCGTCGGTCGGCTGGCCCTCGTGGAATGTCATCGCCGCTCCGGCCTTGACGTGGAAAGTGAAGTGATCGGGTGTGCGCTCGGCCCAGCGGCGCGTCACGTCGGGGTCGGGCAGCGCGTAGAAGGGCGAGTCGACCTCGACGACGTCGAACCGCTCTGCGTAGTAGCGCAGCCGGGCCGCCGCGCCCGAGACACCACGCGGGTACCACGCTTTCAGCAGCCCCTCGTCGGCCCAGCTGCACGTTCCGAGGCGGACTATCGCGGGCATCGACGGAAGATAGACCGTCCGGGCTGCCCTGGCTTCGCTGGACACGTCCAATAGTGCCATATAGGGTAGGTGGTATCGTGACCACGATGACGAAGACGACGCTCTACCTCCCGGTCGACCTCCAGCGCGCGCTCCGTGACGAGGCGAAGCGCAGCGGCGCCTCCCAGGCCGAGCTCGTGCGGGAGGCTCTGACGGCGTTTCTCGGCTCACGCACGAGACCGCAGCCCGCGTCGATCGGGATCGCAGCCGACGGCAGCCTCGCTGCCCGCGACAGCGAGGACTGGCTGCGCGAGACCTGGGGGCGGCAGCGCGGTTGATCACGCTTGACACGTCGGCCCTCTACGCCCTCGTCGATCGGCGGGATCCCGACCACGCGAGCGTGCTCGACGAGCTGCAGCGCGACACCGGCCCGTACGTCGTCCCCGCCGGCATCCTCGCCGAGCTCGCGTACCTCGTCGAGACCCGGCTCGGCGGCGCCGCGATGGACGTCGTGCTCGCCGACCTCGAGTCCGGCGCCTACTCGCTCGACTGCTGCGACGACGACATCCCCCGGATCCGCAGTCTCGCGTCGCGCTACGAGGACCTGCCACTCGGCTTCGCAGATGCGTCAGTGGTGGCCTGCGCCGAGCGCAATGGCGGTCGCGTGCTGACGCTCGACAACCGTGACTTCGACGTCGTGGCGCGCGAGCGGACAATCGTGGTGTCGCCGCGACCGCGGTGAGGCGACAGGGGATCGATTACTCCTCGCTGGACGCCTCGGCGGGCGTCGGGAGCATGGTTGCCTCTCCGTCGGCGAACCGCGCCGACAGCTGGAGTTGCCCGCCGAGGGCGCCGACGTAGGCGCGAAGGGTCGACACCCGGACATCGCGCCGTCGTTCGAGCTTCGACACCTCGGGCTGGGTCATCTCGAGCACGTCTGCGACCCGCTGCTGGGTCAGGCCGCGGGCCCGCCGGAGCGCGCCGAGGGCCTCGCCGATGTGGACGGGCTCGGCTTCTGCCCTGAGCGCCTCGATCCACGAGCGCCAGAGGGCAGACGTGCCGTGCATCGGATGCCGGTCGACGAGGTGGAGGATGCGTTCGGAGACCGTGCCCCGCGGGTCGCGCCGAACCTCCTGGAGGAGCGGCTGCCAATCGGAAAGGTCGCCCCGGTCGAGCATGTCGTCGATCGCCTCGAGTGGAAGCTCGTCCGCCGGCGTGCCGCTCGTTATCACCAGATGGCGGTGGCGCATCAGCGCTCCTCTGTGCCGGCGAGGTCGAGCATCGCGTGGGCGAGGGCACGGCAGGCCGATTCGACCTCGCGCCAGTCGCGCCAGCGCCGTGCCAGCTGCCGATACGTGCCGAGGTCGACGTCGGAAAGGTCGTACGGTGCCGGCTCGGCGAGCTGCTTGACGAGCTGAGTGGCGACGCGCTCACCGCCGGAGCCCTGCTGATCCTCGTAGAACGCGTCGATCCCGACGCAGACACGGGCGGCCGCCTCGACGCCGAGCCGATCCGCGAGGGCGACGACGTCGAGGTAGTCGCGGGTCGTGTTGCGTCGGAGCATGAGCCACGCCTTGATCCGCAACATCTCGTCGATCGTCGGCACCCGCAACGGCCCTGCCGACGTTTCGAGCACCTCGACCTCGAGCGGGCGGCGGCGAATCAGCTGGCGGATCCCGGTCTCGATCCCGTCGAGGCTTCCCAGGATCAGGACCGGCCGGTTGACCCGGGCCGTGACCCATCCGTCGGAATACTCGAGATGCTCGAGGACATCGTCGAACCGCTCGCGCAGGTCGATGAGGACATGGTCGTCGTCGAACGAGACCCGGTGCGAGGCGTGTGCCGCAGACGCGGTGCCGCCGACGAGTACCGCGTCCGGCAGCAGCTCCTGCAGGCGCACGCCCGCTGCGATGACGTCATTCCACCCGGCTTCGTTCATAGCACTTAGAGACTATACCCTAGAAGAACTATTCAGGTGGTCTCGCCGATCTCGAAGCGCTCCAGCCGCCGGATTCCATACCGCGTCGAGCCGATCCCGACGACGGCCATCAGCACGAGCGCCGGGACCGTCGAGAGCTTCGCGTCGAACACGCGCGCCGGGACGGTGACGAAGATGTCCGCGACCGCAAGCGTGTAGTGCCGGATGCTGAGCAGCCGCGTGCCGCCGAAGAGCCCGTTGACCAGCCCCTCCCAGATGAACACGTAGACGAGTCCGGCAATCAGGGCTCGGCTGGTGAAGATGCTCAGCATCACGAAGAGGGCGGTGTAGACGAGGGCGCCGACCGTGATCGCGATGCTGAAGCCGAGCAGGACGCCGCCTCCGCCGACGCCGCCGAACGCGATCAGCGAAGAGACGGTTCCCGAGACGAGCACCGTGACCGTCGTCACGATCCAGGCGGCGAGCAGCTTGGCAATCACGATCGTGCTCCGCGGCAGCGGCTTCGCGAGCAGGTAGACGGCGGTGCCGTCCTCGATCTCCGCGCCGAGCGCGGCGGTACCGTAGACGAGCGCGACGAGCGGCAGCAGCGTCGTGATGACCAGCCCTTCGAAGAGCACGCGGGCTACCCACTCCTCGCTCGGTGTCTCGCTCGAGCCGAGTCGGAAGACGACAGCCAGCAGGATCGGCAGCAGGGCGAGCAGGCCAAGCAACACGGTGCGGCCTCGGCCGACGAGCTGGCGCAGCGTGAGCATGACGATGATCCCGATCACCGGTTCACCAGGTACGAGAAGACGTCTTCGAGTGACTCGTCCGTCGGGCGCAGCTCGAGCAACGTGACGCCGCTTGAGCGGGCGATCTCGGGGACGGCGCGGGCGAACGCCCCGAGCTGGGATGTCCGCACGGTGAGGCGGTCGTCGGCGAGCTCGACGCCGATGACGCTGTCGTGGCCGACGAGGGCCGCGGCGATCTGTCGGTTGTCGCTGGTGCGAAGGGTGAAGGTGTGCGGCCGGTCGGTCATCAGCCGGCGGATCTCGCGGAAGTCACCCGACGCCGCGAGCCGGCCACCGACGATCACGAGCACGCGCTCGGCGAGGCGCTCGACCTCCTCGAGGATGTGGGACGAGAAGATCAGCGTCCGCCCTTCCGCGGCGAGCCGGCGGAAGAGCTCGATCATGTGCAGGCGCTGGCGCGGGTCGGCTCCGTTGAAGGGCTCGTCGAGCAGGAGCACCTGCGGGTCGTGGACGAGTGCCGCTGCGATCTTGATGCGCTGCTTCATCCCCTTCGAGTAGCCGCCCGTCGACCGACCCGCCGCATCGCCCAGTTCGACGAGTCCGATCGCCGCGCGCGCCGCTCCGTCCGGGTTGGACAGCCTCTGCAGCCGCGCGTTCAGCCGCACGAACTCGTACCCCGTGAGGCCGCCGTACACCGACTCGCGCTCGGGCACGAGGCCGAGCTCGCGGTAGAGCTCCGGGTTTCGCCAGCTCGGCTTGCCGAGGACGGTGACGGTGCCCGCCGACGGCGCCAGGAATCCGGAGAGCATGTGGAGCAGGGTGCTCTTACCGGCCCCGTTCGGGCCCAGCAGGCCGGTGATCCCGGGAGTGACCGCGAACGACATGCCGTTGACGGCGACGACGTTCCCGTACCAGCGGGAAACGTCCTCGAGCACGATCGTCGGTGCGCCGGACTCGCTCACGTCGAAACCTTCACGAAGCGGCGCAATGTCAGCCCGAGCCCGACCGCGATCGTGGCGAGGCAGGCGAGGACGTACACCCAGCCCCCGAGCGCGGCGTCGAGAAGGACGTTCTCGGGGGTCGGGTCGACGCGGAACAGCCAGAGGACCATCCCCTCCCAGGCGACCGGGCTGAGAAGCAACCCGAAGCGCGCATAGTGAGGATCGGCCGACGCCATCAGGATGCGGGCCGACGCGAGCGTGATCACGAAGACGCCCACGATCGTCGCGGTCGAGTACGCCCGGCGAGGTAGGTAGGCGGCGATCGTGAGGCCGAAGGAGGCGATCGTGGCCGAGATCACGATCGAGGCGCCGAAGATCGGAAACACGAGATCCCAGTTGTCGCGGACGTATCGGCCCAGGTCATCTCCCGCCATCCCGTTCCCGATGAAGAGCAAGAGCTGCGGCCCGAGCGTCAGCACGAGCATCGCAGTGGTGAGTGCCGCAAACTTCGAGGCCACGTAGTCGAAGCGCGACACGGCCCGCGAGAAGTACAGCGTGATGCTGCGGTTGCGCTGGTCGCGCCCGACGAGCTCGGGTGCCACGGCGGCGCAGAAGAGGACGAGGATGATGCGGACGTAGGTGAAGTAGTCCTCGTGCTTGTAGATCTCGATGTGAACGTCCGCGCCACTCGTGACGGCGCCGATTCCGAGCTGGACGACCGCCGGCACGAACGCGAGGATCGCGAGGCCGAACGGGAACACCTTGCTCGTCCAGCGGCGCCCGAGCCCGAAGACGCTACGGAGCCCGTGGACGTAGAGCGTGAGCAGCGTTCCGCGTCGGCCGATATGCGCGCCCTCGTAGTGGCGGTAGCCGAGGTCGTAGATGCTGCTCGACGCTTTCTCAGACACGGGCCGGCTCCTCCTCGTCGCGGAAGAGGTCCTCGAGGTGACGGCGACGCTGCTCGACCCGCACGAGCCCGAGCCCGAGCGAGGCGGCGCCGTCCCGGATCGCGTCGTAGGCCGTGTCGTCGTGCAGGTCGAGCTCGAGCGCGTGGAGCCCGTCCCGCACCTCGTAGCCTCGCCCGCGCAGGTAGCCCGCGAGCCCGGCCGCGACCCCGTCGACCTCGACGGTGAGCACTTCCGTCTTGCCCGTGAAGGTGGTAAGCGAGTCGGAGCGCACGAGCCTGCCCTCCTCGATCACGATGAGGTACTCGCAGACCCGCTCGATCTCGGTCAGCAGGTGGGATGACATCAGGATCGAAATGCCGAACTCGGTGCCGATCCGTCGTACCAGGTCGAGCATCTCGTCGCGCCCAGCCGGGTCGAGACCGTTCGTCGGCTCGTCGAGCAGCATCAGCTGCGGGTCGTGGACGAGTGCCTGCGCGAGCTTCACCCGCTGCCGCATCCCTGTCGAGTAGCCACGCATCTCGCGGTAGCGCTCCTCGAAGAGGCCTACGTGGCGCAACGTCTCTGCCGTCCGCTCGCGCGCGGCCCCGCGGGGAAGCCCGTTGACCTGGGCCATGTGCGCCACGAACTCGGTAGCGCTGATCTCGAGCGGGAGGCAGTCGTGCTCGGGCATATAGCCGATCCGCCGTCGAATCTCGAGCCCGCGGGTGGCGACGTCGAGGTCGAACATCGACGCCGATCCGGACGTGGGCTCCAGGAGGCCGAGCAGGATCTTGATCAGCGTGCTCTTGCCGGCCCCGTTCGCGCCGACGAGGCCGATCACTCCCGGCTCGAGCTCGAGGTCGAGCCCGTCGAGCGCGACGACGGAGCCGTAGGTCTTGGTCAGAGCGCGGGTTTCGATCAGCGGCACGCAGCGAGGGTACTCGCTCCGCGCGCGACCGAGGCCGAGCCGCCGCAGGTAGGCTCGGGCAATGGCCCTCTCCTGCCGCGCCTCGACGCCGGTCGGTTCGTGAGCGGCGGCTGCACGCACCTCGACACGATCGAGGTGATGGATCTGCCGGCGACGATCGCCGGCTGCGACGAGTGCCTCAAGATCGGCAGCCGATGGCTCCATCTCCGTATGTGCATGACATGCGGCGCGATCGGATGCTGCGACTCGTCGCCGAACCGGCACGCGAGCGGTCATGCCGCGGCGGCGAGCCACCCGATCGCCCGCTCGGTTGAGCCCGGTGAGGAGTGGAGCTGGTGTTACGTCGACGAGCTCGCGTTCGTCGTTGCGACAGACGAGGCCGGCGACAGTTGATCCCCGCCCTGCTGCGTTGACCGCAACCCGCTCCAGCCAGATCCTTTCGACGGCGCAGCTCGCCACGTTGGCAGCCCACGGCGAGGAGCGGACGGCTGCCGTCGGCGACGTCCTCTTCCGGGTCGGCGATGCCCGTTATCCGTTCATGGCGATCCTCGATGGCGAGGCGGCGATCCTCGACGCCTCCGGCCACGAGATCGTTCGGCACGGCCCTTCGGGCTTCCTCGGTGAGATGAACCTGCTCACCGGCCAGACGGTGTTTCTCACCGCTGTCGTAACGCAGCCGATGCGCTACATCGCGGTCGATCGAGACGCGCTGCGGCCGCTCCTCTTCGAGGATGGGCCGCTGGGCGACTTGCTGCTCGCCACCTTCCTGGCGCGGCGCGAGGCTCTGCAGCAGGCCCAGGGCGTGGGCATCGAGATCGTCGGCCCGCACTCGTCCGAGGCGACGGTACGGCTCGCCGAGTTCTCCCGTAACGCCGGGCTGCCGTTCACCTGGCGCGATCCCGAGCAGGCCGACGACCCGGAAGCAGCGGCCCTGATCGCCGAGCTCGGCGAGGCGCATCTGCCGCTCGTACGGCTGCCGGGCGGGCAGGAGCTGCGGGCCCCGACGAACGGCCAGCTCTCGCGCGCGCTCGGAATCGGGGCAGTGCTCGCCCCCCGCGAGGAGGTCGATCTCCTCATCGTCGGCGGTGGGCCGGCCGGCCTCGGTGCCGCGGTCTACGGCGCCTCCGAGGGGCTCGACACGCTCGTCGTCGAGAGCGGCGCGCTCGGCGGGCAGGCGGGCACCTCACGTCGGATCGAAAACTACCTGGGCTTTCCGGCGGGGATCACGGGCGCGGAGCTGACGAGCCGGGCCGTGGCGCAGGCACGTAAGTTCCACGCGCGGACGGCGACGCCCTACCGTGCTCTCTCGCTCGAGCCGGGCACCGACCGACACGCCGTGCGGCTCGAGGACGACCACGAGATCGCCGCGCGGGCCGTCCTCCTCGCGACGGGCGCGCAGTATAACCGGCTCCGGGTCCCCAGGTTGTCCGAGTACGAGGGACTCAGCGTGTTCTATGCAGCCGGGCCGCCCGAGGCACAGCGCTGCGGAGCCACGCGGGTCGGCGTCGTCGGGGGCGGCAACTCGGCCGCCCAGGCCGCCGTCTGGCTGGCCCGTGGCGGTGCTCTTGTCACGCTGTTGCACCGGAGGGCCGACCTGCACGAGACGATGTCCGAGTACCTTATCCTCGAGCTCGACCGCTACGGCGTCGCGGTTCGCAATCGGAGCGAGATCGCCGAGCTCCACGGCGAAAATGGGCACCTCGAGGCGGTGACGCTCGGGGACGGCGAGCGGTTCCCGCTCTCGTTCCTGTTCCTCTTCCTGGGCGCCTCGCCCTGCACCGACTGGCTGGGCGACGTGGTCGCCCGCGACGAGAAAGGGTTTGTCCTCACCGGCGATGCTGCCGGCGCCGGTCAACTGCTCGAGACCAGCGTGCCGGGAGTCTTCGCCGCCGGCGACGTTCGCTCGGGCTCGACGAAGCGGTGCGCAACCGCGGTCGGTGAGGGCGCCATGGCAGTGCAGTTCGCCCACGGTTACCTCGCCCGGGCAGCTGGCGCGTGACATCTGTGCAGCGGATGACGCTGATTGCGGCGATCCTGGGATCGAGCATCGCCGCGATCGACGGCACCATCGTCAACGTCGCGCTGCCGGCGATCCAGGCCGACCTCGGCGGCGGGCTGCAGTCACAGCAGTGGATCGCAAACGCCTACATGCTCACGCTCGGCTCGCTGATCCTGCTCGGAGGCTCGCTCGGGGACATCTACGGCAAGCGCCGGATCTTCGCCATCGGCGTCGGTGCCTTCGGCGCTCTCTCGCTCCTCTGCGCGGTCGCTCCGACCTCCGAGACGCTGATCGCGGCGCGCGCACTTCAGGGCGCCGCCGGGGCGCTACTCGCTCCGAGCTCGCTCGCGATCATCGTCGCGGCCTTCGACGAGGGCCAGCGAGGGAAGGCGATCGGATCGTGGACGGCCTGGGGAGGGATCGCGATCATCGTCGGCCCGCTCGTCGGCGGGCTGATCGTCGACCACGCCTCCTGGCGCTGGATCTTCGCGATCAACGTGCCGCTCGTGCTGCTCACGCTCGTGCTCGTTCGTTCGGCGGTCGCCGACACCGTCAAGGTGCGGCGCAAGGTCGATCTGGTCGGGGCGGGCCTCGCCGCCCTGGGCCTTGCCACGATCGTGTTCGGCCTGATCGAGCAACCGCACTTCGGCTGGGCCAGCCCGGTGACGATCGGCACCCTCGCCGGGGGCGCCGTCCTCCTCGCGGCATTCGTCGGCTACGAGAAGAGGGCCTCGCACCCGATGCTGCGCCTCGACCTGTTCCGGCGGCGCAACTTCGCGCTGGCGAACCTGGAGACGCTTTCCATGTACGCCGGCATCTCGATCCTCTTCTTCTTCGTCTTCATCTTCCTACAGCAGGTCGCCGGCTACTCGGCCGTGAAGGCGGGCCTGACGACGATCCCCTCGACCCTGATCATGTTCCTGCTCTCGAGACGGATGGGTGCGCTCGCCGACCGCTACGGGCCGCGCCTCTTCCTCTCAGCGGGACCCCTGCTCGCGTCGGCCGGGATCCTGCTGTTCCTGCGCACCGGCATCGAGACGTCGTATGTCGCCGACCTGCTTCCGGCGCTGATCGTCTTCTCGCTGGGGCTGACGATGACCGTCGCGCCACTGACCGCGACCGTGCTCGCGGATGCGGACGTGGACGACGCGGGCATCGCCTCGGCGATCAACAACGCGATCGCCCGCTGTGCCGGGCTGATCGGCATCTCGGCGATCGGGGCAGTCGTCTCGAGCCGCCTGCCGGGCGACACCTTCGCGCCGAACAGCGGCTCCGTCGCCGCGTTCCACGTCGCGATCGTGATCTGCGCGACGCTCGTTGCGGCCGGCGGCGTGATCGCGTTCCTCGGCATCCGCGACCCGGCGCGGGCCGTCAGCGCCGAAGGTTGCCCGGGCGGCCAGCTCGCCGGCACCCCGCGGGCCGCGGTGCCTGACGCGTAGCTACCCCGCCGCGATCTCCTCCGGCAGCCAGAACCAGCGGAGCTCTTCGAAGCGGTTGCTGAGCGCGTCGGCCTGCTCGCACGATGGCGTGTCCGCGGCATCGCCCAGGATCGTACGCGCCGACTCCAGGTAGCCCGCGAGCGCGCTCTCGGGCGCCTCGTGGCGGTGGGCCGAGTGTGGCATCCGGGGGTCGTCGTAGTCGATGTCGCGGAGGCTGAGCGGCGGCTCGGGGGTTCCGTCGCGGTGCTGCCAGAGGCCCGTCTCGGGGTCGAAGCGGTACTGCGGCAGCAGCCGCCAGCCGTCGGCGGCGATCAGGTCGACCGCTGCGAGGACGAAGTCGAACACGGTCTCCGAGATGAAGTAGTTGAAGTTGACCCTGATCCAGCCTGGCTTGATCCCCTCGCAGCCGCGCTGGATCTCACGCTCGAACATGTGCGAGCGGCCGGTGTCGATGCCGAGCAGCCGGTGGCCGTAGGGGCCGGCGCACGAGCAGCCGCCACGCGCCTGGATCCCGAAGAGGTCGTTGAGCAGGGCGACCACGTAGTTGTGGTGGAGATGACGGGCCTCGTGCCTGACGATGAACGACACGATCGAGAGCCGATCGAGGTCGGCGTTGCCGAGGATCAGCAGGTTGGGGTGCTGCCGCCAGTGCTCGATCGCTCGCCGGGTGAAGTCGTGCTCGCGGGCGCGGATCGTCTCGGCGCCGACGGCCTCCTTGAGCTGGAAGACGAGCCCCGCCCTGATCGACTCGACGATCGCAGGAGTGCCGCCCTCCTCTCGCTGCTCGATGTCGGTCAGGTAGACGTGCTCCTCGGTGTTGACGTAGGCGACCGTGCCGCCACCGGGGACGCTCGGGATCCGGTTGCGGAAGAGCTCCCTGCGGGCAACGAGCACGCCGGGTGTGCCCGGCCCGCCGATGAACTTGTGGGGCGAGATGAAGACGGCGTCGAGGTGGGCGCCGTCCGAATCGGCGGCCGAGCCGACGTCGATCTTCAGGTACGGCGCCGCCGCTGCAAAGTCCCAGAACGAGAGGGCCCCGTGGCGGTGCAAGACGGTCGCGATCGCCTTCGTGTCGGTGATGATCCCCGTCACGTTCGAGGCGGCAGAGAAGCTGCCTATCTTGAGCGGCCGCTCTGCGTGGAGAACCAGCTGCTCCTCGAGTCGGTGGACGTCGATGTGGCCGTCCTCGTCCTCGGGGATCACGACCACGTCGGCGATCGACTCCCGCCAGGGCAGCTCGTTCGAGTGGTGCTCGTAGGGGCCGATGAAGACGACCGGGCGCTCGCCCGCGGGGATGTGCGCGGAGAGCCCGTAGCGATCGTCGAGGTCGGCCGGAAGGCGCAGGTTGAGCACGTCCACCATCCGGTTGATCACGCCCGTCGCCCCGGAGCCGCAGAAGATCACCGCGTGCTCGTCCGTCGCCCCGACCGCCTCGCGGATGATCTCGCGCGCCTCCTCGCGGAAGCGCCCCGTCTGCAGGCCCGTGCCCGACGACTCGGTGTGCGTGTTGGCATAGAGCGGCAGCACCACCTCGCGGATGTAGTCCTCGATGAAGGAGAGGGCCCGCCCCGAGGCCGTGTAATCGGCGTAGGTGACCCGGCGGACGCCGAACGGGCCGAGCACGGCCTCGTCTTCGCCGACGGCAGAGGCGCGGATCGTCTCGATCAGCCGCGTCGCGGAGGGGTCGCGTTCCATGCTCGTACTGTACGTTCGACGCCGCATCTACACTGCCGCGCGTGGACGTCCGCCCGATCGGCGTGTTCGACTCCGGTGCCGGTGGGCTCACGGTGCTCCACGAGTGCCTGGTGACGATGCCGCACGAAGACTTCGTCTACCTCGGCGACGGCGCGCGCCTGCCCTACGGCCCCAGGCCGCTCGACGAGATCCGGCGCTTCGCGCTCGAAATCGGCCGCTTCCTCGAGAGACAGGGCGTGAAACTGATCGTCGTTGCCTGCAACTCGGCGACCGCCGCCGCACTGCCCGACCTGCAGCGGACGCTCTCGGTGCCGGTGCTCGGCGTGATCCAGCCCGAGGCACACGCGGCCGTGCGCGCCACCCGCAATCGCCGGGTCGGCCTGCTCGCAACCGAGGCGACCGTCGCGAGCGGCCGCTACGAGGCGCTGATCTGGACGCTCGACGCGGGCGTCACGGTTGTACCCGTCGCCTGCCCGAGGCTCGTGCCGCTGATCGAAGGTGACGACCCGTTCGGGGAGGCGACCGTCGAGGCAGTCCGCGAGGCAGCCGCTCCGTTGAAGGAGGGCGGCGTGGACACGGTGGTGCTCGGTTGCACGCACTATCCGCTGATTCGCCCGATCCTGCAGCGCGTCTTCGGCCGGGACGTGACGCTCGTCTTCTCCGCCGACGAGACTGCACGGGAGGTCGCCGCGACGCTCGCGCGCAAGGAGATCGAGAACTCGGTCGACCGCGAGGGCACCTACCGCTTCCTGACCACCGGTGACGCTGACGCCTTCCGGGAGATGGGCAGCCGCTTCCTGCAGTTGCCGATCTCCGACGTGGAGAGCGTCGGCGTCGCCGAGCTCGAGGCGGTGGCGGCATGAGCGGACTCCGCCATGATGGACGCCGACCCGACGAATTGCGCGCGCTCGACGCGCTGCCCGACTTCCTCGAGCAGCCGCACGGCTGCGTGCTGTGGTCGCAGGGCAAGACGCGCGTCCTCTGCACTGCGACCGTCGAGGAGGACATTCCGCGCTGGTTGCGCGGCAAGGGCCGCGGCTGGATGACGGCCGAGTACTCGATGCTGCCCGCGTCGACGGGCGACCGCACCCAGCGCGGCGTCACGCGTGGACGACCTGACGGCCGCACAGTCGAGATCCAGCGGCTGATCGGCCGAGCGCTCCGCGCCGTCTGCGACTTCGAGGCGCTCGGCGAGCGCACCCTCTGGCTCGACTGCGACGTGCTCCAGGCCGACGGCGGCACGCGCTGCGCGTCGATCACCGGCGCCTACGTTGCCGCCTACCGGGCGCTCGACCGGATGGGCCTCTCGAAGGCGCTGCCCGGCTCTGTTGCCGCGGTCTCTGTCGGGGTCGTCGACGGCGTCGCGGTGCTCGACCTGGACTACCCCGAGGACTCCGAGGCCGAGACGGATATGAACGTCGTGATGACCGCCGATGGCCGGCTCGTCGAGGTGCAGGCGACGGCCGAGCGCGAGCCCTTCTCGCGCGACGAGCTCGACGACCTGCTCGATCTTGCGGCCGGCGGCATCGAGCGGCTCACGGCTGCCCAGCGGGCTGCCGCCGACGCACCGCGCGTGTGAAGGCGCGGCTTGCGTCGGGAAACCCGCACAAGCTCGCAGAGCTGCGCCGTGCTCTGCCACGGTGGGAGATTGAGCTCGTCGGGGAGACGACCTACCCGCCGGAGACGGGTCGGACCTACGCAGAGAACGCCCGCGGCAAGGCGGTGCACGGCCGCGCCGGCGCCCCGACCGAGGCCTGGGTGATCGGCGAGGACTCCGGCATCGAGGCGGCCGGCCTCGGTGGTCGACCCGGGCTCGAGTCGGCCCGCTGGGCCGATGACGGCGTTAGCCGGCTGCTCGCCGAGCTCGCGGACGCCTCCGATCGGCGCGCCCGCTACGTCTGTGTGATCGTTGCGATCGGCCCCGGTGGGGAGGAGATCGCCGTCGAGGGAGCAGTTGCGGGCGTGGTGGCGCCCGCCCCGAGCGGAACGGAGGGGTTCGGCTACGACCCGATCTTCGTCCCCGAGGGCGAGACCGTCACGGTCGCCGAGCTCGGGGACGACTGGAAGTCCGTCAACTCGCACCGGGCACGCGCAGCGGGGCGGCTTGCGGCGGCCTTGCGGGAGAGCGGCGCCGCCTAATCCCGGCCGCCGGAACTGCCGATCACAGGGGAATGCCGGAGACCCGTCTGCTGGGTGACCTGCGCCGTGAGGCGTTCGACGCGACCCGTGGTCTCTTCGAGGGAGAGCAGGCCCTCGTCGCAGCACTCGCGGGGATCAGCGAGGAGCGGAACCGCGCTGCCGAGGCGTACGCTGCAATCGTACGCTCGCTTGCCGTCGCTCTGAGCGCCCGCGACGGCTACACCGGCGAGCACTCCGACACGGTGCGCGAGCTCGCGGTCGCGGTTGGCCGCTCGCTCGGCCTCGACGGCCGCTTGCTGGCCGAGGTCGAAGCCTGCGCGCTCCTTCACGACGTCGGCAAGATCGGAGTGCCCGACGCGATCCTGCACAAAGCCGGCTCACTCGACCCCGAGGAGTGGGCGGTGATGCGCGAGCACCCGATCATCGGCGAGCGAATCCTGCGGCCGCTGCCCGGCCTGAGCGAGGTGGCGACGGCCGTCCGGCACGAGCACGAGCGCTGGGATGGGGAGGGCTACCCGGACGGCCTCGCCGGCGAAGAGATTCCGATCGCCTCGCGTATCGTCTTCGTCTGCGACGCGTTCAATGCGCTCGTCTCGGACCGGCCGTACCGCAGCGCCCTTTCGATCGCCGCTGCGATCGCGGAGCTCGAGCGATGCGCCGCGACGCAGTTCGATCCCATTGTTGTCGCCGCTCTCCTGACGTGCCTGCAGGTGAACGGTTCGGTGGCCTCCGCCGCCGAGGCCGACCTCGCCGAGCTGCTCTCCCCCCCCGAGAGCGACGGAGATGGGCGCCGCCTCGAACGGGAGCTGCGCGCGCTGATCACGATCGCCTCGGCGGTGGCGGCGGTCGAGGACATCGACGATCTCGTCGAGCTCGCGGCCGAGGAGGCACGGCAGGCGATCGACGCCGACACGCTGTCGATCTCGCGCTGGGAGGCGGACGCGCTCGTGTTGCGCGTGATCGTCAACACCGGCGACCTGGCCAACGGCGAGGTCCGGCGTCCGAACGACGAGACCTACCGACTCGACGAGGATGACGCCCTGCGGGTCCTCCTCGTGGACGGCTGCTCCTATACCACCTCGCTCGACGACCCGCAGGCCTTCGTCGCCGAGGCGGAGCTCCTGGCGAAGATCGGCAAGCACTCGTGCGCCGCCGTACCGATCATGCTCGGTGGCTCGGCCTGGGGTGAGCTCTGGGCATCCCGGGGAGCTGAGATGAAGAACTTCGGTGAGCGCGACGTACGCTTCCTCGAGACGATCGCAGGGCAGGTGGCGGCAGCGGTCGGGCGCACCGAGCTCTACGCCCGGATGGCGGATCTCGCCTTCCGCGACCCGCTCACCGGCGTCGGCAACCGCCGCGCGCTGGAGGAGCGGCTGGAGCTCTCGGCCCGGGAGGCAATCGAGCACGGCGGCGACGTGGCCGTCTTGCTCGGAGACCTCGACAATCTGAAGGAGCTGAACGACGCGCTCGGGCACGCCCGGGGCGACCAGGCCCTTGCCGCGGTGGCGGGGGCCCTGAGCGCGGAGGTGCTCGATCTCGAGAGCGGAGACCGGACGGTCTATCGCCTCGGCGGCGACGAGTTCTGCCTTCTCCTCGTGGGCGGGACGGCCGAGGATGCGCACGCCGCCGGCGAGCGGGTGATCGAGCGGCTTCGATCAGGCCCCGAGCCGACCGTGTCGGCCTCGTTCGGCGTCTCGTCGATCGGCCGCGGTGCGGGTCGCCCTTCTGACCTGCTGCGCGCCGCCGACCACGCGCTCTACGTCGCCAAGCGCACGGGCCGCAGCTGCGTCTGCGTCGCCGATGCCGATCACGACGCTGTGTGGGCGAGCCCGGTGGAGGTGCGGATGAAGCCGAGGCGCCGGGTGCGGGCCGGAGGTGCGATCGATGCCGCCGCGCTCCTGTCTCGCTCGCTCGAGGATCTCGACGGCGAGCTCTCCGTCACCGGGCCGTTCCAGCGCCTCCAGGCAATCGTGGCCCACATCTGCGGAGCGGTCGATGCCGCCCGTGCCTCGATCTCGTTCGAGGCCGCCGGCTCGGGCACGATCAGCACGTACTGGACCGTGAATCTCCGAGCGGGTCGGACCTGGACAAAGGGTGCCGGGCCGGGTGCCGACGAGTATGCGAGCTCCGACTACCCCCAGACCGCGAAGATCCTCAGGACGGGCGGCAGCTTCCTGCTCCGCGCGGACGACCTCGAAGGCGACCCCGCGGAGATAGACCTGCTGGAATCATTCGGGATGAGCGCCCTGCTCGCGGCGGCGGCTCCGGCCGACGGCGGCAGCTGGCTCGTAGAGGTCTACTCCGACGGCGTTCCGACGATGCTGGAGGCTGCAGAGGCGACCTCGAGGCTTCTCGTGGCCGAGGCGGTACGCCGGCGCGCCGTGCTCGCGCCCGCCCGCCGAGCTGCGGTCGCCTGAGCACCGAGTCTGGTAGCTTCGATCGGCGATGGAGCCGAACGAGGCACTCGCAGAGCTGACGGATCTCTCCTCGCAGATCGCCGACGCGGCGATCCTGGGCGAGTCGGGGTTCGTCCTCGCCTGCACGGGGGCGCCCGAGCGCGGCGAGCAGCTCGCGCGCGTCGCGGCCGAGCTCGTGGCCGCCGCCGCTGACGTGCGGCCTGCGGGTGCGGTCTCCCGGATCGAGGTCGCGCTCGGTTCCACGAGCGTCTTCGTCGTCTGCGAGAACGGCCGCACGGCCGTGGCCACCACGGTTCCCGAGCCGACCGCGGGGCTCGTCGTCTACGACCTTCGTACCGCGCTCCGTCGGATCACTGACGCTCCGGCGCCGAAGCCCGCCGAGGGCACGAAGAAGGCTGATGCCGATGCGTAGGCTCTTCTCGTTGGCCGCCGTTGCCGGGCTCTTCCTCTGGCTCCGTGGCCGGCGTGGCCGCTCCGCCGGGCAGAGCGTCACGATCGGCTATGCCGACGGCTCGTCGGTGACCCTCGACGCCGGCTCGCCCGAGCTCGACCGGCTCGTCGGGATCGCCGCCGGGGCCACGTCCCGGTGATCGACGACCTCGGCCGGCTTCTCGTAAGGCACGCACTCCTCGAGGGTGACTTCCTGCTCCGCTCCGGCAAGCGCTCGACGTGGTACCTCGACAAGTACCGCTTCGAGACACGCCCGGACCTCCTTCGTGCCCTCGGCGAGCGCCTCGCGGAGGAGGCCCGACGCGCCGAGCCGGAGCTCGTCCGACTGGCCGGACCGGCTCTCGGAGCCGTTGCTTTGGCCGCTTCCGCGTCCATGGCGTCCGGAGTACCGTTCATCATCGTGCGCGGTGAGACCAAGAAATATGGCACAGCGAATCGGATCGAAGGCCCGTTCGACGGGGGGGACCTCGTGTGCCTCTTGGAGGACGTCGTCACATCCGGTGGTGCGCTGGCCGCGTCGGTGTCCGCACTTCGGGATGCCGGCCTCGTCGTCCGCAACGCCGTGTGCGTCGTGGACCGCGAAGAGGGTGGGGCGGACGCCCTCGCCCGGTTGGGAGTGCGGCTCCACTCCCTCTATCGTGCGAGTGACCTCCTCGCCGGGCACTCACCTGGCTGACGGCACTGCAAGCCGTCCGCCGGCAACCGACCCGGCCGACCAGCGGGCACCTCAAACCCGGCTGGCCGAGCCGAATCCGCCGGAGTATTGCGTTCTCCGGCGGTCCATGTAACGACCGTCTAGCAGGAGGAGTGGCAGTGACCAAGCAGGAGTTCATCGATGCAGTCGCCGGGAAGACCGGCATGTCCAAGCGTGACGCGGGCGCCGCGGTGGACGCGTTCCTCGAGACCGTGGAAGAGACGTTGAAGGCCGGCGGCACGGTGGTATTCACCGGATTCGGCAAGTTCCACACGACCCATCGGGCCGCCCGCATGGGCGTCAATCCGCGCAACCCGAGCGAACAGGTCCACATCAAGGCCGCAACGGTGCCGAAGTTCTCGGCGGGCTCGGTGCTCAAGAAGGCCGTCAACTAGCGGACGCGCCCTCCTCCGAGGCATCGTGAGAGGGTCCCTGAGGGGGCCCTCTTTCTCGCTCTTCCAACCGAACACATGTTCGTCTAGAATCGACGGATGCAACTCTCATTCGATGCCGCCGACCGGCTCGTGGAGCTCGTCGAAGCGCGTCGCGGGTCGGTTCCCGTGGACGAGGCGGCGCGGTCGCTGTTCGCGCTCGCCTCGGCACCGACCGCGATTGCGCGCTCGCTGCTCGAGGAGGTGGTCGCGGGCGACGCTCGGCTCGCCTGGCAGGGTGCCTCGGTTCGGCTCGCTGCGACACGCTCCGCTGATGTGCCGCTCGAGTCGGCGGCATTCGTCGTCTTCGACCTCGAGACGACAGGGCTTTCGCCGGCACGTTCCCGCATCGTCGAAATCGGCGCCCAGAAGGTCGAGGCACTCGAGATCGGCCCGACGTTCGAGACGCTCGTCAACCCCGGCCACCCGCTGCCCCCGGCGATCGTTGCGCTCACCGGCATCGGTCGCGACGAGGTGCGGAGCGCTCCGCATCAGGACCTCGCCGTGCGACGCTTCCTCGCCTTCGCCGGTGACGACGTGCTCGTCGCCCACAACGCCCGCTTCGACATGGGTTTCCTCGATCGTGCCGTCGAGCGGCTGACGGGGCGGCGGGTGGCGGCCCAGGTCGTCGACACCGTCTGGCTGGCCCGCCGGCTGCTCGGCTCGCGGACGTCCCGCTTCGGGCTCGGGCCTCTGTCGCATTTCTTCGGAACGTCCGCCACGCCGTGCCACCGCGCCCTTGCCGACGCGTCGGCCACGGCAGAGATCCTCGTCGTCCTGATCGGAATGGCCCAGGAGCGTGGCGCGGAGACGGTCGCCGACCTGGTCGAGCTGGCCGCGCCACGGGCACGCAGGCTCCACGGCAAGCGCTCGCTCGTCGCCGACGCGCCGACGACGGCCGGGACGTACGTCTTTCGTGACGCGCATGGGCAGGCGCTCTACGTCGGACGGGCGCGCGACCTGCGGGCCCGGCTCCGCTCGTACTTCTCGGGGCAGCGGCAACGGCCCGCGGTCGAGGCCGCACTCGGCGCGCTCGCGTCCGTCGAATGGCGGCGCTGCGGCAGCGAGCTCGAGGCCGCCCTCGACGAGCTGCGTCTCCTGCGCGAGCTACGGCCGCCGGCGAACGCGCGCAACACGCGCCCCGATCTGCACGTCTACCTGCGGCGTCGCGGAGCCCGTTGGGTGTGCGGCACCGAGCCGGGGCCGGTCGGCCCGATCGCTGGGCGCGGGATCGCCCGCCGGGCCGCGCAGGCACTGGACGGATTCGAGGGTGACGACCCGTGCGAGGCGCTACCCGCCCTTCGCGCCCGCCTGCGCCGCCTCGCGACCGATCTGCGCTTCGAGGATGCGGCCCGGCTGCGCGATCGCATCGCGGCGCTGGAGCAGGTCGTCGATCGCGTTCACGAGCTCGAGCGGCTGCGGGACCTGCGGGTTTGCATGATCGCGCCCGCGCTCGAGCCGGGGATGGTGCGAGCCGTCTTCGTCGCCGGCGGAAGAGTTGTCCGGCGCACGGTGCCGCTCGGCGGCGGGGGCGGGCTCGAGATCGACGCCGGTCTCGCGGCCGTCCGTCGGGACGCGCCGGCAGCTCTCGACGCCGGTGCCGTCGACCAGCTGCTCGTGCTCGCGTCGTTCCTCCGCCGTCCGGCGCCAGAGCTTCGCGTGGTCGGCCTGGAGCGGCGGCTGATCCTCGCGGCGGTGGGGCGGGTAGGCTTGGCGGCGTGAGCGCCGGCCTTGCCATGGTGACGGGTGCCTCGTCGGGGATCGGGGAGGCATACGCCGAGCACCTCGCTGCCGCCGGCTGGGACGTTGTCCTCGTCGCGCGCCGCCTCGACCGGCTGGAGGCTACCGCCGCGCGCCTGAGCGCCGGCCACGGTGTCTCCGTACGCCCGTACGAGGCCGACCTCTCCGACCGCGCCGCGCTCGAGGAGCTCTGCGCCGAGGCCGCCGAGCTCCAGATCGGCCTGCTCGTCAACAATGCGGCGCTCGCTCACTACATGCCGTTCGTGGAGCTTCCGCCCGAGCGGGCAACGGAGCTCGTGGAGCTGAACATGCTGGCGCCGGTGCGGCTGTCGCGGGCGGTTCTGCCGGGCATGGTCGAGCGCGGCGCCGGCGCGGTGATCAACGTCGCCTCGCTGCTCGCCTTCAGCGGGTCGTGGGAGGGAGACTTCCTGCCGCGGCGCGTAATGTACGCGGCGAGCAAGGCCTTTCTCCTCACCTTCTCGCAGCTCCTCGCGGAGGAGGTGCGACCGAGCGGGGTGAGGGTGCTCGTCGTCTGCCCCGGGCTCGTCCGCTCCGAGTTCCACAGCCGCCAGAGCATAGACCTGAGCGAGACACCGCGGATGGAGCCCGGCGACATCGTTCGTGCGAGCCTGCTCGATCTCGAGCACGGCGTTGTCGTGTCGATCCCCGCCGCCACGGACGAGACGGGTCTCGACGACCTCACGGCGGCCGAGCTCCGGGTCATGGGGCTCACCCGCACCGTCGTGCTGCCGGAGCGGTACGGCCCCGACGCGAGCTCCTGACGCACGGGGGGTCGGCAGTGGAGCCGGCCGGTAGCCTTGGCGTCGTGAGCGCCTCGCCCGAGCCGGCATCACCGACGGTTGTGCCGTTCCCCGACCGGGTCGCTCACGCGGTCGAGCGCAAGCGCACTCAGCTCGTCGTCGGCCTCGACCCCCGGGTCGACCTCCTGCCGGTCGAGCTGCGCGGGGAGGCCCTGCTCGGCCGGGCTGCCGCGGCCGGTGCGGTGGAGCGGTTCTGCAAGGGCATCATCGACGCCGTGGCGCCGTACGTCGTGGCCGTGAAGCCGCAGGTCGCCTTCTTCGAGGTGCTCGGCGCCGACGGCTGGGGGGCGCTCGAGGCCGTCTCCCGCTATGCCGCCGAAGCCGGGCTGCTCGTAATCGCCGATGCAAAGCGCGGCGACATCGGCTCCACCGCTCGCGCCTACGCGGCCGCCTTCCTCGAGCCGCGTGGGGCCGAGCCGCCGCTCGCCGACGCGCTGACGGTCAACGCGTACCTCGGCACCGACTCGATCGATCCCTTTCTCTCCTCGTGCCGCAATCACGGTGCAGGCATCTTCTGCCTCGTCCGTACGTCCAACGCGGGCGGTCGCGACCTCCAGGACGCCGTCCTCTCCGACGGCACACCCGTGTGGCGTCACGTCGCGGGCCTCGTTGCCGAATGGGGCGGCGACCTCCTCGGCGAGGGGGGCATGTCGAGCGTCGGTGCGGTCGTCGGCGCCACGATGCCGCGTGTGATCGGCGAGGCGCGACGGGCGATGCCGCAGGCCATCATCCTCCTGCCGGGTGTCGGGACGCAGGGGGCGACACCGGCCGACGTCGCACGCGCCTTCACGAGCGGGCCGGCGAGCGCGCTCGTCAACGCCTCCCGCTCGGTCATCTTCGCCTACCGCGACACCGACGACGACTGGCGTGAGGCGGCTGGTGCCGAGGCGGCCCGGCTGGCTGCCGAGATCTGGTCCGCCGCCGGCTGGTAGACGGGCGTCGTCTACAGTCCCGCTGTGCGTAGAGGCCTCCCCGTCCTCGTAGCGGTCGCCCTCGCAGCCTGCACCGCAGCAGCTGCAGCTGCCCCTCCGTCCGTCGTCGCGCCCTCCTACGTCGTCCGTGGCGGGCCCGGGGCGGTTGTCCTGGCGGCCCGGGCGCCCGACAGCCGACGGGCGCCGGCGAGTATCACCAAGCTGATGACCGTCCTCGTCGCCCTCGAGCACGCGCGGCTCGACGAGGTGGTAACGGTGAGTCGCGCGGCGGCCGGAGTCGGGGAATCCAGCGTCGAACTCCGGGCGGGCGAGCGACTTACCGTCCGCGACCTCGCCATTGCCGCTCTCGTGCCGAGCGCGAACGACGCGGCGACGGCGCTTGCCGTGTACGTGGGGCACGGCTCGATCCCGCGATTCGTTGCCCTGATGAACGCGAAGGCACGCGCTCTGGGGCTCACCGCCACGCACTTCGAGAACCCCCACGGCCTCGACCAGCCGGGGCATCTCTCGAGTGCCCGCGACGTGACGACCCTGCTGACAGCGGCCCTCCGTAACCCGTTCATCCGCACGTGGTCGACCCGGTCGAGCGCGACGATCGCCGGCGGCCGCGTGCTCGAGTCCACCGACGACCTCCTTGGCACGCTACCGCTGATTGGCGCCAAGACCGGTCACACCCACGCGGCCGGGTGGTCGCAGGTGGCGGCCCTCGAGCGCAACGGGGTCCGCATCACGGCGTCCGTCCTCGGGGCGCCGAGCGAGGCCCAGCGCAACGCAGATCTGGAGGCGCTGCTGCGCTACGGCCTGGCGCAGTACCAGCCGGTTCGAGCCATCGACGACAACCGCGTCTACGGACTGGCTGAGGTCGGATACGGTCGCGCGCCCGTCAAGCTGGTCGCGGCCGGGCCCGTGATCCGCAGTGTTCGGGTCGGCCATCCGATCGTCGAGCGTGTCGTCGTGGCAGCCGCGCTCGCGCTGCCCGTCGCCGCCGGCCAGCGGGTCGGAGAGGTGAGAGTGTTCACCGACGGTAGGCTGATAGCGCGAGCACCACTCGTCACGGGGCGGGCCGTTCCTGCCGTCGGAGCCGTGGGGAAGATCGGGTGGTACGCCCGCCGCACCGTGCACCATCTCGTCGGATTCGTCTCCTGAGCAAGAAGGGGCTGGGCCAATGATCGTTACCGTCACGCTCAACGCCGCGCTCGACCGCTCTCTGACCGTCCCGATCTTCAAGCTCGGGCACCGCCACCGGGCGAGTGAGGCACTCGTGCTCGCCGGCGGCAAGGGCATCAACGTGGCGCGGGCGCTCAAGCGACTCGACGTCCCGGTGGTCGCGACCGGGCTTGCAGGCGGCCGCACGGGGACGCGGATCGTCGAGGAGCTGACCGAAGAGGCGATCCTGAACGACTTCGTTCGGATCCGTGACGAGTCGCGGACATCGACTGCCGTGCTCGACCCGACGGCGGCGACCTACACCGAGATCAACGAGTGGGGCCCGAAGGTGTCGGAGGCCGAGCTCGAGATCCTGCTCGAGAAGCTGCGCTATCTCTCCCGCGGCGCCTCCGCCGTCGTCTTTGCCGGCTCGCTGCCGCGCGGAGTCGACGAGGGCTTCTATGCCGACGCGGTCCGGGAAATGACCCGGCTCGGAGCCCGCGTCGTCCTCGACGCCGAGGGTGAGCCGCTGCGTCGCGGGATCGAGGCCGAGCCCTGGCTCGTCTCGCCGAACCAGCACGAGGCGGAGCAGATCGTGGGGCAGGAGCTCGAGGACGACGACGACTTCGTGATGGCCCTGGACACGATCGCCGAGATGGGCGCCCGCAACGTCCACATCACGATGGAGACTGGCTGCTTCGCCCTCGTCCGGGAGGAGCGCCAGGTGCGCCGCTACCGTGTTCGGGCGCCGCAGCTCGAGCCGGTCTCGGTGCTCGGGGCGGGCGACGTCCTCCTCGCCCGCTGGCTGTCGGCCTTCGACGAGGGGCGGCCCGCGGAGGAAGGGCTGCGGCTCGCCGTCGCCGCGGGCTCGGCCTCGGTGCTCGAGGTCGGCGCGGGGCGGTTCGACCCAAAGGAGGCAGCGCGTCTCGCCTCGCTCGTCGAGGTGGACGAGCTCCAGCCCGTGGGTTGACCGGCGAGGGCGCCGCAGGCGCGGGTGCCGTCAACCCCGGTTGGTAGAGTCGGGTGACTCTTGGAGTTCGAGCTCGATCGGGATAGCAAGTTCGGCAAGGAAGGCCTGACCTTCGACGACGTCCTGCTCGTCCCGGCAGAGTCCGCCGTCCTACCGAACGATGTCGCCACGTTGACGCGGCTGACGCCGACGATCGCGCTCGAGATCCCGATCGTCTCGTCTGCGATGGACACGGTCACCGAAGCCCGGCTCGCGATCGCCCTCGCGCGCCAGGGTGGGATCGGGATCATCCATCGCAATCTCGCGATCGAGCACCAGGTGGCCGAGATCGACAAGGTGAAGCGCAGCGAGGCCGGCATGATCGTCGAGCCGGTGACGCTCGGCCCCGACGACCTCGTTGCCAACGCGCTCGAGCTGATGGCGCGCTACCGGGTCTCGGGGGTGCCGATCACGAGCCCTGACGGCGTCCTCGTCGGGATCCTGACCAACCGCGATCTCCGCTTTGGCGCCAGGCCCGACCATCTGATTCGCGAGCTGATGACGAGCGAGAACCTCGTCACGGCCCCGGTCGGAACCACCCTGGCCGAGGCGGAACTGCTGCTCGGACGCCACAAGATCGAAAAACTCCCGATCGTCGACGAGGCCGGAAGGCTCTGCGGCCTGATCACGGTCAAGGACATCCAGAAGCGCGAGCGCTATCCGCTCGCGACCAAGGACGAGCGGGGCCGCCTGCGTGTCGGCGCGGCCGTGGGTGTCGGCACCGACGCGCTCGAGCGCGCCGCCGCACTCGTCGCGGCCGAGGTCGATGTGCTCGTCGTCGATACGGCGCACGGCCACTCGCGCGCGGTCGTCGAGATGGTGCGCCGGATCAAGTCCGAGTTCGAGATCGAGCTGATCGCGGGCAACATCGCGACCGGCGAGGCGGCCGAGGCGCTGATCGACGCCGGTGCGGATTGCCTCAAGGCAGGGGTTGGGCCAGGATCGATCTGCACCACCCGCGTCGTCGCCGGCGTCGGCGTGCCGCAGGTGACCGCCGTGTTCGACGTCGCCGAGGTCGCGATTCGCCACGGCATCCCGGTGATCGCGGACGGCGGGATCACCTCCTCCGGCGACGTTGCCAAGGCGCTTGCCTCGGGGGCCGACACGGTGATGCTCGGCTCGATGCTCGCCGGCACCGACGAGTCTCCCGGTGACGTGATCCTCGTCCAGGGCGAGCGATTCAAGGAGTACCGCGGGATGGGCTCGCTCGGCGCAATGAAGGCCCGCTCGTTCTCGAAGGACCGCTATTTCCAGGGAGACGTCGAGGACGTCGACAAGCTCGTGCCGGAGGGGATCGAGGGCCGCGTCCCGTACAAGGGCCCGCTGGCGCCGATCGTCTTTCAGCTCGTCGGTGGGCTCCGCCAGGCGATGGGTTACTGCGGCGCCGCCACGATCGAGGAGCTGAAGACCGAGAGCCGGTTCGTCCGGATCACCGGCGCCGGCCTTCGCGAGAGCCACCCGCACGACGTCACGATCACCAAGGACGCCCCGAACTACCGGCGTGGCTGAGGTCATCCCCTTTCCCGCCGCGGAGCCGGCGCCCGAGGAGCGCCCCGTGCTCGTGCTCGACTTCGGGGGCCAGTACAGCCAGCTGATCGCGCGCCGGGTGCGCGAGGCGCGCGTCTACTCCGAGCTCGTCAGCCACCGGCTCAGCGCTGCCGAGATCCGCGCCCGCAATCCGCTCGCGCTGATCCTCTCCGGCGGCCCCGCGTCGGTCTACGCCGAGGGTGCGCCACAGCTCGATACGGCGGTGCTCGAGCTCGGGATCCCGACGCTCGGCATCTGCTACGGGATGCAGTTGATGGCTCGCGACCTCGGCGGGGCGGTGGAGGCGAACGAGGTCGCCGAGTACGGCAAGGCCGACGCAGAGCTCGGCGAGTCGGAGCTCTTCCACGACCTGCCGTCGGATCAGGTCGTCTGGATGAGCCACCGTGACTCCGTGATTGCGCCGCCGCCCGGGTCGCGCGTCACCGCGTCCTCGCCGTCCACTCCGATCGCAGCCTTCGAGGACACGAGCCGTGGCCTCTACGCCGTCCAGTTCCACCCCGAGGTCGTCCACACGCGAGACGGCCAGGAGATCCTGAAGAACTTCCTCTACGAGGTCGCCGGCGCCCCGCCGAGCTGGACGCCGGCGGCGGTGATCGAGGAGCAGGTCGAGCGGATCCGGGCTCAGGTCGGCGCGGAGCGCGTCATCTGCGGCCTTTCCGGCGGGGTCGACTCCGCGGTCGCAGCGCTGCTCGTCTACAAGGCAGTGGGCGACCAGCTCACCTGCGTCTTCGTCGACCACGGCCTGATGCGCGCGAACGAGGCGGAGCAGGTCGTCGAGACCTTCGGCGGCCACTTCCACGTGCCGCTCGTTCACGTCCAGGCCCAGGAGCGCTTCCTCTCCCGCCTGGCGGGCGTCAGCGACCCGGAGACGAAGCGTAAGATCGTCGGCGAGGAGTTCATCCGCGTGTTCGAGGAGGAGGCGCGCAAGCTCGGCGACGTGCGCTTCCTCGTCCAGGGCACGCTCTACTCCGACGTGATCGAGTCGGGTGGCGACGACGGTGTCGCGGCCAAGATCAAGTCGCACCACAACGTCGGCGGGTTGCCGGCCGACATGAAGATGAACCTCGTCGAGCCGCTGCGGCTGCTCTTCAAGGACGAGGTGCGCCGTGTCGGCGAGGAGCTCGGGATGCCGGAGCGGCTCGTCTGGCGGCAGCCCTTCCCCGGCCCCGGCCTCTCGATCCGGATCATCGGCGACGTCACCCTGGAGCGTCTCGACATCCTCAGGGCCGCCGACGCGGTGCTCCAGGAGGAGATCCGCAAGGCCGGCCTCTACCGCGACCTCTGGCAGAGCTTCGCCGTGCTGCCGGCGATCAAGTCCGTCGGCGTCCAGGGCGACGAGCGCACCTATGCGTACCCCGTCGTGATCCGCGCCGTCACCTCGGAGGACGCGATGACCGCCGACTGGGCGCGTCTCCCCTACGACGTGCTCGAGACGATCTCGAACCGGATCATCAACGAGGTGCCCGGCGTCAACCGCGTTGCCCTCGATCTCTCCTCCAAGCCGCCTGCCACGATCGAGTGGGAATAGGCGCATTCCGTTCGGGAATGCGCCTAATGGGGCGCTACCCAAGATTTTGATGCTTGCTTTGCTTGTCGCCGTTGCCGCCAGGGGTGGGAGCGTCTGCTCCCGTTGCGAGGGAGGGCACCCTTCGTGCCGGCCCAGTCGGCAGCTCGTCGGGCCCGACGACCGCGTCTGCGTTCCCGAGCGCTGAGCGCCTGCATCCTGCCCCATCCGGCGATCCCTCGATCGAGGGCCACCGGGAACTCCCTGTCGCACCGATACCTCTCTTGTGCGGCCCCCCCTTCGCCTTCTGCTTGCCGTCTGCGCGCTTGCCGCCTTCGTTCCCGTGGCGCCGGCGCTCGCCAGCGAGCCGATGTCGGACTTCAACGCGGCGCTGCAGTCGCTCCAGGTGAACGCGAAGGGCGAGGCCCTCATCACCTACAAGCGCACGGACGGGAAGGTGCGGCACGTGCTCGTGTGGGACGCGATCAACTCCGCCATCTCCGGCGATCCGGCCGCCCGCCAGGTTCGCTTCAAGTACGACTACGCGGGCGGCTGGGGCAAGTACCACCAGGCGAGCTACTGGCAGACCTTCAAGAACACCTGCACCCCCTACACCGGGCCGACGATCGTCTACTTCGTCACCGGGTGCACGGCACCCGACGGGAGCTGGTGGGCGATCCAGTCGTGGCAGCGGGGCCTGCCGCTACTCGGGTTCGATCCCTGGACGCCGCTCCAGACGGCGTACGAGCTCCACCTGTCGCACTGGAACAGCGAGCTCGGGAAGATCGACGTCTACACGCACTGGACCTACGGTGGCCAGTGGCAGGGGCTGTTCGGCCGCTTCACCTACCAGGGGCAGCCGATCTTCGGGTTCGGGTCGACGGTCGAGGGCAATCCGAAGGACCGCTACGGCCGCAACGTCTACATCGACACCTTCAACTCCGCGTACGGGCCGGGGTGGAAACGCGAATCGGGGATCCTCGTGCACAAGCCGAGCGGCACCTTCTGCCACAGCTTCGTCCCTCAGCACCCCTTCCCGGGGTACCCGAGCCAGGCCATGCGACCGCCGGCGCCGGGCGAGAAGTACCGCATCACCGTCATGGGCCCCGGGGTGACTCCGGTGATCCAGTGGGAGGGGCCGGGACTCACCTCGGCCGACCGTTCCCAGGCGGCCTCGATCACCGCGATCTTCGATCAGGTAATGGCCGGCGACAAGCGCTGCGCGCCCGAGCGCTGACCAGGCGACGCGTCGTCCCGTTGTCCCGCTAGCGTTTCGACGAGCCGCGACCGCGGCAACGACGACGAAGGGAGCGTGACCGTGAGTGAGGCCTTGGACGACGTCGAGCTAGACGACGAGCTGGACGCCGAAGATGACGACGACGAGCTCGACCTCGACGACGACGAGTGGGGCGCAGACGAGGACGAGTAGTCGCCGTCTCAGCGGCCTGTCGGTACCTCGATCACTGCTCCCGGGTCGACCTCGACGGTCACGCGCGTCCCGGGTGAGGGTGGAGCAAGCCCCACGTAGACCGCAACGATCTCGCGCCCGTTCTCCCGCCTCGCACGGAGCGTGACGAGCGGCCCGTCGCGCTCGGCCGACACGAGCACTGCCGTGCCGTCGGCGTCCGGGCGCAGTGTGACGCCCTCGGGCCTCGTCACGGTCACGGTTTGCCCGTCTTGCTCGACGTTCGCGAGGCCGATGAACCGAGCCACCCAGCCGTCGGTCGGCTCCGCCCAGAGCCTGCCGGGGGTTGCGACCTGGACGATACGGCCGTCACGCATCACAGCCACCTGCGACCCGAGCGCGAACGCCTCGGCCGCATCGTGGGTAACGTAGACAGCGGTCTGTTGGGTGGCGTCGAAGAGCCGCTTCAGCTCTCCGAGCAGCCTGTCGTGGAGCTCGCGATCCAGGGCACCGAGGGGCTCGTCGAGGAGAAGCACGCGAGGCGATGGGGCCAGCGCGCGCGCGAGCGCGACGCGCTTGCGCTCGCCTCCCGAGAGCGACGCGACGGCCTGACGGTTGCGATCAGAGAGGCCGACGAGCGCGAGCAGCTCGGCCACGCGCGTAGCCGCGGCGTTCGGAGCCATCCCCTGCATGCGCAGGCCGAAGCCGACGTTGGCGGCGACATCGCGATGCGGGAAGAGGGCGTCGTCCTGGAACATCAGCCCGATGCCGCGCCGGTGTGGAGGCACCCCGGCAAGGGATCGGCCGTCGAGCTCGATCGTGCCGTTCTCGAGCCGCTGCAGGCCGGCTATCGCCCGCAGCAGCGTCGATTTGCCGCTGCCGCTCGGTCCGAGGACGGCAAGCACGGTGCCCTCGCTCACGTCCAGGTCGACGCCGGCCAGGGCGAGGTGCCCCTCGAGCACGACCTGGGCGTCGCGGACGGCGAGCATCAGAGCACCCTGCCCCGGCCCTCGGCTGCCCGCTCGGCAGCGAGGGCTGCGACGACGGCGATCCCCGCCAGCACCACCGCGAGCGCGGCGGCCGTGCCCTGGTTCTGGGCTCCGGGCCGCCCGAGGAAGCGAAAGATCGCGACGGGGAGCGTGGGCTGCTCGGAGCGGGCGATGAACACGGTGGCGCCGAACTCGCCGAGTGCGATCGCAAAGGCGAACCCCGCGGCGATCGCGAAAGCTCGACCTGCGAGGGGGAGGTCGATCTCGCGCCAGCCGCGCGAAGGCGGTGCGCCGAGCGTTGCGGCGACCTCGCGCAGCCTTGGGTCGATCGACCGCAACGCCGGCGCCACGATCCGCACGACGAACGGGGCGGCGACAAGGGCCTGAGCGACGGGTACGAGCCACCAGGCAGAACGGAAGTCGAGCGGCGCCTCGTCAAACGCGATCAGGAAGCCGAATCCGAGCATCACGGCCGAGGCCCCGAGCGGGAGCAGGACAAGGCCGTCCAGGGCGCCGGGCGGTCGGCGTGCGAGAGCGAGAGCCGCAAGGCCGCCGATCGTGAGTGCGATCAGCGCCGCCACGCCCGCGAAGGAGATCGAGTACACGGCCGCCTGCCACGGCTCGACGAGGAGCGCGGGCGTCTCACGAAACAGCGTTCCCCAGGCGCCGAGCGAGCGGCCGACGAGAACGAGCAGGGGCAGGGCGAGGACGACAGCCGCCACAGCGAGCACGGCCGCGAGCGCAGGGCGCTCGAGGCCGGAGGGCCGCCTCAGGACGTCCCGCTCGTCGGCCGCCGACTCGGCGCCGCTGAGACGGCTCTCGAGGGCGCTGGTGACGACGAGCACGAGGGTGACTGCGCCCAGCTGGAGGAGCGAGAGGACGGCGGCCGCATGCAGGTCGTAGAGCCGGGCCGCCTGGTTGTAGATCTCCGTCTCGAGGGTGGACCGGGTCGGGCCGCCGAGGATCAGGATCACCCCGAAGGAGGTGAAGCAGAAGAGGAACGTCAGGGCCGAGGCGGCAGACAGCGCGGGAGCGAGCTGCGGCAGGGTCACCTCCCGGGACCGGCGCCAGCGGCTCGCTCCCAGCACGGCGGCCGCTTCCGAGGTCGTCCTGTCGATTGTCGCCCAGGCTCCACCGACGATGCGCGTCACGACGGCGACGTTGAAGAAGACGTGGGCGGCGAGGATCGCCGGAATGCCGCGCTCGTACCCCTCCGGCAGCAGTGCCAGAAACGCCGTCGCGACGACCACCGTCGGGAGCACGAAGGGGACGAGAACGAACGCCCGCACGAGCCCGCGGCCGTGGAACCTGAACCGTCCGATCGCCCACGCGAGCGGCAGCCCTACGCCGAGTGTCAGCACGGTCGAGGCCGCCGCCTGCCAAAACGTGAACCAGAGCAGGCCGGCGGTGCCCGGTGGCAGTGCCAAACCATCACCCGTCGTCAGCCCGCGCTCGAGGATCGTCGCGAGCGGATAGGCGAAGAAGAGCGCCAGGAACGCGGTCGGAACCGCGACTGCCCCGACGAGCCACGCGCGCCTCAGCGAAGAACGGTTCGCGTCCACTCGTCGACCCAGCGATCCCGGTTGTCGCCGATCGTCGCCGCCGGAAGCTCGAGCGGCCGACCCGGCGTTATTGCGTAGCGGCGGAAGGCATCCGGGAGGGGCGTTCCCTTCCGCACCGGCAGCACGAACATGCCGGCGGGCATCGCTGCCTGGAACCGCTCCGAGAGCATGAAGTCGATCAGCGCCCGGGCGCCCTTCACGTTCTTCGCACCGTTCAGGATGCCGGCGAGCTCGATCTGGCGGAAGCAGCTGCCGGCGACCGTGGCGGTCGGGGCCGATCTGGGTGGTGTTTTCGCGAAGATCACCTCGGCCGCCGGGCTGGTGGCGTAGGAGACGACGATCGGTCGCGTGCCCTTGCTGCCGGCGGCACCCGAGAAGCTCGCCGTATAGGCCTCCTCCCAGCCGTCGACGACGAGCACGCCGTTCGCGCGCAGGCGATGCCAGTAGTCGGGCCAGTCGATCGGACCGAAGTGCGCGATCGTGGCCAGCATGAACGCGAGACCCGGGGTAGACGTCGCGGGGTTCTCGACGACGAGCTGGTTGCGGTAGCGGTGTTGGGTGAGCTCGTCCAGCGTCCGGGGCGGGGGGATGCCGCGTGCGGCGAACCACGTGCGATCGACGTTCAGGCACACGTCGCCGTAGTCGATAGGCGTCGCCTGGTGGGTCGGGTCGAGCAGGAACCGACGATCCACGCCCGCCAGGGCCGGCGACGCGTATGGTTGGAAGAGCCCCTCCGCGAGGCCGCGCGAGAGCAGGTTGTTGTCGATTCCGAAGAGCACGTCGCCCTGGGGGTTGCCCTTCGTCAGGAGCGCCCTGTTGACGGTCTCGCCAGCATCGCCGCCCTGCAGGATCGTCAGCTTCAGCCCGCTCTCGGCCTCGAACGCGGCCTTCACCTCCTTCGGGATCGCGAACGAGTCGTGCGTGACGAGCACGACCTCGCCGTTTCCGGCGGAGCCGCCGCACCCCGCCACGAACAGCGCCATGCCGACGGCGATCGCCGCGCAAACCTTGTGCCAAAGTGTCACAAGCGCTCCTGCTCGACGGTGGACTCTCTGACCGCCAGGAGGCTGCCGTGGGCAACCGTGATCAGCACCTCCGAGGTCTCGAAGACGTTCGAGGTGCCGCGGCTCGTGCCCGCCGGCAGCGTCTCCTCGTGGAGCGGGTACTCGAGCCCCCGGGTCGAGACTCCTTCGGCCGATCCGTGCAGCGGCAGCAGCGAGATCAGCTCGCCCGGCGTGCCCGTGAGCGTTCGCTCGCCGCGCACGACGTGGAGCAGGGTCGAGCCGACCACCGCGTCGATCTCGGCACCGGCGTAGCGGGCGTCGCCGAGCAGCAGGAGCGAGCCGAGCAGGTGGTCGAGGCGGCCGTCATCCGAGCAGATGACGACGATCCGCGTCGCACCGAGCTCGACCGCCGCGTCGAGTGCGAGCTCGAGATCGGTTGCGTCCTTCGCCGCCGGATGGCGCTCGATGCGCGCGCCGGCAGCCTCTGCGGCGGCAAGCCCGGCGGGCGTGACCGAGTCGAAGTCGCCGATCGCGAGATCGACCGTCAAACCGAGCGCAAGTGCCCGGTCGACCCCACTGTCGGCCGCGATCACGGTGGCATTCGCCGGGAGCACCGGAACCGCCGCCCAGGGTGGATTCCCTCCGGCAACAACCACGATCGACTTGTGCCTCACGTTCATCCCTCCGCTGGCATTACCCAGATCAGGTTCCGGGTCGGCGGCGCGTCGAGCCGCCCTCTCAGCCCGGTTGCCCGAGCTCCCCGTGATCGTCTTTCAGAGCGTATCGTAGCGTGACGCAGCTTTCGTTCGCTGCTACACTCCGCCGTCGGTGCGGTCACGGTGACTGCCTCCTTTCTGACGTGATGAAGACCTATACCGCCAAGCCGGGAGAGATCCAGCGCGACTGGTACGTCGTCGACGCCGAGGGGAAGACCCTGGGCCGACTCGCGACGCAGATTGCCGACACGCTGCGCGGGAAGCAGAAGCCGCAGTACACGCCGCACGTCGACACGGGTGATTTCGTGATCGTCGTCAATGCGGAGAAGATTCATCTCACGGGCCAGAAGCTCGACCAGAAGATGGTCTACCGGCACTCTGGCTTCCCGGGTGGCCTGAAGACGCGGACGATGCGCGAGCAGCTCGATCGCAGGCCGACCGAGGTCATTCGCAAGGCTGTCAAGGGCATGCTGCCGAAGAACAAGCTCGCCGCGGCGCAGCTCACCAAGCTCAAGGTCTATGCCGGCCC
>JBBQRN010000014.1:0-72505 GCA_038214705.1 Gaiellales bacterium | reverse complement strand
CACCGTGCTCGTCTTCGACGAGGTGATCACCGGCTTCCGTCACGGGCTCGGCGGCTACCAGGCTGTCGCCGGAGTGACGCCCGACCTGACGACCCTCGGCAAGGCGATGGCGAACGGCTGGCCCGTGTCGGCGCTCGGCGGCAAGACGGAGCTGATGGATCTCTTCTCCACCACGCCGGGCCAGCCCGCGTTCTTCGCGGGCACGTTCAACGGCCATCCCGCCACGACCGCTGCCGCGCTCGCGACGATTCAGAAGCTCGAGAGCGAGCCCGTCCACGAGCACGTCTTCCGGCTCGGCGAGCGCGCCCGCACGGAGCTCCAGGCGATGTACGACCGCATCGGCGTCCCCGCCGTCGTCTCCGGCTTCGGATCGGTCTTCGTCACGTACTTCCTCGAAGGGCCCGTCGTCAGCTACGACGACCTGCTGCGCAACGACGTCGACCTCTTCGTCGGCTATCGCCGCGAGATGATGAAGGACGGCGTCTTCGAGCTGCCGCTGAACCTGAAGCGCAGCCACTTCTCGTATGCCCACACCGACGAGGACGTCGACCGTCTGGTGGCGGCCACCGAGGCCGCCGTCACCCGCTACCTGGAGACCCGCGCATGAGCGATTCACCCGTTTCCTGCTCGATCGACCTGACGGCGCCCGGCAAGAGCGTCGGCCACCTCGCGTTTCCGAAGGTCACCAACACCGCAGGCTGGGCGAGCACGTACGTCCACATCGCCTCGATCGGTAACGGTGAAGGGCCGACCGTGCTCGTGCTGGGGGGCAATCATGGTGACGAGTACGAGGGCCAGGTCGCGGCGCTCCGCCTGCTGCAGGAGCTGCAGCCCGAGCAGGTGACGGGCCGCGTGATCGTGATTCCGGTGCTCTCGCCCGCGGCGTCGAAGGCGAACACGCGCAACTGGCCCTCGGGCGCGAACTTCAACCGCTCGTTCCCCGGTCGTCCCGACGGCCCGGCCAACGAGCAGCTCGCCGACTACGTCACGCGCGTCCTCTTTCCCCTCGCGGACGTCGTCATCGACATGCACTCCGGCGGCCGCACCGCGTGGTTCATCCCCTGCTCGCACATGCACGTCGTTGCCGATCCCGTACAGCGCAAGGCGATGCTCGAGGGCATGGAGGCCTGGAACAGCGACTTCCACTACCTCTACATCGACGTCAACGGCACCGGCCTCTTGCCCGTCGAGGCCGAGAACCAGGGCAAGATCGTGATCACGACCGAGCTCGGCGGCGGTGGCCGCGTCCCGGCGCACGTCAACCGGCTCGCCTGGAGCGGGCTCAACAACGTGCTGCGGCACGTCGGCGTGCTCGGGGGCGAGGTGCAGACGCGCGCGTCGCTCGGCCTCCCGCCTGCGGTCATCCTCGACGGCCGCAATCCCGACACGATCGTGGTCTCGCCCGAGGACGGCCTGTGGGAGGCGATGCTCGAGCCCGGAGAGCCGGTGGCCGAGGGCGAGCCCGTCGGCCGGCTCTGGTTCATCGACCGACCCGACCGGCCGGCGGAGCTCCTGCGGGCGCCCATGGACGGCGTCGTGGCCGTGACCAAGGCGATAGCCCCGACCGAGCAAGGTGACTGCGTCTTCGTGCTCGGTGAGCCGATCGACCGCGCCGCGCTCCTCTAGACGTTTTGAGGCTCTAGCTTGAGGTCGGTCGCCTCGCTATCTGCGGTCGCCGACCGCACCTTCGGCAGCCTGCGGCGCCACCGCAACTACCGGCTGTACTTCGCCGGTAGCGGCATCTCGTTCATCGGCACCTGGATGCAGCAGATTGCTGCGTACTGGCTCGTGCTCCAGCTGACGCACTCCCCGGTGGCAGTAGGAGCACTCGCTCTCGTCCAGACGCTCCCGGTCACGGCGCTCGCCCTCATCGGCGGCTCGATCGCCGATCGGGTCGACCTCCGGCGGATGGTCGTGACGTGCGAAACCGTCCTCGCGGTGAACGCCGCGCTGCTCGCGGTGCTGGCGCTCACCGGGCTGATCGAAGTGTGGCAGCTGTACGTGCTCGGCTTCGTGCAGGGAATCGCGATCGCGCTCGACGCGCCTGCCCGCCACACGCTCGTCTTCCAGATCGTCGGCCGTGACGACCTCACGAACGCCGTCGCTCTGAGCGCGGGACTCGGGACGTCGGCACGGATCATCGGCCCCGCGGTCGGTGGCTTTGTCGTCGCCGCAGCCGGCCCCGGAGTCGCCTTCGCGATCAATGCGGTCAGCTACGCCGTCGTGATCTGCGCGATCCTCGCGATGCGGCTGTCGCCGCGACCCGATCGCGCGGCACCCGAGCGCGGGGTGCTCGCCGGCGTCGGCGAGGCGCTCTCCTTCGCGGTCAGCTCGCGCCGTGTCGCCGTCACGTTCTTCACCGTCCTGCTCGTCTCGACATTCTCGTTCAACTTCGACGTTCTGCTGCCGCTCGTCGCCAAGCTGACGCTCGATCAGGGGGCCGGGACGTTCGGGCTGATCGCTTCCGTGTTCGGAGCGGGAGCGCTCTGCGGTGCGATGATCCTTGCAACCATCGGCCGGACGCGGATCCTGCTCGTGCTCATCGGCGCCGCCGGATTCGGCACCTCCCAGCTCGTGCTCTCGCCGCAGGAAAGCCTGCCCGCAGTCTGCGTGGTTCTGTTCGTGGCCGGGATCTTCTACATCCTGTGGGGCTCGAGCTCGCTCGCGACGCTCCAGCTCTCCGCCCCGGAGCATCTGCGCGGCAGGGCGGCGAGCCTCTACTTCTTCGCCTTCATGGGAGGCGCTCCGCTCGGCGGGCTGATCGCCGGCACGCTCACTGCGCACGGCGGCACCCGCCTCGCCTTTGCCGTCGCAGGAACGATGGCCATTTTGGTGGCGGCGACCGGTGCTGCCGTGCTCCTTGCCGGGCGGACGGCCCGGAGCGACACGCAGGCAACCCGAGAGGTGGGGGCATGACCGAGCAGACATTCCCGACCACGCACTGCAGCTTCGGGGTCACGCGACGGGACGTCACGCCTCCCGTCGGGATCTACGCGCGCTCGTGGGGCGCCGCGACACACGACGTAGCCGAGGGCGTTCACCGCCCGCTGACGGCGACCGCCGCCATCTTCGCGCCACACGGCAGCGACGGGCCGGAGCTCGCGCTCGTCGCGCTCGACATCGGCTGACTCCAGAATGCGCCCGACGAGGTCGGTCTCCGCGCCTCGATCAGGGAGCGCACCGGGCTCGCCGAGGAGCAGCTGCTCGTCTCGATGTCGCACACCCACGCCGGTGCGAACGCAAACTCCCAGCTCGAGGGCCGGCGCGGGATCGAGCTGATCCGTCCCTACCTCGACCGGCTCGCGGAGCAGATCGCGGACGCGATCGTCGAGGCGCGCGCAAGCCGGGCGGAGGCCATCGTGACCTACGGCTACGGCCGCTGCGGCCTCGCCGCCAACCGCGACTTCTGGGACAACGACGCCGGACGATTCGCCTGCGGCTACAACCCCGGCGTCGCGGCCGACGACACCCTGCTCGTGGCGCGCGTCACCGACGCTGCCGATGTCATCCTCGCGACACTCTTCAACTACGCCTGCCACCCGACGACGCTCGCCTGCGACAACCGCCTCCTCTCCCCCGACTACATCGGAGCAGCACGCGAGGTGCTCGAGCGGGCGTTCGACGCGCCTGCACTCTTCTTCCACGGGGCCTCCGGCGAGCTGGCCCCACGCGACGACTACGTCGGCGACACCGCGATTGCCGACCGGAACGGCCGCCAGCTGGGTCACGCCGCCGCGGCCGCGATCGAGGCTCTCCCGCCGCCCGGGACGCGCTTCGTCTACACGGGCATCGTGGCCTCGGGCGCGAACCTCGGCATCTGGGAGTACCGGCCGAGCGAGCCGGCGCAGCGAGCCGTGGCGGCGGAGCTGCGAGCGCAGCTGACCCACGTCGAGCTTCGACGAAAGGAAGAGCCTGCCATCGTCGAGAGCCTCACGGATACCGAGCCGGATGCAGTGCAGGAACGCGAGAAAGCGTTGCGGCGGGAGTTCCTCGAGCTCGCGCTCGGGGACGGCCCGACCCATCGCCTGCCGCTGTGGACGTGGCGGCTCGGGGAGGCGCTGCTCGTCGCACTGCCCGACGAGGTTTACTCGACGTTCCAGATCGAGCTCCGCCGGCGGTTCGAAGGGGTACCGGTCCTGGTGCTGACAACGACGAACGGCGGCGTCGGCTACCTCTGCCCGCGCGAGACCGACGGTAGCGGCCGTTACCAGGAGCAACAGTCGCCCTACGCGCCGGGCTGCCTGGAGGACGCGATCGACGCATCCGCGGCTGCGCTGGCCCGGCTGCTGCTTGCTGAGTCGACCGGGCGAGCGGTGCCGGGGTGAATCTCCTCCGCTCCTGGGCGGAGCAAGCGCTAACGGCGCTTCGGGTCGCGGCTCGCAACGGAGACATTCGCCGTGCCGAGCTTGCGTGGGGGGCGCTCATGAAGCACTTGGGAGGGGCCTCGAGAGCCCGCTAGCCTGGGCCAGTGTTCACGAATGTCGCCTGTACGGAGTAGCTGCTCCATTTGCTCCGGTAGTTGACCGATACTGGGGTCATGCATGGTCTGGTACGTCGAGCGATAGTCGTGTCTGGACTCGCCATGTCGCTGATGGTGGTTGCGGGGTGCGGCAGTTCGAAAACGTACGATGTAACCGACGTCCAGCGCGCGTTCGATACGGCCGGGATCCGGCTGATCGTGTTACTGGACCCTCAGGAGGTCGTGGCCAACTCCGCCAATGATCGCGTTAACGACACCCTCAAGCACTCGCCGAAGGTGCTCGGCCGCGTCGCCGGGGAGACCAATGACATCGCCGTGTTCGTGTACCCAAACGCGAGGGAATCGGAGATCTACGAGCGACAGCTAACGCGCAACATCGCAATGATCCGCGCACATCCCGACCGCTACAAGAACACCGACGTACCCGATACCGGGATCGCCCGAATCGAGAATGTCGTCGTGGGCTGGGACAAGTCCAAGCCCGGCCTATCGCGCCGTGTCACGGCGGGCATCGTTGAACTCCACTGACCGGCTGGCTTTCGCTGCGGCGTCCGCCCGCTGATCCTGTGGCGAGTCGGGGGTTGGCCCCGAGGCTCGTCGCGTCCGAGTGGTTTGGCCTGCGCCACCGCTCTCCCGCCTGACGCGGCCACTCGCGCCTCAATAGTCCGCGACGCCACCATCCGGCCACGTGCGCGACGGGAGTAGCGCATCTCGTGACGGACGCCGGCGCGCTTCCGTATCGTCGAACTCGAGACCGAGGCCCGGGCCTTCGGGGGCGACGACGTAGCCGTCCTTCGCGCGCGGTGCGTTCGGGAACAGCTCGTAGAGCGGCTCGAGCTCCATCCACTCCTGGATCCCGAAGTTCGGTACCGCCATGTCCACGTGCAGGCACGCGACGCCGTTTACCGGCGAGCTCGCGTGGTGCAGGGCCGAGCGTTGTCCATGCATCTCACCGGCCGCGAGAATCTTCTTCGCCTCGGTGATACCTCCCGCGTGGACGAGGTCGATGCGGAGGTAGTCGACGAGCTCGTGCTCGATCAGCGGCTGGAACTCCCACTTGTGCGCCAGCTGCTCGCCGGTCGCGAGCGGCAGGTTCACCTTGTCGCGCACGAGTCGCAGCGACGACGGGTTGAGCGGCCGGATCGGGTCCTCATAGAAGTAGAGGCGGTACGGCTCGAGCGCATGACCGAGATAGGCCGCCTCGGCCGGGCTGAACGCCGTGTGCGCATCGAGGATGAGATCGACCTCCTCCCCGAGCTCCGTTCGCAGCCGCTCGGTGGCGGCGATCGTCTGCACGATCGAGAGCTGCGGATCCCAGTGGCTGAGGCCCTCATCCCCGAATGCCGCCAGGGGCGCGTAGCGCAGCGCCGTGAAGCCCCGCTCACGCCAACGGAGCGCGTCCTCGACGAGCGCCTCCGTCGAATCGCCGGCGAGGTGCCGGTAGACGCGCACCCGGTCGCGCGTCGGCCCACCGAGGAGCTCGTAGACCGGGACGCCGAGCCGCTTGCCCTTCAGGTCCCAGAGCGCGATGTCGATCCCGGCGACGGCACTCATGATCACCTGGCCGTTCGACCAGAACGTGCCGCGCGTGAGCTCGCTCCACCAGTGCTCTATCCGCGCCGGATCCTGGCCGACGAGGCGCTCGGCGAAGTGGTCGAGGATCCCGACCACCCCACGGCCACGGCCGGCGAGGCTAGCCTCGCCGATGCCGGTGAGGCCCTCGTCGGTGTGGACGAGGACGAGGATCACCGCGAAGTCGTAGCCTGCTCCGACGCTCACCGGTAGCGTCTCGATGCCTGTGATCTTCATCTATCTCTCCTACCTGGGAAGGCCATGATCGTCGACATCCACACTCACGTCGGGGAGTACCCCGAGCACATCAGCGAGGCGTTCGCCGAGCAGGCGCGAGGGGCGTGGGCGGACGTCGTGCTCGGCGGCACGCTGGACGAGCACCACGCGAACGCGCTCGACGGCGTCGACCGCGCCGTGGTGCTCGCGTTCGACGCGCCGGCGGCGGGCTTCGTCGTGCCGAACGACTACGTGGCGTCGTACGTGGCACGCGACCCGGCGCGGCTGATCGGCTTCGGCTCCGTCGACCCGTCGTCGCCGACCGCTCTCGACGAGCTCGAACGGATGAAGAGCGATCTCGGCCTGGTGGGCTGCAAGCTCGGCCCGATCTACCAGAACATCGACCCGCTCGGCCCCGAGTTCCTGCGCGTCTGCGAGACACTCGAGCGCCTCGAGCTGCCCGTGCTGATCCACCAGGGCACGACCTTCGCGCGGGCCGGGTCGCTGCTCCAGGCCCGACCGATCCTGCTCGACGAGATAGCGCTGCGCTTCCCTGAGCTGCGCATCGTGATCGCGCACATGGGCCACCCGTGGTTCGACGAGACGATCGCGGTGATACGCCGCCACCCCCACGTCTACGCCGACGTCTCGGCGCTCGTGTCGCGCCGCTGGCTCCTGTACCAGGCGCTCGTCGCGACGGTCGAATACGGCGTCGCCGACAAGCTGCTGTTCGGGACGGACTTCCCGTTCTTCAACGCGCGGCAGACGATGGAGGGCCTGCGCTCGGTGACGGGTGAGGCGTTCGGGAGCGGGATGCCTGTCGTTGATCCGGACGTGATCCAGGGCATCATCGAGTGCGACTCGCTGGCGCTGCTCGGCATCGGCTGACCCGGCGCTCACTCCGCGCGCTCGGCCTGCTCGATCGCCTCGATCTGCGCTGCCTCCCAGACCAGGTACTCGTCGAGCCCCTCGACCTCGGGCTCCTCGGCCGGGGCCACCGAGTGGCGCTCGACCACGCCGGCGACGATCGCGGCTGCCTGCTCGATCGCGGCGTCGTCGATCAGTCGGTGCGTGACGAACCGGATGCGGGTGAGGTCGCGCTCGAGCACGCGCAGGCCGGCCGCGCCGAGCAATGGGATCAGCTCCTCGGACGAGAGCCCGGTGCCGCTGACATCGGCGAGCACGATGTTGGTCTCGATCGCCTCCGGCTGCAGGCGGATGCCCGGAATCGCGACAAGCAGGGCGCCGAGCTGACGCGCCCGGCGGTGGTCGTCGGCGATGCGGTCGACCATGGTGTCGAGCGCGACGAGAGCCGCCGCAGCAGCGATCCCCGCGCGGTGGACGCTGCCGCCGCCGAGGCGGTGCGCCATCAACCGCGCGCGCTCGACCACCGCCTCGCTGCCGGCGAGCACCGCACCGAAGGGAGCCGATAGCGCCTTATTGAGCGAGATCACGACCGAGTTGGCGGGCGCTGCGAGGTCGGCCGGCGGCACGCCGAGCGCGACCGAGGCGTTGAGCAGCCGCGCGGCATCGATGTGCACGCGGCAGTCGTGGCGCTTCGCGGCAGCTCCGAGCTCGGCCGTCAGCCCGACCGAGAGCGTCGTGCCGCCGGCCCGGGTGTGGGTGTTCTCGAGAATCAGCAGCGCGGCGTGGTTCTCGGCCACGACCTCCTCGACCGCGGCGGGGTCCAGGCGTCCGTTGGCAGCCCACAGCGGACGAGGCTCAAGCCGCGCGATCTCGGTGATCCCCATCGATTCCGAGGAGAGAACATGCGATGCCGCCTCGAGCACGACCCTGTCGCCCGGCTCGCAGAACGTGAGCATCGCAACCAGGTTGCCCATCCCGAGAGTCGGCAGCCAGAACGCGTCGGCCTTTCCGAGAAAGACGGCGACACGGTCGCAGAGCGCTTTGACGGACGCGTCCTCGTCGACGAGCGCCCAGCCGAGCTCGGCCTCCCGCATCGCCTCCCACATCGCATCGGTCGGGACCGAGCAGACATCGGAGCGGAGATCGATCATCTGAGGCCTACGCCCGCAATAGATGGCACCCCGGGCGTGCCCCGGTGTGCTCGCTGTCGTCCACGACGACGGTGCCGTTGACGAGCACGTGCTCGACGCCGCGCGCGTAGTGGTGCGGGTCATCGACCGTCGAGACCTCGTCAAGGCCGTCGTAGTCGAATACGACGACGTCTGCGGCGTAGCCGGCCCGCAGGAGCCCCCTGTCCCAGAGGCCGAAGTGCGCGGCGGGCATGCTCGTCATCTTGCGGATCGCCTCCTCGAGCCGAAGCGTCCCGTTCGTGCGCACGTGGTGGGTCAGGTAGTGGATGTGGCCGGAGTAACCGAGCGGATGGCGGAGGACGTCCGCTAGCGGGCCTTCCTCGGTCACCGTGAACGTGTCCACGCCGAGGCAGAAGAGCGGGTGCGAGATCATCTCGGCCATGTGCTCGTCGGTGAAGAGCCGGCCGACGACGAGGATGCTCTCGTACGTGCTGCCGGCGTCCGAGAGCACGTCGAAGTAGCAATCCCACGGATCCGCCTTGCGGAGATCGGCGATCTGGGCGAACGTGAGGCCGTCCCACTCGGGATGCTGCTCGCTCGCCTGCAGGCGTACCCGGTCCCACTCGCCCTTGTGGATGAAGCGCCAGTAGCGGTCGCACTCCGTGCGGAGGCGCTTGCGGGACTCGGGATCGCGGAGGTAGGCGAGCGCCTGCTCCTTGCCTTCGGCCGCAACCCACGGCGGCAGGATCCCGGAGAGCTGGCCGAGGCCGTCGACGAACGGCGTCGTGTCGGCGAGCACGTCCATCCCCTCCTCGCGCGCAGCCTCCATCATCTCGACGGCGCGCTCCCAGCCGCGGTCCGGCGCATTCGTGTTGTGGCGCACGTTGAGGTGGGAGATCTCGGCGCGGATCCCGCCAGCGCGGGCGACCTCCAGGAACTCCGCGATCGCGTGCAGGATCCCCGAGTCGCGGTTGCGCACGTGGCTCGTGTAGATGCCGTCGTACTCGCCGGCGATCGCGTTCAGGCGCACGAGCTCGGCCGTCGTCGCCTCGCGGCCCGGGTTGAACTCGAGCCCGGTCGACATGCCGAGCGCGCCAGCCTCCATGGCCTCGCGCATGAAGCGATCCATCAGCGCCGACTGCAGCTCCGTCGGATGCGATCCCGAGACGCCCGCCGCGAGCCTGATCGAGTTGTGTCCGACAAACCAAGCCAAGTTCGGGCTGTGGCCGACGTCCGCCAGGAAGTCGAGGTGCTCGCCGAACGTCGTCCACGGGATCACCGGGCCGTCGTAGCCGAACGTGTGCAGCCGGCCGCTCATGTACTCGCGCGAGTGGTCGGAGATCGGCGCGTAGCTCCAGCCGCAGTTGCCGACGACCTCTGTCGTGACGCCCTGGCGGATCGTGCTCTCCGCCGTCGGGTTCGCGAGGAGCGAGAAGTCGCTGTGGCTGTGCGGATCGACGAAGCCCGGGCAGACGACCTTGCCGGATGCGTCGATGACCCGCTTCGCGGTGGCACCATCGCCGAGGCGTCCGACCTCGACGATCTTGCCTCCCTCGATCGCGACATCGCCGAGGAACGGCGGGCTACCCGCGCCGTCGGCGACCCAGCCGTTACGAATCAAGACGTCAGCCACGGTGCAGCGTCACTTCTTGTCCGGCGCGCCGCCGACGTGCGGCCCGAGCCGAGGATCGAGGATGTCGCGCAGGCCGTCGCCGAGGAAGTTGAAACCCAGCACGACGATCGCGATCGCGAGCCCGGGAAAGATCGAGAGCCACGGATCGGCATCGATGTACGAGCGGGCGCTGTTCAGCATCCCGCCCCACGACGCCTCCGGTGGCTGGGTGCCGAGTCCGAGAAAGCTGAGCGCAGCCTCGCTGAGGATCGCCGTCGAGAGATAGACCGTGACGAGGACGATCAGCGGTGCAGCGATGTTTGGCAGCACGTTGCGCACCATGATGCGCTTGTGCGAGGCGCCGAGGGCGCGAGCCGACTCGACGAACGGGAAGCCCATCACCTCGAGCACGGCGCCGCGCACGACGCGGGCGAACGCCGGCGTGATCACGATCCCGATCGCGATCATCGCGTTACGGCGGTTCGGGCCGAGCAGGCCGGCGATCACGATCGCGAGCACGAGGCCCGGGAGCGCGAACATCATGTCGACGAAGCGCATCAGCAGCGAGTCGACCTTGCCGCCGAAGAACCCCGACAGGAGGCCGAGCGAGACGCCGAGCACGAAGGCAATGCCCACCGAGATCGCACCGACCTGCAGCGAGACCTGGGCCCCGTGGATGATCCGCGCCATCGTGTCCCGGCCGAGCTCATCGGTTCCCATCGGGTGAGCCCAGCTCGGATCCTGCAGGCGGGTCGCCACCAGCTCGTCCGGGTCGATCGTCCAGATATACGGCCCGAAGAGAGCGATGAACACGTTCATCCCGACGATGATCGCCCCCGTGATGCCGATGGGGTTGCGCCACTTCGCGAAGCTCTTCGCCTTGCGGGAAGAGGTATACGCCCAGGCGCCGAGCCCGATCTCGCTCGGTCCCTCCGGTGCGAGGATCGGGCCCTCGTTGTTAGGCATGCTCATTCCTGTGAGATCCTCGGGTCGAGGACGCCGTAGAGGAGATCGACGGCCAGGTTGGCAAAGATGAAGATGAAGGCCAGGAGCACCGTCGCCCCCTGGACGACCGGGTAGTCACGGTTGAAGATCGCGTTGATCAGTGTGTTCCCGATTCCCGGCAGCCCGAAGATGATCTCGACGATCGCCGAGCCCCCCATCAGGATTCCGATCTCGAAGCCGACGACGGTGACAACCGGGATCAGCGCATTGCGCAGCGCGTGCCGCGAGATCACGACGTTGCGCTTGACGCCCTTCGCGCGGGCGGTGCGGACGTAGTCCTGGCCGAGGACCTCCAGCATCGTCGCCCGCACCATTCGCATCACGATCGCGAGCGTGAACACGGAGATCGAGATCGCCGGCAGGATGAACTGACTCAGGTTCTGAATCGGATCCTTGTAGAACGGCACGTAGGTGAGCGGCGGCACCCAGCCGAACACCCGTGAGGTGAAGAGGAGGAGCAACGTGGCGAGCCAGAAGTTCGGGACGCTCACACCGATGAGGCCGCCGACCCGCGCTGCGTAGTCGTGCTTGCTGTCGCGCTTGACCGCGGAAAGCACGCCCAGCGGGAGCCCGATCACGACCGCGATCAGCAGGCCGAGAAAGACGAGCTCGGCAGTGATCGGAAACGCGTGCAGCAGGACGTCGGAGACGGGCTCCGTGTTCCGGAACGAGAACCCGAAGTCGCCGTGCAAGATGCCGCTGACCCAGCGCCAGTACTGCTCGGCATACGACCCGTTCAGGCCCAGCTGATCCTGCGCCGCCTTCTTCACCTCGGGCGACGCCGCGAAGTCGCCTCCGAGGATCTCGACGTAGTCCCCGGGCAACAGCCTGACCATGAAGAAGATGATGATCGAGATCCCGATCAGTGTCGGGATCGTGAGGAAGAAGCGCCTGAGGACGTATCCGCCCATAGGCCGCCTAAGACGCCGACTCGGAAGGGGTGCCCGCCGGGCACCCCTTCCGATCGACGAGAACCGCTTCGGTCACGAGCTGAGCCACACCGAGTCGCGGAGGCCCGTGTTGAAGGAGCTGAACGCGACGTACATGCCCTGCACCCGCTTGCGGATGACCTGGAACTTCTGCACCTGCACGAGCGAGATCTGCGGCACGCCGACCATGATCCGTTTCTGGGCGTCCGTGTAGAGCGGCAGCCGCTTGGCCGGATCGAGCGTGATGCGGCCGTTGCCGATGTCGCGCCACAGCTTGACGTCTTTGAACTCCGGGTACCAGATCCGGTAGATCGCGGCACTCGGGTTGTACTCGGCCATGTAGCCGTCGACGTCACCGCGCATGCCGCGCGCGGTGAGGTCCCACTCGAACTTGCCGAGTCCGTTGTTCGCACCGAACGTGCCCGGCTCCTGGGCGACGATGTTGACGTCGATGTTGATCGCCTTGAGCTGCGACTTGATCACGGACGCGACCTGCTGGAAGTCGAGCGGCGTCGAGAAGGTCGAGAGAGTGACCGAGAAGCCCTTCGACATCCCGGCGGCCGCCATCAACGCCTTCGCCTTCGGCAGGTCGTACTTCAGGTACTTCTGCTTCAGGTCAGCCTGCGGGAGCGGCCACTGGCCGTACCCGGGCGGGACGTGACCCGAGTAGGTGCCGTCTCCGTTGTAGACGGTGTCGATGATCGCCTGACGGTTGATCGCGAAGTTGACCGCCTGCCGAACCCGGACGTCGTCATACGGCTTCTCCTCCCCTGGCTTGAGCGTCATCTGCAGCTCACGGAACGCTGCGGTGCCGCCCTTCAGCACGGTGAGGTTGCTGTCGCCCTTGAGGGCGGTGGCGCTGTCCGAGGACACGGTCGCACCGTCGATCGCCCCGGCGCGCAGGGCCGCGATGCGCGCCTGCTCGTCGGGAAGCGTCTTCAGCGTCATCGCGTCCATGTACGGCCGGCCGACCTTCCAGAAGTCCTTGTTGGCCGTGTATTCGACGCGGTCGTTCGGGTTGAAGCCGACCATCTTGTATGGACCGGTCCCGATCGCGTTGCGACTGACGTTGATCTGCTCGTAGAGACCTGCCGGCACGATCGGGGAGTAGCGACCCCAGGCCAGGAAGCCAAAGACGCGCGCGTCGCGGGTCTTCAGATTGAGCCTGGCAACGTACTTCGAGATGACGTCGACGCCCAGGAACCCGGGCACCTGTCCGACCGTCGCGATGCTGCCCGGAAGCGGCGGGTTCAGCATCTTCTCGACCGAGTACTTGACGTCGTCTGCGTCGAGCTCCTTGCCGTTGTGGAACTTCACGCCCTTGCGGAGGTTGAACGTGATCGACTTCTGGTCGGCCGCGATCTTCCACGAGGTGGCGAGGGCGGGCTTGAGCTGCAGGTTGCGATCCCACTCGACGAGCGAGTCGTAGGCTGCCTGCTTGCCCCAGTGACCGGAGGTCAACGTCTGGCCGAACGGAGCGACCTGTACCGGGTCCTGCTCGAGGGCCCAGATGATCCGCCCGCCGTACTTGACCTTCGAGGTCGAGAACGTCTCCTTCTTGCGGACGGCACCCTTAGCCGTGCCCGCCATGGAACCAGCAGCGACCGCACCGGCCGCAACGACGCTCGCCTTGACGAGCGCGTCGCGGCGAGTGACCCCGCCACTCACTGCACTATCGGGAGTTTCTTTGTCGGACACAGCACGTCCCTCCTTTCGTGGGAGACGGTCAGAGGATCTGACCGACCCTGGGAGCCTCACCGTGGATGTCGTCATAGAAGACGGACTCACGCACCTGAATGTTTGCGAGCCTGTTCACAGCCTCGCGATCGACTTCGACCCCGAGCCCCGGCGCGTCGGAGACCTCGATGAAGCCGTTGCTCATCTCGACGGGCTCCGTGAGCACATCGAACTCCTGCAGTGGATAGTGCGTATCGCTCGCGAACGGGAAGTTCGAGGACGACGCAACGAGATGGGCATTCGCCATCGTCGCAGCCCCGAGCTCGGCCCAGCTTCCGATTGCACACCACTTGCCCGCCGCGTCGGCGAGCGCTGCGATCTGCCGTGCCCGCGTCAATCCGCCCGCCTCGGACGGGTAGACGACGAACACGTCACAGGCATCCGCCTTGATCAGCTCCAACGCTGAGCGGATGTCGGTGCAGCCCTCGTCGGCTGCGATTGGAACCCCGACGGACCGTCGAACCTGAGCGAGTCCCTGCACGTCGAAGTCGGGCACCGGCTGCTCGACGTACTGCAGGTCGAGGTGCTCGAGGCCGCGGATCCACTTGATCGCGGCCGGGACGCTCCACATCATGTTGGCGTCGATCCGGATCTTGACCCCGGATCCGACTTCGTCGCGGATCGCCGCGATCGTGTCGTGATCCTGGCTGAAGTCACGGCCGACCTTGAGCTTCAACTCGGTGTAGCCGGCGTCGACGAACGCTGCGGCCTTGCGCGCATTCGCCTCCGGCTCGTCGATGAACAGGTAGCCCACCACGGGTGCCTGGCGGCGACAGAAGCCCCCGAGGAGCTCAGCGACCGGGACGTCGAGCGCCTTGCCTTTGATGTCGAGGAGCGCCATCTCGATCCCCGCGATTGCATACAAGGCGATGCGGCTCCAGTTGCGCGTGAACTCTTCCATCCGGTGGACGAGCCACTCCGTGCGCCGCGGGTCCTGGCCGACCAGAAACTGGGTCAGCTCCGCCTCGATGATCGTCCTGATCGTCGGCAGCGTCGGGCCGGGCGCCTCGCCGAGGCCGATGATGCCCTCGTCGGTGTGGATCTCGACGAGCAGGCCCGAGGCAGAGAGACGTGTCCCGCCGGGCCAGACGAGGGGCTCACGCATCGGCGTGCGCACCGGAACTGTATGAACGCTCGTGATCTTCACCGGAAGGTCGCTACACTAGGGCCGACGTTCGAGATTGTCAACCATCCGTTGATTGTCGACAATTTGTATGATGCAATGCACGCATGACCAGTAGCGTCGAACGCACCGGAGCGGTAGTCCTCGACGGAGGCGCCGGTAAAGGCGGACCGCGAGGCCAGCAGGTCGTCGAGATCCTGCGCAGCGCGATTATCATGGGCAACTACGAGCCGGGCGAGCGCCTGATCGAGGCGACGCTGTCGACGGAGCTCGGCACGAGCCGCGGCCCCGTGCGCGAAGCACTCCGCCAGCTCGAGAACGAGGGCCTCGTGATGTCGTTCCCGTATCGCGGCGCGGTCGTCCTCGGCGTGTCGGACGAGGAGGTGCAGGAGGTCCTGATCCCGATCCGGCTCACGCTCGAGCGCTACAGCTTCATGCACGCGCTCGACCGCATCACCGAGGAGGAGTTCGCCGAGCTCGGCAAGCAGGTGTGGCTGATGGAGCAGGCCGCCGCGGCAGACGACCTTGCCAAGCACGTCGAGGCCGACCTTCGCTTTCACGAGATCGTGATCTCGGCCTCGGGCCAAACGCACACGGTTCAGATCTGGCGCACGATCTGGCCCAGGATCCGCGCCTACTTCTTCCGTTACGGCCGCGGCCAGGACCTGACGCGCATGGTCGAAGAGCACCGCGACCTCCTGGCCGCGCTCCAGACGCGCGATCCCGACGTGATGCTCACGCAGATCGAGAGGCACATTGCCGTCCCCGTCCCGGCGAGGGTCGCCACGAAGGACGCGAAGCCGCGTGCGACGCCCGCACGGAAAGCCGGGTCGTGACAGAGCTTCTCAACGTCAAGAACCTGCGCACCGGCTTCCAGACGCACGGCGGCCTGATTCGCGCCGTTGACGGCGTCGACTTCTCGATTCCGAGAGGCGGCACGCTCGGCGTCGTCGGCGAGTCGGGCAGCGGCAAGTCCGTCACCGCCCTCTCGATCATGAAGCTCGTCGATGCGCCCGGCCGCGTCGAAGCCAGCTCGAACATCATCTTCGACGGTCGCGACCTCGCGACGCTCGACGAGGACGAGATGGCGAAGATCCGCGGCAACGACATCTCGATGATCTTCCAGGAGCCGATGACCTCTCTCAATCCGGTCTTCACCGTCGGCGAGCAGATCGCGGAGTCGGTTCGGCTCCACCAGAACGTCGGCGACAAGGAAGCGAGCAACCGTGCGCTCGAGATGATGCGCCTCGTCGGAATCCCGTCGGCCGAGAAGCGAATGCACGATTACCCGCACCAGATGTCGGGCGGGATGCGCCAGCGCGTGATGATCGGCATGGCGCTCAGCTGCAACCCGAAGCTCCTGATCGCAGACGAGCCAACCACCGCGCTCGACGTGACCGTGCAGGCGCAGATCCTGGAGCTGATGAAGGACCTCCGCGAGCAGCTCGGGATGGCGATCCTCCTGATCACCCACGACCTCGGGGTCGTCGCGGAGATGGTCGACGAGGTGGCCGTGATGTACGCCGGCAAGATCGTCGAGCGCGGCCCGGCGAAGGATACCTTTGCAAGCCCGCAGCACCCGTACACGGAGGCGCTGCTGGCGTCGATTCCGCTACTCGGCATGCGGTACACGACACCCTTGAAGGCGATCCGCGGGATGGTGCCGAGCCCGCTCGACTGGCCCGAAGGCTGCCGGTTCGCGCCGCGCTGCGACTACGTCTTCGAGCGCTGTGGCAAGGAGCTGCCGCCCCTGCTCCCGGTCGGCGGGCAGGAGTCGGCGTGCTGGCTCTGCGAGAACGGCCCACGTGCGACGGACCCGATCGGCCTCGCCTCGTGAGCACCGAGACGCCGACCGCCGAGCCGGCGGGAACGGCGTCCGCTGCCGACGGCGACGTCCTCCTGCGGATCCGCAACCTCAAGAAGTACTTCCCCGTCAAGCAGGGGTTCCTCAAGCGCACGACCGGCCAGCTTCAGGCCGTGGACGGCATCGACCTCGAGGTTCGGCGAGGCGAGACGGTGGGGCTCGTCGGCGAGTCTGGGTGTGGCAAGTCGACGCTCGGGCGCACGATGCTGCGCCTGCTCGAGCCGACGTCGGGCGAGATCGAGTTCGACGGTGTGGACATCGTGGGGCTCTCGCCGAAACGGATGAAGCAGATGCGCAAGCACATGCAGATCGTGTTCCAGGACTCCGTCGGGTCGCTCGACCCGCGCATGAAGGTCGGCGACCTGATCGCGGAGGGGCTCGGCATCCACGGCCTCGCGAGCCGCAAGGAGCGGGACGCGATCGTGCACGAGATGCTCGAGCGCGTGGGCATGCCGCCCGAGGCTGCCAACCGCTATCCGCATCAGTTCAGCGGCGGCCAGCGCCAGCGCATCGGTCTCGCCCGCGCGCTCGTCCTGCAGCCGAAGCTCGTCGTCGCCGACGAGCCCGTCTCGGCGCTCGACGTGTCGATCCAGTCGCAGGTGCTCAACCTGCTGGTCGACCTGAAGCAGGAGTTCGACCTCACCTACGTCTTCGTCGCGCACGATCTCGCGGTCGTGGGCTACATCTCGGACCGTGTCGCCGTGATGTACCTCGGCCGCATCGTCGAGATCGCGCCCTCCGACGAGCTCTTCGCGCGGCCGCTGCACCCGTACACGATGGCGCTGCTCTCGGCCAACCCTGAACCGGTTCCAGGGCGAAAGGGCAGCCGGATCGTGCTGACGGGTGACGTGCCGAGCCCGATCGACCCTCCGTCCGGCTGCCGCTTCCGCACCCGCTGCCCCATCGCCCAGCCGATCTGCGCCGAGAAAGACCCGGCGCTCGAGGATCACGGCAACGACCACCGCGCCGCCTGTCACTTCCCCGGAACACCCCTCACCGGCTCACAGCCCGACGCTGGATGAATCCGACCGCATCACAGCCGACGCACGACGTCAGGCTGCTCCACGACCAGCGTGTGCCGATGCGCGACGGGATCTCGCTCTCCGCCGACGTGTACCTGCCGCTCAGAGCGCAGGGCCTGCCGACGATCATCCAGTGGACGCCCTACGAGTCCACCCGGGAGCGATTCGTCGCCTGGGGTGCCTGGTTCGCGAAGCGCGGCTACGCCGCGATCGTTGTCGACACCCGCGGCCGCTACGAGTCCGACGGCGACTTCACCGCGTGGACCTACGACGGCCAGGACTCCTACGACACCGTAGCGTGGGCTGCCGGCGAGCAGTGGTCGAATGGGCGCATCGGAACGTGGGGCCGGAGCTACGGCGGTCTCGTCCAGTGGCAGCTCGCCCACCTGCAGCACCCGAACGTGCAGTGTATCGCGCCTCAGGTGATCCACGACGACTACTTCTGGGATGGGTACTGGACGGGCGGCGCCTTCCAGCTGGCGCTGACGCTCGGTGCGGCGGCACTGTGGTCGAGCGCGATCTCGCTGATCACCGGCTCGGCCGCCCGCGATGTCGTCCTCAACGACCGGATCTTCGCGCACCTGCCGCTGATCGAGCTCGATGAGGTGACGATCGGACGCAAGGTCGACTACTGGCGCCTCTGGTGGGAGCACCAGACAAACGACGAGTACTGGCAGTCCTTCCGGCACCGCCCGGAGCTCGTCAACGTGCCAATCTTCCAACAGGGAGCCTGGTTCGACCCGTACTCGGGCTCGCATCTGCGGTCGTTCGCCGGCATTCCCGACGGCATCCCGAACCGCGTCATGATCGGGCCGTGGTCGCATGAGGAGGAGGTCGAGGCATTCACCGGCGACATCGACCTGTCGCCCGCGCTGACCGTGATCCGCGACCACGAGCTCCAGTTCTACGATCGCTACCTGAAGGACGTCGATAACGGCTGGGACGCACAATCCCCGGCCGAGCTCTATGTGCTCGGGGCGAACGAGTGGCGCGGCGAGAACGAGTGGCCTCTCGCGCGGACGCAGTCCACGCCCTTCCATCTTCGGCAGAGCGGCGGTCTGACGGTGGACGGGCCACGTCCGGACGAGAGCCGCGACCGCTACGACTACGACCCGACCGACCCCGTGCCCACGATCGGCGGCGTCAACTCCGTGCTGACGATGACCCAGGGGGCCGAGACCCCGATCCGCCCCGGTCCGATCGACCAGCGCGTGCTCGAGCGCCGGGACGACGTGCTCGTCTACACGACCGGGCCGCTGGAGAGCGACGTCGAGGTGGTCGGCCCGGTCGAGATGATCCTCTACGCCGCGTCGTCGGCCCTCGACACCGATTTCATCGTGCGGCTCTGTGACGTCTATCCTGACGGGCGCTCGATCTTCCTCACCGAGGGCATCATCCGGGCGCGCTACCGCGGCAGCCTCGAGGGCGAGTCCATCGAGCTGCTCGAGCCGGGCGAGGTGGCCGAGTTCCGGATCCGCTGCTACCCGGTCGCGAACGTCTTCAAGCGAGGTCACTGCATTCGACTCGACGTGACGAGCTCGAGCTTCCCGCGCTTCTCGCGCAACCTCAACACCGGGGAGGACGTCGGCACCGGCACCCGTATGCAGGTGGCCCACCAGACCGTGCTCCACACGAGCACGTACCCCTCGCGCGTCGTCCTGCCCGTCATCCCCGCCTCGTGATCCCCGAGCAACGCTTCCCGACCTATGAGGCCGAGGAGCGGCGCCAGGGGGCACTTCCGCCTGGGATCTCTGCCGTGCCGTTGCACGGCACGGGCGCCCCGGCGCTGCCCGATCACGTCGTCGACGCTGTCGCGGCCGTGCTCGCCCGCCGCATGAAGACGCCGCCGGTGAACGGGCTCGGATCGTTGCGCGCGGCCCTTGCGATCGAGCTCGAGCGCACAACCGGACGCGGCGTCGACCCCGGCTCGCAGATTCTCGTCACGAACGGCGCAATGCAGGCGCTCGGCGTGTGCTTCCGCTCACTGCTCGAGCCGGACGACGAGGTCGTCATACCTGCACCTACCTTCTTCTTCGGCGGGCCGATCCGCTCCGCCGGCGGCGTCCCCGTCTACGTGCGCGGCAGCCAGGCGGATGGATGGCGTTGGGACGCGGAGGCGATCGAGCGCGCCGTCGGGCCACGGACGAAGGCGGTGCTCCTCTGCAACCCCGGCAATCCGACCGGCTATGCGCCGTCGCGCGAGGACGTTGCCGCCGTGGTTGCCGTCGCCGAACGGCACGGGCTCGTGATCGTCACCGACGAGGCCTACGAGGCCTCGCTGTGGGAGGACGCTCCCTTCACCTCCGCGTTCGTGCTCGGGGACGACGTGATCGTGATTCGCAGCCTCGGCAAGAGTCTCGCGATGCCGCAGCTGCGCCTCGGCCTGCTCGCCGGGCCGGCCGGGCGGGTCGCCCGCTGCGTGCGGACGCTCGAGTGGGATTGCCTCCGCGTCAACGTCGCCTCCCAGGAGGCGGCCCGGGCCGCGCTCGAAGGCCCGCGCGACTGGCTCGACCGGATCCACGCGGCGGGCGAGGCCGACCGCGCCGTGGCCGTCGCCGCCGTCGCGGCGACGCTCGGGCTCACGGCTGCCACGCCGCTTGCTGCGCCGTTCCTCTTCGTCGGCTCGTCGACGGACGGACTTGCGGAGGAGCTCGAGGCGGTCGGGCTTCCCGTCGTGGACGGAGCGGCGTTCGAGGGCCCGGGTTACGCCCGGCTTCCGTTCGGAGGCGCAGCCGAGGCGAGCGACCTCCTGCGAGACGCGCTCGACAGCTGGGCCCAGCTGCACGCCCGATGAGAGTCCTCGGAGTTCCCCGCCGCACCGCCGCCCTGATCGGCGCGAACGCCCTCGGGGCGGCCGTGCAGGGGCAGTTTCAGTTCGTGCTCCCGTGGATGCTGCTCAGCCGGGGCAGCTCGCCGCAGGCAGCGGCCATCGCCGCCGGGCTCGTCTACGTACCGCTGCTCCTGACCGCGATCCCTGCCGGCGCTTCGTCCGACAACACCGATCCGCGGCGGCTGATGCGCATCGCCACCGTCGTGATGCTCTGCTTCAGCGCGCTCTATCCGCTAGCGAGGCTCGCCGGCCACGACTGGTTCGTGCTCATCCTGATCGCGGCGGTTGCGACGGGTTCGTGCCGCAATTTCGGCGAGGGAGCCCTCTTCCGCGGCATCGGGGACACGACCGCCCGGGACGGCAGCCTGCTGCGCGCCCACGCCCTGCGCACGACCGTCAACCAGGCAGCGGTGTTCGGAAGCCCGTTCGTCGGACTACTGCTCTTTCGCTTCGGAGGCGCCACCGCGGTGCTCGTCGGCATCTGCGTGCTGCTCGCCTCTGCGACCGTCATTCTCGGTTTTGTGCCGCAGCTCGAGCGAGAATCGGAGCCGATGGCGGTGATGCGCGAGAGCGTCGCCGTTGGCATCGCGTCCTTGCGCCTGAACACCAGACTGCGGACAATCGGCTGGGCCAACCTCACGTGGAACGTCTTCGCGGGCGCTGCGATCGGCATCATGCCCGCCGTCCTGAGGGAGCACCTCGGCATGGACGAGATCATGGCGAGCGCAACGTTCATCGCCGGAGCGATCGTCGTCGTCGTGCTAACGCTCCCCATCGTGCGCAGCGGCCAGCGCCGGTATGGGGCCGTACGGACGTTCACCGTCGCGATCACGGTTCAGGCCACGGCCGTCTTCCTTTTCGCCGACCCCCGCGGCGCCGTCGTGGGGCCGCTCGTCTACTGCGTCTTCCTGCTCGCGAACAGCGCCGCCGCCGCATCGCTCAACGGGGCCCGCGCCGCCGAGGTCGAGCACGACCACCAGGGCCTCCTCAACATGGCGCTGCTCACCGTCGGGATGATCGGGTTCATCACCGGCGTCGCGCTGGCGGCCGGGCTCCTCGGCCCGCTCGGCTTCGGCGTCGTCCTCGCCCTGATCGCCGTGGGCATGGCCTCGACCGCCGCTGGCTTTCGCCGGCCCCTCATCGCAGAATGACCGCGCTCGACCTCCTCGTCCGCGGCGCCACCGTCTACCCCGGCAACGCGGCGCCGTTCGCGGGCGATGTCGGCGTCGGCGACGGCGTGGTCAGCCTCGTCGCGCCCGCCGGTGAGGGCGCTTCTGTGCCCGACGCGCGCGAGGTCGTCGACGGGCGCGGGCTGATGCTCTGCCCCGGCTTCATCGACCTGCACACGCACTCCGCCCTGCGGTCGTTCGACGACCCGCTCCTGACGCCGAAGCTCGCCCAGGGCTTCACGACCGAGGTGATCAACCCCGACGGACTTGCGCCCGCTCCCGTGGCCCGCGACCGGCGGGCCGAACGCCAGGCGTACCTGCGCCCGCTCGAGGGCGGTGGTCCGGAGACCTGGCCCTGGTCGACGGTCGAGGAGTACCTCGACGCGCTCGATGCGACTCGTCCGGCGCTCTCCCTCGTGCCGTCGATCGGCCACGGCGCAGTGCGCGACCTGGTGCTCGGAGGCGGGCGCGCCGAGGCGACCGCCGAGACCCTGCGTGACATGCGGCGCGAGGTGCGCCTCGGCCTCGAGGCGGGTGCGCGCATGCTCTCGTTCGGGCTCGTCTATCTCCCAGGCGCCTACGCGGCGACCGACGAGCTCGTCGCGGTCGCCGAGGAGGCTGCTGCCTTCGGCGTGCCGCTCGTGCCCCACGTCCGGAACGAGGGCCACGGGCTGCTCGAGGCTGTCTCGGAGATGATCGACGTCGCACGCCGCTCCGGCGCGCCGCTCCACCTCTCCCATCTCAAGTCGCTCGCCGATGAGAGCCTGATCGAGCCGCTGCTCGCGCTCCTCGAGAGCGCGGCGACCGAGCTCGACGTCACTTTCGACCAGTACCCCTACGGCGCGGGGAGCACGCTACTCGCGAGCATCCTGCCCGGCTGGGCGCAGGAAGGCGGCGCAGCGGCCACCCTGCGAACGATCGCGAGTCGCGACGACCGGCGCCGGATCGCGATCGAGATCGCGAACGGGATCCCCGGCTGGGAGAACATTCTCGGGACGCTCGGGCCGGAGCAGATCGAGATCGCGAATGCCGCGCCGCCGAATGAGGAGGCGGTCGGCCGCACCCTGGCAGCGATCGCGGCCGAACGTGGCAGCGATCCGGTCGCGGCCGCCCTCGACCTCATGAGCGAGTCGGCACTGGACGTGACGATGGTGCTCCACTACGCCTCCGAGAGCGCCGTGCGGACGGTCGCCCGCCACCCACTCCAGCTCGTCGGCTCGGACGGGATCTTCGGGTCGCGTCCGCACCCGCGCCTCTACGCCACCGCGCCCCGCTTCCTCGGCCGCTTCGCGATCCAGGAGGCCCTCCTCTCGGTCGACGAGGCGGTCGCACGGCTCACCGCGCGCGCTGCCGACCGCCTCGGGCTGACCGATCGGGGCAGGATCGCTGTCGGCCGACGTGCCGATCTCGTTCTGCTCGACCCCGCGCTCTACATAGACACGGCGACCTACGCGGATCCGCTGCGATCGCCCGACGGTGTTGCGTGCGTCTGGGTGAACGGCGTCGCCGTCCTCCGGGACGGCAGGCCGACGGGCGAGCGACCTGGTGGCGTGGTGCGCTAGGGCGTTCGTGCAAACTGGCGGCCGGATGACCGTCACCCGCATCGTCCACCTGACTGACCCACATCTCTTCGAGGATCCCGAGGCGCGCTTCTACGGGATCCCCACGCGCGAGCTGTTGCAGGACGTAGCCTTCGACATCGAGCAGAACGCCGGCCGGGTCGATCACCTCGTCGTCACCGGCGACCACACGAGCGACGACCTCGCCGCGTCCTACGAGGCGGTGCGCGACATCCTGTGGCCCCGGCTCGACCGCGCCTGGTTCGTCCCCGGGAATCACGATGACCGCGCCACGCTACGCGCGACGTTCCCCGACCGGATCGGCGGCGCGGGCTCCGAGCGGATCACCTTCTCGTTCACGGCCGGCACGTCGCTCTGCATCGGGCTCGACTCCCAGGTGCCCGGACAGGTCGGAGGGCATGTCGGGCCTGACCAGATCGAGTGGGTCGAGGCTCGGCTCGAGGCGCACGACCCGGAGACCGCCGTCCTCTTCCTTCACCACCCCGCGATTCTGCTCGGGCTCACCTGGATGGACCGGATCGGCCTGGCCGGGCGAGAGAAGCTGCAGGACCTCGTGCTCCGCGACCCGCGGATCCGGCTCGTCTGCTGCGGCCACGTGCACCACGCGTCGAGCCAGCGAGTCGGTGCGGCGACGATCGTCACGACCCCGTCCACCGGCCTGCAGTTCAGCCCGGAGTCGGACAAAGCTGAGTTCGTGCAGGCACCGCCCGGCTATCGCATCATCGAACTCGACGGCTCGAGCTGCGTGACGCGGGTCGTTCGACTGCCCGAGGCGCGCTACGCGCCGTCGCCCGCCGACTGAAACCGGGCCGCCTCGAGGCGTCGCAGCTCGCCCCGGCGGATCTTCCCCGTCACGGTCAGCGGCAGCTCGTCCACGAACTCGATCTCCCGCGGCACCTCGTACGGCGCGAGCCGGGTGCGAACGAGCTGCTGCAGCTCGGCGACGAGCTGGGGTGAGCGCACTGCGCCGGCGCTCGTGACGACGAACGCCTTGACCACCTCGCCGCGGATCGCGTCGGGCACGCCGATCACGGCTGCGATCGATACCGACGGATGGCGGATGAGGCACTCCTCGATCTCGCCCGGCCCGATCCGATGGCCGGCGCTCGAGATCAGGTCGTCGACCCGGCCAACGCTCTTGTAGTTGCCCTCCTCGTCGATCTCGGCCAGATCGCCGGTGTGCAGCCAGCCGTCGCGCACCTTCGCTGCGGTCGCCGCCTCGTCACCCCAGTAGCCGAGGTACACGACGGGATCGCCCTCGACCCTGACGGCGATCTCGCCGTCGACGAGCCTGAGCTCGTGCCCCGGGTAGGCACGGCCCATCCAGCCCGGGCGTTCCGGCCAGGCGGCGCAGTTGCCGATCAGGAGGTTCGCCTCGGTCTGGCCGTAGAACTCGTTCAGCCGCACGCCAAACCGCTCGCGACACCACGCGGCCGTCTCCTCACCGACCGTCTCGCCCCCACTCGCGAGCGTCCGCAGCGTCACAGGCACCCCGCCGCTTCGGCGCATCATGCGGAGCGCCGTGGCGGGCATGAACACGTTGCGGATGCCCGCCTGGGAGATCAGGTCGAATGCGACCTCGGGGTCGAATCGCGGCGTGCGGAAGGCGACGACGGGAACGCCGTGCGCGAGACCGGGCATGACCACGTCGTAGAGGCCGCCGATCCACGCCCAGTCGGCCGGCGTCCAGATCCGATCGCCCGGCTTCGGGAAGAAGTCGTGGGAGAGCTCGAAGCCGGGAAGGTGCCCGGCCAACACGCGATGGCCGTGGAGCGCGCCCTTCGGCGGCCCGGTCGTGCCCGAGGTGTAGACGAGCAGAGCGGGCGTGTCAGGCGTGGTAGGGGTCGCCGCGAAGTCGGGCGAGGCAGCGGCAAGCAGATCGGGGAGGTCGTGGTCGACGTCGATCGAGGCTCCGTCGAATCCGAGCCCGACCGCACGGTCGAGCGAGGCACGCTCGGCGATGATCACCCGGGGGTCGGAGCCCCGAAGCCGCACCCCGAGCGCGTCGCTGCCGAAGGCTGCGCTCAGCGGCACCACGATCGCTCCGAGCTTGTAGGCCGCGACGTGGGCGACCACCGTCTCGGGTCGCTGAGAGAGGATGAGCGCGACCCGATCACCCAGGCCCACACCCAGCGCGGCGAGCGCGTTCGCGAGGCGGTTCGATGCCTCCGTCAGCTCGCCGAACGTGACGGTGCGGGTGATCTCGCGGCCGTCCGTGACGAGAATCGCCGGCAAGGCCGACGGTTGCCGATCCGAGACTTCGACGCCGATGTTGACGACGGCCGGAAGCTCCCAGCGAAACGTCCCGCGGAGCTCGTCATAGGAGGGCTGCAGGCCGCTCACGCGGCCCACAGGTGCTCGAGCAGGCGCAGGTACACCTGTGTCGCCCGCACGAGCTCGGCGACCGGCATCAGCTCCACGTCCGCGTGGGCACCGCTACCCGCAGGCCCGTGGTAGACGGTCGGGATTCCGGCGATGCCGTCGAACAGCGCGGCGTCCGCCACCACCTTGAGGCCCTCGAGCGCCAGCTCCGCTCCCGTCACGTCCGCGTAGCCCGCCCGGAGCGCGAGAGCGAGGGCGTGGTCGGGGTCGATCGAGTAAGCGCCTCGCACGAGCCGGAGGTCGAGATCGATTGAGCAGCCTGTCTCCGCTGCGATCGGCGCGAGCAGCTCGTGGAACTCGGCCTCGACTGCTTCGAGCGTGTTTCCAGGCGCCCAGCGTCGGGTGCCGACGAGGCGGCACTCGATCGGAAAGCGGTTGTAGAAGTCGCCGCCGTGCACCTCGCCCAGAAAGTAGGTCTCGGCTCCGACCCACGGGTGCTCGATGGCGGCGTGCTCGGCATTGCGGGCTGCGATGGCATCGATCACGCGGCCGGCGGCCAGGATCGGATGCGGCGTCCCGACCGGCGTCTTGAGCTCGTGAGTGACGATGCCGGGGCGGGAGATCGTGATCTCGACGGTCGCCTGACCCATATGTGCGGCCACGAAGGTGTCACCGCTGAGCTCGCAGACGACCGCGAAGTCGGAGCGGAAGCCGTGCTCGCCGAGGAGCCACGTGAGGTCCTCGCCGCGGCCGCCCGGTGCCTCGTGCAGGCCGATCGCGATGATCACGAGCTCGCCGGGAAAGGGGCCGGACTCCTTCAGGACGCGGGCAGTCTCTGCCGCGCAGGCAAGCGCACCCTTCATGTCGGCGCTGCCGCGGCCGTAGACGGAGCCGTTCTCGACCCGGGCGGGATCGTGCGGGATCGGCACCGTGTCGAGGTGGCCGTTGAGGACGATGCTCGGCCCCGGCCCGCCACCGCGCAGCCGGCCGATCACGATCGGCGTTGCGGGGAACACCTCGTCGAGAACCTCGACCTCCATCCCGATCTCCTCGAGCCGCTGCGCGTACCGGCGCGCCACCTCGGCCGTGTCACCGGTCGGGCTCTCGATCTCGACGAGCTCGAGGGTGAGGTCACGTAGGCGGTCGGCGTCGACGTGCTCGATCATCGGATGCTCCTTGGTCGGGGTGTCATCGTCTCAGCTGCGGGCGAGCCGGAAGCCGATGTGCGGCGCGAGTCGTCCCGGATAGCTGCGGCTGCGGGCGGCGCAGCGAAGATGGGAGGCAGGGCTCGCGTACGACCCTCCGCGCAGGGCCCGCTCGGCAAGGGAAGACTGCTCGCGGCCGTCCTCGGCATCGTAGGGGTACGGCGCGTAGGCGCTCGACACCCACTCCCAGACGTTGCCCGCGAGGTCGAGCACGCCGGAGGGGCTCGCGCCGGCCGGTGATGCGGCAACGGGCGACGGGCCGGCCGCCATGTCGTCGCGACCATAGGTGGCGCGCGTCCCGTCGGGAGGCTCGTCGCCCCATGGGTAGCCCCGCTCGTCATCGCCGCGCGCCGCCTTCTCCCACTCCGCCTCCGTCGGCAGGCGCACGCCGAGCCAAGCGCAGAAGGCCGCCGCGTCACCCGCGTCGACCCACGTGACGGGGTGCTCCTCGCATCCGGGTGGCGGGTTGCCGTCGTGCCAGTGGTTCGGCGGGCGATACCTCGTCTCGTCCACGAACACTGCGTACTGGGCGTTCGTGACCGGCGTCGCAGCGATCTCGAATGCCGGCAGCTCGATCCCCGTCGCGGGCAACTCGTCGGCGAGTGCCTCGCAGCCCTGCACCACGGGGTCGCGCCCGATCGGGTATCTGCCACCGGGAACCTCGACGAGATCGAGGCCGAACGCCGAAGTGGCTCGATCCGGGTCGGCCGCCACACGAAACCCGACGTAGGTGTCGACGGCCCCGGCCAGCAGCGGCCGACGGGCCGAGCAGCGCAGTGCGTCTGCTCCGTGGATGTACGACCCGCCGCGCACGACGCGCTCCTTGTCACCGCCGGCCTCAGCCGGGTAGGGCAGGTACGCGCTGTCGACCCACTCGGCCACGTTGCCGGCCAGGTCGAGCGCCCCGCACGGCGCGGCCGACGCGGGCAGCCGGCCGGCGAGCGTCGGACCGCCGATCCCTGCCTCGAACACGGCCCGGGTGCGGTCGGGCGGCACATCGCCCCACGGCCAGAGGCGCCCCTCGCCGCCGCTCGCCGCGGCCTCCCATTCGGCCTCGCTCGGGAGCCGCACGTCGGCCCAGGCACAGAACGCGCGGGAGTCGTGCCACGAGACGTAGGTCACCGGCACGTCGTCCTGCCCCGGCGGCACGGTTCCATGTGGCCACGAGCTCGGCGCCCGGTGGCCCGTCGCATGGACGAACGCCTCGTACTGGCCGTTCGTGACCGGGATGCGGCCGATCCGGAACGGCGCCACATCGACAACGTGCCGGGGCGTCTCGTCGGCCGCGGGCGGATACGCACGCCAGGGATCGCTGCCCATGCGGAACGGCCCCGCAGGAATAGTGCGCCACTCGACGTCGATCATGTCCACCCCGGGATCACCGGCAGGACGATACGGGACGGATGCCCTCGATCGAGATAGACCGCCTGCTCGGCGACGACCTGGTGCGTGTGCCGCCCCATCGGCTCGCCGGTATTCGGGTTCAGGTCGAGGCGGGGCCAGTTCGACGACGAGATGTCAACGCGAATCCGGTGGCCGACGTCGAACAGGTTGCTCGTCGCATGCAGGGCGATCGTGACGGGGTAGATCTCGCCCGGCTTCATCAGCACCTCGCGATCGAAGCCTTCGCGATAGCGGCAGCGGATGATCGAGTCGGTCAGGAGCATGTCGAAGCCGTTGGGGTAGTCCTCGTTGGCCGGGTGCACGTCGACGAGGTTGGCGGTGAAGTCGGTGTCGAGGGCGCTCGAGGAGATCCACAGGTGCACCTCCATCGACCCCGTCACCTCGACCGGCTCGGCCAGAGGGTCGGTCTGGAACACGAGCACGTCGGGCCGCTCCGACAGGCGGGGATAGGGCGGCTCGGAGCCGAAGAACTCCTCGGCCTCGCGCTGGTCGGCTGGGCCGGGCGTCAGCACGTCGCGGAGCCGCAGCACCGGGTGCAGGAATCGCGACCACGCCTGCTCCATGCCCGGCCCCTCTGACGGAAGCTCACCGACGGCGCAGTAGATGCCCCCGACGGTCGGCACCGGGTGGGCCGGGTCAAACGTGAACTCACGCGGAGGCGTCTCGGTTGCCGGAGGCTCCCTCGAGAGCGAGCCGTCGCCGCGGAGGTAGAGCGAGGTGGGCACGGCGCGGGCGAGCGGCCACGCCTGCTCCTCGCGCCAGCGGCCACCGTGGTCGAGCTTACCCTCGGCTGTCTTGCGACCCGTCCCGCCGCCCATCACGAAAATGCGGATCGGCGCCTCGCCGGGCGGCTGACCGGTCGCCTCATCGGGGAGCCAGCGGGAGAAGTAGTCGAGCTGCTCCTCGAAGTACCGCTCGACGCCCCAGACGCTGTCCGGCCCGAAGTCGACCTCGTGACAGAACGTCGCGTCCCCGCGCATCCCGACGTGGCTCCAGGGGCCTATCACGAGGCGCTGCGGCGAGCGGTTCTGCGCTGCCATCGCGGCGAAGTAGTCGGCGTCCGGCCCGGCCCACGGGTCGAACCAGCCCGACGAGACCGTCATCGGGACGTCGGCATGCCGGTCGAAGTAGGCGCTGAAGTCGCACTCGATGCGAGACCACCAGTCGTCGTACGCCCCACGGGTGTAGTAGTCGATCAGCGTCTGCTCGAGGGCCGGGACCAGGCGAAGCGACGTCTGGCCGCGCTGCCACGGCGTTGCCCGGAAGAGCTCGCGGAGGTTCCTCAGGTCGTCCCAGACCTGCTCCGCGAGCGCGGGCTCGTGGAGCACCTCCTGGGCGTCCTGCGCGTGGATCAAGAGCGCCCAGAACATGTGCCCCTGCATCGCCCCGCCCTCCCGGGCGCAGTTGGCGTAATTGTTCGTCGTCACGACGTCGGGCCAGATCGCCGTCAGGTGCGGTGGCCGCTCGAGCGCCGTCCGGATCTGCACCTGGCCGGCATACGAGCTGCCGACGGTGCCTACCCGCCCGTTACTCCAGGGCTGGGCGGCGATCCACTCGACGATGTCGTACCCGTCGTTGCCGGTGTGCGGGGTCGCCGAGTGGAAGTACGTGCCCGAGCCCTCGGAGCGGTAGCGGTCGCGCATGTCGACGAGCACGACGGCGTAGCCGCGCGGGACGAAGTAGTCGGCGATTTCCGTGTAACGCTTCGTCGCCTTGTCGTAGGGCGTATGGAGCATGATCGCCGGGAAGCGGCCCTGCGCGAAGGCTCCGGCGCTTCCCGGGCGGTAGACGTCGAATGCCAGGCGCACGCCGTCCCGCATGGGGACGATGATGTCCTGCGAGACGACGATGCCGTGGCGGCCGGCTATCCGGGGATCACCGGCAGGACGATGTGGGACGGGCGCTCGGCGTCCGCGTAGACGGTCTGCTCCGCGACGACCAGATGCGTGTGCCGACCCATTGGCTCACCCGTGTTCGGGTTCACGTCGAGGCGCGGCCAGTTGGAGGACGAGATGTCGACGCGAATCCGGTGGCCGACGTCGAAGAGGTTGCTCGTCGGCGGTAGCTCGATCGTCACCGGCACCGGCACACCCGGCTCGAGGAACACCTCGCGGTCGTAGCCCTCGCGGTAGCGACAGCGGATCACGGAGTCGTTGATGAGCATGTCGAAGCCCTCGGGATAATCCTCGTTCGCGGGGTGGACGTCGACGACCTTCGCGGTGAAGTCGGTGTCGACCGCGCTCGACGCGACCCACAGGTGTAGGCTCATCCGCCCGGTCACCTCCACCTTCTCGGTGAGCGGCTCGGTCTGGTAGACGAGCACGTCCGGACGCTCCGACAGCCGCGGGTACGGCTCCTCGGAGCCGTAGAACGCCGGCGACTCCTTCTGGTCGACCGGCCCCGGCGTGAGCAGGTCGCGGAGGCGCAGCACCGGGTTCAGCAGCCGAGCCCAGGCCGGCTCGATCCCCGGCCCGTCGGCCGGCAGCTCGCCGATCGAGCAGTAGAGGCCGCCCAGGGTCGGCACGGGATGGGCCGGGTCGTAGGTGAACGCGCGCGGCGCCTCCGCGCCTGCTGGCGCATCGGCCGTGAGGGCGCCGTCGCCGTGGAGGTAGTACGGCGTTGCAACGGCGCGGGCGAGCGGCCACTCCTGCTCCTCGCGCCAGCGCCCGCCGTGATCGAGCTTGCCGCCCGCTGTCTTGCGTCCGGAACCGCCGCCCATCACGAAGATCCGCACCGGCGCCTCGTCCACCGGCTGTCCCGTCGCGTCGTCTGGCAGCCAGCGCTTGAAGAAGTCGAGCTGCTCCTCGAAGTAGCGCTGCACGCCCCACACGCCCTGGAGGCCGAAGTCGACCTCGTGGCAGTACGTTGCATCGCCGCGCATGCCGACGTGGCTCCAGGGCCCGACGACGAGCCGCGCGGGGGCGCTGTTCTGCTCGCTCATCGACGTGAAGTACTCCGTATCGGCGGTCGGGAACAGGTCGTACCAGCCGGTCGAGAGCGTGACCGGGATGTCCGCGTGCTGGTTCCAGAACTTCGTGTAGTTGTGCTCGACCCGGTCCCAGTACTCGTCGTACATGCCACGGGTGTAGTAGTCGATCATCGTGTCCTCGAGCGTCGGGACGGTGCGAAGCGAGGTCTGGCCACGCTCGAACGGCGTCTCGCGGAGGAGCTGCCGCAGGTTCTTGAGGTCGTCCCACACCTCGCCGGCCTTGTCCCAGTCGTCGCGCACGTCCTGCGCGTCCTGAGCGTGGATGAGCAGGGCCCAGAACATGTGCTGCTGCATCGCCCCACCCTCGCGGCACTGATTCTGGAAGCTGTTCGTCGGCACCACGTCCGGCCAGATCGCCGTCAGGTGCGGTGGTCGCTCGAGCGCGCTGCGTACCTGCGTGATCGCTGCGTACGAGCTGCCGACGGTGCCGATCTTGCCATTCGACCAGGGCTGCGTCCCGATCCACTCGCAGATGTCGTAGCCGTCACGACCGGTGTGTGGCGTTGCCGCGTGGTAGTAGACGCCCGACGCCTCGGATGCGTAGCGGTCGCGCAGGTCGACCAGGACGACGTTGTAACCATGCGGGACGAAGAAGTCGGCAATCTCGCTGTAGCGCTTGTCGGTCTTGTCGTAGGGCGTGTGGAGCATGATCGAGGGGTACCGCCCCTCACTGAAGTCGCCGTTCCGGGCGGGCCGGTAGATGTCGAATGCAAGCCGGATGCCGTCCCGCATCGGGACCATCACGTTCTTCGACAGGACGATGCCGTACTCGGCGCTCACGCTGCCTCCTCGGTGTCTCGCTCGATGACAAGGTTCCCGACGGCGTCGACGCGGACCGAGAAGCCCGGATGGACGACGACGGTGGAGTCGAACTCCTCTACCACGGCCGGCCCGGCGAATGCAGCGCCCGCGGGCAGGCTGTAGCGGTCGTAGATCGGGCAGTCGACGTAGCCGCTGGACTCGGCGTAGTAGACCTGCCGCCGCTCCTTCGGCTCGACGATCCCACCCGCATCGAGCTGCCGTGCCGGCGGCTTGGCGATCCGGCCCACGCTCGTCAGCCGAAGGCTGACGACCTCGATCGGCTCGGCCGGAGCGGCGAAGCCGTAGGTGCGGTCGTGCTCGACGTGGAAGCGGTCGGTCATGCCGTCGCCCGCGGGGATCGTCAGCTCGTAGCTCTGGCCGACGTAGCGGAGGTCGACCTTGCGGGCGAACTCGATCGCCTCGCCGCTGAGACCCTCGCGCTCGAGCTCGACGCGTCCGGCCTCCTCGAGCCGCTGGAACGTCGATTCCATCTCCGTGGGATCGAGTGCATCCAGCCGGCGCATCACGGTCACCGCCGCGTCGCGCTTGATGTCGGTCGTCAGGAGCCCCGTGGCCGAGAAGATGCCGGGGCTGCGCGGTATGAGCAGCGTCGGCATCTCCGCGTCGCGCATGAGCGCGTTCGCGTGCACCGGCCCGGCGCCGCCGAAGCCGACGAGCACGAAGTCTCGTGGGTCGTAGCCACGCTGGACGGAGATGAGGTGGAGAGCATTTACCATCGCCGCGTTCGCAATCTCGACGATCCCGTTGGCTGCCTCGGTGACGGTGAGCCCGAGCGGCTTCGCGCACCGCTCCTCGATCGCACGCGAGGCGCCCTCGACGTCGAGGCCGATCTCGCCGCCGAGGAAGTAGCAGGGGTTGAGCCGGCCGAGTACCACGTTGGCGTCGGTCACGGTTGGCTCCGTGCCGCCGTTCCGGTAACAGACCGGCCCCGGGTCGGCTCCTGCGCTACGCGGCCCGACCCGGAGCAAGCCGCCCGAGTCGACCCAGGCAATTGACCCGCCGCCGGCACCGATCTCGACCAGGTCGACGACCGGTGTTCGCACCGGGTAGCCCGAGAGCGCCGTCCCACCCACGCTCGCCCCGGCGTGCCCGCCCACGTTGTAGTCCTTCGTCACCGACGGCTGCCCGCCCTGGATCAGGCCGACCTTGGCGGTGGTGCCACCCATGTCGAACGAGAGGATGTCCGGGTGCCCGAGCGTCTCGCCGAGATAGGCCGACGCGATCACGCCGGCCGCAGGCCCGGACTCGACCATGAAGACGGGCCGCATCCGCGCGGCCTCGGAGCTGAACACGCCGCCGCTCGACTGCATCACGAGCAGCTTCGCCTCGATGCCGGCGTCGGCGAGCCGGCCCTCGATCCGCGCCAGGTACCGCTCCACCACGGGCCGGATGACCGCGTTGATCACGGTTGTCGAGGCCCGCAGGTACTCCCGGAACTCGGGGGCGACCTCGGCCGAGAGCGAGATCGGCACGCCGGGCAGCTCCTCGGTGAGGATCGCACCGACCCGCTGCTCGTGCTCCGGGTTGACGTACGCGTGCAGCAGGCACACCGCGACCGACTCGACCTCCTCACGGCGCAGGATCGCGGCGGCGGCGCGCACGGAGTCGTCGTCGAGCGCCGTCAGGATCTCTCCGGCCGGGCCGAGCCGCTCCGTCACCGTGACGGCGCGGTCGCGGGGCACGAGCGGCTTCGTCTTCTCGAACTGCGTGTCATAGAGCGACGGCCGTACCTGGCGCGCGATCTCGAGCAGGTCGCGGAAGCCCTCGGTGGTGACAAAGCCGCTGCGGGCGATCTTGCCCTCGATGATCGCGTTTGTCGCCACCGTCGTCGCGTGGACGACGAACCCGACCTGCCCTGCGGCCGCACCGGCCGCCTCGAGCGCCCGCTCGGCCGCCTGCATGAAGCCCTGCGACGGGTCCGACGGCGTCGAGAGCACCTTTGCGATCGAGACACTGCCTGTTTCCTCGTCGATCAGGGTCGCGTCGGTGAAGGTGCCGCCGATGTCGATCGCAAGCCGGACGCTCATGCGGTTCTCCTCAGTTCGTCGGTGGTTTCCTGATCGATCGCCCGATCGGCGATCGCGACCCTGTAGAGGTCTCTGGCCCGCTCGATGCTGACCTTGCCCTCGAGCACGTCGCGGAGCACGCGCTCCGGCTCGCGCTCCTCGGGCGGGCCGTAACCACCGCCCCCGCAGGTACGGACGCTGATGATGTCGCCCGGGACGAGGTCGAGCGTGGTCTTCGACGAGAGCCTCGTCTCGACGCCGTCGCGGACGTGCACGTACTCCGCGATCTGCCCTGAGTGCCCGCCGTACGCGCCCCACGGGCCGACCTTGTCGCGGTCGGCGAGTACCGTGAACGTCGTGTAGAGGTCGAAGCGGTAGTCCTTGCGTAGGCCGAGCCCACCGCGGAACCGGCCCGGGCCGTCGGAGTCCTCGACGAGCGAGAGGCCGCTGATGTGAACCGGGTAGTTGAGCTCCGTCTCCTCGATCGGCGCGTTCTCGGTGTTCTGCCCGTGCGCCTGCACGGCGTCCGGCCCGTCGCTCGTCGAGCGGCCGCCGTAGCCACCCGCGAAGGTGTCGTAGAAGCACGTGTACCGCCCGGCCTCGATGTCGAGCGAGCCGAATCCCGCCTGGCACATCATCCCCTTCGTGCCCGCCGGGAGCCGGTCGGGGAAGCCCGGGAGGAGCGCCTTGATAATCACTTCGACGAGCCGAGCGTGCGTCTCCCAGCCGCCGACGACCGCGGAGGGCCACGCGCAGTTGGTCACGCTACCCTTCGACGCCTCGAGCGAGATGTGACGGTAGAACCCGTCGTTGACGGGCAGGTCCGGGTCGATCAGGCACTTGAGCGCATATGCACAGGCGGAGAACGTCATCGCGTAGGTCGAGTTGACCGGCGCCCGTCGCTGCGGGTCCGAGCCGGTGGTGTCGAAGTGGACGCCGGCGTCGCTGATCTCGATCCGGGCCACGAGCTTGACCGGCTCGTCCGAGTAGCCGTCGTTGTCCACCGAGCCCTCGGCCTCGTAGACGCCGTAGGGAAGAGCCGAGATCTCGGCTCTGGTGCGCCGCTCCGTGTAGGCGAGCAGCTCCTGCATCGTGTCGAGGATCGTCCCGATCCCGTGACGCGCAACGAGCGCCTGGATCCTCCGCACGCCCGTGGCGTTGGCGGCTATCTGGGCGCGGAAGTCCCCGGCAGTCTCGTGCTTGGAGCGGATCTGCGCCAGGATCAGCGTGAAGATGTCGGGCACGATCTCGCCCGTCTTGACGATCCTCACCGGCGGAATGATCACGCCCTCCTGGAACACCTCGCGGAAGGCGCCGATCGATGCCGGCGCGCCGCCACCGACATCGACGTGGTGCGCGATGTTCGCGACGTAACCGATCAGCGTCTCGTCGCAGTAGACGGGCGAGATGAGGCTGACGTCGTTGAGATGGACGCCACTCGGATGGGGGTCGTTCGTGACGATCACGTCGCCCGGGCCGAGCCGCTCGGGGCCGAAGCCGCGCACCGCCTGCGGCACTTGCTCGACCATCGACCCGAGGTGCACCGGCTGGGTGAAGCCCTGTGCGATCGAGCGCAACTCAGCGTCGAAGAAGGCGCACGAGAAGTCGGAGCGCGTCTTGATGTTCGTCGAGTAGGCGCTGCGCCTGAGAGCGAGCACCATCTCATCTGTCGCCGCGACGAACGCGTTGCGGATCACCTCGAAGGAGATCGGATCGACGCTGCTCATGCCCGCAGCTCCACGGTGGCGGCGACGTCGAGCGCCCGGCCGTCGACGACCACCTTGTAGACGTCGCGGGCCCGCGCTGCGGTCACCTTGCCCTCGAGGACGTCTCGCACCACCGCCGCCGGGTCGCGCTCGTCGGGCGGGCCGTAGCCGCCACCCCCGCAGGTGCGATAGCTGACGATGTCACCGGCTACGAGATCGACGGTGGCCTTGGCCGACAACTGGTGCTCCTTTCCGGCCCGGATCAGGACGTACGAGGCGGTCTTGCCGGGGAGGCCTCCGAACACGCCCCAGGGGCCGGCCGCCGTGCGGTCGCTCAATACGGTGAACGTCGTCGGGCGGTCGAACAGGAAGTCCTTGCGCAACCCGAGGCCGCCGCGGAACCGGCCCGGGCCCTCGTAGTCGTCGACGAGCGACAGGCGCGTGACGCGGACGGGGTAGTTGAGCTCCGTCTCCTCGACGGGTGCATTCTCGGTGTTCTGGCCGTGGGTCTGGACGGCGTCCGGGCCGTCGCTCGTCGAGCGAGCGCCGTAGCCGCCGCCGAACGTCTCCAGAAAGCACGTGTACTCGTTCGTTACCGGATCGACGCCGCCGAAGCCGGCGTGGCACATCATCGCCTTCGTCCCGGCAGGGAGCACGTCGGGGAGCGCGGGCAGGAGCGCGAGGAAGATCACGTCGACGAGGCGGGTCTGCGTCTCCCAGCCGCCGACCACGGGGCTCGGCCAGGTGCAGTTCGCGACGCTGCCGATCGGCGCGTCCACACTGACGGCCCGATAGAAGCCGTCGTTAACAGGCAAGTCGGGGTCGATCAGGCACTTGAGGGCGTAGGCGCATGCCGAGAAGGTCATCGCGTAGGTCGAGTTCACCGGCGCCCGCCGCTGCGGATCGCAGCCCGTGAGGTCGAACGCGATCCCGTCTGCCGTGATCTCCACGCGCGCACAGAGGCGCACTGGCTCGTCGGTGTAGCCGTCCGTGTCGATCGAGCCCTCGGCCTCGTAGGTGCCGAAGGGCAGCGCCGCAATCTCCGCCCGGGTGCGCCGCTCGGTGTAGTCGAGGAGCTCCTCCATCGCGGCGACGATCGTGGGGCGACCGTGCCGCGCGACAAGCGCTTGTAGCCGGCGCGCCCCCGTCGCGTTCGCCGCGATCTGAGCCCGGAAGTCACCGGCGGTCTCATGCTTGGAGCGAATCTGGGCGAGGATCAACCCGAAGACGTCCTCGACGATCCGGCCTCCCTCGACGACCTTGACGGGCGGGATGATCACGCCCTCCTGGAACACTTCCCGGAACGCGCCGATCGATGCCGGCGCGCCGCCGCCGACATCGACGTGGTGCGCGAGGTTGGCGACGTAGCCGAGCAGCTCACCGTCCGCGAAGACCGGCGAGATGAGGCTGACGTCGTTGAGGTGGACGCCGCTCGGGAAGGGGTCGTTCGTGATGATCACATCGCCCGGCCCGAGGCTCTCCGGGCCGTAGGTGCGGATCGCCTGCGGCACCTGCTCCACCATCGAGCCGAGGTGCACGGGCTGGGTGAATCCCTGAGCCACGGCACGCAGCTCCGCGTCGAAGAAGGCACACGAGAAGTCAGAGCGCGTCTTGATGTTGGTCGAGTAGGCGCTGCGGCGCAGCGTCAGGACCATCTCGTCTGTCGCCGCGACGAGGGCGTTCCGGATCACCTCGAACGTGATCGGATCGAGCGTCATGCGCGGTTCCCGGCTCCCCAGACGGAGCTGAACGTGCGCCCCTCCGAGAAGCGGGCGCCCGAGAGGCTCGAGATGTCGATCGCGGGCTGCCGGCCGGCGATCGTGTCGGCGAGCGCCTCGCCGATCGCGGGACCGATCTTGAACCCGTGGCCGCTGCCGCCGAAGCAGGAGTAGTAGCCACCGAGCTCCTCCTCGCCGACGATCGGGTACCAGTCCTCGGTGATGTCGTAGACGCCGGAATACCCGGTCACGAACGCGCCGCCATAGCCCCGCTGCGTGAGAGTCGGCCCGAGAGCGGGCAAGCGGTTGATCAGCCGCGGCACCATCTTGCTCACGTGCGCGTCGTCGGTGCCGTCGTCGTAGGTCTCGGGATCGACCGGCTCCTTCCGCTTCGGCCAGCCGTCACCGACGAGGATCTTGCCGCCGACGTACGGCCGGCAGTAGAGCGCCTGAGGAACGTCCGAGATCACGGGGAAGTCCTCGAACACACCGTCATTCAAGAGCGCCGGTGCGTCGAAGATCGCCTCGTGCTCACGGCTGAACTCGAGCGGGTAGTTCACCCCGGCGATGCGGCCGATGCGGTCGCTCCACGGGCCACAGGCGTTGACGACGACACCCGTGGCGATCTCGCCGTCGCCGGTGACGACCCCGCTCACGCAGCCGTTCGCGGTCGAGATGCCGAGCACCTCGCAGCCCTCGTAGACGTGCAGGCCGGCGCGCTGCGCAGCGGCGACGAGCGTTTGCACGGTGAGCACCGGGTCGGCGAAGCCGGAAGTCGGCTCGTGGCACGCGAGGCCGACGCCCTCAAGCCGGAGCTGCGGCCAGCGGCTCACGACCTCGTCGGGCTCGAGTGTCGAGGTCTCGACGCCGAAGCTCCGCTGCACCGCGACCGTGTCTCGGAGCGCCTGCGCCTCCTCGGGCGGCGCGAGCAGCATGTAGCCGATCTGGTAGAAGCCGACCGGCCCGCCCAGCTCCTCCTCGGCGTTGTTGAACATCGCGGCGCCACGCACCGCGAGCCTGATCCCGACCTCGTTCGAGTAGTGCTGGCGCACGTGTGCGGCCGAGTACTGGGTCGAGCCGCCGCAGATCTTGCGCTTCTCGATCAGCGCCACGTCGCCGAAGCCGAGCTTCGACAGGAAGTGGGCCGTGCTCGCGCCCATGATCCCGCCGCCGATCACGACCGCATCCGCTCTCCCGATCACGTGCGTCTCCTCCTGGTTCGTAGGTCGGCCGTCGCGTCGAGGGCCGCAGTGCCATCGGCGCAGATCACGACGCCGTAGAGCTCTCGTGCGGCCTCGATGCTGACCTTCTCGTTGGCCACGTCGTCCACAACCGCAGCCGGATCTCGCACGAGCGGGTCGCCCCAACCACCACCGCCCGCCATCGTGTGGGCGTAGACGTCACCCGCCTCGATCGTCGTCGAGAACATCGCGGGCAGCACCTCCTCGGTGCCGTCGGGACGGATCAACAGGTTGCGCGACCGCCCGCCCGTCCCACCGCCGGCAAGCCCGTAGGGCGGGCGCTCGGCGCGGTCGGAGCGCACGATCAGCGACGTGCTCGGCGTCAGGCAGCGCCAGACGCGCTCGATCGCGAGCCCGCCGCGGTGCTCGCCGGCGCCGCCCGTGTCGGGAACGAGCCCGTAGCGCTCCACGACGATGGGGAACTCCGATTCCGCGACCTCGATCGGGATGTTCGCCGCGAGGCTGGCCGGGTTCGTGAGGCCGTCGTTGCCGTCACCGACGGGGGTTCCGCCCCACGTGCCGACGACGAGCTCGTAGAAGACGAAGCGGTCGCCGCCCCCAGGACGGTCGGCGCCGAAGATGGCGAGGGTGTTACCACCCTCCCCCGCGGCCGGAATGCGATCCGGGATCAGCTGCGCGAGGGCGCCGTTGAGAGCATCAAGCACCCGGAAGCCCGTCACGCCCCGCATCGAGGAAGCGCCCGGCATCACGACCTCGGCCACGGTGCCCGGCTTCGTCAGCACAGTGATCGGCTTGAAGGCTCCGGCCGTGTTCGGCACCTCGAGCGTGAGCGCGCAGCGGATCGCCTGGTAGACGCATGCCATCACGAACGAGCGGGTGCTGTTCAGCGAGCCGCGCACCATCGGCGACGACTCGGTCAGGTCGGCGATGACCTCGTCGCCGTCGATCGTGACCCGGGCGATGATCGGCACGTCGCATGCCTCGATCCCGTCCGAGCCGAGGTAATCCGTGAATGTCGCAGTGCCGTCGGGCCAGGTGCCGATCTCCTGCCGGACGAGACGCTCGGTGTAGTCGATCAGGTCGATCATGAGGCTCGCCAGCTTCTCGCGCCCGTGCCGGACGGCTAGAGCCTGGAGCGCCCGGTCGGCCACGGAGCAGGCCGCGACCTGGGCGCCGAGGTCGCCGAATGTCACGCGCGGGATCCGCATGTTCGCCTCGATCAGCTTGTGCACCTCCTCGACGGGCTCGCCCTCGGAGAAGAAGCGCAGCCAGGGCATGCGGAGGCCCTCCTGGTAGATCTCGGTGTTGTCGCACGCGCTCGAGCCGGGCAGCCGTCCGCCAACGTCGCCGTGGTGTGCGGTTGTCACGGCCCAGCCGATCAGCGCTCCTTCGAGGTGAACCGGCTTGACGATGAAGATGTCCTGCAGGTGCATGCCCCCGTCGAAGGGGTCGTTCATGATGAAGACGTCACCGGGCCGGACGCGATCGCCGTAGTGCTCGAGCAGCGACTCCATCGCGGTCGGGATCGAGCCGAGATGAAACGGCACGCTGACGGCCTGCGCCACCGTCTCGCCCCGCGCGTCGCAGAGGGCGGACGAGAAGTCCATACCGTCGCGGACCACCGTCGAGTGCGCGGTGCGGATGATCGTGGTCGCCATCTCGTCGGCGATCGACTGCAGAGCGTTCGCCACGATCTGCAGCGTCACGGGATCCGGCGTGGGCGTCGCCGTCCTTGTCGGCTCAGCCATCGGTCGGCCTCTCGAGCACGAGCGTTGCGGTCTCGAGATGCCGGCGCACGCTCCAGCCGTCCGGGACGACGACCGTCGTGTCGTACTCGTCCACGAGCATCGGGCCGTCCTCGGCCTCGGCACCGATCGACGCCCGCGAGCGCACCGGCACGTCGGCCGCCGCACCGCCGAGCCACATCCTGCGACTCGCATTACGGTCGGGCACCAGAGCGTCCGCGACATCGAACGACGGCGGCACGGCGGTGACACCGAGCGCGGCAAGGCGCACCGCTCGCACCTCGACCGGCGAGCCGGGCTGGCCGCGAACCCCATAGAGCACCTCGTGCTCGTCCTCGAACCGGTCGCGGAGCCCGGCAAGGAGCGCCCGATCGACTGGACCGGGCGGGAGCTCGACCTCGATCTCCCAGCTCTGGCCCACATAGCGGAGATCGGCCGTACGGCTCCACCCCGGCTCCTCGCGGCTCGAGAACGCGCCCACGAGCACCGTCTCCATCTCAGCGAGGAGCGCGGTGAGACGGCCGGATTCAACCGTGTCGACGTCGAGGTGGCACGACCGCACCTCGTGGAACTCGGGCCGGGCGAAGAGGAGGCCAACGGCGCTGAACAGGCCGGCGACCGGTGGCACGAGCACGGTCGCAACGCCGAGGTCGTCGGCGAGGCCACAGGCATGGACGGGGCCAGAGCCACCGTAGGCGATGATCGCGAAGTCGCGCGGGTCGCGGCCCTTCTCCGAGGAGACCGACCGGAGCGCGCGCGTCATCCGTGCGTTCGCGATGCGGTGGATGCCGTGGGCCGCCTCCCGCACCGAGAGCCCGAGCGGCTCTGCCACGCGCTCCACGGCCGCCTCGGCGAGCTCGCGCTGAATCGTGATCTGGCCGTCGGCCACCTGGCCCTCCGGCATGAAGCCGAGCACGACATTTGCGTCCGTCACCGTCGGCTCGACGCCGCCGCGCCCGTAGCAGGCGGGCCCAGGCTCGGCTCCGGCGCTCTTCGGCCCGACCTGGAGACCGCCGGCCGGATCGAGCCACGCGATGCTGCCGCCACCGGCGCCGACCTCGGCGATGTCGATCGTCGGGATCCGCAGCAGCTCGCCGGCGCCGCGAATCAGCCGGCTGCCGGCGGAGATCGAGCCGCCGACCTCGTACTCGCGGCCTCGCGAGATCGAGCCGTTCTCGATCAGAGAGGCCTTGGCCGTTGTGCCGCCCATGTCGAACGCGATCGCGTTGTCGATCCCGAGGCGTCTTGCCATGCCGAGCGCGGCGACGACGCCTGCCGCGGGACCCGACTCGAGCGCGAACACGGGACGCAGCTTTGCGTCGTCGGCGGTCATCACGCCTCCCGAGGACTGCATGATCGCGAGCGGAGCAGCCGCCAGGCCGATCCCGTCGAGGCCGGTGCGAATCCTGTCGATATAGGACGACATCAGCGGGCGCACGTAGGCATTGACCACCGTCGTCGCCGACCGCTCGTACTCGCGCTGCTCGCGCAGGATCTTGCTCGAGAGCGAGACCGTCGCCTCGGGCAGCTCCTCGGCGAGGATCGCGCCTACTCGCTCCTCGTGCTGGGGGTAGAGGTACGAGTGGAGAAAGCAGACGGCAACCGAGTCGATCCCGAGCTCTCGCAGGCGGGCGGCGAGCGCACGAATCTCCTCGTCGTCTAGCGCCTTCACGACGGTGCCGTCCGCGGCCATCCGCTCAGCGATCTCGAACCGCAGCCGCCGCTCGACGAGCGGCGGGGGCTTCGTCCAGAACAGGTCGTACATGTGCGGAATCCGCAGCCGCCGCAGCTCGAGGACGTCGCGAAAGTGCTCGGTCGTGACGAGCGCGGTCTCGGCGCCGAGGCGCTGCAGGACCGCGTTCGTTGCCACCGTCGTGCCATGCACGACCTCGCTGACCTCGGAGCCACCCTCGCCCTGGACGAGCCCCGAGACGGCCTCGACCACGGCCCGGTCGTAGCTCGGCGGCGTCGAGAGCAGCTTGTGCACCCGGACGCGCCCGTCGGCCTCGTGGAGGATCACGTCGGTGAACGTGCCGCCGACATCGACCCCGATCCGTCCTCCGCTCATTTGCGATTTGAAATAGCAAATTGCATTGCGGGCGAGCATAGAGCAAACTGTCGGCGGATGGAAGTTCACGTGCCGACGATCTCTCCCCTCGAAGACCGCGAGTCGGTCGAGCAGCGCGTGGCGCAAACCCTGCGCGTGCTGATCGTCGACGGCCAGCTTCCTGCCGGCACGCCGCTCGTCCAGCGCGATCTCGCCCAACAGCTCGGCGTCTCTCCGACGCCCGTTCGCGCCGGCCTCAGCCAGCTCGAGCGCGAGGGACTCGTCGCTGTCACGCCCACCGGCCGCGCGATCGTGAGCAGGCTCACGCGCGAGGACTTCGAGGAGATCTACGCGGCCCGGCTCGGTCTCGAGGGCCTCGCTGCGAACCTCGGCGCTCGTGCGTCCGGCAAGGCCGAGATCGCCGCGATGAAGGAGACGCTCCGTGACCTCCGACGCCTCGCCGAGGAGCAGAACGTGAACGACTACCTCCACCAGCGCTGGGCGTTCCACGCGATCTGTTATCGCGCGAGCGGCCGCCAGCGGCTCGTCGACGAGGTCGGCCGGCTCTTCTGGCGCGCCGACCGTTACAACCGCCTGGTGCTCTCGACGGGCGAGCGGTTCCGAGAGTCGGTCGGCCGCTACAGGGACTTCCTCGCGGCCTGCGAGGCGCAGGACGGCGACGCCGCCGAGCGCGTCGTGCACGAGAGCCTCCGCTGGGCGATCTCGCGGACTGCGGGAAGCCTCCCCTCGGAAGCCGACGTCGTATGAGCACGGCGATCGGCGAAGTCGCCGAGACGCTGCGCGAGACGCTCGGCGCCGAGGCCGTCAAGGACGGTGACTCGGAGCGCGACCTCCACTCCGCCGACATCAGCTTCCACGAGCCGCAGCGTCCCGACCTCGTCGTCTATCCGTCGTCCACCGAGGACGTCTCGCGGGTGCTTGCGATCGCGAACGAGCGGGGAATCCCGGTGACGCCGTTCGGTGTCGGGACGAGCCTCGAGGGCCACATCATCCCGACCCGGGGCGGTATCAGCCTCGACCTCTCGCGTCTCGATCGCATCATCGACATCTCCCCCGGCAACCTGACGGCAACGGTGCAGGCCGGCGTCACGCGGCTCGCGCTTACGCGCGCTACGGGCGAGCACGGCCTCTTCTTCCCCGTCGATCCCGGCGCCGACGCGACGCTGGGCGGCATGGCAGCCACGAACGCAGCCGGTACGACCACCGTCCGCTACGGCAAGACGCGCGCCAACGTGCTCGCCCTGGAGGCTGTCCTGGCCGACGGACGCGTGATCCGCACCGGAACCCGCGCCGCAAAGTCGTCCGCCGGCTACGACCTGACCGGGCTCCTCGTCGGCTCGGAGGGAACGCTGGCCGTGATCACGGAGGTGACGGTCCGGCTGCACGCGATCCCGGACCAGGCGGTGGCGCTCCGGATCTCGTTCCCCGACATCGAGAGCGCGTGCCGAACGGCCGCCTCGATCGTTGCCGCCGGCTCCGGGGTGACAAGGATCGAATTCATGGACGCCTGGTCGATGGCAGCTGCGAACGCCTATTCCGGCACGGCGTATCCCGAGGGCCCGTGCCTGTTCGTCGAGGCGGCGGGGAGCGAGGATCTCGTCGGCGCCGACCTCGAGCTCGTCGAGGCGATCGCCGGCGAGGAGGGCGCGACCGAGATCGTCTCGGAGCGCGATCCGGACGCCCGCGCGCGGCTCTGGAAGACCCGTCACGACGCCGCCCACGCAGCGGCAGCCCACTTCCCGGGCACGAAGGAGCGGGCAACGGACGTCTGCGTGCCGCTCACCGAGCTCGCGGGGGCAGCGCAGTTCGCCCGGGCCGAGATCGACCGGCTCGGCCTCAACGCGGGAATCCTCGGCCACGCCGGCGACGGCAACCTCCATGTCGCAATCCAGGTGGAACCCGGAGGGATCGACGCGTCCGAAGAGCTCGTGCACAACATCGTCGACGACGCGCTCGCGCGCGGCGGCACGTGCACGGGCGAGCACGGCGTCGGCCTCGGCAAGATCGGCGCCCTCGTTCAGGAGCATGGCGACCTGATCCCGCTGATGCAGGCGATCAAGGCGAGCTTCGATCCGAACGGGATCCTCAACCCCGGCAAGGTGCTGCCGGAGAGACCGGTCGCTTCGGCACGGTGAGCACCCAGCCTTACCGACTGGGCGTCGATATCGGCGGCACCTTCACGGACGTGGTGCTGCTCAGCGACGACGGCATCGTGCGCACCGCCAAGGTGCTCTCGACGCCTGACGACTACGCCCGTGGAGTCGTCGACGGCGCGATTGCCATGCTCGACGTGTGCGGCGTCGCGGGCAACGAGATCGCCGGAGTCGTCCACGCCTCGACGGTCGCCTCGAACACCGTGCTCGAGGGGCTCGGGGCTCGGACCGCGCTCGTGACGACAAAGGGCTTCCGCGACGTTCTCGAGATGCGCCGCCTCCGCATTCCGGTGCTCTACGACATCCAGTACCAGAGCCCTCGTCCGCTCGTCCCACGCCGCCTCCGCTACGAGGTCACGGAGCGCCTCGGCCCGCGCGGCGAGATGTGGACGGAGCTCGACGAGGCGACGGTGCGTGAGGTGGCCGAGCAGATTCGGCACGACGATGTCGAGGCCGTCGCGATCGCGCTGCTCCACTCCTACGCCGACGATGCCCACGAGCGCCGGGTCGAGGAGATCGTGCGCGAGGCCGTCGGCGAGGAGGTCTACGTGACCCGCTCCTCGGAGATCTTGCCCGAGATCCGCGAGTACGAGCGCACGAGCACCGCGGTCGTGAACGCCTACGTCGGCCCGGCGATCACGCGCTACCTCGGCTCGCTCGTCGACCGCCTGCGCGACGCAGGCATCGACGCGCCGCTCGAGGTGATGCAGTCGAGCGGCGGCACGCTGACGCCCGCGACAGCGCGGCGCAAGCCGGCGCACCTCGTCGAGTCGGGCCCCGCGGCCGGGGTGATGGCCTGCAGCTATCTCGGCAGGCTCACGGGGCGCCGCCAGCTGATCTCACTCGACATGGGCGGCACCACCGCCAAGGCGGCGATCGTCGAGGACGGCCGGCCCGCGCGCACGAGCGAGTACGAGGTTGGCGCCGGCATCAACCTCTCCAGCAAGCTCGTCAAGGGCGGCGGCCATCCGATCAAGCTCCCCTTCATCGACGTCTCCGAGATCGGTGCCGGAGGCGGCAGTATCGTCGCGATCGACGAGCTCGGCAACGTGACGGTAGGCCCGGCCAGCGCCGGCTCGTCCCCGGGACCGGTCTGTTACGGGCTCGGCGGCGAGAGCCCGACACTGACGGACGCGCTCCTCGCGCTCGGCTACCTGAACGCGACCCAACTCGGCAGCGGCGCGATCACCCTCGACCCGGCCCGCTCGCGCGAGACGCTCGACCGCATCGTCGCGACGCCGCTTCGGCGGAGCGTCGAGGAGGCTGCGTACGGCATCCTGATGCTCGCCGTGGCGACCATGACGCGAGCCGTCAAGGCGGTCACCACCTATCGTGGCCGCGACCCGCGCGACTTCACGCTCTGCGCGTTCGGTGGCAACGGACCGCTGACAGGCGTCGAGATCGCCCGCTCGCTCGCGATGCGCCACATGCTCGTTCCTCCCTCGCCCGGCGTCTTCAGCGCGCTCGGGCTCCTCTTCTCCGACACCGAGCACGAGGTCGTGCGGACGCTGATGCTTCGCGACGACGAGATCACCGCCGCGGCTCTCGAGGCGGCGTTCGCGGAGATCGAGGCCGAGACGACGATCTATCTCTCCGGATCCGCCGGCGCCCGCGTGCGGGTGAGGCGCTTCGCCGACGTCAGGTACACGGGCCAGGCGTACGAGCTCTCGGTCGCCGTGCCGCCCGGGCCGGTCGACATCGGCCACCTCGTTGCGGACTTCGTCGCAGAGCACGTGCGCACCTACGGTCACGGCTCGGCCGACGATCCGGTCGATGTCGTCTCGATTCGTGCGCTCGCCGCGATCGAGCGCACCTCTGCACAGTTGTACGACCCGTTGGCTGCGATCCGGACACAGCCCGTCTACGAGGACACGCGGCTCGCGTACTTCGGCCCGGACGTCGGGCTCGTCGAGACCGAGGTCTGCAGCAGGGCCGGCCTGCAGGCCGGCGAGCGGCGAGGCCCGCTACTGATCGACGAGGCCGACTCGACCTGCGTCGTCCCGCCCGGCTGCCTCGCCCGACTCGACCACTACGGCAACATCGAGGTCGAGCTCGTTGTCTGAGACGAGCATCGACCCGATCACCCTGGAGGTGGTCAAGAACGCGCTCGCGTCGATAGCCGACGAGATGGCGCTCGTGATCATGCGCAGCGCCTACTCGCCCGTCGTACGGGACACGATGGACTACTCGACGGCGCTCTGCGACCGCAACGGCCGCGTCGTCGCCCAGGGCTTGACGCTCGCCGTCCAGCTCGGCACCTTCCCCACCGTGATGGGCTACGTGCTCGACGAGCTCGGGCCGACGGCGCAGCCGGGTGACGTCTACATCGCGAATGACCCCTACGGCTGCGGCGGCCAGCATCTTCCCGACATCTACCTGATCAAGCCGGTCTTCGTCGCCGGCGTGCTCGAAGGCTGGGCGGCGACGATGGCGCACCACTCCGACATCGGCGGCATCGCCCCCGGCAGCATCGCGGTGCACGCAACCGAGATCTACCAGGAGGGCCTCCGCATCCCGCTCTCCAAGCTCGTCGACGCGGGCGTCGAGAGCACGATGCTGCTGCGCCTGATCGAGGCCAACACGCGCCAGCCCGTGCACGTGCTCGGCGATCTGCGGGCGCAGCTCGCCGCCTGCCGGGTCGGCGAGCGGGGGCTGACAGCGCTGATCGAGAGGTACGGATCCGATGCGCACGCCTACATGGACGAGCTACAGCGGGTTGCCGAGCGCATGATGCGAGCCGAGCTGACGAAGCTCCCGGACGGCGTCCACACGTTCACGGACTACATCGACGGCGTCGGGGACGAGCCCGTGCCGATTCCGATCTGCGTGCGCGTCGAGATCACGGGCGACGAGGTGCTGATCGACCTCGAGGGCACCTCGCCTCAGGTCGAGGCTAGCGTGAACTGCCCGGTCGGGATGGTGTACGCCGCGGCGTACTGCGCGATCCGCGGCATCGTGCGGGGTGAGATCCCGAACTGCGAGGGCTACATGGTGCCGATCCGGATCAACGCCCCTGTCGGGACGGTGGTGAACCCGGTGTTGCCCGCCGCCTGCGGCGCCCGCGGCGTGATCGGCTACCGCGTCTACGACGCGATCATGGGCGCGCTCGCGCCGATCGTGCCCGACCGGGTGATCGCGGCCGGCGAGGGCGGCCCGACGCTCATTGCCTGGGGTGGGTATCACGACGATCGCGAGCCGTTCGGCACCACCGAGGTGCTCGTCGGCAGCTGGGGCGCGCGCTCGAGCCTCGACGGACTCGAGGGCGTTTCCAACCCTCTGGCGAACCTCGGCAACCAGCCGGTCGAGCTGATCGAGGCCGACCTCCCGCTCCGGGTCGAGCGCTACGGCGTCGTGCCCGACTCGGGCGGGGCCGGCCGGCAACGGGGCGGGCTCGCCTATGTGCGGGAGTACGAGCTGCTCGCACGCAAGGCGACCCTGACGTTCCGCACCGACCGCCGCGACCATCCCCCCTACGGCCTCGACGGCGGCGAGCCGGGAGCGCCGTCGAGCAACGTCGTCGTCTCGAACGGCGAGGCGCGCGAGCTACCGACGATGCCGATGAAGGCGTTCGTCCTCGGGCGGGGCGACCGGTTCATCCATGCATCCGCCGGAGGTGGCGGCTTCGGGAATCCGCACGAGCGCGACCCCGCGGCGGTGCTCGAGGACGTGCTCGACGGCAAGGTCACCGATGCAGCGGCCCGCGAACGCTACGGCGTCGTGCTCTCCGACGGCTTGGTGGATATCGAGGCGACGCACGCGTTACGGGCGGCCGGATGAGCGTCGATGTCGCGATCCGCAACGGCGCCGTCATCGACGGCACGGGCACCGTGGCCCGGACGGCCGACGTCGGTATCCGCGACGGGCGCATCGTCGCCGTCGGCGCGGTGCCCGAGGCCGCGACGGAGATCGATGCGACCGGCAAGGTCGTCACCCCGGGGTTCATCGACATCCACAGCCACTCCGACTTCACGCTGCTCGTCGACCCGCGGGCGGTGAGCGCGGTGCACCAGGGAGTGACGCTCGAGGTGGTCGGAAACTGCGGCTTCGGCTGCTTCCCGCTCCTCAACAAGGAGCTGGCGCCCAAGGCGATTTACGGCCACTCTGCGGATGTGCCGCTGACCTGGAGCACGGCCTCGGGCTACTTCGAGCGGCTGGAGGAGGCAGCACCGGCGATCAACGTGCTCAGCCTCGTCCCGAACGGCCAGATCAGGCTGTCCGTCGTCGGGCTGGAAGATCGCCCGGCGCGCCCGGATGAGCTCACGAGGATGCGCTACCTGCTCGACGAGGCACTCGAGCAGGGCGCGTGGGGCTACTCGACCGGTCTCGAGTACGCCGCCGAGCGCGGCGCAGACGAGGACGAGCTCGTCGAGATGTGCGTCACCTGCGGGCGCCGCCACGCGATCTATGCCACTCACACGCGGCTCAGGGACGCGGGTGCGGACAAGGCGGTCGAGGAGGCACTCCGCACCGCCGAGCGCTCGGGAGTGCGGCTCCAGGTCTCCCACCTCGTCCCGCGCAACGGCCTCGAGTCGGCGCGCCGCTGCATCGAGCTCGTCGACGATGCAGCTGCCGGCGGGATGGACGTCGCGTTCGACATGCACACGCGCCTCTACGGGACGACGTTCCTCCTCACTGCTCTGCCGCCGTGGGCGCTCGAGGATCCGTCGCGCTTGCGCGAGGTGCTCGGCAGCAAGGAGCAGCGCAGCGCCATGCGGGACTACGTGAGCATCCTCAGCGCCGGTGGCGACTGGGGTCGCATCGTGTTGCTCGACAACGAGACCTGGCCCGACTACGCACGACGGGACATCGCCGCGATCGCCGCCGAGCGCGGCCAGGACGCGCTCGATGCCGTCTACGACCTGCTGCTCGGCGCCGCCGACGATCCGGGCAGCTTGATGGTGATCATCCATGCCTACACCGAGGAGCAGCAGCGCGAGGTCTTCGCGCACCCGCTCTGCGCGCCCGGCTCGGATGCGACGACGATGGCGCCGACCGGGCCGCTCGCCGGACAGATCTTCCACGGCGCCTACACGTGGGCCGCCTGGTACTTGCGCTTCTGCGTCCAGCAGGAGCGCGTTCTGAGCCTGCCCGAGGCGATCCGGCGACTGACGAGTCAGCCGGCCGAGCGGATCGGGATACCCGACCGCGGTGTCTTACGTGCCGGCGCCTATGCCGATGTCGCCGTCTTCGACCCGCTCGCGTTCCGTGAGGAAGGCACGACGTTCGACCCGAGCCGCCTCGCAACGGGGATGGACACGGTGGTCGTCAACGGCGTCGTGACCCTGACCGACGGAGCCCTTACGGGCTCGCGTAACGGCGCCGTCCTCCGCCGCAGCAAACCGTGAGCCAACTCGCTGTCAGCGATCTCGCGGGAAGCCGGGAAGGCTCGTGACCAGCCGCACCGAGACGGTGATCGTCGGCGGCGGCGTCGCCGGGCTTGCCTGCGCGCGCCGGCTCCACGACAGCGGGAGAACGTTCCGCCTGATCACCGAGGAGATCGGCGGCCGGGTTCGCAGCTCCGCCGGCGGGAACGTCAGCCTCGGCGCCTACTACGTCCGCGATGACTACGACCACGTCGGCCGCTACGTCGACCGGGGGCGGCGGATGAAGCGCCGCCACACCCTCTGCGGTGCGCCCGACGGGTCGTTCACGCGGCCGGCCGTACCTCTGCTCGCCCACCTGCCGCAGGCTCTCCGCTTCCTCCGCCTCCTGCGCGAGTTTCGACAGCACTACAACGATTTCAAGCGAGAGTGCGAGCTCGTCTCCCAGGCCGAGGCGCTCTCCGCCGACCCCTTTCTCGAAGCGCTCTACCACGAGCCTGCCCCGTCGTACATCCGCCGGCACCGCCTCGAAGATGTCCGACACTACCTCCTCGGTCCCGCGATCCAGTCGACCGGCTTCACCTCCGTGGACGCCCTGAGCGCCTTCACGCTCCTCGTGGGCGTCCTGCCCGTGATCGTCCCGATCTACGAGCACACCTTCCGCTTCGATCGCCTCACTCGGGGTTTCGAGGATGCGGTGACGATCGACTCGGTGACCGCACTGTCCGCGACCTCCACCGGGCACGCGATCGTCACGCGCGGCGGCGGCATGCTCGACGCCGACAACGTCGTCGTCGCTACCCCGGTCGAGGTCTCGGCGCGGCTCCTCGACCTCGGCCCGGTGAAGAGCCCGATGGCCGGCCACATGTTCCTTCTCCACGGCACGCTGCGGAAACCCTGGGCGAACGCGCGCTACGCCATGTTCCCGGAACGACATCCGCTGCTGGCGATCGCCCGGCAGGCGGATGGATCGGTCCTGCTCTGCTCGAGCGAGGCCGATCCCGACTTCGGGCTGGTTCTTCACACCTGGGAGATCGTCGAGCATCATCACTGGGATCCGGCCTTTCACCTCGGCGGCGACGTACTGCTCCCGTGCGAGCTACGGCCGGGCCTGTACCTGATCGGCGACCACAACGTATGCGACCTCGAGGACGTCTACATCACGGGCGTCTACGCAGCGAATCGGATCACGGCGTCACGCTGATCGGCTCGGCTTCGGCCGCCTGCTGCCCGAGGCGGAGCGGCGGTGCAAACGTCTTCCGTCGGAGCACCGCGAGCCCGACCCCGCACCAGAGGCAGACGACCGCGGCGAGCACAGCGCTCCTCCAGCCGTGGCCGTCGATCAGCCACCCGCCGGCGACACTGCCGCCGGCTACGCCGACCGAGATGGCGGTACCGAACCACGAGAAGGCCTCCGCCACCGACCCGGGCGCGGCGACCCGGCTGATCTGCCCGTAGAGCGCGGCGACCACCGGCGCGATCGGAATCCCGGCGAGGAAGAGCAGCACCGTCATCGTGCCGATCGAGGACGCGGCGAGCGGGAGCGCGGCGAGCGCGGCGATCAGGATCAGGCCGTACCGAATCCGCCGGCGCTCGTCGCGCGCCGGGCGGAGCCCCGCCACGAGCCCTCCGACGAGCGAACCGGCCGAGAACCCGGCCAGGACGACACCTGCAAGTGCCCGATTCCCCTGTGATTCGGCAAAGGCGGGAACCGCGATCTCGAGTGACCCGAACCCGAGCCCGATCACCACGCAGAGCAACACGATGGTCCGAACACCGATCGCCGAGAGCGCCCCAAGCCGCGAGCTGTGCCGGTGCTCCGCGGGCAATGCCTCGCGGACCGGCGGAATGCGCGAGAAGGCGAACGTGCCGACCCCGGCGAGCACCGCGGCGGCCGCGACAGAAGCGGCCGGGTCGATGATCGCGAACAGCGCGACGAGCAGCGGGCCTGCAACGAAGACCAACTCCTGGAGGGCCGCATCGAGTGCGTAGGCTGTCCGGGCGGCATCCGGGCCCACGATGCTCGGCCAGATCGTCCGCAGCACCGAGGCCACAGGCGCGATCGTCAGCCCCGCTGCGGTGGCCGCCGCAGCGATTGCCCCGACCGGAGCTCCGAGCGCGCCGAGCACCGCGACGAGGCCGAAGAGCAGCGGGAACAGCACCATCCGCCGCCGCAGCACGAGCCGCGCGCCCCCGCGGTCGACCTGCCGGCCGCCATACGGCGCGCCGACGGCGACGGCACCGACGTACGCCGCTGCGACGAGCCCGGCCTCGCCGTACCCCGCACCGGTGTCGCGCACGAGCAGGACGAGCGACAGCGCCGCCATCCCGATCGGCAGGCGTGCCACGATCGCCCACCCGAACAGCGGGGCCGCGTAGCGGTGGGCGAACAGCTCGCGGTATCGCGACACCCCTCGCGCCTTGTACGGCTCGCTCACAGCGCCAGCGTAGTGGCTACATCCCGTGAATCTGCGCGCCGGCGCGGCAGGCAACAGGAGTCAGGAGGTGATCGCGACAGAGCTCGGGCACGGGTGCATGCACCGCGAACGCGCTACGCAGATCGTTCGTGAACCAGAGGTGCAGCATCTCGCTTCCCTGCGCCAGCTTCGCCCCCGCCGGGCAGCCGCCGCTCGTCGGCGGAGTGAGGCCCCGCTTCTCTCCCTTGACGCAGACGAGGTGCGAATGCCAGCGGTCGATCGGCCCGCCGGGTGTCGGCCCGAGCACGCCTCGCGGGACACTGAACATGACGCCGATCAGCCGGGGCCCGCGGCCGGGCTCGGTCGCGTAGATGAGCGACTCGGGCCGGCGCGGGTCGAGGATGTGCTTGTCGGCGCTGTAGCGCCGGTGCTCGGCGTGGAGGTAGCCGACGGAATTGTCGCCCGGCGCGCGGTGGGCGAGATGGGTGTCGAAGCCGGCGCGCTTCGCGTCGCGCACGTCGTGCCAGCCGGCCGCGGCGCGCCGAGCGCTCGCGAGGAGAACCTTGGCTGCGTGGAGCTGGGCGGGCGTCGCCAGGGAGAGATCCGGATATTGCCGCAGGTGGTGCGCGAGGCCGTGGCGCACACCCGCCGCGAGCGTCGATTGGCCGGGCTTCAGCGTGCACAGCACCCCCGAAGGCCTCGCCGGCGACGCCGCCGGCGCCCAGGCGAGCAGACATCCCGAGGCGAGAACTCCGAGCAAGCCTCTAAGCGATTTCGACACCCTCACTCCCAGCGAGATCGAAGTCTTGGCGGCAGCAGGACGGACCCGCTTCAATACACGGTACGCGGGTGTAGCTCAATGGTAGAGCTCCAGCCTTCCAAGCTGATTACGAGGGTTCGATTCCCTCCACCCGCTTCTTCTCCTTCGTCGTAACAGCTCCGCCCGTCGGTCACCCGGCCGAAAAGCGCAACTCCTCCGGGTACGGGAAGAAGTCGACGATCTCGCCAGCCTCGATCCGACGCTGGCACTCCTGCCAGAAGGCCGGCTCGAGCAGCTCGGCGTGGTGGCGCAGGAAGAGCTCCCGCACGCGCGGGTCGCCGAGCAGGAACGTCTCGAACTCCTCGGGAAAGACGTCGTTGGGCAGGACGCCGTACCAGGGCTCGCCGGAGAACTCGGCCTCGGGGTTCGGGGGCGGCGGGATCCGGCGGAAGGTGATGTCGGTCAGGTACTCGATCTCGTCGTAGTCGTAGAAGACGACCCGGCCGTGACGGGTGACGCCGAAGTTCCGCCAGAGCAGGTCGCCCGGAAAGATGTTCGCGATCGCGAGGTCGCGGATCGCGTTGCCGTACTCGACGACCGCCCGCTCGAGCTCGGCGGGCGTGGCGCGGTCGATCACGATGTTGAGGGGCACCATCCGCCGCTCGACGTAGCAGTGGCGGATCAGCAGGCGCTCGCCGTCGTCCTCGATCATCGAGGGTGCAAACTCGGCCAGCTGCGCGAGCAGCTCCGGCGCGAACCGGTCGCGCGGCAGTGCGAGATTCGTGAACTCGAGCGTGTCCGCCATGCGTCCCACGCGGTCGACGTGCTTCACCATCGAGAACTTCGAGCGGACGGTGGCGCGGTCTGTGTCCTTCCCGTGCCCGAAGACGTCCTTGATGATCTTGAAGACGGTCGGGTAGGAGGGCAGCGTGAAGACGAGCATCACCTTGCCCCGGATCCCGGGCGCTTCGACGAACAGATCCTCGGAGTGGTCGAGGTGGCGGAGCAGGTCGCGGTAGAAGAGCGTCTTGCCCTGCTTGCCGAGGCCGAGCATCGTGTAGAGGTCCGACTTCGTCCGCGTCGGAACGATCGTGCGGAGGAACTCGACGTAGCCGGACGGCACCTCCATGTCGACCATGAAGTAGGCGCGCGAGAGCGAGAAGAGGATGCTGATCCGGTCCGAGTCGAGCAGGATCGCGTCGAGCACGAGGTTGCCGTCGACGTCGTGGAGAATCGGGATCGCGAACGGCAATGACTCGTGGCCGTTGACGATCGTCCCGATCGCGTACGCCGCCTTGTTGCGGTAGAAGGCCGAGCCGAGCACGCGGACCTGGTGGTTGTACTCGAGGTGGCGCCACACGCCCTCGGCCTGCTTCTCGACGGCAGCCACGAGCAGGGCCACGTCCCGCTCGAGGTCTGCGAACGGGCGGCGCCAGCCGAAGTCGCCGAAGATGCCCATGAAGCAGCCGTGGAGATCGCCGTCCAGCGGGTAGTAGCTGCGGTAGATCGGCGGATCGGACTCGATGTCCTCGGTCGAGATCGTGGCGCGGACGAAGATCAGGTCGTTGTCCACGTAGCTCCGGTGCAGGATCCTCGTGATCACGGAGTTGAAGAACGTCTCCGCCAACTCGGGCTGAGCATGCTCGACGAGGAGGCCGATGTACTGCAGCTTCGCCTCCTGCCAGACGGCCGTGTCGAGCGTCTCGACCACGAACTCGGCGCGGAGGCGATCGACGCACTCGCGAACCCGCTCGTCGTAGAACTCGATCCGCTCCTGCACCGCCCGCTGCGCCTCGCCCCAAGCGGCACGGTCGAAGCGCTCCTGCGCGGCTGCGCTCGCCGCCCGGAAGAGGCGGTAGTGCCTGTCGAACCCGTCGAGCAGCACGGCCGCGATCGCAGCTGCGGCAGTGTGGGTCGCCACCACGTCCTCCGAGGCGCCCGCTGCCCCTTCGCTAGCCTGTCCCCGCGACTCTCCCAAGGTTCCCATTCAGTGAAACGGTAGGCGAATGACTCAGCAGACGCATATTCAGGTACCGGCCGGCGGCGCCAGGATCGTTCCCGGCGAGCCCACTCCGGACAATCCGATCATCCCCTTCATCGAGGGCGACGGCATCGGCGTGGACATCACACCGGTGATGCAGGCGGTCGTCGACGCAGCCGTGGCGAAGGCGTACGGCGACGCACGGCAGATCCACTGGATGGAGATCTATGCAGGCGAGAAGGCGACGCGCCTCTACGGCAGCGACGTCTGGCTGCCCGAGGAGACGCTCGTCGCGGCGCGCGAGTACTCGGTCTCGATCAAGGGCCCGATGACGACTCCGGTCGGCGGCGGCATCCGCTCGCTCAACGTCGCGTTGCGCCAGGAGCTCGATCTCTTCGTCTGCCTCCGTCCCGTCCGCCACTTCGCCGGCGTACCGAGCCCGCTGCGCGACCCGTCGAAGACGAACATGGTGATCTTCCGCGAGAACACCGAGGACATCTACGCCGGCATCGAGTGGGAAGCCGAGACCGACGGTGCCCGCAAGGTGATCTCGTTCCTTCAGGACGAGATGGGGGTCACGAAGATCCGCTTCCCCGAGACCTCGAGCATCGGGATCAAGCCCGTCTCCCGCGAGGGGACGGAGCGGCTCGTGCGTCGGGCGATCCGCTACGCACTCGACAACGGCCGCACGTCGGTGGCGCTCGTGCACAAGGGCAACATCATGAAGTTCACCGAGGGCGGCTTCCGCGACTGGGGCTACGCACTCGCCGCGCGTGAGTTCGGAGCGACGCCGATCGACGGTGGCCCCTGGCTCTCGCTGGAGCACGAGGGGCGCACGATCGTGATCAAGGACGTGATCGCCGACGCCTTCCTCCAGCAGATCCTTTTGCGACCTGCCGAGTACGACGTGATCGCGACGCTGAACCTGAACGGCGACTACATCTCCGATGCGCTTGCCGCGCAGGTTGGAGGGATCGGGATCGCGCCGGGCGCGAACCTGTCCGACGAGGTCGCGATGTTCGAGGCGACCCACGGCACGGCGCCGAAGTACGCCGGCCAGGACAAGGTCAATCCGGGCTCGCTGATCCTCTCGGCCGAGATGATGCTGCGGCACCTGGGCTGGGTCGAGGCGGCGGACAAGATCATCGACTCGCTCGCGGCCGCGATCGCCGACAAGCAGGTGACCTACGACTTCGCCCGTCTCCTCGACGGCGCGACCGAGATCTCCTGTTCGGCATTCGGCCAGGCGATGATCGACCGCATGTAGAGCTGTCGCCGTCGTCTACCGCCCGAAGGCCGAGAAGTGCTGGTAGTCCGGCCCGCCCGCCCAGCGGCCGCCCCAGCCCCACCCGATCGCGTCGAAGGCCCGTACCAGCGCGTGGCCCTCTGCCGCCATCCCGGGGCGGAACGGTGAACGCCGGAGGTAGAGACGGCTCGCGCGGTGCTCCGTCGTCCCGGCTTCGCTCACGGACGGGTTCTCAATGGGATTGACGTCGATCGCGCGGCCGTAGGCGTGCTCGGAGTAGCGCCGCGTCCCCTCGACGAAGCGGCAGTTGAAGGCGGACGTGTTATCGGCCGCAACGGAGCGGTCGTCGTTGCCGCCGTAGGCGTCAACCGGCCGCATCCGCCGGATCGGGAAGCCGTCGGCGTAGAGGCGGCGGAGGACGCCGAGGACATCAGCGGCGACATCGCGGTTGACGATCACCGTACCGACGTGGTCACGGCCGTCGAAGCCGTGATGGGTCGCCGTGACTGCGCGCAGGTCGCGGAGCGGCACCGGGCAGCCGGGCCGCCAGGAAACGCCGGTCATCTTCTGGGCAAGCGCGTGCGGGATCGGCGCAGTCGAACCCTTGAACGACGAGAGGGCGCTAGATGAAGGAGCGGCGAACGCGCAAGCGACGGCCCCGGCAACAAGAGTCGCGAGAATCCTGATCAAAAAATCGGGGTGGTCGGATTCGAACCGACGAAACCTCCCGTCCCCAAAACGGGCGCTCTACCAGGCTGAGCTACACCCCGCATGCGTTCGTACGTCCGAACGGCATGACAGTTCGCACAGACTAGCTCGCATTTCGTCATCTCACACAGCGCCGCTCGCCCGGAACCGCTGTGAACGAGCGTGCTCACCTCGCGTCGCTTCGGCTGACCCGGAAGGTGATCCCAGTGCATCGCTGCGTGATGGAAATGCCCGCCGCAATCCGCGCACGGTGTGGCCTCCTTCAAAGCACGGTGCCGACCTTCCAGCTCGGCTTGGCGCCTTCTTCGGAACTGGGTTCGGGTCTGACGCGTTCGTTTCCAGTATTCGGCGTCGTATGCTCGGCGGCACGTCTTACACCACGCTTGCCTTCCGTTCTTCGACGATAGATGAAACTCTGAGATTGGCTGCTCCTCGCCACAACGCATAGATGAGCGACCATTCTTCATGTTGTCATTTTAGACACCTAGCAGGACGGACTCAGGTCGCGACGATCACAACCAGCCGCCTCGGGCCGTGGACGCCTTCGACGCGGTTCAGCTCGATGTCGCTCGTCGCCGAGGGGCCCGAGACGAGCGTGATCGGCCGGCCGGCGCGAGCGCTCGGCTCGAGTCCCGCGATCAGCTCCGGCACCGACTCGACGATCGACTCCGCGCGGACGACGCAGACATGCAGGTCGGGGACGAGGCTCAACGCACGACGTCCCTGGCCCGGACCGCCGTCGAGCGCGATCGTGCCCGTCTCGGCGCAGGCCGCCGCGCAGGTCGTCAGGGCGCCGTCGAGCGCGGCGAGCTCGTAGGGGCCGAGCAGGTCGTCTTGGACGAGCTCGAAGCCTCCGGGACGGAGCGAACCGGGCAGGTCGCCGGAGATCCCCACCCGCTGTGCGCCGTTCGCCGTGAGCGCTTCGACGGCTGCAGCCACCGGGTCTGCGGCGACGACAACCGTCGCGCGATAGTCACGGACGCGCTCGACGAAGCGCGCGAGCACCGCCGGGGCTTCGAGCTCTCCGGCGTGCCGATACCCGCGCGGCGCCGCCGGCACCGACGGCCCATCTCCCAGCGCCGCCCTGATCCGGGCCAGAATCGCCTCACGACTGGTTGGCACGGCTCTCCCACCACTCACGGAACGTCTGGGCCGGGATCGCAGGCAGGTCGCGCGAGCGGCCCCAGGCGGCGAGCGGGCCGGGCGGGAAGCGCGCGACCCATCCGTCTCTGACGGCCGGACGTTGCAGCGAGCGGCCGAGCCGCTGCGCCCGCTCGTACCCCGCGCGCGTCTCGAACGCCCGGCCGAGCTGTTTCAGCGTGAGGCCCTCGAGCCCGGCGCGCTCCCGCGCCACGACCTTGCCACGCTCGTGCACGAGGATCGACGGGATGTCGATCAGGACCGGACAGACGTCGTAGCAGGCTCCGCACAGCGACGAGGCGAACGGGAGCGAGCCGGGCGCCCCTTCCTCGCCGACGAGCTGCGGTGCCAGGATCGCGCCGATCGGGCCCGCGTAGGGCGAGTGGTAGGCATGGCCGCCGGTCTGGCGGTAGACGGGGCAGACGTTGACGCACGCCGAGCAGCGGATGCAGCGAAGCGCCGACCTGCCGCCGGGGTCGGCGAGCACGCGCGTCCGTCCGGCGTCGAGCAGCACGAGATGGAAGTGCTGCGGGCCGTCCCCCTCGCGCACCCCGGTCCAGAGAGAGGTGTAGGGGTTCATCCGCTCGCCCGTCGATGACCGTGGGAGCAACTGGAGAAAGACCTCGAGGTCACGAAACCGCGGAATCGCCTTCTCGATCCCCATCACCGTGATCAGCGTCTCGGGCAGCGTCGTGCACATGCGGCCGTTGCCCTCCGACTCGACGACGCAGATCGTGCCGGTGTCGGCAGCCGCGAAGTTGGCCCCGGAGATCGCGACCCGCGCGCGCAGGAACGCCTCGCGCAGGTGCAGCCGCGCCGCCTCCGCGAGGTCCCCGGGATCGTCGCTCAGCTCCGGCAGCCCGAGCCGGTCGCGGAAGAGGTCGCGGATCTCACGGCGGTTCTTGTGGATCGCCGGGACGAGGAGGTGCGAGGGGCGTTCGCCGGCCAGCTGGATGATCAACTCGGCGAGATCGGTCTCGATCGGCCGAATGCCCGCGTCCTCGAGTGCCTCGTTCAGGCGGATCTCGTCGGTCGCGAGTGACTTGACCTTGACGACCTCGTCGGAGCCCGTCGCGCGCACCAGCCCGACCACGATCGCGTTCGCCTCCGCCGCGTCGCGTGCCCAGTGCACCATGCCGCCGGCGGCCTCGACCGATGCCTCCAGCTCGACGAGGACGACGTCGAGGCGGGCCAGGGTCTCGTCCTTGATCGCCGCTGCGCCGGCGCGCAGCTCCTCCCAGTCGGGCACCTCGGCGACGACCCCCGCCCGCTTGCGCCGGATCGCTGTCGTCGCATGGCCGATGTTGGCCCGCACCTGGCGATTGGCGAGAGCCGCGGCCGCAGCCCGGGGGAAGGACTCGGGACGGGCGTTGCGAGACGCGTCGTTCACGAGGCGAGAATCTCGGCCAGGTGGACCGGGCGAACCCGCGTCTCGCGGCGGTGCAGCCCGCCACCGATGTGCATCAGGCACGAGCTGTCGCAGGCGCACACCGCGTCGGCACCCGACGCGACGATCGCGGCCAGCTTCTCGTCCAGCATCGCCTCCGAGACGTCGGCGTTCTTGACCGCGAAGGTGCCGCCGAAGCCACAGCACTCCTCTGCGTCGGGCAGCTCACGTAGCTCGAGCCCGGGTACGGCACGCAACAGCCGCTTGGGTGCGTCACCGACCCGAAGCAGGCGCAGCGAGTGGCACGTCGGGTGATAGGCGACCGTGCCCATGTATCTCGAGCCGACGTCCTCGACTCCGAGCACGCCGGTGAGGAATTGCGAGAGCTCCCAGGTACGGGCCGGGACTCCCCGATCGTCGTTCCCGAGCAACACGGGAACGTGCTCACGGACGTGGGCCGCGCACGACCCAGACGGCGTCACGACAGCCTCGTAGCCGTCGAAGATCTCGATGAACCGCTGCGCTAGCCTCGTCGCCTCGCTCCTGTACCCCGTGTTGGCGTGCATCTGCCCGCAGCACGTCTGCGCGGCAGGGAAGACGACCTCGATCCCGAGCCTGTCCAGAACGGCGACCGTCGCCTTGCCGACCTCCGGGAACAGCGTGTCGGCGAGACAGGTTACGAACAGGGCTACGCGCTCGATCATCGGGCTGAGCCTACTGGCGCATGCGTCCTGGCGGATACCCTGTCTGCATGGTCGAGCGCGTTCTCCTGGCATCTCCCCGCGGCTACTGCGCCGGCGTCGAGCGAGCCGTGGAGACGGTCGAGAAGGCTATCGACCACTACGGCGCGCCGGTCTACGTGCGCAAGCAGATCGTCCACAACATTCACGTCGTCCGCGACCTCGAGGCGCGCGGGGCGATCTTTGTCGACGAGGAGACCGAGGTGCCGGCCGGTGCGACGGTCGTCTACTCGGCGCACGGCGTCGCACCCACGGTCTACGCGAACTCGGCCGAGCTCCGGCACAACGTGATCGACGCGACGTGTCCGCTGGTCACGAAGGTGCACGTCCAGGCGCGGCGCTATGCCGACGCCGGCTACAAGGTGATCCTGATCGGGCACGAAGGGCACGAGGAGGTCGTGGGCACGATGGGCGAGGCGCCCGAGGCGACGATCCTCGTGCAGGACATCGCCGAGGCGGAGGCGCTCGACCTTCCCGCCGACACGAAGCTCGCGTACATCACCCAGACGACGCTGTCGGTCGACGAGACCTCGGCGATCATCGCCGTGCTGCGCCGCCGGTTCCCCCAGGTCTACGCGCCGCGCAAGGAGGACATCTGTTACGCGACCTCCAACCGGCAGTGGGCGGTCAAGGAGATGCTGGCCGAGATCGACCTCCTGCTCGTGCTCGGCTCGAAGAACTCCTCGAACTCGAACCGGCTCGTCGATGTTGCCCGGGCCTCCGGCGTGGCCGGGCACCTGATCGACGACGAGACCGAGATCGACGAACGCTGGCTCGACGGCGTGCGCACGGTGGGAATCTCGTCGGGCGCCTCTGCCCCCGAGCGCCTCGTGGCTGGACTCTGCGACTGGTTCCGCGAGCGCGGCGTCGAGCAGATCGAGCCGTTCCAGATGGTGGCCGAGGACGTCACGTTCAAGCTGCCGGTGGAGTTGCGCAGGGAGCTCGCCCTGGCCGAGAGTCAGCGCTGAGCCCGTCCGCGATCACCCTCGCGGTCGTCGTCCCAGCGACCGACAGGCCCGCGACGCTGGAGCGCTGCCTTGCTGCGATTCGCGCGGCAGTCGAGCCGCCCGACGAGCTGATCGTCGTCACGGGCCCTCTCGGTGTGGGCCCCGCGACCGCCCGAAACGAGGGCGTGGCTATGACGACAGCGGACGTGGTTCTGTTCGTCGACTCCGACGTCGTCGTGCACCGGGACGTGTTGACGCGGGTGCGGCGCACGTTCGAGGGCGACGAGCGGCTCGCCGCATTGTTCGGCTCCTACGACGACACCGTCGCCACGACCGGCACGGTCGCCGGGTTCCGCAATCTGCTGCACCACGTCGTCCACCAGCGCTCCGCCGGCGACGTGAGGTCGTTCTGGGCCGGCCTCGGCGCCGTCCGGCGGTCGGCCTTCGACGCTGCCGGTGGGTTCGATGCGGATCGCTACCCCGTCCCGTCCATCGAGGACATCGAGCTCGGCGGCCGGCTCGCCAGCGAGGGTCGGATCCTGCTCGACCCGGCTCTACTCGGGACGCACCTGAAGGAGTGGACGCTCGAGACGATGGTGCGCACCGACTTCGGCGGCCGCGGCGTTCCGTGGGTGAGACTTCTCGTCCGCGAACGTCGTCTGCCGTCGACGCTGAACCTCGGAGCCCGTGAGCGGCTCAGCCTGCTGGCAGCGCTCGCGATCGGCTACGGAATCGTACGCCGGCGTCCCCTCGTCGGTGCCGCGGGCCTGGGCGGCGAGATAGCTCTCAATCGCGACCTGCTCGCGCTCCTCGAGCGGAGACTCGGGGTGCGTGGCGCGGTCGCAGGCCTCGGTCTCCACACCTTGCATCAGCTGACGGCGGTCGCAGCCGTCCCTGCGGCAGTGCTGCCGGCTAGGCGAAGCTAGGAACCGCGTCAGGCGAGAGCAGAGGGTCGCGCAGGTCGCCCTTTTCGTGATATTCCGCGTCGGCGTTGACGGCCCAGACGTCGTGCTCTGCTCCCTCGAGCACGTTCAGGGTGCCGAGCACGGCCGTCCACATCGAGTGGTCCTGGTTGTTGTAGCGATGCAGGCCGTTGCGGCCGACCGTCTGCAGGTTCGGGATCGTCTCGACATGCGCCCGGAGCGTCGCCACGGCCTCGCGATATCCCTTGTCGTACATCGGATACGCACGGGGAACGCGAATCACGACGCCCTCGGTGACGCGGTCGGGGTCGATCAGGCCGATCCGGCCGAGCTCCCGCTTGGCGAGCTCGACGAGCGCGTGATCGGGGAGCGACCATGTCTCGTCACCCTGGAAGCAGAAGTACTCGGCCCCGAGGCACGTGTAGCCGGGTCGAGTCATGCCCTCGCTCCAGGCGCCGAAATTCTGTACTCTGCCGGCGCGTGTGCCCGGGTCGTGGAGGTAGATCCAGTTGTCGGGGAACGGCTCGGCGTCGGTCGAGATCAGCCCCACGACGAGGAGGTCGCGGTACCGTAACCGGCGAGCGGCCGCCACCACGTCATCGGGCGGCAGCGGGTCGAGCGAGAGGACGAGCTCGGAGAGAGGGATGCTCGACACGACCCCGCTGACCGAGACGATCTCCGGGCCCGCCTCCTTCTCGACGATCTCGATCGCGAGGACGCCGTCGGGGCCATGGATCACGCGCGTGACCCGGCACCCGAGCCGAACCGGGACGCCACGCTCCTCCGAGCGGGCCGCGATCGTCTCCCACATCTGCCCCGGACCGAGGCGCGGGTAGTGGAACTCCTCGATCAGGCTCGTCACGTGGCGGCGCTTGAGCCGCAGCGCGGAGGCGAGCGCCGTCCAGAACGAGAGGTTGCGGATCCTCTGCGCGGCCCACTCGGCCTGGATCTCGTTGCCGGGGATGCCCCAGACCTTCTCCGTGTACTCGCGGAAGAACGCGGAGTAGAGTCGGCGGCCGAAACGAGCCGTGACCCAGTCCTCGAACGTCTCGGGCGGCTCGTCTCGGCGCATCTTGGCGGCGCAGTACGAGCCCAGGCAGCGGATCGTCTCGACGATACCGAGCCGGCGCACGACGTCCTCGGCCCGAAGAGGGTAGGCGAAGTAATCGCCGCGATAGAAGATGCGAGAGAGGCGTGGGCGGACGAGGAACTCGTCCCCCAGCGTCTGCTCCCACATCTCCTGCACCCAGGGAACCTTGGTAAAGAAGCGATGGCCGCCGAGGTCGAAGCGAAAGCCGTCGTGCACGACCGTCTTCGCGATGCCGCCTACCTGGCTGTCGGCCTCGAACACGGCTCCCGCCCGGCCCCGGGAGCAGATCACGTGCGCAGCAGTCAGCCCGGCCGGACCTGCACCGAGCACCGCAACCCCGACCGAGTGCTCCTCACCCATCGAACCGACACCCTACCGCGATCGATGATCCGCCCACACCTCGACCGCGTAGCCGGCGGCCGTCAGCGCGGGCGCGAGCGTCATCGCGAGACCGACCGACGCCGATTCCCGAAAGCCTTCGGCGAGGCCGCGCCGCTGCGCCCTCCCGGAGACGGCCACGTGAGTCCCCTGCCCGCGAAGCCGATGCACAGCTCGGCCGTACCGCAGCTGCTGCCGGACGAACGACGGAGCGTCGAGGTCGGCCCGGTGCTCGACGATCGCACCAGGCTCGCGCGCAAACGTCGCACCTGCCCGTCCGGCCCTCAGGCACCAATCGCGATCCTCACCGGCGGCGATGGGGAACCCAGCGTCGAAGGGAAGCTCTTGCAGCAGCGCCGCGCTCGTGGCGAGGTTGAGCGTGCGGAAGAACCCCGTGCCTGCCTCGGCGCCGCGCGCGATCTGCTCGCTTGCACGCAGCCACAGCGTCGCACCCGACGACAGCCGGACAGTGCCTCCAACGACGTGACGCGGCCGGCCTGCGAGGGCCGCGGCCATCGCCTCGGCCCAGCCGGGTAGCGGCACACAGTCGTCGTCAAGCAGCAGGATCGTTTCGCTACTCGCCACGGCGACACCGGCGTTGCGTGCAGCAGCAGGCCCTCGGCCCTCGAGTCGGACGAGGAGGCCGCGACTCTCATTCGCCCGCGCGGCGACGCTCACCCGATCTGCACTACCGTCGTCGACGACAACGATCTCGAGCGCTATGCCCTCCTGGGCGCGCAGGCCCTCGAGGCACCGTTCCAGCGCTTCGGGACGATTACGGGTCGGGACGACGACAGTTGCGCTCACGAGTGCTCGATCAGCGTACGCCCGGCGCTGTCGAGGCCAAACCGCGCGAGCGCGGTCGCTGCGATGTCGGCAACGTCACGCTTCGGCTCGGCGGGTCCGTGGCCCGAGCCGGGTAGAACGAGTGCCCACGCATCGTCGTTGTGGTTGCCGGAGCGCCCACTGCCGACGCCGTCACGCCGAAAGACTCCGAACTGCGGCGAGGAGAGCACCTCGCCCCGCCGTGTGGGGCGAACACTCCAGTGGACGACGAGATCGGGCAGAAGACCGACACCGGGGCCGTCCCCGACGACGTCGGCGACCACCTCGACGGACGCGACGGCGGGGACATCCCCGTCGAGCGAGAATGACTCGAGGCCTTCCGTGATCTCCGCGACGAGTGCCGCCGCGTCCGCCGGGTCGACTATGCCGTCGCGCTCGCGGCCAATCAGGTTGAGACGGATCGTGCCGACCGTATCCGACGGCACGGGGAACGCCCGTGTCCGCGACCAGTCGACGCCGCGGAGCTCGAGCCGAGCCGCGAGCTCGGTCACGGTCGCATCCGGAAGGGCGTTTGCAACGTGCGCCCGGAAGGATGTCGAGACCCGTGAGCGGATCCGCCAGGCGCTGCTCGCCGCCGCGGGACCGGGGGCAACGCCGTCGAGGATCGCTCCCAGCATTGCGGGCAACACGTCGACCCGGCTCGTGTCGGCCGTCATGCCGAGCGACGAAAACACGACAACGTCCGCTCCAACGGGGAGCGCATCCGCTATTCGCCCGACCGCAGCGTCGGTTTCAACGATCACGGCCCGCAGCGCGCGTTGCAGCTCCTGTGCCGCGGATGACGAGATCCCTTCGACAACCCGGCCCGGATCCCAGAGCTGGTGGCCTGCGAGGTGGACGGAAGGAAAGCCCGCCAAGAGGATGTCCGGCTTCGTTTCGGGCAACGCCGCAAGGACGAGGTCTGCGACCCGGCGCGGGCCTGCCACGAGGGTCGCAGCCAGCCGGCGAAGGGTTCGCTCGTTGGGCTCGCCGAATACCTCCTCCCCTCCGGGCGCCTGGCCCAGTCGCCGCTCCCACTCCCGGTGGGCGCCGGGCGGGGCAGACGCAGCCCTGAGCACGCTCCGGTTCGTGAACTGCCAGCCGTTGACCACGAGGCCGTTGAGCGAGGTCGGGGCAGCAGCCTCGTACGCATCGACGACCAGCACCCTCCCGCCCGCCTCAGAGACACGGTTCCACAGCTGCGGTGGCTTCGTGAAGTGGGTGACGTAGCGCACACGCTGCCCTGCCGCGTCCCACATGAAAGGGTAGTGAATCCCATGGCCCGCGAGCGTCTCGCCGGTCCAGAGCGTCTGAAAGGCTGCCGCCGGGAGGAGGGAGGCGGGCGTCGTGAGCTCGACCACCGTCGCAGCCTCCCGCAGCTCGGTCAAGCGCGGTACGAGACCCTCGGCCGAAAGCTCTGCGAACGGCGTCGAGGGCATCGCGTCGAGTGCGATCAGTACGAGCATCGGAACGTCCTCGTCATGACGCGCTCGCAGTGGGCCGGCCGGCCCTCCGGACGGTGTCGAGAACCTCCATCACGGCAAGGCCCTCGGCTGCGGTCGCGAGCCTCGCATCGACGGCGCCGCCATGGACGGCGGCAGCGGCCGCCTCGAGCTGGGCGGCCAGCGACGCGACCAGCGGGCTGTCCCCACCGAGCCGGAGCTTCGCCGCAACGCGGCGGGTGAGCCCACCGTGCTCGACGCGCGCGATCGTGCCACCGCCGGCGTTGCGGGCGGCGACGCGCTCGCGCCAGGCGCGGCGGTGCGAGATTCGCACGATCGAGCGCGTCCGTCCGTGGTCGAGCTCGAACGCTGCCTCGCCCTGGTCCACCACGAGAACCCGGACGGCTCGAGCGGGACCGGCGAGCCAGAGCGCGAGGTCGACGAGGTGCGGGCCCAGGTCAAGAAGCACGTCCTCGAAACCGTCAACTGCCCCCCAGGCCTCCGGCAGGATCGACATCTCGAGCTCGAGCGTCGCCGGCGGGTCGGCGGCGAGCGTGGTCCGCAGGCCCAGGACCGCGGGCTCGAAGCGGCGGTTGAGGGCGATCCACGCAGGCGGTTCGACCGACAAGAGCGACGCAGCCTCCACCGCAGTGCGCGCGGGCGGCTTCTCGACCAGCGCGACTACGCCCGCGGCAGCGACCAACTGCGCATCCGACACGTGCGCCGCGGCGGCGTGGGCGAGCACGACGAGCTCGACGTCGGCGCGGGCAAGCATGTCCGCGGTCGAGGCGAAGGCCGGAACGCCAGGCGCGAGAGCGGCGCAGCGGTCGGGATCGCAATCGGCCACCGCCACGAGCGAGATCGCTGGGGTACGCGCGATCGCGGGTAGGTACCCGCGCTCGGCGAGCCGGCCACACCCGACCAGGCCGACCCGAACCGTTGCGCTCACGCGATCTCGATGCTTGCCTCGTCAGCTGCGCCGGCGACGACGGAGAGGGCAAGCGTCTCGCGGGCTATCCAGCCGGAGTGAACGAGCAGGTCGGCGTCGCGAGTTGCAACGGTCAGGGTGATCCGGTCGGTGAGCTCGAGACCCGCGTCCTTGCGCTTCGTGTTGACGTGGTGGATCAGCTCGTAGACGCGGCCCTCGAGGGCGAGCTCCGCGTCGACCATTGTCTCGACGGCGACGGTGATCCCTCCCTCGCCCGCGACCGCCCAGCCGTCCTTGCCCGCCCGCTCGACGAGCACCTCGTACGGCTCGAGCTCGTGGCCGGCAGCCCGGAGGCGACCGCCGCCGAGATCCTCGAACTCGCCGGCCTGAAGCGCAGCGCGAACCGCTCCGAGCTCCTTCCCGAGCCGAGGCCCGAGTGCCGGCAGGTGCGGCTTCACCCGCAGCTCCGCATCGACGTGGCCGAACTCGACCACCTTGACGCGGAGCTCCTCCGCGATCTCGTCCGCGTGGGCGTCGGCGAGTGGCGCCCCCTCGACGACGAGCCGGCGCAGCGGCTGGCGCAGCTTGAGACCGGACGCGGAACGAGCCTGATGGCCGAGCGCGACGACGCGGCGCAGCTCGACGACCTCGGCGAGCAGCGCGCTGTCGGGCGTTCGCTGCTCCGGCCAGCCTGCGAGGAAGACCGAGTCGGGCGCGTCGTCGAGGACGTTCGTGACGAGTGCCTGCCAGAGATGCTCGGCGAGAAACGGCATCACGGGTGCGATCACGCGCAGGCCCTGGACAAGGCCGAACCAGAGTGTGCGAAGGGCCGTCTCGTCCCCGTCCCAGAAGCGGCGCCGCGAGCGACGGATATACCAGTTCGAGAGGTCCTCGACGTAGGCGTCGAACGCCCTCGCGACGTCGACGGTCAGCCAGCGCTCGTAGCCGTCCTGCGCCTCGGCGACGAGCTGCGCGGTCCGCTCGACGAGCCAACGGTCGAGCGGCTGCAGCTCCCCATCGGGGCCACCCCGGGCAAGGTCCGCGTAGACCGGCCGGAACGACTCGATCGCGCCGTAGTCGCCGAGGAACTTCGCCGAGTTCCAGAGCGTGAGCAGACGTCGCTTGATCTCCTGTGCCGGGCCGAAGCCGAAGAGGAGATTGCGGTCGGGAGGCTGGGCGCAGTACTGCCAGCGCATCACGTCGGCGCCCATGCGCGCGAACGCGTCGCTGGCGTCGATCATGTTCCCCCAGGAGCCGTGCATCTCGCGCCCGTGCTCGTCCAGCATCTTCTCGTAGCCGAGCACCTTGCGGAACGGCGCTCGGCCCGTGAGCGCCACCGACATGAAGAGCTGCGAGTAGAACCAGAGCCGGATCTGCTCGCGCATCTCGGAGACCCAGTCGGCCGGGAACCACTGCTCCCACGTCGCATGGTCGGGGAGGTCGGCGGTCGTCAGCCCCCTCGCCGCACCCGTCGCGTAGCCCTGGGGGACGAACTCCGGGCTCTCCCAGCCGAGGGTCGAGAAGGGGACGATGCCGGCGTCGAGCCAGACGTCGCCCACCTCCTCGATTCGCTGGACGAGCTCGCCGCACTGCTCGCAGCTGATCGGGATCGCATCGATCCAGGGACGGCGCAGCTCCTCGAGCTGCTCCAGGCCGGAGACGGCGCGCTGCTCGAGCTCGGCCCGCGACCCGATCACGTTCAGGTGACCGCACGAGCACGGGTAGAACGGCAGCGGCAACCCGTAGTAGCGGCGGCGCGAGATGTTCCAGTCGCCCATGTTGCGGAGCCAGTCGTCCATCCGCTTGCCCATGTACTCGGGTGTCCACTCGACGGTCGCGTTCGCGTCGAGGAGAGGCTGACGGACCTCGTCGACGCCGATGAACCAGTCGTCGGAGAGTCGGAAGATCAGCGGCGTGTGACAGCGCCAGCATTCGGGGTACCGGTGCTCGTGCTGCTTCGCATCGACGAGCAGCCCGCGTTCGCCGAGGTCGCCGATGATCTGCTCGGCGGAGTCTGCCGTCGAGAGTCCGTGGAGCCAGCCGAACGTCGGATAGAAGTGCCCCGCCTCGTCGACGGGCGCGATCACGGGCAGGTCGTTCACCTTCGAGAGCTCGAAGTCCTCGGCGCCACAGCCCGGGGCGATATGCACGACCCCGGTGCCCTCTTCCATCGACACATCGCCCCAGGGAATGACCCGGTGCTCGACCTCGCCCCCCGGCCCGAGCGCGTCGAACGGCCCCTCGTAGCGCCAGCCAACGAGCGCAGAGCCGGTGAGCCGCTCGACGAACGTCTCCTCGTGGTAGCGCGCTACAGCGACCCAGTCGCCGTCGGCGAGACGCCCGTACTCCGCCTCCGGGTTGACGGCGGCCGCGACGTTCGCCGGCAGTGTCCACGGCGTCGTCGTCCAGATCACGACCGACTCGCCAGGCCTGTCGAGCAGCTTGAAGCGGACGAAGAGGGACGGATCGACGCGGTCCACGTAGCTCCCGTGGAGCTCGTGCGCCGAGATCGAGGTGCCGCAGCGCGGGCACCACTCGGTTGCCCGGTGGCCCTTGAAGAGCCACCCCTTCTCGTGGACTATCCGGAGGAACTTCCAGATGTACTCGATGTTCGTGTCGGAGAACGTGAAGTAGTCGTTGCCCCAGTCCATCCACTGGCCGAGCCGGATCGAGCCCTCCGTCAGGTCACTCGCCGACTTGACGACGACCTCGCGACAGCGGCGAGAGAACTCGGCCAGGCCGAACTCCTCGATCTCATGCTTGGAGTTGAGCCCCAGCTCGCGCTCGACTCCGACCTCGATCCAGAGGCCCTGGCAGTCGAACCCGTTCTGGTAGCGCTGGTGGTAGCCGCGCAGAGCCTTGTAGCGCTGAAAGACATCCTTGAGCGTTCTCCCCCACGCCGTGTGCACCGCCAGCGACTTGTTCGCCGTGACCGGACCGTCGAAGAAGCTGAAGCGCGGTCCCTCCGCGTTCTTGGCCCGCAGCCGGGCGAACGTGGCCTCCCGTTCCCAGAGCGCGAGAACTGCCCGCTCGAGGGCATCATGGTCGGGCTTGTCCGGAAGCGGTGCGAACATCACCCGATTCTAGGGAAGAGACGGTCGGCCCCCTTCGTTATAGAGAATGGAATCGAAAACAGGTAAGAGCGAAAGGACTTCATGGCAACAGCAGTCAACAACGGCACGTTCGAGCAGGAAGTGATTCAGAGCGACACTCCGGTGCTGGTCGACTTCTGGGCAGAGTGGTGTGGCCCGTGCCACGCCGTCGCGCCCGTGCTCGACCGCATCGTCGAGGAGCAGGCCGGCGCGCTGAAGCTCGTCAAGGTCAACATCGACGAGGAGCGCGAGCTAGCGGAACGCTTCGGGATCGCTTCGATCCCTACGATGATCCTCTTCCGCGACGGCGAGCCGTCCGTCTCAGTAATCGGCGCTCAGCCGAAGGGCGCGATCGAGCGCACGCTGGGGCTCACCGCCGCCTAGCGGCAAGGATCTTCCGCGTCGCGACGAGCCGGCCCTGTGCCGGCTCGTCGCATTCACCGGGTCAACTTCGGGCCGCTGCGACCAGCGAGTCGCCGTCGAGCCCGACGAGGTCTGCGATCCGCTCGATCGCCACGTCAGGCGCCGGATACCGCGCGACATCGGCCGCATCGAGCGCGTAGTGCCCCTGCCGCGGCCAGACGGTCGTGACCCGGTCGCCCCACGCGGCCTTGACCGCCGCCAGGATCCGCACCTTGTCGTCGACGAGCACGTAGTGCTCGGCAGGCAGCCGGTCCTCCACGTCGGCGAGCTCGTGCTCCTTGTGGATGTAGATCAGCACCCGGCCGCCGACCGCGTCCCAGAGGCCCGAGCGCTCGACCTTGCGCGGCTGGAAGACGACGTCGCCGTCGCTCAGGATCGCCGTCGGGCCGGACGCCGAGCAGTGATCGAGCGCCTCGAGCGCACCCGGGTAGAGGCGCTCGGGGAACGGGTAGGAGAGGAGGAATTGCGAGACGGCGAGCACGCGGAGGTCGTTCGGATGCTCGCGGCGGTAGCGCTGCAGCGTCTCGAGGTAGTCGGCGTAACCGAACTCCCGTCGCAGCTCCTCGAAGATGGCCCAGTACTCCTCGCCGCAGTCGGGCCCAACCTCCGCGTCGAGAAACCTGCGCAGGTCCGCGGAGACCCGGTCGTTGTCGAGCAGCGTGTTGTCGACGTCGAACAGGAAGACGACGCTCATCGTGCTCTCCAGGCGGCAAAGACGGAGGGAAGCAGCGAGAACGAGAGCTCCTCGTCGGGGGGAATCTCGTCCACGCCGAACCAGCGGAGCTCGGAGACGTCGTCGGCCGCGACGGGCTCGCCCGAGACGATCCTGACCGTCCAGAAGAGATTCAGCGTCGAGTCCGCGTCCGGCGTATCGCCGTAGCTCTCCATCCAGACGCCGAGGAAGCGGGTCGGCTCGATCGTCAGCCCCGTCTCCTCGAGCAGCTCGCGCCGGAGGGCATCGAGGGGGTGCTCGTATTCCTCGACGAAGCCACCCGGCGTGTCCCAGAGCCCCTGGTCGGGCGGGCGGGCGCGGCGTCCGAGCAGGATCCGGTCGTCTCCGTCCTCGACGATCGCGCAGACGCACGGCTTGGGGTTGGCGTAGCCGACAAAGCCGCACGCGTCACACTCGACACGAGCCGGTGCGGCCGCGCGGTCGAGGGCGGCGGCGCAGCGGGGGCAGAAGCGCCAGGCGTGGAGAGTCGCCATGCGACGCTACCGTACCCGGCATGAGTCCCCGCCACGTCCCCGCTTCGGTCACCGAACTGCAGCGCGTCGGCCTCTTCGGCTCGCTGCCCGGCGAGACGATCGGCAGGCTCGCGACCGGGATGGTGCGGGAGGAGATCCCGGCCGGGCAGCGGATTGTCACCGAGGGTGACGCGACCAACCGCTTCTACGTGCTCCTCTCCGGGCTCGCCGGCGTGACGCAGGCCGGCCGAGGTGCCCGCAGCCTGATCCGGCCGGGTGAGACCTTCGGTGAGGTCTCGCCGCTGATGCGGATGGAGCGGACGGCGACCGTGACGGCGATGACGGTGTGCGTCGTCGCAAGCTGTGACAGGGAGCTGTTCGACGAGCTCCTGCGGCCGCTGTTCGCGGACGACGTGGGCGGGTGACGGAGGGCGACACGGGTGTTACCCCTACAGGTTCGGACGGTGCGTTGCGGACGAGAACAACGGTCGCGTGTCGTCGGGGCGAGACCTGTCTCGCCTTTAGCTATTAGCTACCCGGATCCTGCGGTAGGCCGCTAGGCGGGGCGCGGGATCGTCCTCCCTGCCGCTCACGATGGGTGTTGCGAGACATCCAGGTGAGCGACAGGGAGGCACTCTTGAGGGTGAAGGTAACAGAGCGGTCGGCGCTGGTCCAGGTGGCGGCTTCGAGTCAGCAGATCACGGCACACGCGGGCCTGGTGTTCGTGCGCGAGTTGGCGGCCCGGCTCGGTGTCGGTGAGCTGCTCGATCGTGTGACGGTGAAGAAGCGCCGTCGCGGTTACTCGCCTTCGCAGGCGATCCTCGGGTTGTGCGAGACGCTGATCGCGGGCGGCGAGTGCCTCGACGACATCGCGTTGTTGCGCGGCGATTCGGCGCAGGAGCTTCTGCGTGGTCACGGTCTGCCCGAGTCGACAACGCTGGGCCGGTTCTTGCGCCGCTTCAGCCTCGGTCATATCGGCCAGCTCAACCGGGCGCTGGACGAGGTGTTCGCGCGGGTGCATCCGCTGCTTGTGCGGGAGACGGTGACGCTCGACCTGGACGCGACCTATATCGAGCATCACGGCCCGGTCGGCTCG
>JBBQRN010000013.1:0-74177 GCA_038214705.1 Gaiellales bacterium | reverse complement strand
CACGGGTAGCGTCCTCATTTGACCTGGCCGGCCCGAACCTCGATGATCGAGGGCTCGGTGGGGATCCGCCCTCCGAGGTCGACATCTTGAAAGGGGAGTCATGACCGCAAAGAGGAAGTGGGCCGCAGTAGTGGTCGCATTGCTCGGTGTTCTTTCTGCCGCGTCCGTCGCGGCGGTGGTGATGACCGGCGAGAACGAGGGCGGGAAACAGGAGCGGATGCGCGAGGCTCGCATGCTGTTGAAGGGCGCCGCCGCGCCGGGCCGCATCGAGAAGTACGACCAGATCCTCAAGGGTAAGGGCCTCGAGAAAGGGCGCGAGGCAAGCCGCAGCGAGATCGTCGCCGGCCCGGCACAGGAAGCCTACGAGAACCGCGCCTACCCGGCCACCCGAATCGCGTTTGCCCAGCAGCAGCAGTCGCTGAAGGACGCGAAGAAGCTGCTGAAGAAACAGGGTGTCAAGTTCCCGAAGCCCTGGGACGAGATCGGCCCTTCGACGCTCAACGTGGACACTTTTGGAACCCAGACGTACGGCGTCGACACCCAGTGGTCAGGCCGCGTGACCGCACTCGCCACCGGCAAGCCGTGCAAGGAGAACGAGTGCAAGGTGTACCTCGGTGCCGCCGGCGGTGGTTTGTGGAGAGCGGACAACGCACTCTCCTCGCATCCGAACTGGAAGAACATCTCGGACGGCGAGATCGACTCGACCTCGATCGGCGCGATCCTCGTCGACCCGACCGACTCGACGCAGAAGACGATCTACGTCGGCACCGGCGAGCCGAACGGCTCTGGCGACAGCGAGGCCGGCATCGGCCTCTACAAGTCGACCAACGGCGGCAACAACTGGACGGTGCTCACGGGTAGTCAGGCCGTGGCGAAGGACCGAGGCATCGGCGCGATCGCCGTCGACCCCAGTAACCCCCAACACCTGCTGATGGGTACGACGGTGGCGCGCCACGGGCTTTCGTCGAACAGCGGCGGCCGCTACACGCCGGCCGGGGCACCGCCGATCGGCCTCTACGAGTCGACCGACGGCGGCGCAACCTGGACGCTTGCGTACAGTCAAGCGCAGGACCCCGTCAACCCGAATACGTCGAACGGAAGTGATTTCTTCCGCGGCGGCGTCACGAAGATCGAGTACGACCCGAACAACCCGAGCACATACTATTTCTCGATGTTCGGCTACGGCCTCGTCCGCCACGGCGGCGCCGGCTTCGAGAACATCTTCGCCGACCCTGTCTCGCCGACGGACACGTTTTCGATCCGCTTCGAGTTCGCAACGGCCGACCTCGGCGCGAAGACACGGATCTACCTCGGCGCGGGCTGGAACGAGGATCCCGACTTCGGGGCTTCGCGGCTGTACCGCATCAACGACGCCTCCGCCTCGGCGGCCTCCCTGACGACGGGTGGCACGAACAGCGGCTGGACGGACCTTTCCTCGGACGACCCGGGCCGGCCGGGCTACGGCTCGTTCGACTTCTGCCAGGGGCAGTGCTCGTACGACATCTTCGTCGTCTCGCCCGCGGGCAGGCCGGATACCGTCGTGCTCGGGGGCTCGATGCAGTACGGCGAGCTTCCTCTGTACGGCGGCGCCGACATCTCCAACGGTCGGGCCGTCGTGATGTCGACCGATGCAGGCGTCAGTTGGACCGATCTCACAGGAGACGCGACGCCGCAGGCGGGCGGCCTGTTCTTCAACTACGAGGACATGCATCCCGACCAGCACGCGATCGTGTTCGACCCCGAGAACCCGGATATCATGTTCGTCGGCTCCGACGGCGGTATCGTTCGGACGAGCGGGACGTACGCGAACAATTCGGCTGACTGCTCGTCGTCGACCCGCGGGCTCTCGGGACAGGACCTGGCGAACTGCCGGCAGTATCTGAGCCGGATTCCCACCAAGCTGACGACGCTGAACGCGGGCCTGAACACGCTTCAGTTCCAGAGCCTCTCGGTGGACCCGAACGATCCGCTCGGGACAGCCCTCGGAGGAACGCAGGACAACGGCACGCTCGCCTTCTCGGGCAGCAACACCTGGTTCCTGGGGATCACCGGGGACGGCGGCGATTCGGGCATCGATGCCGTCAACGGCAACATCCGCTTCCACACCTACACGAACACGGCCACCGACACGAACTTCCACGGTGTCGATCCGACCAAATGGGTGTGGACCGGCGACACGATGCTCTTCTCCGGTGAACAGTCGAGCTTCTACGCTCCGATGCTCCAGGATCCCGTCACCGGCGGGCAGATCTTCGCCGGGATGCGGCATGTCTGGCGGACCCGGGACAGCGGTGGCTCTCAGGCGTTCCTAGAGGCCCACTGCAACACGACGGGCGTGTTCGGGACGAGTGATCAGCTCTTCACTGGCAACTGTGGTGATTACGTAGCCCTCGGTGGGCCTGACCTTGGCGCGATCGTCTTCGGCCAGGACAAGCTCGGCGCCAGCGGAGGCGACAAGGTGGTCGTCGCGCTCGCCCGTGGTACTGACGCGGGCACGCTGTGGGCGGCAACCCGCCTCGGCCGCGTCATGATCTCGAAGAACGCCAATGCGGCGAGCCCGGCATCGGTCGTGTTCTACCGACTCGACACGTCGGCCCAGCCGACTCGCTTTCCGAGCGGAATCTCGGTCGACCCGACGAACCCATACCACGCAATCGTGACGTACTCCGGCTACAACGCCTACGCAACGGCGGTGGGTACTGCCACGGGCCACATCTTCGACGTGGTCGTCAACCCGGCGAGCTGCGCCGGCACGACGTGTTCTGCGACGTGGACGAATATCGACAACGACATCGGCGACCAACCGGTGCTCGACGCCGTTTACGACCAGCCAACGGGAGACATCTACGTGTCGACCGACTTCGGCGTCTTTCGGCTTCCTAAGAACCAGACGAGCTGGATCCCAGCCGCCGACGGGTTACCGCCCGTGGCGGTCTACGGGCTGACGCTCACCGGCGGCAAGAAGTCCACCGATCGCGTCATCTATGCGGCGACGCACGGGCGTGGTGCCTACCGCCTCACTCTGCCGAAGCCGAAATCCTAGCCGGATGTTGCGGGGAGAGGCCGTCACATCGGCGGCCTCTCCTCCATACTTCTGCGCATGCGAAGGTTCTTGCCGATTGGTACCTTGGTGGCGCTGGTGATGGTTTCTGCAGCGGCCGGCTCCGGGAAACCGAAGCTCGAGCTGCTCACGAAGCGACCGCAGGTTATCGTTCGCGGGATCGATTTCAGGCCTGCCGAGGCCGTCACGCTGCGGCTCATTGGCCGCAGCACCACGACTACCGTTGCGACGGCCGGCGCCCGCGGCTCCTTCCGCGCCTCGCTCAAGCTGCCCAAGCCGTTTGCCTGCGGTCGGCTCATCCTTCGTGCAACGGGATCGAAGGGGAGCGCAGCGCTCATTCGTATTGGTTCGCCGGAGTGCAACCCTCCGGATGAGAACGGCAGCACCTGAACGGAGGCCGCCCGGGTGCATCGAGCCGTCGCGTCCTTGGCCTTTGCCGTGGGACGCATCACCGTCGTGAAGCTGGCGACCGACACCGGCAGCCGTTGACCGTCCGCTCCGGCTGCAGGAGGATCAGTTCCGAGTGTCAGGACTGCATCGGAGCCGACGAATGAGAATCCTCAGCACCGGAGGGCAACCGCTTCGTGGCCGCCGCGCGGCTGCCCCGGAGTTCGAACACCGTGGGCAGAACCGCGCTACAGTCATCTCATGTGGAGCGTGATCGCGCTCGTCGTCGCCTCGCTCGCCTTCGTGGTGGGATCCCCCGCCGGAGTTGCAACGACCCAGAGCGGCATTCGGGGCACCGTGATCAAGAGCCCCACGAAACCGGTGTGCGAGGAGGGTATTCCCTGCAGCGCTCCCGCAGCGGGTGTCATGCTCGTCTTCGTGCGCGACGGTCTCGAAGTCGGCCGCGCGACGACGCTGCGCAACGGCTCTTTCCGTGCCGTGCTCCCCTCGGGAACCTATGTCGTACGCACCCTTCGGAAGTTCCCGTTCGGCGGTGCGCGCCCCGTCAAGGTCTACGTGCGCTCGGGCCGCTTCACCGTCGTGAGTCTGGCGATCGACACGGGCATCCGGTGATTGCGCTGTCCTGCAGAGTGCGAACGGGCCTTACACGCTAGCTCCCATACGACCGCATGTACGGGAGCTGCGAGACCACCGGCTTTAACGACATCACGGCGGGTCGAGGTGAAGAACGCGGCGACTGCGAGCCCGAGCATGAACTACACGCGGGTCACGACGTCGTCGATGCCGAAACTGACGCCGGCGACCAACCCGGTGCAGGCCGGCCTCCTCGGCGACTACATGTGGGTCGACGTGGACAGCAAGGGCCGCACCCACATCGTCTGGGCCGACACGCGCGGCAAGGGCAACCCGAATCGTCCGCCACGAATGCACCCGTCCCCGTGGTGCGGCGCCGCGCGGCCGCTTCAGGTGGACGGTTTGGAGTCGCGCTAGTACGCGACGACGCCGAGGCCGCTGTCGGCTGCGTGCTTCTGCTCGTCTGCGCGGTAGCTCGAGCGGACGAGCGGGCCTGCGAAAACTGACCCGAAGCCGAGCGCCTCGCCCTGCTCGCGCAGCCAGCGGAACTCGTCGGGATGCACCCAGCGGTCGATCTCGGTGTGCTTGCTCGAGGGCTGCAGATACTGGCCGATCGTGACGACGTCGACACCGTTCGCGCGCAGCTCGCGCATCGTCTCCACGATCTCCTCGTTCGACTCGCCGAGCCCGGCGATGATCCCGGTCTTCGTCAGCACGGGATACGGCGCGACTTCCCTGGCGCGCTGCAGAAGGTGCAGGGCGCCGTCGTAGCTCGCCTTCGCGCCGCGCATCCGCCGGTGCAGCCGGCGGACGGTCTCGATGTTGTGGCTGAAGACCTCCGGCCGGGCGCCGAGCACGGTCGCGAGCGCCCGTTCCTCGACGCCCAGGAAGTCGGGCGTCAGGAGCTCCACGGTGCAGTCCGGCAGCTTCGCCTTCAGGGCCCGGGTCACGGCTGCGAAATGACCTGCCCCCCGGTCATCGACGTCGTCGCGGTCGACCGAGGTGACGACGACGTGCTTGAGCCCCATCTGCGCCGCCGCCTGGGCGAGCCGCAACGGCTCGAGCGGATCGGGCGCGTGCTCGGGCTTGCCGGAGTTGACGTAGCAGTAGCGGCAGGCGCGGGTGCACGTGTCGCCGAGGATCTGGAACGTCGCGGTGCCCTTGCCCCAGCACTCCGCGATGTTCGGGCAGCGCGCCTCTTCGCACACCGTGTTCAGGCTGGCGCCGTGGATCAGTTTCTTGACGTCGAAGTAGCGCCCCTCCGCGCTCGGCGCGCGCACCTTCATCCACTCGGGCCGGCGCGGCCGCTCGGCGACAGGGAGCGAGGTCTCCACGGGTCTCAGTCTACGGGGAGGTCGGCATGCAGGTCACGGGACGAGCGTGAACGCTTCTCTGTGGAGAGGACGGACGACGGAGAAGTGACGCCGATCCAGCGTGGCGATCGTGTCCTGTTCGAGGCGCTCCGCGACGGCGATCACGGAGGCATCGACGAGGCTGAGGGGGAGATCGTCGTAATGCTCGACGAGGTCTGCGACCCGGGCATAGTCGATCTCGTCGAGATTTGCGACGAGCGTCGAGCCGTCGAGCACGCCGGCTAGAAGAGTCGCCACTGCACCCCGTCGACCGCGGCTCCGTGCGAGCCAATCGACCTCGACGAGTACCGGCGCCGGCATCACGATCGTCGCTCCCGACGAGAGCGTGAAGGCGCAAGCAGCGTGAGTCGGGTCGAGGCTGTCCAGAGCACCGTAGACGACGCTCGTGTCGACGACGAGCGTGCCTGTCAAGAGCGCTGGTCTCGGTCGGCCTGCCACTCGGAACGGATCCGATCATGCTTCGCACGCAACGCTTCAGCGATCAATGCGTCATCGGAGCCCTCGGAGAACGAGGGAGGCCCGATCGCGGAGTCACCGAGCGACGACAGCTTGCCAATGAAGCTCGGTATCCGCCGCCGCGTCTTCGCCCGCCACTCGAGACCCTGGCGGATCACCTCGCCGAGGGAGACGCCTTCCTCGGCGGCGATCTCGCGCAGCTGATCCAGCAGCGCATCGTCGGCCATGATCGTCGTGCGACTCATTCGTGCCACTATGGCACTTATTATGGCACATCTGTGTGCCGACATCGTGCCGACTCTGTGACGAGGGGCTTCAGCGAGCGGTGAGCACCGGATGCGCCTGCTCCGCCGGCAGCGGCTCGAACTCGAGCCCGAACACCTCAGCGAAAGCGGCGATCACGGCCGGCTTGACCTCGTCCACCGAGACGCTGCGTGCCAGTGCATGGCTCATCGTCGTGAACTGCGCGTCCTCGAGCCCGCAGGCCGTGATCCACGTCGTGAACGGCGCTGGGTCGAGGTCGACGTTGAGTGCGAATCCGTGGGTCGTCACCCAGCGCGAGACGTGGACGCCGATCGAGGCGAGCTTCCGTGGCGGGCGCTCGAGCCAGACGCCGGTCAGCCCCTCGATCGTGGTCGCCTCGAGCCCGAAACCGGCCACCGTCCCGATGATCACCCGTTCCAGGTCGCGCACGTACTTCTTCAGGTCCTTCTCGTGGAGGCTGAGGTCGAGGATCGGGTAGCAGACGAGTTGCCCGGGCCCGTGGAATGTCGATTTGCCGCCTCGGTTGGTCTCGACGACCTCTACTTCGACGCCGTCCGGAAGGTGCAGCTCACCCTCGTCGGTGCGGCGCCCGGTCGTCACCACGGCTGGGTGCTCGAGCAGGATCACCGTCTCCGAGATCGCGCCCTCCATGACGGCCGCGGCGAGCGATCGCTGCAGCTCGATCGCCTCGCTGTACGCGACGAGACCGGCGTCGAGAAGATAGGCCCTGCTCATCCGTTCAGCCGTTCTCGTCCCAGCCTTCGAGCCGCTCGCGTAGGTCGCGGAGGAAGCCGCCGCTATAGGCGCCGTCGACGAGGCGGTGGTCGTAGGTGAGGGTGATGTTCATCAGCGGCCGGATCGCGATCACGTCGTGGCCGAGTTCGTCCTGGACGACCCAGGGTCGTTTCACGAGCGCGTAGGTGCCGAGGATCCCGACCTGCGGCTGGCTGATGATCGGGGTGCCGTGGAAGGTGCCGAAGCCACCCGGGTTCGTGATCGTGAAGGTGCCGCCCTGGACGTCGTCGGGGAGGAGCTTCTTCGTGCGCGCCCGGGCTGCGATGTCGGCGATCGACCGGGCGATCCCAAGCAGGTTGAGATCCTGCGCGTTCTTGATCACGGGCACGATCAGCCCCTTGCCGTCCTCGAGTGCGACGGCGATACCGAGGTTGATCCATGGCCTGGTCACGATCTTCTCGCCGCGGATCTCGCCGTTCACCCAGGGGTAGTCCTTCAGCGTCTCGACCGTCGCGTGGGCGATGAACGAGAGGTAGGTCGGGTTGACGCCGTAGGAGGCCTGGTACTCCTTCTTCAGCCGCTCGCGCGCCGCGACGATCCGCGACATGTCGACCTCGATCGCGCTCGAGACATGGGCCGAGGTGTCGAGCGAGCGGCGCATGTGATCCATCACGCCGCGCCGCATCGCCGTCATCGCCTCCTCGATCTCGCCAACCTGGAGCGGAGCCGGTGTGGGAGCGTGCGCCGGGGCAGCTGCTGCCGGCGCCGCGACAGGCGGGGCCGCGACAGGCGGGGCCGAGACTGGCGCGACTACCACGCGCTCGGCTGCGGGAGCGGGAGCCTGCGGGGCGGAGCCGGCCTCGATGAACCCGAGGATATCCTTCTTCGTCACCCGCCCACCGGTCCCGGTCCCGGGCACCACTCCGGGGTCGACGCCGTGCTCTGCCGCGATCCTTGCCACCACGGGCGAGACGAAGGCGCGGCCGTTCCCCGACGGCACCGATGGACTTTGTGGCTCCGAGTCACTTATCGGAGCGGTTGGCAGTGGGGCGAGCGGAGCGGGCTCCGGTGTCGCGATCGCGGCCGGCGCGGGCTCGGGCGCGGGAGCAGCGGGCTCGGCGGCGGCTGAGCCCGCCGGCGCGAGCACGGCGAGGACGGTGCCGACCTCGACCGTCGACCCCTCGGCAACGAGGATCTCGGCGACGACACCCGACGCGGGACTCGGCACCTCGGTATCCACCTTGTCGGTCGAGATCTCGAGCAGCGGCTCATCCTGGGCGATCGTCTCGCCCGGTTGCTTCAGCCACTTCGTGATCGTCCCCTCCGACACCGAGACGCCCATCTGGGGCATCACCACCTCGATCTGCGTTCCCGTTGCCACGTCAATCCTCCTGTTGTAGAAGCGAGGCCTGCCTCGCCCGGTCTTGCCGCACCCGTCAATAGGCCGCGAGCTCGCGGAGCCCGGCGACGACATCGTCGATCTGGGGTATAAAAGCACGCTCGAGCGGGGGCGAAAAAGGGACGGGCCCGTCAGGGGCGGCGATCCGCTTCACCGGCGCGTCGAGATACTCGAACGCCTCCTCAGCGATCGTGGCGACGATCTCGGCGCCGAACCCCCCGGTACGGGTGTCCTCGTGCAGGACCAGCACCTTCGAGGTCCTCCGGGCCGCCGCGAGCACCGCCTCGCGATCCCACGGGATCAATGTCCGCAGATCGAGCACTTCGACCGAGACGTCGTCCTCGTCCTCGAGCCTCTCGGCCGCCTCCATAGCGGTATAGACCATTGCGCCCCAGGTGACGACGACGATGTCGTCTCCGGGACGGTGCGTGCGGGCCACTCCGAAGGGGGTCGTGTAGCGCTCGTCCGGTACCTCGCCCCGGATCCGCCGGTAGAGGTGCTTGTGCTCGAAGAAGAGGACGGGGTTCGGGTCGGCGATCGCGCTTGCGAGCAGGCCCTTCGCGTCCTCCGGCGTCGCGGGGCAGACGACCTTGAGCCCTGGCACGTGGGCGAAGAGACTCTCGGGATTTTGCGAGTGAAATGGGCCGCCCGAGAAGCCGCCTCCCGACGGGAGGCGCAGGACGATCGGCACCGGGGTGCCGGCGCGGTAGTGCTGCTTCGCCGCCACGGTGACGAGGTGATCCCAGCCGCACGAGACGAAATCGGCGAACTGCATCTCCGCCACCGGCCTCAGACCCATCAGCGCCGCCCCTGTCGCACCACCGAGAATCGCGGTCTCCGAGAGAGGCATGTCGATCACGCGCCAGGGGCCGAACTCGTCCTGGAACCCGTCCGTCACCTTGAACGCGCCGCCGTAGACCCCGACGTCCTGGCCGAGCACGAAGACGCGCTCGTCCTGCTGCATCTCCTGTCGCAGACCAGCGCTGATCGCCTGGAGGTAGGTCTTCTCGGCCATTACTTGTGGTGGGGCGTCGAAAGCTCGTCGGCGGTCGCGAACACCCCGTCGAGGAGGCTGGCCGGGTCAGGGAGGGGCGACTCCTCCGCGCGCACGAGGCTGTCGTTGAGCAGCTTCTTCACGGCCCCCGTGAGTTCGCTCTCCTCCTCGTCGGTCATCTGTGCCGTCTCTCGCAGCCAGGTGCGATAGCGGTCGATCGGATCGCGGCGGCCCCACTCCTCGAACATCTCGCGCGGGATGTACGACGCATCGTCGTGAACCGCGTGGCCCTCCATCCGCAGCGTCATCGCCTCGATCAGCGTCGGCCCGCCTCCCTCGCGGGCCTTCTCGATCGCTTGCCTCGCCTCGCGGTGCACTGCCAGCACGTCGGTGCCGTCGACGACGACCCCGTCGAACCCGTAGGCCGCGGCCCGGTCGGCCAGGTGCTCGACCGCGTGGCCGAGGTGGGCGGGAGTGGAGTAGGCCCACTGGTTGTTGTCGATCACGAACACGACCGGAAGCTTCCGCACGCCGGCCAGGTTCATCCCCTCGTGCGCGTCGCCGCGGGCGGATGCACCGTCCCCGCACCAGGCCACCGAGACCCGGCGCTCGCCGCGAATCCTGAACGCCAGCGCCATCCCGACAGCCACGGGCAGCATCGCCGGCAGGTGGCTGACCATGGCGTGGAGCCCGAGTCGGGCGTCGCCGATGTGGACGTTGCCGTCGCGCCCGCGTGTGGGGCCGCCCTCCCGGCCCATGTACTGCGCGAAGATCTTCCAGGGCTCGATGCCGCGGGTCACGTGGACGCCCATGTCGCGTTGGAGCGGGCAGCCGACGTCGCCGGCGCCCATCGCCGTCGCGACTCCGACGGCCGCGGCCTCGTTCCCGCGGCCCGTGTAGAAGGAGCCGGGAATCTTGCCCTGCTTGTACAGGATGTGACCGCGCTCCTCGATCCCGCGCGTAATCAGCATGTTGCGGTAGATGACGAACAGGTCCTCACGGTCGAGGCCGGCTTCGTGCACCTCCTGGAGCGAGCCCACCGGCTCCGCCTCCCGTACAGCCATCGAGTCCCCCTGGGCGGTTGACGCCCCCAACTGTACCGTTCCGGTTCGGAGGCCCTCCACTACGCTCCCTCCATGGGGCGCCCGGAACGACCGAAGCGGAACTGGATCCAGGAGGAGCGGCGCAAGACGCTCGGCGACTGGGTTGCGTTCTGTGTCGGTTGTGGATTTACCCTGCGGTACTTCGTCGAGCTGGAGGATGAGCTCCCGGCCTCCTGCCCGACGTGCGACAACGAGATGCGGCACCTCTGCCCCGGGTGCGGCGCCCGCTTCCCCTCGGCGTTCCTCGTCGAATGTGAGGAGTGTGGCGCCGAGGTGCGACCGCCGGAGCTCTTTGGTGCCCCGATCCGAAAGCCCGGCCGCTGAACCCGGCGGCCTCCTCTCTCCCTCCTAGACTAGGTTGATGGAGAGCGACAGCCTCGCCGCCTTTGACGCCTGGATCCGCGGGCGCTTCAAGGAGCTCAACACCGAACTCGAGAATCACTACTTCGAGCTCGACAACCCGATCGCCGTCGACGGCGAGGCACCCGAGCTCAAGGCCGCCCTCGTCGAGGAGGGGCAGGCGCACGTGGCCGAGATAGCGGCGCTGCGACTCCTGCATCTCGATGCCGTCAGTGGTTACGACCTGCTCGGGAGCGTCGGCCTCTACATGGCGGCGCTGCGCCGCCACGAGCTGACGAACCCGGAGCGAGAAGCTAGCTCGCCCTTCCCGGAGGCGAGTGCCCTGGCGCAGCGCCTGGCAGCGGGCCTCGGGGTCGCGCCGCGGTTTGCGACCGCCCACGTCAACCTCAGCAATCTCGCCCGGCGTGGCGAGTACAAGAGCTTCACCTCGCTCCCCGACGAGATCCTCTTCATCGACTTCAACTGCTACGCGATCCTCGCCTACGTCCGTGCCGCCGACGTACTGCGACGGATCCCCCCGCTCGGCGCGACGCATCCTGTCTCCCGCACGCTCTTCCATGACGCGGAGCGGGCCCTCGAGGACGTCGCCCGCTACAACGCGGAGCTGAACGAGAGGCTGGACGTGCGGCGCTTTTTCTACAACGTGCGCCCCTACTTCAAGCCGTACCGCGTCGGTCGACACGAGTATCGCGGCGCGAACGCAGGGGACTTCGCAGCGATCAACGAGATCGACCTGATGCTCGGCCTCTGCCGTGTGGGCGACCCCACCTACGCGGCGATCGTGCTCGAGAAGATGTCGTTCATGACCGTCGAGGATCAGGCGCTCCTGCAGGCGTGCATTCGCCGCGCCAGCATCATGGACGAGCTTCTCGAGGTAGTCGGCGAGGACGGCGTCCTGCCCGCCGGGGTCGTCGAGAGCCTGAACGCCTTCATCGCGGTCTGCGACGCCCACGCCCGCACCGCCGAGCAGCACCACAACCTGTTCGTGCGACGGTTCATCGAGCAGCCCGCTGAGGGGCTGGAAGAGAAGTTCCTGAAGCAGATCACCGCGAGCGGACCGCCCCTGCCCGTGCTCCTGCACGCGCTCGAGGGGCTTCGGGACAAGCGGATGGCGGCGCCGCGAACCGACATCGAGACGCGGTTCGCGGACCTCGAGCGCCTGCGCGCGGCCTGCCGTTAGAACATCGTGCCGATGATCTGCGAGAAGCGGATCACAGTGACGGTGTCGGTCTCGGAGACCTCGCGGTTGTAGAGCTGGCCGAGCCAGCGGGCGAGCTCGTCGACCCGGCGGATCTCGGGATTGTCGTGCTCGATCTCACGCGGCGAGAGCTCTCCGAGGGGCTTCACTTCGACCTTGTCGATCACCGCATCGAAGATCTTCTCCCGCTGGCCGTAGCGCGTGCCGACGAGCACCGTCACGATCATCCCCTTGCGGTACTTCGGCGACTTGTCGCCGAGCCGGATCGTCGCGGTCTTGCGGCCGGTGCGTAACTGGTCGGCGACGACCGGCGAGTAGAAGTTGAGCGCGTACATCGGCATCGCGCACCAACTATAGAGGCCCGGCCGCCGGACATTGGTCCGGGCGCCGTGACTGTGATAGGTTGCAGGTGCTGGCACTCTCACCCGACGAGTGCCAGAGCAGTTCGTCAGTAACCACAGAACGTTTCACAGGGAGGCACGTGCATGAAACTGCAGCCCCTAGGTGACCGCCTGATCGTGGAGGTCCTCGAAGAGGAAGCCACGACCGCGAGCGGCATCGTGCTGCCCGACACCGCCCAGGAGAAGCCGCAGCGCGGCAAGGTCCTGGCCGTCGGCCCCGGCTCTCGGGATGAGGACGGGAAGCGCATCAAGATGGATGTGGAGAAGGGTGACACGATCATCTTCTCCAAGTACGGCGGCACCGACATCAAGGACGGCGCCGACGAGTACCTGATCCTTCGCGAGTCGGACGTTCTCGCGAAAGTCGTCTAACCAGCACTGACGGAAGGATTGAGAAACAGATGGCTCACAAGGAGCTCAAGTTCAACGAGGATGCGCGTCGCTCGCTCGAGCGTGGCGTGAACATCCTTGCCGATGCGGTCAAGGTGACGCTCGGCCCCAAGGGTCGCTACGTCGTGCTGGACAAGAAGTTCGGCGCGCCGACGATCACGAACGACGGTGTCACGATCGCTCGCGAGATCGACGTCGAGGACCCGTTCGAGAACCAGGGCGCGCAGCTCGTTCGCGAGGTTGCTACCGCCACGAACGACGTTGCCGGTGACGGCACGACGACGGCGACCGTGCTCGCGCAGGCGATCGTCCGTGAGGGTCTCAAGAACGTTGCCGCCGGTGCGAACCCGATGGGTCTCAAGCGGGGCATCGAGACGGCCGTCAACGCGATCGTCGAGGACCTGAAGAAGCAGTCGGTGGAGATCTCGGGCAAGGAGGACATCGCCCGGGTCGCCACGATCTCGTCGCGCGAGCGTGAGATCGGCGACGTCATCGCCGACGCGATCGAGAAGGTCGGCAAGGACGGCGTCGTCAACGTCGAGGAGGGGCAGACCTTCGGCCTCGACCTCGAGTTCACGGAGGGCATGCAGTTCGACAAGGGCTACCTGTCCCCGTACATGATCACGGACGCCGATCGCATGGAGGCCGTGCTCGACGACCCGTACATCCTGATCGCGAACCAGAAGATCGGTGCGGTCAAGGACATGCTGCCGGTGCTCGAGCAGGTCATCCAGGCCGGCAAGCCGCTCGTCATCGTCGCCGAGGACCTCGAGGGTGAGGCTCTTGCGACGATCGTCGTCAACAAGCTCCGTGGCGTCTTCACGGCCGTGGCCGTCAAGGCCCCCGGCTTCGGCGACCGCCGCAAGCGGATGCTCGAGGACATCGCCGTCCTCACCGGCGGCGAGGTCATCACCGAGGAGCTCGGCCTCAAGCTCGAGAACACGAAGCTGACCCAGCTCGGTCATGCCCGCAAGGTCGTCGTCGACAAGGACTCGACCACGATCATCGACGGTGCCGGTGACGGTGACGCGATCAAGGCCCGGATCAAGCAGATCAAGGGCGAGATCGAGAACACCGACTCGGACTTCGACCGCGAGAAGCTGCAGGAGCGGCTGGCGAAGCTCGCCGGCGGCGTTGCGGTCGTCAAGGTCGGTGCGGCCACCGAGACCGAGATGAAGGAGAAGAAGCATCGGGTCGAGGACGCGCTGCAGGCGACGCGTGCCGCGCTCGAGGAGGGCATCGTCCCGGGCGGCGGCGTCGCGCTGCTGAACGCGGCCGACACGGCCAAGAAGGGCCTAGCCACTCTCGAGGGTGACGAGAAGACAGGTGCCGCGATCATCCTGCGTGCGCTCGAGGAGCCCCTCCGTCAGCTCGCGTACAACGCGGGCCTCGAGGGCTCGGTCGTCGTCAGCCAGGTTCGTGCGGCCAAGAAGGGCCAGGGCCTGAACGTCGACACCGGCGAGATCGAGGATCTCGTCAAGAACGGGATCATCGATCCGACGATGGTGACGCGCTCTGCACTCCAGAACGCAGCCTCGATCGCGAAGAACATCCTCACCACGGAGGTCATCGTGGTCGACGCGCCGGAGAAGAACGGCGGCGGCGGCGGCATGCCCGACATGGGCGGCATGGGCGGGATGATGTAAGCAAGAGGTTCGCTTCGCGAATCTCGTTAGATGGGTACCCGGGAGGGTCGGCGAGAGCCGGCCCTCCCGGCTCTTCAGGGCTCCTTTCCGAGGAGCGGTGTGCCGGCCGACCCGATCGAGGGTCTGGCCTCTGTGCGGTGAAACCGATGTCGTGGGTACGCTCCACGCGACCTCGACCACTCACGGGAGGCCCACGCCATGCACCGTTCCATCCTGCTTCATGCCAGGCTCGCGGTTGTCGCAGCGCTCGCTGTCCTTGCGCTGACTGCCGGCGCGTCCACCGCGCAGGCCTCCTCCAGTTGCGGCGTCTACAACGCCGGCGGGCATATGTGGATCATCGTCGTCAGAAGCGTGTCGTGCCCGAAGGCCAAGGCCGTCGTGCGCTCGCTTGCGGCGCAGACAGTGGCCCTCCGCAGCGGCCAGAGGAAGGTCGTCCACACCTCGCTCCTTCCCGGCTTCACCTGCGTTCTCGCGAGCCGGGGCAAGCCGGGTGGCAGCTGTGCAGGAGCGGGTGCTGTCAAGAGCGTGACCTGGCTAGGCGCCTGAGAAACGGGGCCCGTTGGGGGAACTCATCGTTTCCCCCACGGGGGAGAGCTTCTCCATTGCGAGCTCGCCTGAATCCGTGCTCTTGATCCAATTCGTGCAGTAGGCGTGCTTCGCGAAGTGGGCGGCGATTCTGACCTGCATGTGGCCGCCGCCCGAGGACGCGCTCCGCAGCTGCCTCTACAGTCGACCGGGTGTGTTCACGGCTGCTCCTCACCGTCTACGGGCTGATCCTCGTCGGCGAGCTGATGTGGTCGGCGATGGTGCCGCTCGTCCCGGCGTTCGCGCGCACGCTCCACCTCTCCACGTTCGAGACCGGGATCCTCGTCAGCGGCACCGCCGCCGCCGTGCTCGTCGTGTCGGTCCCCTCGGGGATCCTGGCCGACCGTGTCGGCGCCCGACGGATTGCAGTGGCCGCCTCGGTGTTCCTCGCCCTCGGGCTCGCCGGCCACGCCCTGCCGCCGACGTTCGCGGGCCTGTTCGCGTCCCGGGTCGTCTTCGGCATCGGCTTCGGCGCTCTCTGGACGGCCGGCGTGGCGCTGGCCGGTGACCTGGCGCCCCCCGAGCAGCGGGCCCGGGCGCTCACGCTGCCGATGACGATCGCCGGGATCGCGTTCATGCTCGGGCCGGCCGTGGCCGGGGTCGTGGCGGCCCAGGTGGGCGCGCGCCTCCCGTTCGGGATCGCGGCCGTCGCCGTTCTCGTGCTGGGCGCCAGCCTCGCGATCGGCAACGCGTCCGCCTCGACTGCTGGGCCGGAGCGGGAGTCGATCACGCTCGGACGCCTGCGCCGGGCCACTCGCGTCCAGGTCGGCCTCGCCTGCACGCTCGTCGCCGGGATCTCGGGGAGCGCCCTCTTCCTGATCGTGCCGTTGCAGCTCGCGGGCGACGGGATGGGAACCGTCGGAATCGGCGTCGCCCTGACGGCGTCCGCCGTCGGCTTCACGGTGCTCGCGACGGTGGTGGCGAAGGCGGGTTCGCGTGTGGCGACGGCGACCGTGGCCGCCGTCGCCACGATAGCGCTCGCCAGCCCGATGGTCCTGCCGATCCTCGCCGCGGGGGCCGTCCCACTCGTCGTCCTGCTCGTGCTGCGCGGCCCCATCACCGCCGTCCTCTTCGGGATCTCCTACCCGCTCTGCGCCGAGGGTGCGGACGAGGCGGGGCTCGGTCGTGGCGCCATCCTGGGCCTGCTGAACATGACGTGGGCGACCGCAGCGGTGCTCGGCCCCGTGATCTGTGGGGCGGTCGCCCAGCTGGGTGGCTACCACCTCGTCTACGTCTTCCTGATCGCCACCTGCCTCGCCGTCGCGCCGTGGATGGGCCTCCGCCGGCACGCGGTCGGGTCGGCGGGGCCTGCCACGGCCTCGGCTCCCGCGCGTGCGTGAGCGGGGCTTGAAATAGCCATGCGCCCGGCACGATTCGAACGTGCGACCTCTGCCTCCGCAGGGCAGCGCTCTATCCCCTGAGCTACGGGCGCGGGGAGGGTGAGTGTAGCTGCGTGGCGCTGCGGGAGCCGACGGTGAGGCTCGCATCCGCCGGAACCTCGCGTCGGACGTAGGCGAGCGCCAGGATCCGGGCGGCGTCGGCGACTGCGCTCGTGATCCGGCCGACGACCTTGCCGTCGAGCTCCAGCTCGGCGTCGTACTCGGGGAGCTCGCCGGTCTCGAGCTCGAGCACGCGCAGGCCGCGGTTCGGATGGCCACGGTAGTGGAGCCGCGCTACCGGCTCCTGGCCGGGGTAGCACCCCTTCGTGAAGCTGATCGCGCTCTCCTCGAGGCCCGCTTCGGCGGGCATCACGCGTTCGTCGAGCTCCCGGCCCCAGGCAGGAGTGCGGGCGAGGATCCGCAGCCGCTCCAGCTCGTCGGCCTCGAGGGGCTCGGCCGCGGGCGGTTCCGCGTCGAGCAGCTCGTAGGCGGGGACGCCGTAGTCGGCGGTCGGAATCGACCCCGCCGGCGCCGGGTCGCCGAGCACGACGAGCGAGGAGTGCTCCTCGGCTTCGATCGTGCACTTCGCGGCGAAACGGAAGCGGACGAGCTCAGTCGCGACCCGCTCTCCGAGCGACGGCTCCGTGAGGAGGAGGAAGTCGTCGGCACCGCGCCGCAGCACCGTGAGCGGAGCGATCAACCGCGCCTTCGCCGTGAGCAGGAGGGCCTGGCAAGACTCGCGTGGCCCGAGTGCCTCGACGTCGTTCGAGACCATTCGCTGCAGGTACACGGCCGCCTCGGGGCCGGTCACCCCGACGTAGGCGCGTGGCCGCGGAGCTGCCTGTAACGAAACGACGCTCATGCGGTCTAGTGTAGGAGCATGTTCCGGAGCAAGGCAGAGAAGAAGGTGCGCGAGGCGGGATACGACCCGCGGCGGCTCCCGGCCGGCCAGTACCTGACCGAGAAGTGGCCCGTTCTGCATGCCGGCTCCGTCGCCAAGTATCCGGCCGATCTCGCCGGCTGGGACTTCCGCGTCTCGGGAGAGGTCGATTCGCCGATCACGCTCACCTGGGAGCAGCTTTCCGAGCTTCCCCGGGTCGAGGTCACCCAGGATATCCACTGCGTGACGCGCTGGAGCCGCTTCGACACCACCTTCGCGGGCATCCCCTGGTCAGCGCTGGCCGATCTCGCCGGGCCTCGCCCGACAGCGCGGTATGCGGTCGCCCACGCCGAGGCCGGCTTCACCGCGAACGTCCCGTTCGAGTTCCTCGAGCGGGAGGGCGCGATGCTCGCCACCCACGCCGACGGCGAGCCGCTCACCGCCGAGCATGGCCGGCCGCTGCGCCTGATCGTGCCGGGGAAGTACTTCTGGAAGAGCGCCAAGTGGCTGCGCGGAATCGAGTTGCTCGACCATGACCAGCCGGGCTTCTGGGAGCGCCTCGGCTATCACAACGAAGCGGATCCGTTCCAGGAGCAGCGCTTCGGTTTCTGACGAATCACTCGAGCGAGGGATGGGCGTGGGCGCCACCCCACCGATACATGAGTCATCCCAACCCTCCCCCTCGTTTCATCCCAGAGACGGCCCTTCCCCGAGGGCCGTTTCGCTTTTCCAGGGCGGGATTCGCACGCCCAGTCGAAGCCGGGCGCCGTGCTCAGGGCCTCAATGAGGCTCTGGCAGCTTCGGTCATGTCTGCGCCGACCGCGTGGATGATCTCCGGCCGGTCGAGCAGGCGCGCGCGCTGCTCCGGTGACTCGAGCCGGTTGACCACGTAGTGGTCCTCGAGGATGTCGTGCAGCGAGCGGCCGCGATCGTGCTCGCGGATCACGTACTGCGCCACGCGCTCCTCGTCGGTCGAGCTCTGGAAGAGGAACGAAAAGAGATCTTTGAACGCCATCTCCCCCTATCCTATCGCCGCGAGTCGATCGTCGGTTCACCCTCTGGCGGCTGTCGGCAGGGTGCTACGGTCGTCGCGCGATGGCAATCCGCGTAGGTCATAGTCCCGACCCCGACGACGCGTTCATGTACTGGGCGCTGACGACCGACCTCGTCGATCCGCGCGGGTTCGTCTTCGAGCAGGTGCTGGCCGACATCCAGACGCTCAACCAGTGGGCGCGCGCGGGGCGGCTGGAGGTCACCGCGATCTCGCTCGCCGCCTATCCGTTCGTGCAAGAGGACTATGCGCTACTGCCGCACGGTGCCAGCATCGGCACCGGCTACGGCCCGATCGTCGTCGCGCGCGAACCGGCCGAGCTCGACGATCTTCGCGGCAAGGAGATCGTGATCCCCGGCGCGATGACGACGGCATTCCTCACCCTCCGGCTCGTGCTCGGCGACGTCGCGTTCAGGGAACTGCCGTTCGAGCAGATCCCCGACGAGGTGGCGTCGGGCCGTGCGGACTACGGGCTCCTGATTCACGAGGGTCAACTCACCTTCGCGGACATCGGGCTCCACAAGGTGCTCGATCTCGGTGAGTGGTGGCTGCTCGAGACTGGCCTGCCGTTGCCGCTCGGGGTCAATGTCGCCCGGCGCGATGTCGAGCGACTGCCCGAACTCTCGACGGTTCTCGCCGAGGCGATCCATTGCGGTCTCGAGCACCGCGAGGACGCCCTCGAGTACGCGCTGCAGTTCGGCCGCGGGATCGACGAGGCGGTCGCCGATCGGTTCATCGAGATGTACGTGAACGAGCTGACCGAGGACTACGGCGAGGAGGGCCGGCAGGCCGTCGCCGAGCTCCTGCGCCGCGGCGAGGCGATCGGGGCGTTCCCGCAGCCGGTCTCGCTGGATTTCGTCTAGCCGCCCGCCCTCGGACCGGCCTGCGGTCAGCTTTCCTCGAACGTGATCTTCTGCGCTCCTTCCCAGAGGAAGCTCTTGCCCAACGCCCCCAGGTTTTGGTTGCCCTCGACGATCGTCGCGAAGTGGTTGCCGGCGAGCTGCCCCGCCTTCGAGGCGAAGTTGACGTAGCCGTACGCAAGCAGGATCTCCGTCTCCGAGACGCCGCCCGGGTAGAGGACGATCTCGCCCGGGTGCGGATAGCACGTCGCATTCTCCGGTCCCAACCCGAGGTCGAGGGCGCCGAACGGGATCCAGCCAGCCTCCCCGCTCCAGCGCACGTGGATGATGCGCGACTCGAGCGGCAGCAGCCGCCTGAAGGCCGCGACCGTCTCCGGCGCATTCTCCTCCTCCAGCTGCGCCATGAACGAGAACCCTCCGGCACGAATCTTCAGCATCGTCAGAACTCCTATTTTGTGGATGCGCCCTGGTTGATCCAGGCGATGACGAGGGCGCGTTCCTTGCTCGTCATGCCGGTGACATTGCCGAGCGGCATCACCTTTGAAGAGACGACCGTGCGGATCTCTGCCGAGCGGGCAGCGATCTGTGCCGGTTTCTCGAGCACCACACCAGCCGGCGGGCTCGAGAAGCCCGGCTGGGTCGGGGACGTCGCGTGACACGTGGCGCAGCGCTGCTCGAAGATCGGAGCGACCTGCGAGAACGGGACCTTGCCTGCGCCCGAGCCCCCACCGCCCTCGTCGGGCCGGATCGCGACGCCAAGCAGAACCAGTACCACGGCACCGGCTGCGGGAATCGCCCAGATGGTCCTCCCCTGATGGCGGAGGTTGAAGAAGAGCCGCGAAAGGATCCCGACGAACATGATCACGAGCAGCACGAGCCATGCGCGCCCGGCGCCGTAGGTGAAAGCGAAGTGGCCCGCGATCATCGTGAACAAGACCGGCAGCGTGAAATAGTTGTTGTGCACCGAGCGCTGCTTGGCGACGACGCCTGGCGTCGGGTCGGGGTCGCGGCCGGCGCGCTTGGCGTGGATCAGCTCCCAGTGCGCCGGGATGATGTTGAAGAAGACGTTCCCTGCCATGATCGTGCCGATCATCGCTCCTACTTGGAGGAACGCAGCACGGGGCTGGAAGAGCTGGGTGCAGCCCCAGGCGGCGAGCGCCGTGAGAGCCGCGATCAGGAACCAGAGGACAATGCCGTGCCGCACGAGCAGCCGGCAAAGGAGGTCGTAGGCAAGCCAGGCGACGACGAGTAACCCAACGCTGATCGCGACCGCCTGCCACGGCGTCAGGTCGGCCGCCTCGGGGTCGATCAGGTATGCGCTCGCGTTGAAGTAGTAGAGGACGACCATCAGCGCGAAGCCCGACAGCCAAGTCGTGTACGCCTCCCACTTGAACCAGGCGAGGTGCTCGGGCAGCACCGGCGGCGCAACCTTGTACTTCTTGACGTGGTAGAAGCCGCCGCCGTGCACCTCCCACAACTCGCCCCCGACGCCGTCGCGCAGGTCATCGACCTTGGTCGGCGCCTCGAGCGACTGATCGAGCAGGACGAAGTAGAACGACGCGCCGATCCAGGCGATCGCGGCGATCACGTGCAGCCAGCGGATCAGCAGATTGAGCCAGTCCGTGATGTACGGATCGATCAGGGCGGCGACGACGCTCACGAGCGCTGCCACCGGTCGATCGCGATTGCCACGAGCTCACCGAGCGCGGTTTCGAGCTCGTCTCCGGTCGGGTTGCCGATCCGGTTCCGGAGCACGTCCAGGATCTCGGCTTTCGGGCGCCGGTTCACGAACACGACGAACCGGAAGCCATGCCGCGCCTCGTACTCGGCGTTGAGCCGAGCCAGCTCCGCCAGCACCTTGGGCTCGTCGTCTGTCCCCTGCTCGGCCGCCGACCGGGCCGAGAGCCCCTTCTTCTGGCCGATCGCCGGGTGCGCGTCGAGAACGTCGTGCTTCTCCTCATCGGACAGCTCGTGCGCGACCTCGGCGGCGACCCCGAGTGGGTCGAGTCGTCCAGCGAGGAGCTCGACGAACCGCGTGCGGCCCTCGAAGAGCTCGGCGAGCTCCTCGACGCTCAGCTGCCGCGGTAGCTCGCGCACGAGAACGGGGAGACGAGGAGGGGCACGTGATAGTGGCCTTCGGTCAGCTCGACGTCGAGAGCGACGCGGCGGAAGAACGGCGACGGCGGGTGAAAGACGAGCTGGTAGAGGCCGGGCTCGAGCGACTCGGCGAGTCGCGCCCGGCCGTCGGTGTCGGTATCGGCGGTCGCCACCTGCGCGCCGTCGAGTAGCAGCTCCACGGCGACCCCGGAAGCGGGCCGCCCGGCCGCCGTATCGAGCACATGAGTCGACAAAGAGATGCTCACAGGGAAAACCTTCGCGCTTGCACCCGATGGGCCTTCGCGATCTCGGTCTCGTCGGCCCTCACGAGCCCGCCGTCCTGCACGACCACCTCGCCACCGACGACGAGGAGCTGCGGTCGGAACGGCCCAGCGAAGACGATCCCGGCGACCGGGTCGTCGGCGCCGCCGAGCTCCAGCCCGTCGGTCGGCCAGACGGCGAAGTCGGCGCACTTGCCGGCCTCCAGCGAGCCGATGTCGTCGCGACGCAGCACCGCTGCGCCGCCGCGGGTGCCGAGGCGAATTGCCTCCCGCGCCGTCATCGCTGCTCCGCCACCCCGGCCGCGAGCGACGAGCAGCGCCTGCTTGACCTCGAAGACGAGGTCGCTGCGCTCGTTCGAGGCCGAGCCGTCCACGCCGAGACCGACGCGCACGCCCGCGTCAATCATGTCACGCACGGGTGCGACGCCCGCGCCCAGGCGGAGGTTCGAGGTGGGACAGTGGGCGACGCCGGTACCGGTGCTCGCGAACTGGGCGATGTCCTCATCCGAGAGGTGGACGCAGTGTGCGCACCAGACATCGTCGGCGAGCCAGCCGAGCCGGTCGAGGTACTCGACCGGGCGGCAGCCGTAGAGCTCGACGCAGTACGCCTCTTCTTCGAGCGTTTCTGCCAGGTGGGTATGCAGTGGCAGCCCGAGCCTGCGGGCGAGCGCAGCCGACTCCTCCATCAGCCGGCCGGTGACCGAGAACGGCGAGCACGGGGCGACGGCGAGCTGCACGCGGGCGCCCGGGCCGGGCTCGTGCAGCAGCGCGGCGAGGCGCTCCGTCTCGGCGAGCACGGCGTCGAGGTCTTCGACCAACTCGTCGGGCGGTAGACCACCGTCCGAGACGCCGAGGTCCATCGAGCCGCGCGAGGCGACGATCCGCACGCCGATCTCGCGCGCCGCCTGCACCTCGGCCTCGATCAGACCCTCACGGCCCTCGGGGAAGACGTAGTGGTGGTCAAAGACGGTCGTACAGCCCGAGAGAGCGAGCTCGGCGAGGCCCGTGCGCGCGGCGGCGTACTCCGACTCGGCGTCGATTCGCGACCAGACGGGGTAGAGCTCGCGCAGCCAGGTGAAGAGGTCGGCCTCCTGCGCCCGGGCGCGCGTCAGGGTCTGGTAGAGGTGATGGTGGGTGTTGACGAGGCCGGGGGTGACGACGCCGCCGCGCAGGTCGACGCGTCGATCGGCGTCGGGCTCGGCCCCGGCGCCGACCGCAGTGAGCATCCCGTCGTCGCCCACGAGCAGCCAACCGCTCGCGTGCTCGGCGCCTGCGTCGTCCATCGTCACGACGATGCCGTTTCGGTAGAGCGTGCTCACGCCGACCCCGGATGCGACTCGCGCTCGCCCGCCTCGGTCTGGCGGACGAAGCTCGCCTTCTCCCAGTACTCGGGAATCGAGGCTGCATCCACGTAGCTCATCCCGCTTCGCAGGCCGCCGTGCAGCTCCTCGACGATCCCGGCCACCGATCCGCGCAGCGGAAACTCCATCTCCTCGCCCTCGGCCACGTACTGGTCGAGCGCGTCGCCGCGGCCCTCGATCGCGAGCCGCGCCGCGGCGGCCGAGCGCGACGCCATGCCGCGGTAGACCTTGAACAACTGGCCGCGCTTGCGAACGACGTCGCCGGGGCTCTCCTCCCGTCCGGCGAAGAGGCTGCCGACCATCACCGTGCTCGCCCCTGCTCCCATCGCCGTCGCCACGTGGCCGGCGCGTCGGATCCCCCCGTCCGCGATCAGCGGCACGCCGGTCTCGAGCGCGGCCTCGGCACATTCGAGCACCGCCGTCAGCTGCGGCACGCCGACCCCGGCGACGAGCCGCGTCGTGCAGGCGAACCCCGGTCCGATCCCGACCTTGACCGCGTCGGCCCCCGCAGCTACGAGATCGGTCACACCGTCGCCCGTGGCGACATTGCCGGCGACGACCTCGACGCCGGGCCAGGCGCTCTTCAGCTCCTGCACCGCCTCGATCGCGGCGTCGGCATGGCCGTGCGCGATGTCGAGCACGAGTGCGTCTACCTCGGCTGCGATCAGCGCCTCCGAGCGGATCAGGTAGTCGCCCCGGATCCCGATCGCGGCGGCGACGCGCAGGCGGCCGCGGTTGTCGCGCGTAGAGCGGGGGTAGCGGTCGGCGAGTGAGAGGTCGCGCAGCGTGACGAGGCCCGCGACCCGGTCGTCGGCATCGACGAGCGGTAGCTTCTCGATCCGATTCGCGGTGAGCAGCCGCCGTGCCTCCGCCAGGTCGATCTCCGGTGTCCCCGTGACGAGCCGCTCACGCGGCGTCATCAGCTCGTCGATGCGCTGGCCGTCCTCGCCCGCCAGCATGTCGCGGGCGGTGAGGAGCCCGACGAGTCGTCGCTCCGGATCGACGACCATGAAGCCCGTGACCAGGAGCCGGCGCGCTTCGGCGCGGGCCTCTGCCACGGTCTGGCCGGCGTCGATCACGTACGGCTCGGCGACGACGTGCGTCAGGTAGCGCTTCACCCGGCGCACCTCGGCGGCCTCCTCCTCGACCGAGAGAAATCGGTGGAGGACGCCGATCCCGCCGAGCTGCGCCATCGCGACCGCCATGGGCGCCATCGTGACGGTGTCCATGTTGGCCGAGACGATCGGCACCGCGAGCTCGATTCCCGGTGTGAAGCGCGAGCTGGTCGAGACGTCCTGGCGCGAGCGCACTCGCGAGCGGCGAGGCACGAGCAGCACGTCGTCGTAGGTCAGACCCGTCCTGATCTCTGTCACGCGATGATCTCCAACGGAACGATCTCGAATCGGTCGACATCGACGAGACCCCGGTCGGTGATCTTGAGGGACGGGATCACGGAGAGCGCGAGGAAGGCGAGCGTCAGGAACGGGGTCGCGCCGGTCCAGCCGAGGTCGTTCGCCGCAGCGTTCGTGGCGGCGCTCTCGGCGATCACATCGGCGAGCGGCGCGTCGGAGAGCAGCCCGGCGACCGGCAGCGGGCACTCGGCGACGACCCGGCCGTTCTCGACGACGACGATGCCGCCGCCGATCTCGGCCAGGTGGGTGACGGCGAAGACGAGATCCTCATCGCTCATCCCGACGACGACGAGGTTGTGGGCGTCGTGGGCGACAGACGACGCAAGAGCTCCGCGCAGCAGGCCAGAGCCCGAGACGAACCCCAGTCCGACGCGGCCGGTCGCGAGGTGCCGCTCGACGACGGCGATCTTGGCGAGGCCGGCCTCGGCGTCGGCGACCGCGTGGCCGTCCACGACGACCGGCTCGCGCGCGAGCGACTCGGTCACGACCTGGTCCTCGATCAGCCCGATCGTGCGGATCGTGGCGCCGCTCGCGGGGATCGCAAAGTCAGCGGCGGTGACCGCCTTCACACGCACGGTCTGGCGCACCCATTCGGGTACGGGCACCGACGGCACCTTCTGGATCGGCCTCCCGCGCTTCAGCACGAGGTCGGGAGCGAAGCTGACGAGGTCGGGCAGGAGGAGCATGTCAGCCTGATAGCCCGCTGCGACGGCTCCTAAATGGTCTAGACCGTGCCACTGGGCGGGGTGGAACGAGGCCAGCAGCAGCGCATCCTCCGGTGTGACCCCGGCTTCCACGGCCTCGCGCACCATGCCGTTGATGTGGCCGTTGTGTGCGATGTCGTCCGGGTCGCGGTCGTCGGTGCAGAACGCGATCCGGCCGGGACCGTACTCGAGCACGAGCGGGAGTAGCGCCTGCAGGTTGCGCGCCATCGAGGCCTCGCGGATCAGCAGCCACATCCCCGCCCGGAGGCGCTCACGGCCTTCCTCCGCGGTCAGCGCTTCGTGGTCCGAGCGGATGCCGGACGCGGCGTAGGCCTGCAACCCCTTGCCGAGCAGCCCCGGCGCGTGCCCGTCGACGTGCCCAGCGCCCTCCAGCGCGAGCTTGGCGAGCTCCGTCGGCAGCCCGTTGACGACGCCGGGGAAGTTCATCATCTCGGCCAGTCCGAGCACCCGGCGGCGGCGCATCAGGGCCTCCAGGTCGCCGGGGCTGAGCGGCCGCCGAGGCGACTCGAACGGGGACGCGGGCACGCACGAGGGAGCCATGAAGTAGACCTCGAGCTGGAGGCCCTCGGAGGCGTCGAGCAGCCAGTGGACGCCGTCGGAGCCCAGGACGTTCGCAATCTCGTGCGGGTCGGCGACGACTGCGGTCGTGCCGAGCGGCAGCACGAGGCGTGCGAACTCGTCCACGAGCAGCTTCACCGACTCGAGGTGCATGTGCGCGTCGATGAAGCCGGGCACGACGAAGCGTCCACGCGCGTCGATCACGTCCATGCCGTCGTAGTCGCCGATGCCGGCGATGACGCCGTCGACGATCGCGACGTCAGCGTCGAGCCACTCGCGGGTGAAGACGCAGAAGACACGGCCGCCGCGGACGAGGGTGTCGGCAGGCTCGTCGCCGCGGGCGACGGCGAGCCGTCGGGAGAGGTCGGACATGGGGCGAGCGTAACGCGTCCGGCAGGTCAGCGTCGGCGATCTCTCGACGGCCGCGTTCACGAACTGCGCCCCGGTAACTTTGTGACAAAGTGTCACTCGAAGGTTATCGTCGGGAGAGTCGATGATCTCGACTTGCTGTCTCGGCCGGTGTACGGGTTGGTGGGAGTGGTCCTCGCCCGCACGCCTCCTGGCGGTTCCCCGGCAGGCGTATCAATCAACGAACATTGATACACCGGTCGGCGATTCGCTATTGAGCGTATTAATCGATGCGCCACCTGGTATGATTCTCTGGTGACCGGTGTCACGAACCCGTTCCGGTACGGCGATCTCGCACTCGACGACGCGTTCACCGACCGTGAGGCCGAGGTGGTGGAGCTGAGCTCCGACATCAGGAACGGCCAGAACGTCGTCATCTTCGCACCGCGGCGCTTCGGGAAGTCGTCGCTGATGTGGCGGGTCGCGCAGGAGGTCGTCGCGCGGGGCGACGTGTTGATCGCCCAGGTGAACCTGATGCGAACGCCGACGAAGGAGCAGCTGGCCGAGCGGCTTGCCGCTTCGATCTACGACGACATGGCGACGAAGTTGTTCCGCGCGCGCGAGCGGCTCCGCGTCTTCCGGGGGCTGACCATCACTCCGACGATTACGATCGACCCGGAGGACGGATCGCCCACCTTCGGCTTCGACGCCGGCGCCCGCAGGGACGACATCGATGCGACGCTCGCACGCCTGCTCGAGCTGCCCGCGAAGCTCGCCGCCGAGCGGAAGGTGCGGGTCGCGCTCGTGTTCGACGAGTTCCAGCAGATCGTGGACATCGACCCGAAGCTGCCCGACCTGATGCGCTCGATCTTTCAGGAGCAACCGGAGGTCGCCCACGTCTACCTCGGCAGCAAGCACTCGATGATGACCAAGATCTTCAACGACGTGAACGAGCCCTTCTGGCGGAGCTCGAAGCAGCTCGAACTGGGCGTGATCCCGCCACCGCTGTTCCGTGAATACATCGTCGAGCGGTTCAGGAGCACGGGCCGCGAGATCTCCGACGAGGCGGTGACGCGGGTGCTAGAGACGACGCGTGGCCACCCCTACGCCACCCAGGAGCTCTGCTACGCGATCTGGGAGGTCACCGGAGCAGGCGCGATCGCCTCGATCGACGCATTCGAGGACGGGCTCGACCGCGTCCTGCGAAGCGAGAACGCGCACTTCAGCCGTATCTGGGAGAAGGCCTCGCGCGGCCAGCGGACGACGCTGCTCGCGCTCTCCAAGGATCCTTTGCGTCCGATCGACGACGCCTACCGGCGCACGCACAAGCTGCCAGCACCATCGACGGTACAGAAGGCGCTAGAGACGCTCGTCGAGGACGAGCTCGTTGCCAAAGAGCGCCCTGGTGACTACCGGATCGCGGAGCCGTTCCTCGACGAGTGGATCCGGCGAAACGAGGCGTGACCGGTGGCGGCAGTCGGTTCCTGCAATATCGCATTCGAAGTTGCAATTCAAGACCTGACACCAGATCCAATCCCGTACCGCCGGGTCAGTAATGCGCGCGACGCCGGTCGTGGATGTCTTCAGGAGGCGAGCGACACGGCGAAGATCTGCCAGGCCAGGAGGGACTTCGCTCCGAGGCTGAGCACCAGATAGGTCTTCTCACCAAACGCGTAGTCGGCCCATCGGCCGACCCCCCGGTATTGGAGCCACTGGTTGAGGCCGAAGCTGAAGAAGAAGCAGAACTGAACGATGAAGATGGCGTAGACACCGGTGGGGATCGTCGACGAGCCGAAGACGTTGACGGCGATTGCCACCCACGGAGCGATCCCCGCGATCGTCCCGAACCAGAAGGGCAGCATGGTGGTCGAGGTACGCCCGGGAGGGTTCATTCGTTCCTGGAGCCAGCCGAAGAGGATCATCGCGACGTTGGCACCGGCAATCGCGATAACGGCGTTGATCGACGTGATGCCGAAGTAGAAACTGATCAGCACAACCATGATCGTGGCGCTGAAGGAGTACTCGACCCAGCGGAACCGATTGATGCCGTGCCGCAGGTCCCGCTCGTAGGTGTCCCGCGACAAGGTGGACGTGAGCAGGTGATCCAGGCCCGCCAGGCCGAGGAAGAGCGCGACGGCCCATCCGATCCTCACGTCGAACAGTGTCGAGGGTGCCGGCACCGCCGTCCCCGGAGGGCCATCGGGGAATGACGATGTCACCGCGATCGCGAAATCACTTGTCAAGAACAGCATCAGAGCAGCTTGTCCGAAATGTAGAAATGTCAGGCCAAGGTTCCAGCGGCGAAGCCCGGCGAGGCGTTCGTCGGTGACCCCTGTCGCGATCGCAGTTGGAATGTCACTACCAGCCATCGGACACCTTCGAAGTTCGTCGGGGCGTGGCAAGGAAGCAGCGCCACGGTGCAACGGTACAGGTGGGGCTCACGTGTCCGCGACGGTGTTCTCTCGGTCGAAACGTTCGACTCTAGGGGAGGAGTCAGATCTTGCAATCACACGGTCGTGAGGCGCCGGCGGAGGTGTCGTTGCTCGCTCGGAGGCCGCGCTCCAGACCGTCTGCTCCGCAGCGGCTCGTGTCGCCGCACCTTGGACACATCGTCACTTGGTCACGCGCGCTGACGCAGAGTTGACGGCAGGAGCTCGGGCCTCAGGCCACGATGCGGGTCCCGGTCTCGCCGGCGAGGGCGCGCTCCACGTTCTCCGGGTCGGTGATGATCGCGGTGCTGCCGCCGCGCTCGAGGAAGTTCACGACCGCCTCGACCTTGGGCGCCATGCTGCCCGGGAGGAAGTGCGTCCCCTCCGCCAGGTACTCCTTGGCCTCCGCCAGCGTCATCCGGTCGAGCCAGCGCTGGGTCGGCTGGCCGAAGTCGAGGGCGACCTTCTCGACCGCGGTCGTGATCAGCAGCAGCTCCGCCTCGATCTCGATTGCGAGCAGGGAGCACGCGTGGTCCTTGTCGATCACGGCCGCGATCCCCATCAGCTCACCCTTCTCGTCGGCGACGACCGGGATGCCGCCGCCGCCGACCGTGATCACGACGAAGCGGTTTTCGATCAGAGAGCGGACGGCGTCGACCTCGACGATCCGGATCGGCTCGGGGGAGGCGACGACCCGGCGCCAGCCGCGGCCCGCATCTTCGTTTACGGACCAGCCGTCCTCCTCGCGCCGCCGCACGGCCTCGGCCTCGTCCATGAACGAGCCGATCGGCTTCGACGGCGCCTGGAAGGCCGGGTCGGCGGCCGACACCTCCACCTGGGTGACGACCGCGACGGCGTGGCGGTCGACATCCAGGCGGTGGAAGTCGTTCTCGAGGTTCTGGGCCAGGGCGTAGCCGATCGCGCCCTGGCTGTCGGCGCCGCACACGTCGAGCGGCACCTCGTGCAGCTCGTGTGCGGCGAGCTCGGAGCGGCGTAGGATGAAGCCGACCTGGGGGCCGTTGCCGTGGCCGATCGCCACGTCCCAACCGTCCTTGATCATCGAGGCGACATGCCAGCACGTCTCGCCGGCCGCGATGTACTGATCCCGGACGGACTGGTGCTGCTTGTCCTTGATCAGCGAGTTGCCGCCGATCGCGACGACCGCGCTCTTTCGTATCATCGATAGCCGCCCATCGTCAGGGCGCACAGCGCCTTGCCGGTGTGCATCCGGTTCTCGGCCTCGTCGAACACGACCGACTGCGGGCCGTCGATGACCTCGTCGGTCACCTCGCGGCCACGGTCGGCCGGCAGGCAGTGCATGTAGAGCGCGTCAGGAGCCGCGAGCTTCATCCGGCGGGCGTCGCAGATCCAGTCTGCGAACGCGCCGGACTCGGCGAGGGCCTTGGACTCGTCGCTGAAGGCGTCGAGCCTGCCCCACGACTTCGGGTAGACGACGTCTGCGCCCTCGAAGGCCGCGTCCATGTCGTCCATGAACGTGATCGTCGAGCCCGCCTCGGCAGCGGCGGCCTGCGCCTTCTCGACCACCTCGGGCATGAGCTCGAAGCCGGGCGGGTGGGCGATCACGACGTCCAGCCCGAACCGCGGCATCAGGGTTGCAATTCCCTGTGGCACCGACAGGGGCCGCGCGTACGACGGGGCGTAGGCCCACGTCATCGCGACCTTCATCCCGCGCAGGTTGTTACCACGGTGCTCGCGGAGGGTCATCAGGTCGGCGATCGTCTGCGTCGGGTGGTCGATGTCGCACTGGAGGTTGATCAGCGGGATGTCCGCCCACTTCGCGACTTCTCGCATCCACGCGCTGCCCTCGTACGGCGCCAGGTCGTGACGGATCGCGATCCCCTCGCCGTAGCGGCCGAGGATGATCCCCATGTCCTTGGGGCTCTCGCCGTGCGAGACCTGGGTCTTGTCGGCGTCGAGGAAGATGGCGTGGCCGCCGAGCTGGGTCATGCCCGTCTCGAAGGCGTTGCGGGTACGGGTCGACTTGTCGAGGAACAGCATGTAGAGCGTCTTGCCGTCGAGCAGCTTGTGCTGCCGGCCCGCTTTGCGCTCGGCCTTCAGATCCATCGAGACGGCAATCGCCTCGTCGATCTCCTCGATCGTCCAGTCGATCGTCTCGATGTAGTCCTTGCCGACGAGCGCCTGCTTGACCTGGGCGCGGTCGGAGAGCGTGGTACTAGTCATTGATCCAGTCCTTTCAGAAGTTGCCGTTGGCAAAAGCGTCGATCATCGCCGGCACGTCGTCGCCGAGCGGGTACAGCACCGGGCACGTGCAGCCGTGCGCGACGTACTCGCGCACCTTGGCCCGGCATTCGTCCGGCGTCCCCGAGGCGGTGATCAGCTGGACGACCTCGTCGGGGACGAGGTGCATCGCCTGCTCGATCTGCTCCTGCGTCGCCGGCCACGTCAGCACGGCGCCGATCTCCTCGAGCAGCTCCGGCGCGACGCCGCTCGCCTTCATGATGTGCGGCTGCTGGCCGAGGTACTGCGTTACGAGCTCGCGGGCGCGGTCGAGCGCGACGCTCCGGTCGTCGTCGAGCGAGCAGACGACGAGCTGCGGCCGGTCGACGTCGTCCACCGTGCGGCCGGCGCGCTCGGCGCCGATTGCAAGATGTTCCATGGCCTCCTGGTTGTAGTTCGGCCCGACGAGGTAGTTGAGGAGGACGCCGTCTCCGATCTCGCCCGCCAGCTCCATCATCTTCATCGCGGTTGCGCCGATGTAGATGGGGACGTCCTTCGGCGAGCGGTCGCCGTGGACTATGTCGATCTCGACGTCGTCGAGGTGGACGAACTCGCCCTCGTAGGTGACCCGCTCCATCGCGAGCAGCCGCCGCGTCGCCTCCACCGTCTCGCGCATCGCCGTGAGCGTCTTGCGCCTCGTGATTCCGACCTTCGCGGCGAGCGGGTCCCACCAGGCCCCGATCCCGAGCTTCACCCGTCCCGGTGCGAGATCGTCAAGGGTGGAGAACGTTGCTGCGAGCAGGCCGACGTTGCGGGTCCAGTTGTTGACGACGCCGGAGCCGACGGCGATCCGCTCGGTCACCGCGGCGTAGGCCGCCATCGGCACGGTCGCCTCTCTGACGAGCCGGCTCTCGGCCTGCCAGACGGCCTCGAAGCCCTTCTTCTCCGCGAGTTGCACGTATTCCATCCCCTCGCGGATCGGGTGCTTGTCCTGCAGGTAGAGCGCCACGCGACCTTCACTCGTGACGGGCATCATCGACCTCCTTTGGGCTCGAACTCGTGTGGCCCGATCTCGTCCAGTCGCCACCACAGCCGCTCCGCCTCGACGAGTGCCTCCGCCGCGAGTTGCCGCTGATCGACGTTCGTCAGCCGGCGGTCGGCGACGACCCACTCACCGGCGACCATCACGTCGCGCACGACGCGGGCGGAGAGACCGAACACCCAGTGGCCGGCGAAGGTTCCGTCGCGTACGGGCGTCGGTGCGGCGTAGTCGAGCACGACGAGATCGGCGGGGGCGCCCGGCTCGAGCGCGCCGAGCAGCGGCTCGCCAAAGCTGCGGCCGGCGAGGTGGGCGCTCTCGGCCAGGCGCTCGAGCGGCCAGTCGCCGCCCGTGCCGCCGTCGTCCTCGCGGAGCCGGAAGAACGCCGCGTGCGACTCCTCGAACATGTCCGAGCCGATGCCGTCGGTGCCGAGCGAGACGCGCTCGCCAAGGGCCGCGAGCCGAGCCCGGCCGATCGAGTTGTTCATGTTGGAGCGTGCGTTGTGGGCGATCGAGGCCTGGGCCGTGCGGACGAGCCCGACCTCGTCGTCGTCGAGGTGCACCCCGTGCGCGAGGAGCGTGTGCTCGTCGAGGGCTCCAGCCTGCTCCAGCCGGGCGGCAACGCGGAGCCCGCACCGGGCGACGGCGTCACGCTCGTCGGCGGCGTCCTCGGCTGCGTGGACGTGCAGGCCGACGTCGTGCCCGGAGGCCGCCTCGACGCACGCGGCGAGCGTCTCGTCGGAGAGGGTGAACGAGGCATGGGCGCCGACCATCCCGCGGGCGAGCGGGAGGCTACCGGTGCCGACGCGCTCGAGGAAGCGGCTGTTCTCGCGCACGCCGGCGTGGGCCCGCTCGGGGCCGTCGCGGTCGGAGGTCTCGTAGCAGAGGACCGAACGCACGCCCAGGCTCGCGAGCGCCTCCCCGACGATGTCGAGCGAACCGTCGATCGCATTCGGCGAGGCGTGGTGGTCGACGAGAGTCGTCGTGCCCGAGAGCAGCGCCTCCATCCCGCCGACGAGAGCCGAGGCCCGGATCGAGTCCTCGTCCAGGGCGCGGTCGAGCCGCCACCAGATCCGCTGCAGGATCTCGGTGAAGTTCGTCGGCGGTGCGAGGGCGTAGGGCATCCCGCGTGCGAGCGCGGAGTAGAGATGCGTGTGGGCGCAGACATTGCCGGGCACGACGAGGCAGCCCGAGCAGTCGCGCCGGGCGCCGCCGCCCGAGGAGGCGATCCGCCCGTCGACGACGTGAATGTCCTCCTGGACGATCTGCACGGGGGCGAGCGAGGTGACGACCGTGCCACCGCCGAGGATCATCGGTGCTCGCCCCCATGGTGAACGAGGTGCGGCACGGCGGCGAGCGCGGCCGGCGACTCCTTCATCGGCAGCCGGGTGCGCCGGACGCCGTCGAATGCGTAGAGCGCTCCCGCTGCTGCCGCTGCGGTCGGCACGAGCGCGGCCTCGCCGACTCCCTTGGCGCCGTAGGGACCCTCGGGCTGGTGCTCTTCGACGAGGATGCACTCCACCTCGGGCATGCCGGTCGGAGGGATGATGTGCAGAGACTTGAGCGTCTGGGTGACCGGGAAGCCACCCTCGACGACGAACTCCTCGGACAGCGCCTGACCGAGGCCCATGTGCACGGCGCCCTCGATCTGGCCCTCCACGAGCGTCGGGTTGATCGCCTTGCCGACGTCGTGGGCGGCGATCACCTTCGCGATCCTGCCTTCGTCGTCGACGATCACGACCTGAGTCGCCCAGGCATACGCGAGATGCGTGATCGGCTCGTCGATCCCGGGCCCGAGCCTCGTCGTCCAGTCGACGACGAAGTCGCCGCGGAACTCCTCGCCGGCGAGCTCGACGAGCTCCCGGTCGCAAAGCGCGGTCTTCAGCTTCTGCGCGGCGTCGATCACGGCCCTGCCACCGAGCACGGTCGAGCGAGACGCCGTCGTCTGGCCGGTCTCGAGATCGCGATCCGTGTCGACCGCGACGCGCACCCGATCCGGTGGCAGGCCCAACTCCTCACAGGCGATCTGCTGCAGGATCGTGTGCACGCCCTGGCCCATCTCGGTCCAGGAGTGGTAGAGGCTGACCGAGCCGTCCGCCTCGACGGCCAGGACGGCGCGGCCGTACTCGACCATCCCGTTGCCGATGCCGGTGTTCTTGACGCCGCAGGCGATCCCGGCGAAGCGCGCGTCGCGGTAGGCGTCCTTGACGGCCAGGAGCGTCTTCTTCAGTCCGACGCCGGGGCCGAGCTTCTGGCCGGTGCCGAAGCGCTCGCCGACCTCGAGCGCGTTTCGCCAGCGGATCTCCCAGCCGTCGATCCCTACCTCCTCTGCGAGACGGTCGAGCATGCCCTCGATCGCGAAGTTCGACTGGTTGACGCCGAAGCCGCGCATCGCGCCGCACGGCGGATTATTGGTATAGACCGCTTGCCCTTCGACATCGACGTTCGGAACGACGTAGGCGCCGCACGCGTGACCGACAGCTCGCTCGATCACCTTGTCGCCGACGCTTGCATACGCGCCCGTGTCGCCCACGATGCGCGCCCGCACCGCGACCAGGTGGCCGTCCGCGTCGCAGCCGACGGTGTAGTCGAGCCACATCGCGTGGCGCTTCGCGTGGAACCGCAGACTCTCCCCGCGGGTCAGCGTCATGAGCACCGGCCGGCCCGTCCGGGTCGCGAGCAGGGCGGCGTGGGACTGGACGTTGAGGTCCTCCTTGGCGCCGAACGCACCGCCCGTCGGGACGTGGACGACGCGCACACGGTCGTCGGCGAGGCCGAGGAACGAGGCGATCTGGCGGCGGTCGTCCCAGACGCCCTGGCCCTGTGAGTAGACCTCGAGGGGGGCGTCGTCGTGCGGAACCGCGAGCGCCGACTCGGGCTCGAGGAAGGCATGCTCGATGAACTGGGTGCTGAACCTCTCGGTGACGACGTGCGCAGCGCCTGCGAGCGCGGTATCGACGTCGCCGCGCTCGACCCGGGAGACCGAGAGGACGTTGCCGCCCTCGTGCAGGACCGGGGCACCCCCCGCGAGCGCCTCGAAGGGATCGGTGAGCGGCTCGAGCAGCTCGTACTCGACGTCCACGAGCGCCGCCGCCTCGCGGGCGGCATGGCGCGTTTCCGCCGCGACCGCGACGACGACGTCGCCGATGTAGGCGGTTGTCTCGCCCACCGTGACGAGCTGGCGCCAGTCGCGCTTGATCGATCCCTGCATCCGCTCGCCGGGGACGTCGGCAGCCGTCGCCACCGCGACGACCCCCGGATGGGCGAGTGCCCTGGAGAAGTCGATCCCGACGATCCGGGCCCGCGGATGATCGGAGAACCGCAGCGCTCCGTGGAGCATCCCGGGCGCCACCATGTCGCCGACGAAGACGCTGTCGCCGAGCGCGAGCTCGGTGCCGCCGTAGCGGGCGGTACGGGAGCCGACCCGGCCGCTGCGGTCGGGCTCGGGGAGCGGCTCGCCGCGGCGCGCGGCGGCTGCGAGCTCGATCGCGTCGATCACCTTGACGTAGCCGGTGCAGCGGCAGAGGTTGCCGAGCAGCGCATGGGCGATCTCGTCCCGTGTCGGCTCGGGATGCTTCTGGAGAAAGGCCTCGGCCTTCATCACGATCCCGGGCGAGCAGTACCCGCACTGCGAGGCCCCGGCGACGACGAAGCACTCGCTCCAGAGCCGCCGTTCGTCGTCCGAGAGGCCCTCGTGGGTGACGATGTGCTTTCCCTCGAAGCGGACTGCCTTCTGCGCGCACGAGACGACTGCCCTGCCCTCGACCATCACGGTGCACGCGCCGCAGGAGCCTTCCGGCGCGCACCCGTCCTTGGCCGATCGCACTCCGAGCTCGCCCCGCAGCAGCTCGAGCAGGCTCGTGTCGTCGTCCGGTTCGGCCGTGACGGCGTTTCCGTTGAGGAAGAACTCCATCGCTCTCGACTCCTTTCCCCTACTCCATCGCGCCGAGCACGAGCGAGATCAGCGCCATCCGCATCACGACGCCGTTGAAGGCCTCCGACCAGTACCTGGCATGCCGCGTACCGTCGACGTCCTCGGGCAGCTCGTCCATCCGGGGAAGGCTGTGGAGGACGATCGAGCCGGGCTTCGCGCTGTCGCGCAGCAACTCGCGGGTGACCCGGTAGGCCTCCGGCGTCTGGCCGACGGTCTCGCCGCGCTCGTCGCGCGACTTCGTGTAGTCGGGCTGTACCACGGGCTCCATGTAGATCACGTCGCAGTCGTGGATCACGTCGGCGACCGAGGGAGCCTCCTCGTAGCGCACGTTCAGCTCATCGAGCTCTGCCTTGAACTCCGGCAGGAGCGACATGTCCGGCGGGCCGACGACATACGCCTTCGCGTCGAACTGCGACATCGCGTAGAGGATCGAGTGCATCGTCCGCATCCGCATGTCACCGACGAGCAGGAAGGTGAGGCCGTCGATCGAGCCCATTTCGCACTGGGTCGTGTAGAGGTCGGTCAGCACCTGGGTGGGATGCTCGCCCCAGCCGTCGCCACAGTTGATCACGGGCACCGAGGACCACTTGGCCGCCTCGGCCGGTGCGCCCTGCTGGAAGTGGCGCATCGCGATGACGTCGCCGTAGTACTCGAGCATGTGCACGGTGTCCTTGATCGACTCCTGGTAGAAGTCGCCGGCGCGCGTGTTCTTGGCGTCCGAGAAGCCGAGCACGTGCCCGCCGAGGCGGTGCATCGCGGCCTCGGTGGCGAGGCGGGTGCGGGTGCTGGGCTGGTAGAAGGCCGTCAGCAGCGTCTTGCCGGAGAGCAGGTCGGCATTCTTCCTGTTGCGTGCGATCGGGGCGAGCTCGTCCGCCACCTCGAAAACGCGCTCGAACTCCGCGCGCTCAAATCCCTTGAGCGACAGGATGTCGCGCCCGAGAAAGCTCCTCATCTCGATTCCCTTCTGTTGTTGGATGCGTTCTGATCACGCCGGTGAAGAGCACGGCGACGCGCTCGTCGTCCGAGACGCGGCCGGCCCCGCGCAGGGCTAGAAGTCCTGCCAGGCCGGCCGACCCGGTGGGGTCGACCTGGATCGGCGTCGCCTCGAGGGCGAGAGCGTTGGCTGCCGAGAGCGTCTGCTCGGCGACAACGAGCGGGCTGCCGCCCGTGGCCAGCATTCCCTCGACGACGGCGAACCAGTCGTAGGTCTCGTCGTCGAGAATGCCGTGGGCGATGCTTCGGGGTTCCTGCTCCCAGGGCCACATGAACTCCGAGCGATGGTGCGCCGCGTAGCGGAGGGCGCTCGCCGGGTCGTCGGTGCCGGTCATCGTGCAGCGCACGACCACGGCGTCGACGGCACGCTTCAGCGGCCAGGCGCCCTCGGTCTGCACGGTGTGGATGTGCGGCGCAGCGGGAATCGCCCGAAGCGCCACCGCCTCCTCCAGGGCCTCGACGCAGGCGCTCGCGAGGGCGCCGCCGCCGACCTGAACCACGAGGTGGTCGAGGGCCGTTCCGGTTGCAGTCAGGTCGGCTGCGATCTCGTAGCCGAGCGTCTCGCCTCCCTCGACCGCGAGGCCGTTCAGGTTGCCCTGGCAGGTGAAGGGGAGGGCGCCGGCGGCGATCGCCTCGTGCAGTCGATGCACGGTCGGGTCGCCGGGGACACCCGCGTCTCGCGGGCAGGTCTCGATCCGCGCGCCGAGTTCGTCGAGGCGGGCGAGGACGGCCGGGTCGGCGTCGACGGGAACGAAGACGCGGAGCGTTCGATCGCCGGCCGCCGCGACGACGGCTGCGGCGAGCGCGGCGTTGCCGCAGCTTGCGATCGCGAGGTCGCGCCGCCGGTTCGGGTCGGCGAGCCCGAGCCGCTCGGCCACCTCGAGCCAGAGCAGGACGCCGAACAGGTGGCGTGCCTTGTGCGACCCGGAGACGTTCCCCGTCTCGTCCTTGACCCACACGCCGCCGGTGGGCGAGAAGCCGAGCCGATCGCTCAGGCTCCGGTTGCGGGCGAACGGGGTGGCCGTGAAGCCGTGGCCGTCGATCGCGGCAACCCGGCCGTCGAGGCTGAGAACGAGGTCGCAGAAGTCGGCGTCGGAGATGGGGCCTGCGCGCGCCGCGTGGTAGGCGTGCAGCAGCCCGCGATAGCGGATGAACGGGTTGGGCTCGAGGTCGCCGGCGGGGAACGCCACCGCGCTCAGGTCGAGCCGCCGCCGCAGCACGTGGTCGACGTCGTCGCCCGCCCGGGCCGCCGGGCACGCGAACGGGTAGGCCGCGTGCGCGTCGGCCTCGGCGCCGCACCCGGCGCAGACGAGCCGGCTCGCGGGCGCACTCACAGCGTGTCCAGAACGCCGGTGCGCGCGTTGAAGTCGTCGATCAACGCATCCCAGTCGCGCACGATCTCGTGGATCCCACTCCAGAAGGCTGGGCTCCGGCGGACCTCGAACTCCTCGAGCGAGATGCCCTGCTGCTCGACCCAGGTGTAGTAGCCCAGGTTGAAGATCCGGTCGCGGTCGACGTGGGTGAGCTCGAGGAGGTTGTCCGTCGCCGCCCCGAGCAGGTGCTCGCCGAACACCTCCGCGGCGGCGACCGCGTCGAACCCGGCCGGGAAGTACTTCGCGAGCGCGAGCTCCCGCTCGCTGTCGTAGAGGCTGGCGCCGTCGGTGGCCACCGTGACGATGACGTCCTCGGAGCCCATCCCGTAGTACCTCGCCGTCTTGATCGCCCCGAGGATGTTGCAGATGCTGGAGAGCCCGAGCGAGGGGAGCCCGGCGAGTGTCTCCGCGGGCACTCCGCAGCGCTCGCCGAGGTACGCCCGGCCGGCCTCGGTGTTGAACAGGACGCCGAGCCGGTCGGTGGCTCGATCCGAGACCGCGAGGGCGACATCGGTGTTGAGCACGTTGTGGATCAGCGGGATGTGCTTGTCGCCGATCCCCTGGATGTTGTGCTCGCCAAAGCCGTTGCGCAGCATTGTCGGGCACTCGAGCGCCTCGCAGGCCACGATCAGCGAGCCGAGGCGTTCTTTCAGGTAGTCGCCGGCGCCGATCGTGCCGGCGGAGCCGGTCGCGGAGACGAAGGCGCGCAGTCGCAACGCGGGCTCCTGCTCGTGCATCGACTCGAAAACGCGCTCGAGCGCCGCGCCGGTGAGGAGGTAGTGGGCAATGTGGTTCCCGAACTCGGCGAACTGGTTCAGGATCACGTTGTCCGGATCCTGTGCGAGCTCGTGGCAGCGGTCGTAGATCTCCTTGACGTTGCTCTCCGTGCCCGGCGTCCGGACGATGTCGCCCGGCTCGACGACCCACTGCTCGAGCCAGGCGAAGCGCTCGCGGCTCATTCCGGCGGGGAGCACGGCCACCCCGTGGCAGCCCATGAGGCGTGAGATGGCGACGCCGCCCCGGCAGTAGTTCCCCGTCGACGGCCAGACGGCGCGGTCGGAGGTGGGATCGAAGCGGCCGGTGATCAGGCGCGGTGCTAGGCAGCCGTAGGCGGCCAGCACCTTGTGCGCACCGATCAGCGGAAACCGGTCTCCGAGCGCGACGACGATTCGCGCGTCGACGCCGGTGAGCTCCGGTGGTAGGACGAGGTGCTCGGGGACGTCCACGAGATCCGTCCTGTTTGCGCCGTTGTACCAGTGCACCCGGAACAGGTTGAGCGGGTGGGGGTCGTCGGGCCCGATGCCGTCGAGAGCCCGGCGCACCGTGTCGGGCACCAGGGTCGGGTGGGCGAGCTGCGTGAAGGTGGGAAGGGCCACTCCCGCCTGCCTGAAATGTTCCACGCTCCGCTCGAGCTTCCCGGGGTCGGCCTGTCCGAGTGCACGGCCGAGCTGCTCTGTGATCATGCCGCCTCCACGCCGGTTGCTTTCGTCCAACGCTACGACCCCGGCGGCGCGTCAACGTCGGGGAATTGCCGGACCGCAGATACGTGTATTTCCCCGCGTTTCCGGTCGGGCGTGGCGATAGGATCGGCCTCGGTCGCGCGTTGGCACGGTGCGGCGGTTCGTCCCTCGGCCAGACGGGAGCGTGGTTGCCCAGGTTCGATCTCCTCGTTCGCGGCGGCACCGTCGTCACCCCCGGCGGGGCGGGACCCGGTGATGTCGGCATCGTGGACGGCCTCGTCGCCGAGATCGGGCCCGACCTCGAGGGAAGCGCCCGCGAGACCGTCGATGCGTCCGGTTTGCACGTCTTCCCCGGCGTCGTCGACACCCACGTCCACTGCAACGACCCGGGGCGAAGCGACTCGGAGGGATTCGACTACGGTACGAGCGCGCTTGCTGCCGGCGGCACTACAACGTTCGCCGACATGCCGCTGAACGCGAGCCCCCCCACGGTGGATGCGGCATCGTTCGATCTCAAGGTCGAGGCCGCGGCGGGCACGGCTCACATCGACTTTGCGCTCTGGGGCGGGCTGATTCCAGGGAACGTCGACCGGCTCGACGAGCTGGCCGAGCGAGGCGTCGTCGGGTTCAAGGCGTTCATGTGCGACACGGGCATGGACGACTTCCCGATGGCGGACGACGAGACGCTCCGGACAGGCATGGAGCGGGCCGCTCGGCTCGGGCTGCCCGTGGCGGTGCACGCGGAGAACGCGGAGCTCACGACGAAGCTGGCCGCACAGGCGGTGAGCGAGGGACGCGTTTCGATGCGGGACTATCTCGCCTCCCGTCCTGCCGTCGCCGAGCTCGAGGCGATCGAGCGTGCCATCGGGATCGCCGGCGAGACGGGCTGCTCGCTGCACGTCGTCCACGTCTCGACGGGCAGCGGCGTCCAGCTCATCACGGCCGCCCAGGCCCGCGGCATCAGCGTCACCTGCGAGACGTGCCCGCACTACCTCGCGCTCGACGAGGAGGACGTGATTGCCCTGGGGATGGTCGCGAAGTGCTCGCCACCGCTGCGCCCGCGGCAGGACGTGGACGACCTCTGGCGTGCCGTCCTCGACGGCCGCGTCGACACCGCCGCCTCGGATCACTCCCCGAGCGCCCCCGCGTCGAAGCAAGGCGACGATGCGTTCGCAGCCTGGGGCGGGATCGCGGGTTGCCAGACGCTGCTCCGCGTGCTCCTGACCGAGGGGCCGCCGCGGGGGCTCCCGCTCGAGGCGGTCGCCCGGCTTGCGGCTGCGGCTCCCGCACGGCGGTTTCGCCTCGAGCGGAAGGGATCGCTCGCTCCCGGTGCCGACGCGGACATCGCGCTCGTCGATCTCGATCACGAGGCCGTTCTCACCACCGGGGAGCTCCTCTCGCGACACCGGCTCAACCCGTTCGTGGGCCGGTCGCTGAGGGGTCGTGTCGTACGAACAATCCTCCGAGGCTCGACTGTCTGCCTCGGGGGCGTTATGGTCGCCTCACCGGGAGGGCGCCTCGTGCGTCCACGCCCCGGCCGAACGACGGAGGCGAGGTCGTAGGAGCCAATGCCCGGTCCCGCGTGGGACCGGGCGCGAAAGGAGAATCGTGTTCAGCTCTCGATTTACAAGGAGGCCGAGCCGCCGCCAGGCGACGATCGTGGCCCTGCTCGGTGCCCTCGCCGTCACGGCGCTCGTGCTGGCCGGCGGCTCGTCCGCAAAGCCCCAGGCGTCGCCGATCAAGGCTGCCTGGATCTATGTCGGCCCGCACAACGATGCCGGCTGGTCGCAGGCGCACGACATGGGCCGGCTGTACGTCCAGAAGCAGCTCGGCGCCAACGTGCAGACGACGTACAAGGAGAACATCGCCAACGGCCCGCAGCTTGAGCGGACTGTGGCGAGCCTCGTGAACGACGGCAACAAGATCATCTTCGGCACGTCGTTCGGGTTCTTCAGCGGGAAGCTCGCGGCGAAGTATCCGGACGTCCGCTTCGAGCAGGCCACGGGGACGGAGATCTCCGGGAATATGACGGAGTACTTCGGCGCCGGTGAGGACTCGATCTACCTCTCCGGCATGGCTGCGGGAGCGGCGTCGAAGAACGGCAAGATCGGCTACATCGTCCCGTTCGCAATCCCCGAGGTGATCCGGCACGCGAACGCGTTCATCCTCGGCGCCCAGGCGGTCAACCCCAAGGTGAAGGTGAAGCTGATCTGGACGAACGCCTGGTTCGACCCGGCGAAGGAGAAGAAGGCGGCGGAGAGCCTCGTCACCTCGTGGGGCGCCGATGTCCTCGGTCAGAACGTCGACAGCCCCGCTGCCGGCCAGTACGCGCAGTCGAAGGGGATCCCGTGGGTCGGGTACGACGCGAATGCGAAGAAGTTCGCGCCCACCTCGTGGCTGACCGCTGCGACCTACAACTGGGGCCCGTACTACCTGAAGCGCGTCAAGGCGGCCATGAACGGAACCTGGAAGTCCGGCTTTTACTACGGCAGCATCAAGGACGGGTTCACCGGCCTCGCACCCTACGGGCCCAAGGTGAGCGCCAAGACGAAGGCGATGATCGTGGCCAAGAAGCAGGCGATCGTCAGCGGCAAGTTCCATGTCTTCGCGGGCCCGCTCTACGACCAGAGTGGCAAGCTGAAGGTCCCGAAGGGCACGACGTTGAAGGTCCTGCCCGACCTCTACGCCATGAACTGGCTCGTGAAGGGCGCCGTCGGGAGCGCGAAGGGCTAGCAGTCGCCGATCGGGGGGAGCGGCTCGCCCGCTCCCCCCGGCCGGTACCCGCCCAGCATGGAGCCAACGGCCGAACCCCAGGCGGTTCCCCAGGTCCGCAGCGGTGCGCGCCGTGCGATCGCGTGCCGCGGGATCACGAAGCGCTTCCCCGGCGTCCTTGCAAACGACGCTGTCGACTTCGAGGCGCTCGAAGGAGAGGTGCACGCACTGCTCGGCGAGAACGGCGCCGGCAAGAGCACCCTCTCGAACGTCTTCACCGGCCTGTATCGCGCCGACGAGGGCGAGCTGGAGGTCAGCGGAACACCGGTCGCCTTCGACACTCCGCGCGACGGGATCACAGCCGGCATCGGGATGGTGCACCAGCACTTCCGCCTGGTGGAGCCGTTCACCGTCGCCGAGAACGTCATGCTCGGCGACCAGAGCGACATCGGTCGATCCTTCCGCCTCCACCCCGGCGCGATCGAGGAGCGGGTGGCGGAGCTCGGCGAGCGCTACGGGATGGCGGTCGATCCTCGTGCACGCATCTGGCAGCTCTCCGTCGGCGAGCAGCAGCGGGTCGAGATCCTGAAGGCACTGTACCGCGAGGCCCGGATTCTCATCCTCGACGAGCCGACTGCTGTGCTGACGCCGCAGGAGGCGACCGCGCTGTTCGTGACGCTGCGGGCAATGGCCGCCGATGGTCGCACGGTCATCTTCATCTCCCACAAGCTGCACGAGGTGAAGGCGGTCTCCGACCGCGTCACGGTGCTTCGCGACGGCCGTTCCGTCGCAACCGTCGACACCGCGAGCTCCACGCTCGAGTCGCTCGCCGCGCTGATGGTGGGACGCGAGCTGAATACGTACACACGCAGGGAGGAGAAGCGGGAGATAGGCGAGCTCGTGTTCGAGGTGGAGGGAGTCACGGCCGCAGGAGACCGAGGGGTCGCGGCGGTGCACGACGTCTCGCTGAGCGTGCACGGCGGCGAGATCGTCGGGGTCGCTGGTGTGGCGGGCAACGGGCAGCGTGAGCTGGCCGAGGCGGTGACCGGAATGCGCCCGCTCGAGTCCGGCACGATCCGCGTTGGCGGCGCCGTAGTCCACTCGGGGGATCCACGTGCCGCGATCAAGGCGGGCATCGCCCATGTCCCGGAAGACAGGCTGCACACGGGTGTCGCTCCGAGCCTCAGCATCTCGTCGAACGTGGTGCTCAAGTCGTACCGCTCCGACGAGAACTCCATCGGGCCGTTCCTGCGCTTCCATCACATCCGCGACTGGGCCGTCGAGCTGATCCGGCGCTACGACGTCAAGGCGCCGGGCCCCGATGCCTCTGCACGCCAACTGTCGGGCGGGAACCTGCAGAAGGTCGTGCTCGCACGGGAGTTCTCCGGCTCACCGAAGGTGCTCGTGATCGCCGCGCCGACGCGTGGGCTCGACGTCGGGGCGATCGAGACCGTCCACGCCCACCTGCGAGAAGCTGCCGCGAACGGCGTCGCGATCCTGCTCATCTCCGAGGACCTCGACGAGCTGATGACCCTCTCCGACCGGATCGCGGTCATGTACGAGGGCCGGATCGTCGGCGAGGTCGACGCAGCCACGGCGGCCGTCGCGGAGATTGGTCTGATGATGGCCGGAGGTCGAGAGTCGTGAGCATCCGGATCGAGCGTCGGCTCGCCCAGCCGCGCTGGCTCTCCGTCGCCGTGCCGATCGGCTCGCTTCTCGTTGCCTTCCTGCTGATCGCCGTCGTCCTGCTCGCCACCGGCCATGACCCGCTGGCCACGTACAGGGACATGTTCGAGGCGGCATTCACCGCTCCCGGCGCGATGACGCAGACCCTGGTCGGTGCCACGCCGCTCGTCTTCACGGGTCTCTGTGCCGCCGCAGCCTTCCGGATGAACCTGTTCAACATCGGCGGCGAGGGCCAGCTCTATTTCGGCGCGATCGGCTCGTCCGCCGCAGCCCTGCTCCTCGCCGGGCAGCCGGCGACCTTGATCATCGCGGCGATGATGGCCGCAGGGATGGCGGCCGGGGCAGCGTGGGCCCTGATTCCCGGCTTCCTGCGGGCCTACCTGTCGACCAACGAGATCATCACGTCGCTGATGCTCAACTACGTTGCTGGCCTGATCCTCACCTATCTCATCTTCGACAGCCACTCGTACTGGCGCGACACGACCTCGGCGAGCGCCGCCGTCTTCCCCGTCGGCAAGCCGCTCCCCGACGCGGCCAGCTGGCCGACCTTCGGGATGAATCCGATCGTTCCGTTCGGGTTCCTCGCCGGGATCGTCGCCGCCACGCTGCTGTGGACGCTGTACTCGAAGACGCGGTTCGGCTTCGAGGTGCGGGTGATGAGCGATTCGCCCCGTGCGGCCCGGTACTCCGGGATGCGCACCAGGCGCAAGATCCTCGCCGTGATGGCCCTCTCAGGCGCGCTCGCAGGGCTCGGCGGGGCGAGCCAGACCGGAGATTTCCTGCACACGCTCGACGCCGACCCGAAGGGGCTCCGCGCCTACGGCTACGGCTACACAGGGATCGTGGTCGCGGCGCTCGCCCGCTACAATCCGTTCGCGGTCGTCCTCGTCGCGTTCCTGCTCGGCGGCCTGCAGAACGCGGGCTCGGCGCTCCAGGGCCCCGACTTCCCCTCCGGGCTCGTCGGGGTGATGGAAGGGATGATCCTCTTCACGACGCTCGGCGGCGAGCTGCTGATCCGCTACAAGGTCAGGCTCCAGGGCAAGCGGCGCGAGCCCGTCGCGCCCGCCGCGGAGGCGACGCGATGAACAGCTCGCTGCTCGTGCTCGTGACCGCCTCGGGTGTCGCCTACGGGACGCCGCTGCTCTTCGCGGCGCTCGGTGAGTTGCTGGCCGAGCGCTCCGGTGTGCTCAACCTCGGGGTCGAGGGAATGATGCTCGTCGGCGCCGTGATTGGTTTCTGGGCGGTGCAGCGGATCGGTGGGCCCGGCGGCACGACGCTTCTCCTGGCGGTCGTCTTCGCTGCCCTCGCCGGTGGGCTCGTGGCGCTCCTGTTCGCGTTCATCGTGATCACGCTCCGCGCCAACCAGATCGTCTCGGGGCTCGCCCTCACCATCTTCGCCGGGGCTGCGGGCCTCTCGTCGTACCTCGGCAACGACCTCGGGCTCGCCGACGCGCCGGCGGAGCACCAGTTCGCGCCCGTCAACCTCTTCGGCCTGCAGGACACGCCAATCGTCGGCCCGATCCTGTTCGAGCAGACGTGGCTCGTCTACTTCTCGTGGGCACTCGTCGTGCTGATCTCGCTCTACCTCTCCCGCACCCGGCCGGGTCTCAACGTCCGCGCCGTGGGCGAGTCGCCGCAGACGGCCGACGCGGTCGGGATCAGCGTCACGGGCTATCGCTACGCGCACGTGGTCGCGGGCGGCGCCCTCGCCGGCATCGGCGGCGCCTGCTTCAGCCTGGCGCTGACGCCCCAGTGGGTGGACGGGATCACCGGCGGCGCTGGCTGGATCGCGATCGCGCTCGTCATCTTTTCTTTCTGGCGTCCCGAGCTCTGTCTCGTCGGCGCCTACTTCTTCGGGGCCTTCCAGGCGCTCCCGTTCATCCTCCAGGCGCGCGGCGTCACGCTCGCACCGGAGCTGTTCCAGGCACTGCCGTACGTGATGACCGTGCTCGTGCTCGTGATCGTCTCCTCGGGCATCTCCAAACGTCGGCTCGGTGCTCCCGGCGCGCTCGGAGTACCGTTCGTGCGGGAGGAGCGCTAGCCCTCGACGATGGACATCTACACCCCCCACACGCTCGACGCGGCTCTACGACTCAAGGCCGATCTCCCGGAGGCCCGCTTCGTCCAGGGCGGCACCGACGTGCTCGTCGAGCTCAACTTCGACCGGTCGCGCCCCCCGGCCCTGATCAACCTGAACGAGGTCGTGGAGCTCCGAGCCTTCACCCGGGAGAACGGCACGCTCGTGCTCGGGAGCGGCCTCACCTACACCGAGGCGATGAAGGGCATCGTCGCCGACGCACTGCCCGCCCTGGCGGAGGCGTCGCGGTCGGTCGGCTCGCCCCAGATCCGCAACCGGGGCACGATCGGCGGCAATCTCGGCACGGCCTCGCCCGCGGGCGACGCCCTGCCGCCGCTGCTCGTCGAGGAGGCCGAGGTGCAGGTCGCGAGCGTCCGGGGCGAGCGGCGGGTGCCGCTCGCGGACTTCCTCGTCGGGGTGAAGCGAAACGCGCTCGAGCCGGACGAGATCGTCGTTGCGGTACGCGTCGAACCGAGCCGGGCCGGCCAGACCTTCATGAAGGTCGGACCGCGTAACGCGATGGTGATCTCCGTCTGCTCGCTTGCGCTCCACGTCGATCGCGAGCGCGGCCAGCTACGGGCCGCCTTCGGCTCCGCCGCCCCGACCGTCCGTCTCGTCACTGCTCCCCTCGACGATCTCGAAGCCTTCCCGGATCTCGTGGCGGAGACGGCAAGCCCGATCGACGACGTCCGCGGCAGCGCCGAGTACAGGCGACATGCGCTGCGCGTACTCACCCGCCGTGCCCTCGAAAGGTGCATGGCATGAAGATCGAGCTGACGGTCAACGGCGAGCGACACGAGATTGACGTCTGGGGTGGTGAGAGCCTGCTCTTCGCGCTGCGGGAGCAGCTCGGCCTGCCGGGCTCCAAGAACGCGTGCGAGCAGGGCGAGTGCGGCTCGTGCTCGGTGCTCCTCGACGGCAAGCTCGTCTGCTCGTGCCTCGTCCTCGCGGCACAGGCCGACGGCCACGAGGTCGTCACGGTCGAGGGCGTCGCGCCGGAGGGGTCGCTGCACCGGGTCCAGGAGGCGTTCGTCGCCGCCGGGGCCGTGCAGTGCGGGTTCTGCACGCCGGGCCTGATCGTCGCCGTCGTCGACCTGCTGGAGCACACCCCGCACCCCTCGGACGACGAGATTCGAGAGGCGCTCAGCGGCAACCTCTGCCGCTGCACCGGCTATCAGAAGATCTTCGACGCGGTCAGGGCCGCGGCGCGCCCATGACCTCCATCGAGACGACGCTCGAGGTCGGGTTCGCCCGGGTCGCCACCCGGCCGGACGCGCCACCGAAGGTGCTCGGCGAGTTCGCCTACGCGAGCGACCTGAGTGCCGCCGGCATGCTCTGGGGTCATACGCTGAGGAGCCCCCACGCACACGCGCGGATCCTCGCAATCGACATCTCCCGGGCCGTGACCATGCCCGGCGTCCATGCCGTGCTGACCCACGACGACGTCCCCGGCGCCAAGACGTACGGCCTCGAGTTCCCCGACCAGCCGGTGCTCGCCATCGACCGAGTCCGCTACTACGGCGAGCCGGTGGCCGTCGTGGCCGCGGAGCATCCGGAGCAGGCGCGCCGCGCCGCCGGGGCGATCGTGGTCGAGTACGAGCCGCTCGAACCGGTCGTCGACCCCGAGCGCGCCACCGAGCAAGAGCCGCTTCACCCCGACCGGCCCACGATGGGCCACGGCTACCGCGACGACCCTCGGCCGAACGTGGTTCGCACGGTGGTGATCCGGCACGGCGACCCGGACGCCCAGGGCGACGTCACCGTCGAGGGCTACTACGAGCTGGCCGGCCAGGACCAGGCGTTTCTCGGGCCGGAATCGGGGATCGCGATTCCCGACGGCGAGGGTGGGGTCGATATTCATGTGGCGACCCAGTGGCTCCACGTCGACCGCGATCAGGTCGCTCCCTGCCTCGGCCTCCGCCCGGAGCAGGTGAGGATCCATCTCGCAGGGGTGGGCGGAGCGTTCGGCGGTCGCGAGGACCTCTCGATGCAGATCCACGCGTCGCTGCTGGCGCTCCACGCCAATCGGCCCGTGAAGATGGTCTACAACCGGGAGGAGTCGTTCACCGGCCACGTGCACCGCCACCCTGCGAGAATCTGGGCGGAGCATCGCGCCACTCGCGACGGACGTCTCGTCTGTGCGCATCTCCGGATCCTGCTCGACGGCGGCGCTTACGCCTCGAGCTCGACCGCCGTGGTCTCGAACGCCTCCGCGTTCGCGCTCGGCCCCTACCGGGTCGACAACGCGCTGATCGAGGGCACTGTCGTCTACACCAACAACCCACCGTGCGGGGCGATGCGCGGCTTCGGCGCCGTGCAGGTTTGCTTTGCAGGCGAGGCGCAGATGGACAGGCTCGCCGCGGAGCTCGGAATCGATCCGATCGAGCTGCGGCTCCTGAACGCGCTCGAGCCCGGCGACACGCTGCCGACCGGCCAGGTGCTGACGGGGTCGCTACCCATCGCCGAGGTGATCCGGTCCGCCGCCGCGATACCCGTGCCGGAGGCGGAGCCGCTTCCGCGCGACCCGATCCGTCTCCCCGGCGGGGCGGGCAACACCACCCACGGCGAGGGCGTTCGCCGCGGCGTCGGCTTCGCCGTCGGCTTCAAGAACATCTGCTTCTCCGAGGGATTCGACGACTACTGCTCGGCGCGCGTGCAGCTCCACGCAGGCGGCAGCGCCGTCGTGCACTGTGCCGCCGCCGAGGTCGGGCAGGGCGTTGTCGGCGTGATCCTGCAGGTGGCCCGGGCCGAGCTCGGGACGGACGACGTCGTCCTCGCCCCCACCGAGACCTCGACCGTCGGCTCGGCTGGATCGACGTCCGCCTCGAGAATGACGTGGATGGCAGCCGGCGCCGTTCGTGATGCGTGCCGCGCCGCGCGCCAGGAGCGCGCGGCGCAGGGAGGCGCCGACGTCGACGTCGAACGCGTCTACCGTCATCTCCCGACCTCGGCACTCGATCCCGAGACCGGGCAGGTCCTCGGCGAGCGGGCCCACGTCGCCCTTGCCACCTGCGCCATGCGGGTTGTCGTGGAGGTCGACGTCGAGCTCGGCCTCACACGCGTCGTCTGGATCGGAGCCGCCCAGGACGTCGGCAAGGCTTTGAACCCGCAGAGCGTCACCGGTCAGATCGAGGGAGGTACGGCGCAGGGCCTCGGCCTCGCGCTGATGGAGGAGATCCAGACCCGCGACGGGCGGATCACGAACGCGAGCTTCACGGACTACCTGATTCCCACCGCGCTCGACATGCCGCCCGTCGAGTCAGTGCTGATCGAGGATCCCGAGCCGGGCGCGCCGTACGGCGTCAAGGGCGTCGGCGAGCCGCCGACCGTGGTCGCCACAGCAGCCGTTGTCGCTGCCGTGCGAGCCGCCACGGGCAGGGCGCTGACGCGGGCGCCCGTCAGGCCGGACGAGATCGTCGGGCTGTAGGGTTCCGCGCATGAGCGACGTGCTGACCGCCCGCGAGGGAGCCGTCTTGACGATCACCCTCAACCGGCCCGACGCCTACAACGCGTTCACCAGGGCTCTCCACGCCGCACTCCGTCCCGCGCTCGAGGGCGCGGCCGATCCGGCGGTCCGCGCTGTCGTGATCACCGGCGCGGGCCGCGGCTTCTGCTCGGGCCAGGATCTCCGGGAGTTCTCCGAGATCGAGGGATCGGTCGGTGATGCTCTCGAAGAGAGCTACCACCCGAACGTCAGGCTCATCCGCGGGCTCGCAAAGCCCGTGATAGCTGCGGTCAACGGGCCGGCGGCCGGGGCAGGGCTCTCGCTCGCGTCTGCGTGCGATGTGCGGATCGCTTCGACGGCGGCGTCGTTCGTTCCCGGCTTCGTTGGCATCGGGCTCGTGCCGGACGCGGGTGGCACCTGGTTCCTACAGCGCCTGCTCGGCCAGGCGCGGGCCTTCGAGTGGATGAGCTCCAATCGCAAGCTGAGCCCGGACGAGGCGCTCGCGTGGGGACTCGTGACCGAGGTGATTCCGGCCGAGGACTTCGCGCGGCGCACCGCCGAGGTCGCAGGAGAGTGGGCCGCGCGCCCGACGCTCGCGATCGCGGGCACGAAGAGACTTTTCGAGAGCGCGCACGACAACGCGCTGGAGGAGCAGCTTGGTCTCGAGGGGCGGCTTCAACAGAGCGCAGTCGAGTCGGCCGACTTCCGGGAAGGTGTCGCCGCGTTCCTGGAGAAGCGTTCCCCCACGTTCACCGGGACCTGAGCGTCCCCCGATCGAGGAGCGCCAATGTCCGACCAGCTTCCCATCCCGGTCGCCGGCGTTCCGGCACCCCACCCGATTCGGATCATCGTCACTGACGATCTCGTGCGGTCGCGGCTGACGGTCTTCTTTCGTCTTCTCCTCGCCATCCCGCTCTTCGTGTGGGCCGTGCTCTGGGGCATCGCGGTGTGGTTCGTGGTCATCGTCGCGTGGATCGTGGGGATCTTCGCGGGGCGGGTGCCGGACGGGATCCACGGCTTCGTCGCGTCGTACGTCCGCTTCACCACGCACGTCAATGCGTACTTCTCGATCGCTGCGAACCCCTATCCGTCCTTCTCCGGAGCGGCCGGCTACCCCGTGGATCTCGAGATCGCGCCGCCCGCGCCCCAGAGCCGGCTCACGATCTTCTTCCGGATCCTGCTCGCGATACCCGCTGTCATCGTCTTGTACTTCCTCAATGCCGTTGCCCAGCTGGTGATGTTCGCGGCGTGGTTCTATGCGCTCTTCGCGGGACGCATGCACCAAAGCCTTCGCGACGTCCTCGTCTACTGGCTGCGCTACAACGCGCAGACGGTGGCGTACCTCTTCCTGCTGACCCAGCGCTACCCGAGCTTCTCGGAAGAGTAGGGGACGATCCGCTCGGAGAGTGCTTTCTGTTGCGGTACTGCCGTAGGCTGCCCGGATGGAGACGGACGACGACCCGCTCGTGATGTACCTCGTCGTCCGGCATCGGTCGGTGCGGCCGTTCATCGAGCTCGCGACCGCCGCCGCGCTTGCTACGAGGCGGTGCGCGGCCCGCTACCGCGACGACGAGCGCCGGCGGGACGGCTTTGACGACTGGTGGCGGCACTCGTTCCGGAAGGTGTGCCTGCGTGCGGAGCCTCGCGAGTGGGAAGACGTCCGGTTGCTCGATCACGAGCGCGTGGGTGACGTCGCCTGTCTCCCACCGGTGCGACGCTCGTCGCGCGACCGTGTGCTCGTGAGGATGCAGGCGCTGAGCGGTGAGGTTGGCCCTCTTCCGGGGGAGGCCGAGGCGGAACCGGACGCCCTGACGCTCGTCGTCGCGACCGATCTCGGGATGAGTGCTGGCAAGACGCTCGCCCAGCTCGGCCACGCGGCGCTGATGGCCGACCTCGACCCGCGGCTCCGACTCCGGATCGCCGGAGCATCGGCGGCGGAGTGGGGTCGCCTGCGCGACTCGGCGGCCGCGATCGTGCGGGACGGTGGTCTAACCGAGATCGAGCCCGGCTCGGAGACGGTGATCGTCCTTTCGCCGGGCGAGAGGGTCACGGCGTGACGCGCGTCCTGATCGTGAACCCGTTCGCGAGCGGGGTCAGCGAACGCGGGCTGTCAGCCGTGCAGGCGGCGCTCCCGGCCGGGACCGAGACGGTGCTCACGCACGCGCGGGGCGAGGCGACGGAGTACGCGGCCGACTGGTCGGTGCGCGCGGACGTGATCTACGTTTTCTCCGGCGACGGCACCTACAACGAGGTGATCAACGGCCTCCGGGCGGATATCCCGGTCGGGTTCGTTCCGGGAGGAGGCACGAGCGTTCTGCCCCGGGCGCTCGGCCTTTCGCGCGATCCCGCGCGGGCTGCCGCGCAGATTGCGCATGGGACGACCCGGCGGATCTCGCTCGGCGCCGTCAACGGGCGCCGGTTTGCGTTCAACGCCGGTATCGGCTTCGACGCCGAGCTCGTGCGACGCGTCGACGCGCTGGGCCGACGATCGGACGGCAAGCGCCCGGGTGACCTCGCCTTCGGTTGGACGGTGGCCCGGACGCTCGTCGAGCATCGGCTTCGCTACGACCCGGCGCTCGAGGTCGAGGGCCTCGGGCGCGCCGCCTTCGCCCTCGTCGCCAACTGTTCCCCCTACACCTACGCCGGTCGTCTCGGGCTGCGTGTCACCGGCACAGCGACGTTCGAGGGAGGCCTGGACGTCGTCGCTCCGGTCTCGGTTCGCCCCGGGGCGGTACCCGGGCTCGCGCTCCGGGCTTTTCGGGGTCGTCCTGGTGGCCGCGGCGTTCTCTACGGCCAGGATCTCGACCGGATCCGGATCACGTGCGACACGCCGCTGCCGCTCCAGGTCGACGGCGAGGACATCGGTGATGTGGCCGAGGCGGAGATCGTGGCTCTGCGGGACGCCCTCACCGTGCTCGTCTGACCCCGGCGCCCGCCGGTCTCGTCGCGCGTGCTGGCCGACAGGCCCGTCTCCCACTACCCTGCCAGCCATGGCACACGAGTTCACGCTGCCTGATCTCGGCGAGGGTCTGCCCGAGTGCGAGGTCACGGCCTGGCTCGTCGCCGTGGATGACGCTGTGTCCGAAGGGCAGCCGATCGTTGAGGTCCAGACCGACAAGGCCACCGTCGAGGTCGTCGCACCGGTCGGTGGCATCATCCTCAGGATCCTCGCTCTGGAGGGCGAGATCGCCACCGTCGGACAGACTCTGGCTCTGATCGGAGCGCCCGGCGAGCAGCTTCTCCACTCCGTCGCGCCGCCGCCCGACCTGCCGGGAGCAGAGCCGATCGTCTCGGTCGTCGGCGGCGAGTCACTCGACGCCCTGCCGCTGCACCGGCTCGCTCGCGAGCTCTCCATCGACCTGACGAAGGTCAAGGGAACCGGCCCGGCGGGTCGCGTCACCGAGGACGATGTCCGCGCCGCGGCGGCGCCGGCCGAGGGGCGCCGGGTTGCCGTCCGTGGGATCCGGCGCGCCATCGTCGAGCAGGTCGAGCGCACCCATCGGGAGATACCGGCGGTGACCTTCGTCGAGGAGTGCGATTTCACGGGGCTCGAGCTCGATCTTCTCGTCGCCACCGCCCTCGGGGCCGCGGCCGGCGCGCTCGCGGACTTCCCCGAGCTCAACTCACGGATCGAGGGAGACGAGATCCTCCTGCTCGACCGCTACGACATCGGCGTCGCGGTCGACACGGAAGCCGGGCTCGTCGTGCCGGTCGTTCGCGATTGCGACCGGCTCTCGGTCGCGGAGATCGACGCCGAGATCCGACGGCTTGCCTGGGGCGCGAGGGCCGGCACCCTGCAGCCGGACGAGGTGCGTGACTCGACGTTCACCGTCACGAGCGCAGGCAGGCTCGGCGGCTTGCTGATGACGCCGCTGATCAACCATCCGGAAGTTGCGATCCTCGGTCTCCACCGCATCGGGCCGCGCCCTGTCGTCCGCGACGGTGAGGTCGTCGTGCGTCAGGTGGGCAACGTGTCGGTCACCTTTGACCACCGAGTCGTCGACGGTGCCCGGGCCGGCGCCTTCGGTCTCGAGGTGATCCGCCGGCTCGAGCAGGCGTCCGTACACTGACGGTCGCGAGATGGGTGACTGGTACGAGATCGGGATCACGCTCGGGCTCGGGCTTGCTGCGGGGATCGCCTTTGCCGGGGTTCTCGCCGGGCTCCGGTTCGGCTTTGCCACGACGACCGTCGGTGCGCTCGCGGTCGGCATCGTCGCCGGGCTTCTGGTGGACGGCTGGATCGGCGTCGGCGGCGGTGTCGTAGGAGCCATGATCGGCTCACTCTCGGCCGCCACGATCGTTCGCGGTGCCGGCCGGCGCGGTGCGACGGTCGGCGGCACCGCCTTCATCCTCCTCGGTGCCGCGGTCGTCGTGGGGCTGCTCGCCCTGATCCCGGTCGTCGGCTACGTCGAGGCGATCGTCTTGCCTGTCGTCGCGGCGCGGCGCGCGCGCAGGGAGCCCGAGAAGTTTGCGGGCCTGCGCTCGCTCGCGAAGTGACGCGACGACCGCTGATCCTGGTCGTCATCGACGGTCTTACGCCGTCGATGCTCGAGGGCGCAATCGGCTCCGGCGAGGTGCCCACACTTGCCGCGCTTGCAGCCCGGGGTACCTATCGGAGGGCGACTTCCGTCTTCCCCTCGCTCACCCCAGTCTGCCTCTCGTCCATCTCGACGGGTGCGCACGGCGACGTCCACGAGATCCCGCATCTCGTCTGGTTCGACCGCCGTGAGGCCCGGGTCGTCGAGTACGGGAGCTCGTTCGGAGCGGTGCGGGCCGCCGGGATCGGGCAGACCCTGCGCGACACCCTCGTCAACATGAACGCGCAGCACCTGGGCCGGGGCGCATTGACCCTTTTCGAGGCCCTCGCTGATGCCGGCCTCCGCACCGCCTCCGTCAACTTCACCGCCTACCGCGGCAGGACGCCGCACCGCTCGTCTCTGCCCTTCCTCGACGACGTCCTCGGGCCCGAGCACTTCTTCTTCTACAACCTCTACAGCTCCAGCCGAACCGGGGCGCCGCTCTCGTTCCGAAACCGGCAGGCAGGATCTATCGATGCCTACGCCGCCGCGGTGGGGCGGTGGCTCGTCACCCGGGACGCGTTCGACTTTCTCGTCTTCTACCTCTCCGACTACGACTACGCCTCGCACGCGGTCGGGCCCGACGCAGCGGTCGAGACCTTGCAGCAGTGTGATGCGGCGGTGGGCTCGCTTGCCGAGGCGGCGGGAGGCATCGACGCTCTCGTCGAGCGCTACGCGGTCGTGGTGATGGCCGATCACGGACAGACGGCCGTTCGCGAGGTCGCCACGCTAGGCGACGTGTACGCGGGGATCGACGGAGTCCTTCCCCTCGCCTCCAACCGGGCCGGCCACGTCTACCGGCGACCTGGATGCCGTCTCGACCCACGGTCCCTTGCCAGGAAACTCGACGGCATGGCCGCTGTCGAGGTCTCGCTGTTTCGCGAGGGAGCCGAGGCTGTCGCGCGCCGGGAGGGGGAGGAGCTCTCGTTCCGGCCGCAGGCACAGGGTGGCTTCTCGGTAACGGGCGATGCGTCGATCCTCGACCATCCCGACGGGCTCTCCCGCTCGTGGGCGGCGCTCGCCAATCCGAACGCGGGCGAGGTGCTCATCTCGGCTGCGGAGGGCTTCGAGTTTGCAGATCTCGGTGGCGGCCACCATCTCGGCGGCGGCTCGCACGGCTCGCTCGTCACCGGTGACACCGAGGTACCACTGATCACCGTCGGCATCGAGGGAACCGCGCCGAGCATCGTCGATGTGGCGCCGCTCATTTTGACGCATTTCGGCGTCTCGACTCCCGCGTACGCTCTCGGCCGAGCCGCCTGACCCGCTACCCTCGCCCAACGTGGGAAACAGCGAACCTTCAACGATTCCGTCCCGAAACGGTGCCGGAAGGATGCGCACTGCGCTCACCGAGCGGGGCAACTGGGAGCAGCTCGCAAAGTTCTGCGTCGTCGGCGCCGCAGGCTACCTCGTCAACCTGGTGGCCTACACGGTTCTCCTGGACGGATTCAACCTCCACTACATTCCGGCGGCGATCGGGTCGTTCCTCGTCGCCGTCACAAACAACTACGTGCTCAACCGGGCGTGGACGTTCCGAGTCGAGCGCGGTCACATCGGTGCGCAGGGGTGGCGTTTCCTCATCGTCTCGACGATCTCGCTGGCGGCGAACCTCGCCGTGCTTCAGCTGATGGTCGCGGGCGGTGTCGGCAAGATCGTCGCCCAGGCTGTGGCGATCATCCTCGTGACGCCACTCAACTTCGTCGGCAACAAGCTCTGGTCGTTTCGCCGGTGAGGCGATGGGGCTGCGTTGCGGCGCTGGCGCTCATCGCGGTGCCGGCAGCTTCCGCCGCTACTTCGGTTCCCCTCACACAGACGCACGGCGCCGCAACCGGTGTCGAGAAGCCGTTCAGCCCGTCCTCCGGCGACGGCGTCCTGACCGAGAAGCAGGTCGTCGCCCGCTTCGTCGCACACCCGAAGGTGGCGCGCTGGCTCTCCCGCTACCCGGCCCATCCGACGACGGACGCGACCTTCGACGCGGCGGCGCACACCTGGACCGTGCGCGTCTGGTCGGGCAAGGCCGGCGAGATCGCGCTCGGCAAGGTCGACGACGGGAACGGGCGGGTGCTCGAGGCTTGGACCGGCCCGCAGGTCGCCTGGAACATGGCCCGTGGCCGCGTCGGCTCGTTCGGCGGCAAGGTGCTGAACGCCTGGTGGACGTGGATCCCGCTCAGCCTCGTGTTCCTGGTCGGGCTCGTCGATCGGCGTCGCCTGCTCTCGCTCCACACCGTCGACCTGCTTGCCTTGCTCTCGTTCGGTGTCTCGCTCTGGTTCTTCAACCGCGGCGAGATCTTCCGCAGCGTCTCGCTGGCGGCGGCGCCGCTGGCGTATCTCCTCGTCCGCGCCGCCTGGATCGGGTTTCGTGGCCGGCGGGTGACGCCGACGCCGTCGTGGCCGGTGTGGGCGCTCGTCGCGGTTGCGGTGTTCCTCGGCGGCTTCCGGATCGGCCTCAATCTCGAGACCCCGCACGGCGTCATCGACGTCGGGTACGCGGGCGTGATCGGCGGTGACAGGATCCTCGACGGGCAGTCGCCGTACGGTCACATGCCGGTCGAGAACACGCGCCGCTCGTGCGGGCGCGCCGACGCCGACGGCCACGTGCGCGATTGGATCCAGGCTAACGGCCGTTGCGAGTCCGCAAACCCGCGAGCTGACACCTACGGGCCCGTCGCGTACCTCGTGTACGTCCCGGCCACGCTGACGCTGGTCTGGTCAGGCAAGTGGGACTCCCTACCGGCCGCCCATGCTGCGGCGATCGCCTTCGACCTGCTCGCCGTCCTCGGCCTGATTCTCGTCGGCCGCCGGTGCGGGGGCAACCCGCTCGCTGCGATTCTCGCCTTCGGCTGGCTCGCCTTTCCATTCACCACCTACGTGCTTGCGACCAACGCGAACGACGCGATCATGCCGGCGATCCTGATCTGGGGGTTCTGGCTCTCGACGTCCGCGGTGGGGCGCGGCGCGACGGTCGCGCTCGCGGGCTGGACGAAGTTCGCCGCCCTTCTGCTGGCGCCACTGTGGCTGACCTACCCGGACGGGCCCCGGCGCGGCACGGTGTGGCGCTTCGTCGCTGGCTTCGGCGTCGCGACCCTGGCGGCGTTCTCGATCCTCCTCTTCGAGCCCTCGCTCGGCGACGCAATCCGCACGTTCTCGAAGCGCACGCTCGGCTACCAACTCGATCGTGACTCTCCCTTTTCGCCCTGGGACTGGGGCCAGTACCACGCTCGCGGGATCCCCGATCTCCACGCGGTGCAGCTGATCCTCCAGGTGGGTGTGCTCGCCCTCGCGGGGGTTGCTGCCATGATCCCGGCTCGCAAGGGGCCCCTCGAGCTCGCGGCGCTGACTGCCACCATACTGCTCGGCTTCGAGCTCACCCTGACCCACTGGTTCTATCTCTACATCCCATGGTTTCTGCCCTTCGTCTTGCTCGGGCTCTTCCTCCCGGGCCGTGAGCGATGAGCCCTCGCCGGCGCACGGCGCTCCTCGTCGTCGTGGCGCTTCTTACGGCCGGGGCTGCTTTCGCCCTCGTGACACAGTTTGACGGCAGGCCGGGAATCACCGACACGCCCGTCTACCGCACCTACGGCGACCGGATCGTACGGGGCGATGTGCCGTATCGTGACTTCACGGTCGAGTACCCGCCGGGCGCGCTCGTCCCGTTCGTCCTGCCGGCGATCTTCTCGTCGAATCAGTCCGAGTTCAACACCGCGTTCCGCGCCCTCATGGGCCTCACGCTTGCCGCCATCGTTCTGCTCCTCGTCCTCTCGCTTCAGGCCCTCGGAGCCTCCACGCTCCGGGTGGCGGGGTCGGTGCTTGCGTTCCTCGCGGGGATCGCGATCCTCGGTCCCTTCGTCCTGACCCGCTTCGATCTCTACGCGGCTGCCGTCACCCTGGCGGCGGCGTGCGCGATCCTGCGCCGGCGCGAACGGCTCGGGGCAGTGCTGCTCGGTGTCGCAATTGCGACCAAGATCTACCCGGCAGTCCTGCTGCCGCTCTTCCTGATCCGGCTCTGGCGGAAGGACGGGTCCGCCGCCGCGCTTCGAGCACTGGCGCTCACGGTCGGCGCTGCCTTCCTGGTGTACCTGCCGTTCCTGTTCGTCGCCCCCGAGGGCGTCCTCCGCAGCATCTGGCGCCAGCTCGGCCGGCCGCTCCAGATCGAGAGCCTCGGCTCGGCGGCCCTGCTGGCGCTTCACAACGCCGCGGGGATGCCGCTCGCCTGGGCGTCGGGATCGGGCTCCCAGAACCTGACGGGCACCGTGGCAGGTGTCGCCTCTGCGATCACGACGATCCTCGGGATTGCCGCGCTTCTGCTCGTCTGGGTGCGCTATTCCCGCGGCGACACGGACGGCGTCGCGCGCTTCGCGCAGTACGCGGCCGCCGCGACGGTCGCGTTCGTCGCGTTCGGCAAGGTCCTCTCGCCGCAGTTCCTCGTGTGGTTGCTCGCGGCGGTCGTGCTCGTCCAGGGGCGGCGCGGGATCCTTTCGGTCGTGCTCTTGCTCATCGCCTGCGGACTGACGAGACTGTGGTTCCCGAGCCACTTCTGGACGCTCGTCTTCGATTTCAACTCGACGGCGGCGACGCTGGTGCTGCTCCGCGACCTCGTCCTCGTGAACCTGTTCGGCGTCTTGATCCTGCGAATCAGGGCCAGGGAACCCGGACCGGGCTGATCGCCGTCGCACGCCCCGTCGACGCGTCGCACTCGACGACCACGCCCTCGATCCGCACGCCGCCCGCGGCGACCTCGAAGCGAACCGGCATCCCCGTGCGCATGCGGTACGTCGCCTGCTCCGCCTTGACCCCGATCACGGAGTCGTGCGGCCCCGTCATCCCTGCGTCGGTGATCGCCGCCGTTCCTCCCGGTTGGACGCGCGCGTCGGCAGTCTGCACATGCGTGTGGGTGCCAATGACGGCAGTCGCGCGTCCGTCGAGCCAGCGTGCCAGCGCGATCTTCTCGCTCGTCGCCTCTGCATGGACGTCGACGACGACGATCGGAGTCTCGGCCCGCGCCTCGTCTACGAACTCGTCCACGATCTCCCACATGTTCCGCGCCGGTGCGAGCGAGAGCGAGCCCATCACGTTGACGACACCGACGCGGGTGCCGTCGAGTGCCGTGATGACGGTGATTCCGCGCCCGGGGGCGTCCGCTGAGAGGTTCGCAGGACGGATCACCCGATCGGACCCGGCGAGGTAGGGCCCGATCTCTTGACGCCGCCAGGTGTGGTTGCCGAGCGTGACCGCATCGGCTCCTGCGGCGAGCAGACGCTCTGCGAGCTTCGGGGTGATCCCGACGCCGTCGGCGACGTTCTCGCCGTTCACGATGCAGACCGCGGCGTCGAGCTCGATCTTGAGGTCGGCCAGCCGGTCCTCGAGCGCCTCCAGGCCCGGGCGCCCGACGACGTCGCCGACGAAGAGGATGTTCAAGGCAGCGACCCGGCGGCGGGGTGAACTTCGATCGCGACGTTGTCGCCGCGCGCGCCGGCGTGCCGGGCGAGTGCCTGGCGCTCCACGGCCGCGACGTCGACGACGGTTCCGAGCTTCGACGCGGAGACGATCACGGGGCTGCCGACCGCCAGGGCCGGGTCCGGCTCGAGGTGGCTCAACGAGACGATCAGCGAGGGGCTCGTGCTTGGCCTGACGTCGATTTGCGATCCGACTTTCCTGCCGTCGATCACGAAATCGGAGATCGAGACGACGGTTCCGTTGACCGGCGAGTAGACGTCGGTGCCCGGCACTGCGCCGACGTCGAGCACGTCGGTTCCCGGGCCTCCTTCCAGCTGGTACCACGACGGCCCGCCCTGCGATGAGCCAGCGATATGCCGCCACAGCCGGGCCAGCAGCCCTTCATTGACCTGATGGCCGACGGGGCTGAGAGTCATCGCGCCGCCGCTTCCGCCGTGGAAGCCGATCGCGGTCACCGCTGCGCCTGCGACGGGCAGCTTGAGCTGGAGGTTCCCCACCGTTGCAAGCACCTGCGGCTCGGGCGAGACGCCGGTTGCGGCGGCAGGGGGAGCGGCCGGTGTCACCTCCTGTTTCGGCGTGCTCGAGCCGAACGCGGTCAGGATGAGCGTCACGATTGCGAGGGCGGCGACGATCCCGATCACGGCCAGCCGGCGCGCTCGATGTTGCGCGCGCCTACGCCGGGCATGATGACGGGCCGCTCGCCGTGAGCGCGGCGTGGCCATTGGGGCACGGTAGCGAACGACCGGTCGGTGCGCACGTGCCCGTCAACCCGCGGACGCCCGCTCTTGGGACAGGCGGCTACGATCCGACGCATGGCAGAGCCGTCCCGGCCAACGATCAGGGTGCCGCGATGGATCCAGCTCGTGGGGCTGCCCGTGCTCATGCTCGTGGTCTGGATGCTCGCGGGAACGCTCGGCCACGCTCTCTTCCTCTTCCTCACCTCGGCCGTGATCGCGTTCCTGCTCAATCCGCTCGTCCGCGACCTGCAGCGCATCCGGCTGCCCCGGGGTCTCGCAGTGACGTTTGTGATCCTGGTCTTCGCCGCCGCGATCGCGTTCATCGCGCTCGCACTCGGCACGATCGTCGTAGACCGGAGCCGCTCGGCGGGCGACCGGATCGACGAGTACGTGACGGTCACGAACTCGGCCGGCAAGACGGGGGCCGAGCAGGATATCGACCGGCTCCAGGCCTGGCTCGACACACACGGGCTGGAGCGGATCCAGATTCAGCAGCAGGCGACCAACTGGGTCGACAATCTCGGCGCCGGCGAGATCTCCAAGTACACGCAGGATGCGGTCTCGTTTGCGCAGGGCGCGGCCTTCTCGATCGTGGTGACGCTGTTCAACCTCATCCTGATCGTCGTGATCGCGATCTACATGCTGCTCGACATGCAGCGACTGGAGAATGCGATCGACCGTCGCTTCCCACCGGGCGACTCCCTGCCGCTGACCCTGCGGATCGAGAAGGCGCTCGCCGGCTATGTTCGCGGTCAGGTGATCCTCTCCACCGTGATCGGCCTCAGTGCGGGCATCGGGATGTGGATCCTCGGCCGGACCGGGCTCGTCCCGGGCGCTGACAGGTACGCGCTGCTGTTCGGTGTCTGGACGGCCGTGATGGAGGTGATTCCCTACATCGGTCCCTGGCTTTCCGCCGTGCCGCCGACGATCTACGCGCTCGTCGTCCACCCGGTGTCGGCCCTCTGGGTGCTCGCCCTCTTCGTCTTCATCTACCAGGTCGAGGGCCACATCGTCGTCCCGAACGTGATGGCAAACGCTCTGCGGCTGCATCCTCTGCTCGTGATCTTCGGGCTCCTCGCGGGCGGGGAGCTCTACGGGATAGCCGGCGTCCTGATGGCGTTGCCGACGATGGCGGCGGCCCGGGCAATCTGGGAGTTCTTCTCGGAGCGACTACGGTTCGACCCCTGGGACGCAGACGGGGCGGGTGTCGAGGTCGGCCTTGCCGGGCCGCCCGGCGGCGACCCTGACGTACCCTTGCCTGAATGAGCTCCTTTCCCGTCACCCGCCTGCGGCGCCTGCGTCGCACCGATGGCCTGCGTGCGCTGGTGCGCGAGACGAGGCTCTCACTGGACGATGTCGTGATGCCCCTCTTCGCCTGCCCGGGCGAGGGCATCGTGCGGCCGGTCGCGGGCCTGGACGGGATCGCCCAGCGCTCCGTCGACGAGATCGTCCGTGAGGGGGCCGAGCTCGCCTCGCTCGGGGTGCGGGCCGTCCTGCTGTTCGGGATCCCGGAGGAGAAGGACGAGATCGGCTCGGGCGCGTGGGCCGACGACGGCATCGTGCAGCGGGCGCTGCGGGCTCTCCGCGCCGAGGTCCCGGGGCTGACGCTGATCACTGATGTTTGCCTCTGCGAGTACACGAGCCACGGTCACTGTGGGGTGCTGCGTGACTGTGAGGTCGACAATGACGAGACCCTGGAGCTGCTCGTGCGAACGGCCGTGAGTCACGTCGAGGCCGGTGCCGAGGTCGTTGCGCCGAGCGACATGATGGATGGACGCGTTGCGTGCATCCGCGAGGCGCTGCCCCAGACGCCGATCATCTCCTACGCCGCCAAGTACGCCTCCGCATTCTACGGCCCCTTCCGGGAGGTGGCCGAGTCTGCGCCTTCGGTCGGCGACCGGCGCGGCTATCAGATGGATCCCCCCAACGTGCGCGAGGCGCTTCGCGAGTGCGCGCTCGACCTCCAGGAGGGGGCAGACGCGCTGATCGTGAAGCCGGCGCTCGCCTACCTCGACGTGATCCGCGCCGTGCGCGAGCGGTTCGACTGCCCTGTCGCGGCCTACAACGTCTCCGGCGAGTACGCGATGGTCAAGGCGGCGGCCGCGGCCGGGCATCTCGACGAGAAAGCGGCGGCGCTTGAGTCGCTCGTCGCGATCAGGCGGGCCGGGGCCGACCTCGTGTTCACGTATTGGGCAAAGGACCTCGCGCGATGGCTCTGAGCCGCACCGACCTGTACCACCGGGCACAGCAGCTGATCCCCGGGGGCGTCAACTCGCCCGTGCGGGCGATGCGGGCGGTGGGCCTCTCCGAGCCACTGTTCATGCGCAGCGGCGAGGGCGCGACGATCGTCGACGTCAACGGCAACCGCTATATCGACTGGGTGCTCTCCTGGGGGCCGCTGCTCTTCGGGCACGCCGACCCCGAGACGCTCGCAGCCGTTGTCGAGGCTCTTGCGCGCGGCACGACGTTCGGGGCGCCGACCGAGGGAGAGGTGGAGCTCGCCGCGGAGATCGTCGACGCGGTGCCTTCGGTCGAGATGGTGCGCCTCGTCTCGTCCGGCACCGAGGCGTCCATGAGCGCAGTGCGCCTGGCCCGTGCCGCGACGAGCCGCGACCGGGTGATCAAGTTCGCCGGCAACTACCACGGGCACGTCGACGCGCTGCTCGCGAGCGCCGGCTCGGGCCTGATGACCCTGGGCATCCCGTCCACTCCCGGCGTCCCCTCCGGCGTCGCCCGCGACACGATCGTGCTGCCCTACAACGACATCGACGCCGTGGCGGCCGCCGTGGCACAGTACGGTGAGGGCCTCGCCGCGATTCTCGTCGAGCCCGTTGCCGGGAACATGGGTGTTGTGCCTCCTGTGCCCGGGTTCCTCGAGGCGCTGCGGGCCCTGTGCGACGCGAGCGGGGCGCTGCTCGTCTTCGACGAGGTCATCACCGGCTTCCGCATCGCCCGCGGCGGCGCACAGGAGCGCTACGGCGTCACGCCCGACCTGACGATCCTCGGCAAGATCGTCGGCGGCGGCCTGCCGGCGGCCGCGTTCGGGGGCAGGGCCGACCTGATGGAGCGGTTGGCGCCGGTTGGTGACGTTTACCAGGCGGGCACGCTCTCCGGCAATCCGCTCGCCACGGCCGCGGGAGCCTCCGTCCTGCGGCGGCTGCGGGATCCGACGGTCTACGAGCAACTGGAGCGCCGAGGCGCCCGGCTCGAGGCGGGCCTGGCACCGTTCGGGCGCGTGCAGCGCGTGGGCGCGATGCTGACGCTCTTCTGCCAGGACGACGCGGTGCGCGACTATGACGACGCCATGCGCTCCGACACCGACGTCTACGGCGCGCTCTTCCGGCACCTGCTCGACCGGGGCATCTACCTGGCGCCCTCCCAGTTCGAGTGCATGTTCGTCTCGCTCGCCCATGGTGACGAGGAGATCGACCGCACGATCGAGGCAATCGGTGCCTTCTTCGAAGCCGCCGACTAGTGGTGAGGTGATCGCGCCTCCGGCATCGGTGTTCGAGCTCGTGGTCGTAGGGGCGGCGGCCGAGAGCCCGCTCTGGGAGGCGTCCCTGCGCGCACCCGGGGAGCAGGTGCGAACGGCGATCTTCTCCACGCTCTGCGAGCCGCGGTTCGCGCTCGGCGTCGAGACGATCTACGAGGGGTACCTGCTCCACTACGGGCAGGCCCGACTCTTCGCTCCCCCGGATGACGACACGGCGCTACTGCTCGGCGACTACCTCTACGCGCACGGCCTCGTCCGGATCGCAGCGACCGGGAGCGTCGAGGCGGTGCACGACCTCGCCGAGCTGATCTCCCTCTGCGCGCAGGCGCGGGCAGACGGACGACCGGGAGAGGCGCAGGCGTGGGCTGCGACCGCGGCGCTCCTCGGCAACGGCGGTCTCGCGGAGGCTCGAGCCGAACTTCGCGACGACGGCGACCCGTCAGCCCTCGCCGAGCTCGCGACCGCGGCAGCGGGTGTCGACGCGGTCGAGCGCGCATGTGCTGCGCACGACCTCCGCGTGGGGTAAAGTCGCGCTCACGATGCTCGCTTCGCTCCTCTTGCTGGCCGACGCCGCCGAGGAAGGCCGCAAGGTCGTCCTCTCGATGCTCGTCGTCGGGCTCGTCTTCATCGCCGTGATCGCGATCGGTGAGCTGACGCACTACCTCGCGCACAAGCGCAAGGAGCGCTCCCCAAAGCGAACGCTGTAGCTGCGAGGCGACCGGCGAAAGTTGGACGGCGCCGACCCCCTCCCGGCACCCCTAGACTGACGGTGCATGGCGAGCCCGGCGTCCGACCTGCGTGAGTGGATTGCTCTCCTCGAGAAGGAGGGTGAGCTCGTCCGCATCAAGGCCGAGGTCGACCCCGACCTCGAGGCCACCGAGATCGTCGACCGCGTCGTCAAGTCAGGTGGCCCCGCGCTCCTGTTCGAGAACCCGAAGGGTGCGAAGCACCCGCTCCTGATCAACCAGTTCGGCACCGAGAAGCGGATGTGCATGGCCTTCGGGGTCGAGAAGCTCGACGACCTCGCCGACAAGCTCGGCGAGATCCTGGAGCTGCAGCCGCCGCAGGGGCTCGTCGACAAGGTGCGCTCGCTCGGCAAGCTCAAGTCGATTGCCGACTCGATGCCGAAGGACGTCTCGAAGGGGGCGTGCCAGGAGATCGTGCTCACAGGCGACGACGTGAACCTCGACCTCTTCCCGATCCAGCGCTGCTGGCCGCTCGATCCGGCCCCGTTCATCACGCTGCCCGCCGTGATCACGAAGGACCAGGCGACCAACGTGCGCAACGTCGGGATGTACCGGATGCAGAAGATCGACCGGCGCTCGACCTTCATGCACTGGCAGATCCACAAGGACGGGCGTGCCGACCTGCGCGCTGCGCCCGACGGCCGTATCCCGGTTGCGGTAGCGCTCGGCCTCGACCCCGTCACCGCGTACTCGGCGAGCGCGCCGCTGCCCAAGCACATCGGCGAGCTGATGGTGGCCGGCTTCCTCAAGGGCTCGGCCGTGCAGCTCGTGAAATGCAAGACCGTCGATCTGGAGGTGCCCGCGAACGCCGAGATCGTGCTGGAGGGTTGGGTCGACCGGAACGACGTCGGCATCGAGGGACCGTTCGGAGACCACACGGGCTTCTACACCCCGCCGGAGGAGTTCCCGATCTTCCGCATCTCGGCAATCACGATGCGCCGCGACGCCATCTACCCGTCGATCGTGGTCGGCAAGCCGCCGGCCGAGGACGAGTGGCTCGCGAAGGCGACCGAGCGGATCTTCCTGCCGGCGATCCGGATGAGCGTGCCGGAGATCGTCGACTACGACCTGCCGACGGCGGGCACCTTCCACAACTGCGTGATCGTCTCGATCCGTAAGCGCTTCCCGGGCCATGCCCGCAAGGTGATGCACGCTATGTGGGGCCTGGGGCTGATGAGCCTGACCAAGTCGGTCGTCGTCGTCGACGAGCACGTGAACGTGCATGACTACGAGCAGGTCTTCTTCTATGCCTGCGCGAACGTCGATCCGGCGCGCGACATCCTGCTCAGCGAGGGCCCGATCGACCAGCTCGACCACGCGACGACGATCCAGGCCTACGGCGGCAAGATCGGAATCGACGCGACCGCGAAGGGCCCCGACGAGGGCAGGAGAGAGTGGCCGCCCGAGATCGAGATGAGCCCCGAAATCCGATCGCGGGTCGATGCGCGCTGGGCCGAACTGGGGGTACCTGCCACATCCTCCGACGCGGCCGTGCACAATGAGGCTCGCGCGCGCGGGTTGAAACAGTTGTTACGGCGTTGACAGACAAGCGGGCGGCACGGTTGAATGGTCTGATGCGAACAGAGGGTCCGATCGAAAGAGCAACGTGAGCGACGACAACGACACCACCCACACCCCCGGTCAGAGCCTCTGGCCCGTCGGCTTTGCGATCGGGATCGCCTGCGTGCTCGTGGGGCTCGTCGTCAGCTGGCCGGCCGCCATCCTCGGCGCTGCCATCACGATCGTCTTCGGCCTGCTCTGGATCCGCGACGCGGCCCGCACACACCGCACCGTCGATTCCGCCCCCGCGCACGAGCTCGTCGGCGACCAGCCCTCGGCCGCCCGCGTCGCCGCCGAGGAGCAGCACCTCGAGACGCACGGTCGGGCCGGGTTCCTGACCCTCGCGACGATCGGTCTCGGCGGCGTGATCGGCGCCGCGGTGACGCTGCCCTCCCTCGGCTTCGCGGTCCTTCCCGCCTTCACCGGCGAGGGGATCAAGACGGATGACGTGGACCTCGGCCCCATCTCGAACTTCCCCGAGGGGACGTTCATGATCACGACGTTCACGAACAACAGGTCCCAGGGCGACGTCTCGCGGCGCACGGCCTACATTCGCAACAACGGGCTCACCGCCAAGAAGGAGCCGAGCTTCACGATCATCTACCGCCGCTGGGTCCACCTCGGCTGCCCGGTGCAGCCGAACGGCCCGCGGCGCGAGGACCAGACGGTGAAGGTCAAGGACGTCGTCCTCACTCCGGTCACGCCGTCCGGCTTCGGCTGCCCGTGCCACGGTGGCGCCTACGACACCGAGGGCAACCGCACGGCCGGCCCGCCGGTTCGCTCGCTCGACCGCTACGCCTTCTCGATCGTGAACGGCAATCTCGTGCTCGGCAACCACTTCAGCGTCGGGACGGTCGAGGGCACGGCAGGGGACGCCAAGATCAGCCGCTACCGCGAGGCGTATCCCGGAGTCCACGTCGACGGGATCGAGCGCTGGCTCTATCCGATTCCGGTGCCGGGGTCCTGATGCCCAAGTCTGCCCGCCAGGCGCAGCTCGAGAAGGCCGCGCTCTACCCGCTCGAATGGGTCGAGGAGCGCTCCGGCCTCGTCGGCGCCACCAAATGGTTCCTCTTCCGCAACGTTCCGCGGGACGTCAACTGGATGCAGACGCTCGGCGCCGCAACGCTGACCGCATTCATCGTCCAGGCCGTCACGGGCGTTGTGCTCGCCATGTACTACAAGCCGGATCCCGACAAGGCCTACGAGTCGATCCAGAACATCACCCACGAGGTGACGCTCGGTTGGCTCGTCCGCGGCATGCACAAGTGGGGCGCCAGCCTCTTCATCATTTTGATGTTCCTCCACATGGCCCGTACCTTCCTCTTCGGCGCCTACAAGTACCCGCGCGAGCTGAACTGGATCATCGGCGTGCTGCTGCTCGTCACCGGCATGGCCGAGGGCTTCACCGGCTACCTGCTGCCCTGGGACCAGACGGCCTACTGGGCGACGGTGGTGGGGATCAACATCAACGCCACAGCACCGTTCGCGGGCCCGTTCATCGCGCAGTTCCTGCAAGGTGGCGCGCAGATCGGACCGGACACGCTCTCCAAGTTCTACTCGCTGCACATGCTCGTGATCCCGGGCGGGCTGATGGCGATGATCGGGCTCCACATGTACCTGGTCATCCGGCTCGGCGTCACCTCGCCGCCCTGGTCGAAGACGGCCGCCGGGCGGCCGCGTGACGTGGAAGGCCCCTCCGGCTACGGCGAGTACCGCCAGGGGCTGATCCGCGAGCACGAGGAAGAGGCGGACTGAGGTGGCGAGCAAGCGTCTAGACGGAGAGCGCGCGGCGTTCAAGCGCTACAAGGAGGATGTCGCGACCGAGGGGAAGCCGTTCTTCCCCTACGCGATTTACCACGACACGATCATGTCGCTCGTCGTCGTCGTCGTGATCATCGTCCTCGCCGTGATCTGGCACGAGACCGCGGTGCATGCGAGCGACGGTGTGGGCCTGCTCGGACCGCTCATCACCGACAAGGCCGACCCCGGGACGACCAACTTCGTGCCCCGCCCCGACTGGTTCTTCTACTTCCTGTTCTACCTCCTCCGCATCTTCAAGTGGCCCGAGTCGGTCGTGCTCGGCACGGTGGGTATTCCGACGCTGCTGCTCATCCTCCTGATCGGGCTTCCGTTCTACGACCGGCGGCCCGAGCGGCTGATCCTGCGGCGTCCGGTGGCGGCGGTGGCGGCGATCCTCGTCATCCTCGCGATGGGAACGTTGACCTGGAAGGGCGCGGTCGCGAAGGAGTCGCTCGGCTCCGCGAACGTCGTCCTGGTGCCAGAGTGGGCCAAGAAGCAGGGCTTCGCCGACAACAAGGTCGCCGTCGAGGGCGCGACGCTGTTCGCCCAGTCGGGCTGCATGAACTGCCACGTCTATCTCGGGGCCGGCGCCAACAACCTCGGCGCCCCCGACCTCTCGGCCGAAGGCGCCAAGGGGCGAGGGATCGAATGGCAGGTCGCGCATCTGAAGAACCCGAGCAGCAAGACGCCGGGCTCGCCGATGCCGCCGTTCGCCGCCCTCGGCGACGAGAACCTCCTGAAGATCGCCACCTTCCTGGAGGCGTCGAAGGGCCCGAAGTAGAGCCAGGCCACCACGGATGCCCGGCGACTGACTGAAGTCAGTCGCCACGCGCCGGGGCGACCGACATCCGGGCCCCGCCGTCCTGGCCCCCAGAGTGAAGCGGCCGGTCACCGCACCTCGACCGGTCTGAGGGACCCGGCTCCGTCTACGCTCTGTCGTGATGCGCGTCTTCCTCGGAGTCACCGGCGCCTCGGGCGCTCCCTACGCTGCCCGGCTGCTGCAGGCGCTCGCCGCCGCCGACTGCGAGATCGGTCTCGTCGCCTCGTCGGCGGGGATCGAGGTGATTGCTACCGAGCTCTACGACGACCCGACCCTGCCCCGGACAGAGGTGCTCGAGCGCTTCGTCGGCGAAGCGGCCGGGCAGGTCACGGTGTACGCCATCGACGACTACAAGAGCCCGTATGCGAGCGGCTCGGCGAAGGTAGATGCCTACGTCGTCTGCCCCTGCTCGATGAGCACCGTCGGCACCCTCGCCGCCGGCGCGATGGCGAACCTGATCCACCGCGCCGCCTCCGTGGCGCTGAAGGAGCGCCGCAAGCTCGTGCTCGTGCCGCGCGAGACTCCGCTCTCGTCGATCCATCTCCGTGGGCTCGCGACGTTGAACGAGGCGGGTGCAGTCATCCTCTTCGCCGCTCCCGGCTTCTACCACCGCGCGAAGACAGTGGACGACCTCGTCGACTTCGTGGTTGCCCGAGCGCTCGACCAGATCGGGATCGAGAACACCCTGATGCCGAGGTGGGGGGAATGACCTACGAGTCAGGTTCATTGGCGCCGCACGAAGTGCGGAGCCTGTTCGACCGGATCGCGCCGGTGTACGACACGATGAACCGACTCATGACCGCGGGGCTCGACCGCCGCTGGCGGCGCCTCACCGTCGAGGCAGTCGTTCAGCCCGGTGCGCGCGTGCTGGACGCGTGCTGCGGTACCGGCGACCTGGCAATTGCTGCCGAGTACGAGGGCGGCATCGTGACTGGCCTCGACTTCTCCCCCGAGATGCTGGTGCGGGCGAGACGCAAGCCGAGCTCCGTCGAGTGGGTCCAGGGCGATCTGCTGGCGCTCCCGTTCGCGGACGCGAGCTTCGACGCAGCCACCGTGGGCTTCGGCGTCCGGAACGTCGCCGACCTCGAGGCGGCGCTGCGCGAGCTGCGTCGCGTGCTCCGTCCCGGAGGCCGACTCGCGATCCTCGAGATCACCCAGCCGCGAGGGGCGCTGCGGCCGTTCTTCTCGCTCTGGTTCGATCGCGCCGTGCCCCTGCTCGGGCGGGTGCTACCCGGCGGCAAGGCCTACACCTACCTCCCTGCGAGCGTCCGTCGCTTCCCGGCGGCCGAGGAGCTCGTCTCGATGATCGACGCGGCGGGGTTCGAAGAAGCCGGCTTCCGCCTCTTCGGAGGCTCGATCGTTGCTCTCCACGCGGCGACCGCGAGATGAGCTCGACACTCGAGGCGGTCAGGGCTGCGCCCGGCCTCGGTGACTACCTGGCCGAGGTCGAGGCCCTGCTCGACGGTTCCGTCGCGGGTCACCCCGGCCTCGTCGCCACGGTCGGGGCCGAGGCGCTCACGGCAGGCGGCAAGCGGTTGCGACCGATGCTGACGTTTCTCTCGGCACCGCCGGGCGTCGAGCCGTTGGTTCCCGCTGGCGCGGCGGTAGAGCTCGTCCACATGGCGACGCTCGTCCACGACGATCTGATCGACGGCGCCAAGGTTCGCCGGGGCCGTGCCGCAGCCTGGACGACGCACGGCGTGGATGCGGCCCGGGCGACCGGCGACTATCTGTTCGCCCGCGCGTTCTCCGAGCTCTCGGCGCGTGGAGACGTCGCCGGGGTCGCGATTCTCGCGGAGGCGTCGCTCGGCCTCGCCCGCGGCGAGGCGCTCCAGAGGCGGCAGCGCCACGACCCGGACACGACCGTCGACGGGTATCTCGAGCGCTGCGCCCTCAAGACGGGAAAGCTGTTCGAGGCAGCGTGTCTGCTCGGCGGTGGTAGCGGCGACTTCGGCCTCTTGCTCGGCGTTTCGTTCCAGATCGTCGACGACATCCTCGACTGTGCGGGAGACTCGATCGAGACCGGCAAGATTCCCGGCACCGACCTGCGCGACGGAACCCCGACCTTGCCGCTCCTGCTCGCTGCGCAGGAGGATCCCGTCGTCCGTGCCGCAATCGCCGGCGGCCCGCTCGAGGGCGTTCTCATCCGGGTCGCGGCGACCGGCGCCCTGGAGCGCTCCCGGGCGAGAGCGCTCGACTACGCCCGAAGGGCCCGGGCCAGTCTCTCCGGGGAGGCTCACCGACAGGAGCTCGAGGCCCTGGCAGATGCGGTCGTCGACCGCACTACGTGAGCGGAGCGGCTAGGGGGTGCTGAGCGCTGCAGGGCGCTCGGCGTGGCGGTACTCCACCGTGTATCCGAGCCGGCGCGGCACCTCGAGCAGGCTCTCGAGGTCGAGATCGATGTGTGCTCCGGCCTTCTGGGTGACCTCGTCCTCGATCGGCAGGTCGAAGTCGTCGGCGCCGTAGTCGAGCGCGCGGAAGGCCCCCTCGTTCTGGGTCAGCACCGACGTGCGAACGTGCTTGACGTTGTCGAGGAAGATGCGTGAGAGAGCGATGTGGCGCCAGTACTCCTGCGCGGGGATCTCGCGGCCCCCGAGTGCGGTCCCGTACGGCTTGTAGGTCCAGCAGAGAAAGGAGAAGAGCCCACCGAGTCCGTCGCGGAGGCACTCGTCCTGGAAGTCGCGCGTCCGCTGGAGGTGCTCGAGGCGCTCCTCGAGCGTCTCGTCAAATCCGATCACCATCGTCGCGGTCGTGCGCATGCCGCTCTCGACGATCGCGCGCTGCGCCTCGAAGTACCCGGCGACGGTGTACTTGAACTTCGCGTGCCGCTTGCGGAAGTCCTCGGTCAGGATCTCGCTGCCGCCGCCCGTCACCCAGTGAACGCCCGAGTCGCGCAACCGGACGGCCGTCTCGGGGTACGAGAGCCCGGCCCGGTCGGCCAGGTACATGAACTCCGCCACGGTCAGGGCGTAGAACTCGATCCGGTCGGCGTAGCGCTCGCGCACGGCGGCGAAGAGGTCGCAGTAGTAGTCGAGCGGCAGCTTCGGGTTGAAGCCTCCGTTGAAGCCGACCAGGTCGCCGCCGACCTCGAGCAGCTCGTCGATCTTCGTGAACACGTCGTCACGGCTGAGGACGTAGCCGCCCTCCTGGCTCGGGAGGACGTAGAACGCGCAGTAGTCGCACTGCGCGACACAGACGTTCGTGTAGTTGATGATCCGCATCACCATGTAGGTGGCGTGGCCGGGCTCGTGCCAGCGGGCTCGGGCCGCGCCCGCCAGCTCGCGGAGCTCCTCGTCGCTTGCCTCGTGCCAGAGGCGGGCGGCCTCGTCGACCGTGATCCTGCTCATGCCGGGACAGCCTCCTCGACCGTGACCTCGTCGGGGTCGAGCGTGTCCATGAAGGAGCTCACCGAGAAGACGGCGTTCCCCGCTCCGGCGACGCCGTAGCCCGGCGGCGGCTTCAGGCCGTGGCGGGAGAGGGCGGCGCGGTACGCCTCGAGCAGACGAACGTGGTACTCGAGCGGCGCCCCGTCGGGGTTGTCGCGGCCGAGCGGGGTCGTCGGCTCGGGGCACCAGGTCGTGAAGCGCGGTGTGATGCCGCGGCTCATGAAGTAGTCGAGCCCTTCCGTCGTGCTCGCGATCGCCTCGTCGATCGTGGTGAAGCCGAACGGCTTCGCCATCTCGACGCCTGCGACGAAGTTGGGGATCACGGACCGGGCGCCGAAGACCTCGGCCGCGTCGAAGATCCTGCGGTGCCATTCCTCGCGGCCGACGTAGCGCTCCTTGCCTGGCGAGATGATCTCGAAGAGCCGCTTGTCCCACACCTCGTAGTTCGGGTGGTAGATCGAGATCCCGTAATCCTTGAAGCGCTGCACGTCGGCGCGTGGCAGCGCCTGCGCTACCACCTTCCCGAGCCAGCGCCCGGGGAAGCGCTCCTCGATGGCCTGTGCGTAGCGGCCGTAGAACTCGGCTTCGCCGAGCCCGTCCACCGAGCTCGTGACAGAGCCGCCGGTGAGTGTGTACGCCTTGCTCGTCCCGGCCGTGTCGTAGCGGTCGATCAGCGCGAGCGCCTCGAGCACGTCCTCGATCGGCTTGACGCCGGTGTACGGTCGCCCCTCGCGCTTGTGCTGGCGCCAGTTGTGGTTGATGTCACAGAAGCCGCATTCTTCCTTGGCGCCGAAGTACTGGCAGAGCCGCAGCACCGTGAGGTAGATGAGGTACCCCCACTGGATCGTCGGTGCGGTCTCCATCACGGTCTTCCCGTTCGCGAGCGTATGACGGTAGTACTCCGGCATCGGCGGCAGGTGGACGTCGGCGAGGTGGTCGCCGTCGACCGAGAGGCCGAGCGTGCCGTTCTCGCTGCGGGCCACCCGATAGGGGGAACCCGGGTTCACCCGCACCGAGACGATCGTGCGGCGCAGCGCAAAGGGGCCGCCGGTGAGAGCGAGCTCCTCGGGCGGCCGCCTGATCGCCGCCTCCCCGAGCTCGGCGAGTGGCCTCTGGTCGAACGAGAAGATGAAGTACGACTTGGGCTTGATCTCACCCTCGAGGTTGTCGCTGAGGGCGGACGCGTCGAACGCGATCCCGGTGCGAAGCAGATCCTCCTTCAGCACCGCCTCCGGTGGAATGCCCGGGTAGCGAGAGACGAGCGACTCGAGAAGTGCCGCACGCGGCCCGGTGATCAGTTCATTCACACCTTCACGGTATCGACCCCGGAGGGGTCTGCGCGTCGGGCCAGGTGGACGATGCAGTTACGCTTGAGGTCATGGTCTCCTCCCGGTTCCGCGTGTGATCAAGCTCGGCCGGATCAGCTACGTCAACATGGCGCCGGTCTTCCACCGGCTCGAGTACGAGGTGGAGGAGGTCGTGGGCGTCCCGACGGCGCTCAACCGGATGCTCCTCGATGGGCTGCTCGACATCGCCCCGATCTCGTCGATCGAGTACGCGCGTCATGCCGACACGTTGCGCCTGCTGCCGCGGCTTTGTGTCTCGTCGGAGGGCGCGGTCGACTCGATCCAGCTCGTCACCCGCATGCCCCTCGCCCGGGTGCGGTCGGTTGCGGTGACCCCCGAGAGTGCCACCTCGGTCGTCCTGACGCGGATCCTGCTTCCCGCGGCCGAGATCCGGTCGTTCGAGGAGGACGCGGATGCGAAGCTGCTGATCGGCGACGCTGCCCTCAAGAGCGCGTTCGAGGATCCCACCCCGCACTACGACCTCGGCAGGCTGTGGCTCGAGAAGACCGGGCTGCCGATGGTGTTCGCGGTCTGGGCGGCGCCGGAGCCGGTCGTCGAGGGCGTCTCCGACCTCGAGCACGCACTCGTTGCGTCGGTGCGGCTGGCCCGCTCCGAGCCCGAGAAGCTCGCCTACGAGGCGAGCGAGCGCTACGGCTACCCGGCAGGTTTCCTCGCCCGCTACTTCGAGAAGCTCCGCTACAGCTTCGGCCCGCGTGAGCGCGCCGGTTTCTACACGTTCCTCGAGATGGCGCGGGACGTCGGCGAGCTTCACCATGTGCCCGAGTTGCGGTTTGCTCGCGACGCCGAACTGCCGCTCTAGACCTCCAGAGTTCGAATCCACTCGTAAGCAGGGCGTTAGGAGTGGCGGGCCAAGGCGATGTGGTCGGTACCCTCGAACTGGTCGATGGGACGCCGCCTCCTCCTCACCGTAGTTGTCGCCTTGCTCCTCGCCGCCCCCGCGGCTGCGCCGCCGCAGGGGCGGCGACGAGGAGAGCGGTGACTACGGTGAGGAG
>JBBQRN010000012.1:0-80197 GCA_038214705.1 Gaiellales bacterium | reverse complement strand
GCGTCGCAGTACGCGATCCCGTTCGCGAGCGTGAAAGCGAGCTCCTGCGCCGCCGTCGAGCCCGCCTCCCTGATGTGGTAGCCGGAAATCGAGATCGTGTTCCAGCCGGGGATGCGCTCCTCGCAATAGGCGAACAGGTCGGTCGTCAGCCGCATCGAGGGGCGGGGCGGAAAGATGTAGTTCCCCCGGGCCACATACTCCTTGAGGATGTCGTTCTGCACCGTGCCTCGCAGCGCCGTACCGGCCACGCCCTGCTCCTCGGCGACAAGTTCGTACAGCAGCAGCAGCAAGGCAGCCGGAGCGTTGATCGTCATCGAGGTCGAGACCTCGTCCAGCGGGATCTCGTCGAGCAGCAAATGCATGTCGGCGAGAGAGTCGATCGCGACGCCCGTGCGCCCGACCTCACCCTCGGCGAGCGGGTCGTCCGAGTCGTAGCCGAGTTGCGTCGGCAGGTCGAAGGCAACCGAGAGGCCCGTCTGCCCGCGGGCGAGGAGATAGCGGTAGCGCTCGTTCGACTCCTCCGCGGACGCGAACCCGGCGTACTGGCGAATTGTCCAGGGCCGGCCCCGATACATGTCCGGATACGGACCGCGTGTGAACGGATAGGCGCCCGGGGGCTCACGCTCCTCCGGCGGCGCATCGGCAGCGCGGTAAAGAGGGAGCCGCGAATCGGCGGGGTCGGTCATGCCACGATCCTACGCCGCTCCCGGCGGGCCGGTCGCCCGACCCGCCGGATTTGGACGTGTTGCTACGAGCTCTGTTGAAGGGTGTCGACGAGCACGGCGTCAAGCTGCCGGTACCGGGCCACGACCCGTGTCGAGGGGCCGCCGGGACGGGGCACCGAGGCGCAGATGACTTCGAGAAAGCTCTTGCTGTCCGCTGGGATCGTCACTGCGGCCTGGAGTCCCACGCTGGCGTTTGAGGCCCCCGTCCCCGTCAGCGCCTGTGTGAGGATCACCCAGGTCTGGTCGAGGTTGGTCGTCGTATCGGCGACGCGGATCGAGCAGGGCACGACCGTCGAGCCGATCGCGCTGAAGTTCAGGTTGGCGACGTTGACCTTGGCGTGCAGGAGGTACGTACCGCCAGGCAGGAGCAGCGAAGCGACCGGGACACTCACCGACCCGAGCGCCACATCGGCTGCATTCGAGAAGGCGTATCCCCTCGTCGGGCCGCCGAGCGGCAACGCCGACTCGGTGGAAAAGCAGTCGGTCGCGACACCGACAGCGCGCATCACGCCCGTCTCCCGGTCGTAGCACGAGTTGATGACGCCGGACGAATCAGGAATCGTGGCATATGCGACGCCTGCCACACCGAGCAGGGTGCCGACGACGGCAAGGACGATCGCGCGCCTGGAGCGGATGAAGCTCATTCTCTTACCCTCCCATTTGAGATCTTGATTCCACTCACCATCGTTGGAACCGGGGCCTTCGTCAACCGCCGGTTTGGCCGGGATCAGAGCGCGCCGCCGGCTCGCTCGATCGCCTCGAGGGCGATCCGCTTGCCGGACTCGATGTGCGCTTTGATCGCCGTCTGGGCAGCCGCCAGGTTGCCGACCTCGAACGCATCGACGATCGCCCGGTGCTCGCGGGCGAGGTACTCGCCGCCTTCGAGCAGGCCGCCGCGGATCACCTGCATCATCAGGTTCACCGACAGCTGCCGGTACACGTGCGAGAGCATCGGGTTGTCGGCGAGGTCGATCTGGTACTCGTGGAAGGCGGCGTTCGCCGCGTCCCAGTCCTCCTGGGAGATCGCCTCCTCCGATGCCGCCATCAGCTCCCGGAAGCGGCCGAGTCGGGGGGTGGCGGCCCAGCCGACAACGCGCTCTGCAGCGTGCATTTCCAGTGCGAGCCGGACGTCGTAGCCGTTGCCGACCGTCGCCGGCGTGACCGGTGTCACGTAGTAGCCGCGGCGTGCCTTGACCGAGAGCAGCCCCTCGGAGACGAGCCGCGTGAGTGCGTGGTGCACGGGGCTCCGCGAGACGCCGAGCTCGGTCGCGAGCTCGTGCAGGCTGAGCTTGGTGCCCGGGCCGGGTTGTCGTTGCAGCACGCGCTGCCGCAGCGTCTCGTAGACCTGCTCGTTGAGGTTCGTGCGGGGAAGCGTGATCGCCATGGGTCAGATGTAACATGACAGCCCCCGCGGTCTGCAACCCCCCGGCTACGCTGCGAGGGATGAAGGTTGCCGTTCGTCTGTTCGCAGGCCTGCGCGAGCTCGCCGGCCTGCGCGCGACCGAGGTCGAGCTCGCTCCGGGCTCGACCGCAGGTGACGTCTGGCCCGCGCTCGCTCTCGGCGAGGAGCCGCCCGGGTTGCTGCTCGCGGTCAACAAGAGCTACGTGGCGCGCGATGTCGTCCTCTCCGACGGAGACGAGGTGGCGTTGATCCCGCCCGTCTCGGGTGGCACCTTCCGGCTCTCCGAGCTGCCGCTCTCGCTCGACGATGCCGTCCGCGAGGTCGCCTCCGACGATGCCGGCGCGATCGCCACCTTCACCGGGACCACGCGTGCCCGCTCGCGAGGCCGCGACGTCGTGCGGCTCGAGTACGAGGCCTACGAGGGCATGGCCGAGGCCGAGATGGAGCGGATCGCCGCCGAGTTGAAGGAGCGCCACTCGCTGATCGAGGTCGCGATCCACCATCGGGTCGGCGTCGTCGGGATCGGCGAGACGAGCGTCGTGATCGCGGTCTCGTCGGCCCACCGCGCGGACGCGCTTGCCGCCTGCGCGCAGGCGATCGACACACTCAAGGGCACCGTGCCCCTCTGGAAGAAGGAGATCTACGTCGGCGGCGCGGAATGGATCGGGCAGGGGTCGTGAGCGACGACCCGGCCGAGGGATACGGCTCCTCGCCGCGCCGCCGGGGCCTCGGCCGCCTCGTGGCGCCGGTGCTCGTCGTCGGCACCGTGGGCCTCAAGCTGCTCGGCTCGCTCAAGTTCCTCGGCATCTTCATAGCGCTCGGGGGCTACGCGTTGATCTGGGGCTGGCGATTTGCAGCCGGTTTCGTCCTCCTGATCCTCGTCCACGAGCTCGGCCATTACCTCGAGGCGCGGAGGCAGGGCCTGAACCCGCAGCTGCCCGTCTTCATCCCGTTCCTCGGCGCGTACGTTGCACTGCGCAACCAGCCGTTCGATCCCTGGCGAAACGCTCTCGTGTCGGTCGCGGGGCCGGTTGCCGGAGGAATCGGCGCCGCCGTGTGCCTCGTCTACGCGAACGCGGTCGACTCCGACCTGCTGCGCGCGCTCGCCTACGCGGGCTTCTTCCTCAACCTCATCAACCTCGTCCCGATCGGGTTCCTCGACGGAGGGCACCTCCTTCGCGCCTGGCGGGTGCTGCGGGCCGGGGGCGGCAGGCCCGACCCGGCCGACGCGCGGCGCCAGGGAATGATCGTCGCGGTCTACTCCGGCGTTCTCGCGGCGGCGCTCGCGGCCGGAATGGTTGTCTCGCATATCCCCCAGAGCCGCCTGTGAGCAGCGGCTCGTTCGACCGCAAGCTGCTGCGGCGCGGCCACGGGACGCTCGCGAGCGACGTCTCCCTGATCGCATCCGAGTTCCTCGCAGGCTTTCAGGAAGTCGACGAGATCGACCGGCCGGCGGTGTCGATCTTCGGCTCGGCGCGGATCGGTGAGAGCTCTCCGACCTACGCGCAGGCGCGCCAGACTGCCGGGCTGTTCGCGAAGGCCGGCTTCGCCGTCGTCACGGGCGGCGGCCCGGGCGTGATGGAGGCGGCGAACCGCGGTTGCCAGGAAGCCGGCGGTCTCTCGGTCGGCTTCAACATAACGCTGCCGAACGAGCAGGGTCTCAACCCCTACTGCGACCTCTCGCGCACCTTCAAGCACTTCTACGCCCGCAAGACGATGTTCGTGAAGGCGGCGGAGGGGTTTGTGATCTTCCCGGGCGGCTTCGGGACGCTCGACGAGCTCTTCGAGTCCCTCACCCTGATCCAGACCGGCAAGATCGGCACCTTCCCCGTGGTGCTCTACGACTCCGCATACTGGGCACCCATGCTCGACTGGATCCGCGGCCCGATGCTCGAGGAAGGCCTGATCGCGGCCTCCAACCTCGACCTCCTGCACGTCACCGACTCGGCCGCGGATGCGGTCGACTGCGTCGTCTCCCGCTACGACGCCCGCGTCGCCGAGGGAAGCGCGTGAGCGACACGGCGTCGATCGACGAGGCCGTCGCCGCGATCCGCGAGCGGACGCAACTGACGCCCCATGTCGGCGTGGTGCTCGGCTCGGGCCTCGGCGGCTTCGCCGACCGCGTCGAGGACGCCACCGAGATCCCCTTCGGCGAGATCCCGGGTTGGCCCGTCTCGACGGCGCTCGGGCACGCCGGCACGCTCGTGCTCGGCACCTTCGCCGGCGTCCCGCTCGCGGTGATGAAGGGCCGCGCCCACCTCTACGAGGGGCACTCGGCGTCGCGAGTCGTCTTCGGCGTCCGGGTGCTCGGGCGCATCGGCGCCGGCGCGCTCGTTGTCACCAACGCCTGCGGCGGCGTCCGCGAGGACCTGACGCCGGGCGACCTCGTCCTCGTCTCCGACCACCTCAACCTGCAGGGAACCTCGCCGCTCGTCGGCCGAAACGACGACTCGCTCGGGCCGCGCTTCCCCGACATGAGTAACGCGTACGACCCGGGCCTGCGCGCTCTCGCCCATGAGGCCGCCGCCCGCCTCGGTCAGAGCCTCTCGGAAGGCGTCTACGCCGCCTTGCTCGGGCCCGCCTTCGAGACGCCGGCCGAGATCCGGATGCTCCGCGTCCTCGGCGCCGACCTCGTCGGCATGTCGACCGTGCCGGAGGTGCTGGCGGCCCGCCACATGGGGCTTCGCTGCCTCACGATCTCGTGCGTGACGAACATGGCGGCGGGCATCCTGCACGAGCCGATCGAGGCCGACCACGTGCTCCGGGTGGGTGCCCAGGCCCAGGAGCGGCTGACCGCTCTCCTCGCCGAGACCCTGCCTCACGCCTGACGCTCCCTACACTTCCTCTGTGGCGCCCTCACTGAGAACGCTTCCCTCCGTCGACCGTCTGCTCTCGGACCCGAGGCTGGCGGCCCAGCCACGCGCGCTGACCCTTCCCGCTGCGCGCACGGCGCTCGAACGGGCGCGTCTCGAGATCCGCGAAGGTCGTGATCCTGGCGACCTCGTCGACCTGGCGCTCGCCGAGCTTGCGTCCACCCGCCGGCCGTCGCTGCGGCGCGTGCTGAACGCGACCGGCGTGCTCGTACACACGAACCTGGGGCGGGCGCCGCTCGCGCAGGCCGCGCTCGACCGTGTGGTGGAGGTGGGGAGCGGCTACTCGAACCTCGAGTACGACCTCGACGCCGGCACCCGCGGCTCGCGACAGGATCATCTCTCGACCCTGCTCTGCCGGATCACCGGGGCCGAGGCGGCGCTCGTCGTCAACAACAACGCCGCCGCCGTGATGCTCGCCCTGGCCGCCCTCGCCGAGGGCCGTGAGGTGCTCGTCTCGCGGGGGGAGCTGATCGAGATCGGCGACGGCTTCAGGATCCCGGATGTGCTCGCCCGGTCGGGCGCGCGGCTCGTCGAGGTGGGAACGACGAACCGGACGCGCGTCGCCGACTACGAGCGCGCGATCGGGCCGGAGACCGCCCTCATCCTTCGTGTTCACCAGGCCAACTTCCGCGTGGTCGGGTTTACGGAAGCCCCCGTACTGAACCAGTTGGCCCAGCTCGCGCAGCAGGCCGGGCTTCCACTCGTCGACGACCTGGGCTCGGGCGCGCTCGAGGCGATCGCCGACGAGCCGACGCCCGCGCAGAGCCTCGAGGCCGGTACCGATCTCGTGTGCTTCTCGGGCGACAAGCTGCTCGGCGGTCCCCAGGCCGGGATCCTCGCCGGCCGGGCCGACCTGATCGAGCGGCTGCGTCGACACCCACTGCAGCGGGCGCTGCGGGCCGACAAGCTGACGCTGGCGGCGCTGGAGGGAACGCTCGCGCTTGCGCTCGACCCGGAGCGCGCGCGCAGCGAGATCCCGGTGCTCCGGATGCTCGCCGAGCCGGTCGCCGCTGTGCGGGAGCGGGCAGAGCGGTTGGCGGGCCTGGTCGGCGGCGCAGTGGAGGAGACCGTGGCGCGTGCCGGCGGGGGCGCGCTGCCGCTTGCCGAGCTGCCGAGCTTTGCCTGCGCCGTCGAGGAAGAGTTGTTCGAGCTGCTCCGTCGGGGCGAGCCGCCGGTGGTCGGGATCGTCCGTGACGGACGCCTCCTGCTCGACGTCCGCGCGCTCACCGACGACGAGATCGACGAGGTCGCGGCAGCTGTCCGCGCCGCACGCGGATGACCGGCAGCAGGAGCCTTTCAGCCCGACTGCGCGACGGCGATAGGCTCGTCAGTGCCTGGTGCTCCCTGCCGGGCCCCGGAGTCGCCGAGAGCCTGGCCGCGGGGGGAGTCGATTTCGTCGTCATAGATCTCCAGCACGGGATGTGCGGCGACGCCGACCTGGCCATTCTGTTCCCGGCGATCGAAGCGCGGGGTGCAGCTCCCGTCGTCCGCCTCCTCGCGAACGATCCGGTCGCGATCGGGCGGGCTCTCGATCTCGGCGCCCACGGCATCGTGATCCCGAACGTCGATTCGGCTACCGAGGCCCTCGGAGCCGTTCGCGCGACCCGCTACCCGCCTCGGGGCACTCGAGGGTTTGGGCCGGTACGCGCGAGTCTCAGCCGCGGCGCCGACGCGCTCGAGGACATCGCGGTGATCGTGCAGATCGAGTCGGCGGCGGCGGTTGCGTGCGTCTCGGAGATCGCGGCGGTCGAGGGCGTGTCGGCGCTGTATGTCGGGCCGTGGGACCTCTCGGTATCGCTCCAGCGGCCGGTTCCCCCCGATCTCGACGACGTCGAGCTGGCAGCGGCCGTCGCGGCAGTTCGCGCTGCGGCCGACGCAGTCGGTCTCCCGGCCGGAGTGCACGCGATCCGAGCTGCCGAGGCGGCCCGGCTCGCCTCGGAAGGCTGGCGGATCGTGAACGTCGCCGACGACGTCACGTTGATTCGTGACGGAGTCGTTGCCGGGGTCCATCGCATCCGCGCAATCTGAGATGGCGCTCACGGTCGGCACCGCGGGGCACATCGACCATGGCAAGACGTGGCTCGTCCGCGCACTCACCGGCAAGGACACCGACCGTCTGCCCGAGGAGCGGCGGCGGGGGATCTCGATCGACCTCGGCTACGCCCCCCTCGAGCTCGCCGACGGCAGGCGCCTGTCGCTGATCGACGTCCCGGGCCACGAGCGCTTCGTGCGCACGATGGTGGCGGGCGCAACGGGTGTCGATCTCTTCCTGCTCGTGATCGACGCGGCCGAGGGAGCGCGCCCGCAGACGCTCGAGCATCTCGTGATCCTGCGGTTGCTCGGAGTCGAGGCAGGAGTCGTCGCCGTCACGAAGGCCGACCTCGTCGACGAGGAGACACTCGAGATCGCCGTGGAAGAGGCGCGCGAGCTCGTCCCGGGGGCAGAGATCGTCCCCGTGAGCGCAAAGACGGGGGAGGGTCTCGATGATCTGCGGGAGGCACTCGCGCTGGTGGCCGACACGGTGGCGCCACGGGACGCGGGCGGCCCGGCCCGCCTCTACATCGACCGCGTCTTCACCCTGCGCGGCATCGGCACCGTCGTCACCGGGACGCTCTGGTCGGGAACGATCACGGAGGGCGCAACCTTGCAGGTCGCTCCGCACGGGGGCGAGGTTCGCGTTCGCACGATCCAGGTGCACGACACCGGCGTGCCGATTGCGAGTGCGGGCGAGCGGGTTGCCCTGAGCCTGCCGGGAGTCGAGCGGCACGACCTTCATCGCGGCGATGCACTCGTTGCCCCAGGAGCGTTTCCGGTCTCGTATCGGCTCGACGTCGAGATCGAGGAGCTGATCGAGATCCCGAACGGCGCCAGGGTTTCCGTCCATCACGGCACCGCGCGCGTGCCGGCGAGGGTTGCGCGCGTCGGCGAGCGGACAGCTCAGCTACGCCTGTCGGCTCCCGTCGTGGCGGCGCGTGGCGACAGGCTCGTGCTCCGAGGCGAGACGACCCTGGCCGGCGCCACCGTGCTCGACCCGGCACCTCCACGCCGCCTCGACGAGCAGCGACTCGGCTTGCTGGAGCAGGGCGACCCCGCCTCGATCGTGGCGGCGACCGTCGACGCGCCTGTCGAGGTGGAGGTGCTGGCCGCCCGGGGGTTGCTCTCGCCGGCGGAGCTGGAGGAGGGCCTGGCCGCGGTCGAGCGCTCGGGCGGGTGGGCGTTCTCACGAACCTGGCTCGACGAGACCCGCAGGGACGTCGTCGAACGCCTGGAGGAGCGAGCCGAGGAGGCCCCGCTCGATCCCGGCCTCCCACTCGCGGCCCTGCTCCCACCCGAGCCGTGGGCTGCGGCGATCCTGCCTCTCCTGCCGGTTGAGCGACGCGGCGGCATGGCGTACCTGCCGGGTGTTGCCGCCTCACTCGGAGCGCGGGCGGAAGCAGCCGAGAGGCTCGAACGCGAGCTCGCCGCGGCCGGTCTCGTTGCGACCCGGGTCGAGGACTCCGAGCTGGCGCGCTACCTCGAAGCGGACGGCAAGCTCGTGCGGCTCGGTGACGGTTTCGTGGTCTCGGCTGGTGCCTATCGCGAGGCGCGCGAGCTGGTCGTGACCGAGTGCCGCACCGCCGGTGAGATCCTCCTCGCCCGGTTTCGCGACCTGGCCGGTGTGGGCCGGCGCGATGCGCAGCTGCTGCTCGAGCGGCTCGACCAGGACGGCGTCACGCGCCGCCTCGGCGACCGGCGCGTGCTCAGGCGCGCCGGGCGCGACGCGTAGCCATGTCCCGTGCCGCGTGTGGCGACGGGCTTCAGCCTGTCGTCCGGGGTCCGTCCGGCTCAGACGCCGACCCCTGCTCCGCCCACTCCGGCTCGCCGTCGATCCCGACGCCCTCCGCAACACGGTTGATGTAGTTGAAGTACGAGATCACCTGGATCGCATCGTGGATCGCCGAGTCGCTCCAGCCGTGCGAGCGGAGCCGATCGGCATCCTCCAGCCCGACGCTGGCCGGGGCCGCGCTCAACTTGACGGCGTAGTCGCAGAGCGCCCGCACCCGCGGCTCGAGGTCGGCCCGACGGTAGTCGTGGGCGGCGTGCTCGGCAAGCTCGGTGTCTGCGCCCTCTGCACGGAGGTCGTCGGCGTGGGCATGTGTTCAGTAGTGGCAGTCGTTGGCGCTCGAGGTTACGGTCGCGAGCAGCTCTCGCTCGGCGCGGGTCAGCTCGGACGGCCCGAACATGATCGCGCGGTAGAGTCGCATCGACTCCTTCAGCACCTCCGGCCGCAAGCTCATCGACTTTACGATGTTGAAGACCTTGCCCGCGCGGCCGACCGCGGCGTCGTACTCGTCCTCCAGCGGCCCTGAGGCGTCGTCCGGCTCGATCAGGTCGATGTGCGGCACGCGCCCGATCGTAGCCAAGCTCCGTCCGCCGGGACCGTCATCGTGGTGCTGTCCAGTTCCCTCAAGAGAGGCGCTTCGTGAACGGTTTCCTCTGGTTCATCTACATCGTCCTGATCGTGGCGATAATCGCCGGATGGTGGATGATCTTCGCCAAGGCCGGCGAGGCCGGCTGGAAGGCGCTCATCCCGATCTACAACATCATTGTGCTGCTCAAGATCGTGGGTCGCGACTGGTGGTGGATGCTTCTCATGTTGATCCCCCTCGTCGGCTTGATCGTCTGGATCATCGTGGCGATCGACCTGGCCAAGAGCTTCGGCCGTGGCACCGGCTTCGCGATCGGCCTGATCATCTTCCCCTGGATCTGGTCGCTGATCCTCGGCTTCGGCAGCGATACGTACAACGGCCCGGCGGCCAGGGCCGCGTAGGACACCTCGGCGGCGCCACGGCCCCCGCAATCCCGGGGGCCGTGTGCCTCCCGATCGCAGCTATCCTGGACGTCTATCCGAGGGAACGGACCCTCGAGGCACGTGCCTTCGAGCGAGAGGGAGTTGATGGGTAGCCCGAGTCCCAACCGTCCGGTGAAAGGCGGTGTTCGGCCCACCTCACTCGGGCCGTTCAACGCGCCGGTCGGCACGACCAACCGCACGCGCACGATCCCGGTGCCATGGGTCGACTGCCCGGCCTGCACCTGGCGCCACTTCCCGAGTACCTCCAACGGCCGCTGGCACATCGCAACGACGTGCATGAATTGCGGTACCGAGCTGACCGTTCCCGCGGTGGCGATCTAGTGGCCGCGACCAAGCGTCAGACGACAATGGCCAAGGTGATGCGCGAGCAGGCGCTGCGCGAGAAGCGTTCGCTGAAGAAGGAGAAGAAGGACGCGAAGAAGCTGGCGGCCGCAACCGAACCACCCGTCGCCCTGTCGGATGAGGGAGAGCCCGGTTAGGCGCTGCACCGTCTCGTCGTGGTAAGCGACGTTGAGGGCCCCGACCCTTTCGGCCCGCGGGCTTCGTGGTAGGTTCCGCGAGCCGGCGAACCACCCGACAGGAGTGCGAGCGGTGCCCGAGGAAGCCAACGACGATCTGCCAGACGAGGCGACGAGCGAGCCCGGGCCCGGGACGGAGCAGCATCCACCCAGGCGGGGCCAGCCGGGGCGGCGCGGGTACGAGGCTGCGCTGGCGAAGGGCACAGCGGTCGCGGACCGCGCCATCGTGTGGGTGGAGGCGCAGCATCCGTCGACGCGCAAGGGCGCCACGGTGGGGATCGTACGCCGCTACCAGGCCGCAGACGGACAGCTCTACGCCGTCCTGCTGACCGCGTACCTCTTCATCACGGTGCTCCCCGCGGCGTTCGTGATGGCCTCGTACACCGAGCGCGACCCGAACGCTCTCGCCGATCGGCTCGTTCATCGGCTGGGCCTCACCGCGGCGACGGCGACGTTCGTGCGTGAGGTGCTGACGGGAGCAGGGCAGAACAAGCTCGGCTCAACCCTGATCGCCGTCGCCAGCGTCGTCTTCTTCGGGCTCGGGATCGGGCGCGTGTTACAGCTCGTGCATTCCCGCTCCTGGGCGATCGATCTCGGCAAGCGCCGCCTGATTGACCAGTGGCGCTATCTCGGCGTGCTGCTGATACCGCTCGGTTTCCTACTCGTCTACGACATCCAAACACGGCTTCTGCGCGGCCACCCTGCCTGGATCGGCTGGCTGCTCGTACCGCTGTGGGCGTCCGTTGTCCTTGGGTATTTCGTCTGGATGCCGCGCACGCTGCTCCACAACCGGGTCACCGTACGAGACGTCCTGCCGGGCGCGGTCTTCACCCTGCTCGGTCTGATTGGCCTACGCGTGATCTCGAGCCTGCTGCTCGTAAACTGGCTCAGCTGGTACTCGACCTACTACGGCGGCCTCGGGATCGTGATGGCCGGGTTCTTCTGGATCATGCTCGTCGCCACTGCGCTCGTTGTCGCCGCTGCGCTCTCACCGGCGCTCGCGGAGCGGCGCGACCTGCGCCAGGCAAACGCCGGTCGGTAAGCCGGTGTCCGACCTCCCGGCTACGGTCGGCGCATCGCACGGCTGATCCTGATCGAGCGACAGATGTCGCGGTTCCTCCGCGAGCCCGTGTCGATCCGGGGCGCCGTGCGCGTGATCGTTGTGGCGACGGCCACGGTCGTCGTCGCGAGCGGCTTCGTGATGCGCCTGCTCGACCACCGCGAGTACCCCAACATCTTCAAGGGGATGTGGTGGGCGCTGCAGACGGTGACGACCGTGGGCTACGGCGACGTCACTCCCACGCACGTGTCAGGACGGCTTGTCGCAAGCGTCGTGATGTTCGTCGGGATCGCACTACTCGCCATCGTCACCGCCGCCGTCACCTCGACCTTCGTAGAGCGCGCCCAGCAAGCGCAGCAGTCGATCCTCGAGGCCCACGAAGAGGAGTACCAGCGGCGCACCGACGCGCGGTTCGACGGGCTCGAAGCCCGGCTGGAGCAGATCGACGCCGGTCTGAAGGCCCTGGCGCGCGAGCCCGGCGGGCCGGTGCCACCGCGACCCTAGAAGCGCGGGCTTGTGGAGAACTACGCGGTCGCGTCCGGGTTCGGCCGGAGGCAGCGGGCGCGATCTGAGGCGATCCTGTGTGAAATCACCATCCCGGTCTGTTCCGGGAGACGAAAGGACTTCACATGAAGCGCGCCATTCTCACACTCGTTCCGGCAGCCGCCGCAGCGGCCGTCGTCATCGCCGGTGCCTCGGCCTCGACGCCCGCGCCGACACTCACGATCAGCCACGTCGTCAAGGGCTGCCACGTCTGGTCGCTCAACGGCGCCAAGCCGGCCGTCAGCCAGACGGTGAAGCTGCATCCGGGTCAGGCGCTGACGATCCGCAACGGCGACGTCATGCCGCATCAGCTGGTCAAGGTGGCCGGCGCGACGGGGTTTGCGATGAAGCTCGTCCAGTCCGGGATGACGGGCACCTCGACCGGGATGATGAAGGCGCCCTACGGCTCGGGAATGATGCCGCACATGATGGCCACCCTGAAGGTGACATTCTCGAAGGCGGGCGTTTACCAGTTCAAGACCAAGGCCGGCGAGGACTACATGGCCGGCGTGAAGACGGTCGGCGAGGACAACGTCCTCAAGGTGAGGGTGGTCGTCGGCTAGCGGCGCGCTTCGCCGACATGGCTGCCTGAAGGTCGACGCCGCCCCGAAACGGGCGGCGTCGGCGCGTCTTCCGAGGCGAGCGACCGCTAGGAGCGGGCGACGACGGCAAGCAGATGTTCTCTCGGGCCGATCTCTTCCTCGGTCGAGCGGCCCAACGCGGCAGCAGGAAGTAGTTGTCGCCGGAGGCCGCCACGCTCACGACCCTCGGCTCCTCGTGAAGGTCGATCCACGCGACCGAGTAGAGCGTGTCGAAGTTCGCGCGAACGACATCCCGAACCTCGGCCGGGGGAAATGCAGGAATGTGCGCGAACACGTCCACTTGCCCACGTCCAGGCACGTCGTTGGGATGCTCGACGTTCGTCATCTGCAGCCGCGTCACGTCCATCAGCACGAGCGGGTAAAGAAAGGTGAACCCCTCAACGCCAATCGCGAACGCGGTCTCAGCATCGACGGAGACTCCAGTCGACTATCCGCCCGAGCCAAGACCCTGCCGCATCGTGAGCTCGAAGTGTCGTATCCGCTCGTAGGCGCCTCATCGGGTAGACGAGATCGAAGGCCCGCTGGATCGCGATGACGTGATCCGGTCAGAAGGCGCAAGGGGCCGAGCCGGACGGCAGCGGCGGATTCGCTCTGGAGATCGAGGCGGGTGGACTGGCGCCCACCCGCCTCAGGTAAGACCGTGGTCGCTAGGCTGCGACCCCGATCGGATCGGGGCGGATGATCACGGTGTCGGCGATCTCGACGATCTCGGCCGCTGGGAGGCCGGCGCGTGAGGCGTGCTCCCGGATCTTCTCCGGACTCGACGCCTCGTAGATGCAGACGGTTCCGAGGTCACCGTCGCTCTCGTGAACGACATAGGAGCGGATCCAGCGGATGTCGTCGGGCATCTCGTCGCCGACCTGCTTCGACCGTCCCGCAGCAGCCTGAAGCTCCTCCGGCGATTGCCAGCCGTTCGGCCGACGAATCTCGTACAGGTTCATCATCGGTTCTCCTTCGTCTCTTGGGGGTCTCGTTGACCCACCATTTGTTAGCACGATCGTTCGTACTTCCAAAAGAGTACAACCGATCGTGCTAATTTGTCAAGTGATGACCGAGACAGTCAGCCACCTGCACCCCGACCGGCCCGATCGGAAGCGCCGCAGTGACGGTGAGCGCACCCGGAATGCAATCCTCCGGGAGGCCGCGAAGCTCGCGACCCTCGAGGGCCTCGAGGGCCTCTCGATCAGCAAGCTGGCGACCGCCGTCGGGATGAGCAAGAGCGGTCTCTTTGCCCACTTCGGGTCGAAGGAGGAGCTGCAGCTGGCGACGTTCGAGAGTGCTCGCGCGCTCTTCGACGAAGAGGTGATCAGCCCAGCCTCGGGGGCCGCGACCGGAATCGAACAGCTGCGACAGCTGACGGAGAACTACCTCCTTCACGTGCAGAACGCCTACCCCGGCGGCTGCTTCTTCGCCTCGCTGATCAGTGAGATCGACACGCACGCCGGCCCCGTCCGCGACCGTGCCGTCGAGTTCATGGCCATGTGGCTCGAGTTGCTCACATCCACGATCCGCGAGGCTCAGGCACAGGGCGCAATCGACCCCACCGAGGACGCCGAGCAACTCACGTTCCAGATCGAGGCATATCTCTTCCTTGCAAACGCCCAATTCGTGATCAGCAAGAGCTCGGAACCGATCGTCCGAGCACGACGAGCGATCCAGCTCAGGCTCGATGCGGCCGGACGTGGCGTACTCGGGGGCGACGTGTTGCTCCCAGCTCCGAACGCATAGTCCGTTAGCTGGCTCCCTTCGGAGAAGCTGTCTGCGATTCGTCATAGCGGGCAACGAACGGGTCGAGAATTGGCCAATCGCCTAAGTCCCGGATGGTCGATCGAAGCAACGACGAGGATCCCACGACGCGTGTGACGTAGTCGTCCCACTCGTAGATCACCCCGGTGTATTCAAGCGATTTGAGTTGTCTGACCGTGACGAGGGTGACGTCGAAAAAATCTGCGTGCCGCTCGGCGATCACCGCTAGCCGGACGCTGTCGGTGGCGCTCGGCGTGTTCGGTGTCCGGTCGTAGTAGTAGGCGTGCAACTCCGGGTACTGAATGAACGCGTCCGCGAACCGCGTGGAGTCACGAAGGATCTCGCGGTACGCCTGGGTTCCCGCGACCTCATTCCCCATCCGTGATTGGCGTGCAAGCTCGCGTGCCTGGTAAGCGAACACGAGTACCGAGGCGACCACGGCGATCGTCGCTACGAACTGCATGCTTGACCTCCCGACGTTGCCCGCGCCGAAGCACGGCTTGGCAGAAACGCGAAAGGAGGAGCCTACTCCGCCGACTGGCCACCGACGAGTTCGAGTTCTGCCCGGAGTGCTGGCAGCGGAAGTTCGGAGGCCGACCGAGTTTCCTGGCGGGCGAGATCCGCACCCGAGTCCCATGAGCAGAAGACGCCTGCCGAGCAGCCGTCGAGCGAGAGTGTGCTCGCAGGCAAGCATCTTGTTCCGCGCCTCGGTGGATTCATGAGTCCTCTCCCAGTATGACAATTGTCAATCTCGACGTACCTACGCGAGTACGTGTTTCGTATGCTGCAAATACGCTGCTTCTCCGCTCCACACGGCGTTTCCTGAACCACGTGCGCAAGTTCGATTCTTGCCGGTGGTGTCACGCTGATCGACCCGGTCGGTAGCGCGATTAGTATCGGCTCCCTGCCTTTTTGGCCGTGACGAGCAGTCCGCCGAGACTCGCGACGACGACGGACGGGAGCGCCTGATGCCCGTTGGGTCGCACGAACACGAGGACGTTGCCGATCGTGGCACCGTTGAAGCCCGGATCGGCCTCGACGTCGCCGGCCCCGTTGTGGATCGCGGCAAGCTCCTCTGTTGCCTTCGTCGAGCTCTCGAGGAACTGGAGCGAGACCTTGACACCTGCGGGCGAGGTGGCATCGAGCCAGCCGAGCTGCTTGCCGCCCGCGAGCGGGCTCATGCCCTGACCAGATGCCGCCGTCCAGCCGGCCTCCGTCAGCGCCGCAGTCGAGGCAGCCGGATCGTATCCCTGGTCTGCGGTCGACGAGCCCCCGCACCCACTCAGGGCGAGGGCCACCACGACGAGAAGCCCAAGGCGACGCACGAATAGATCCTATCCATCGCAGGGAATCGGAACACGCAGCCCAGACCCTCTCGCGAACCATCGCATCTCAGCTGATGAACTCGCGACGGCCGTCGAGCAGACCTCCCGCACAACCTTCATCAGCCGCGGCGAGCGCGAACTGCCGGAGCTCGCGCCTGCGTCGCGTCCAACGTTCGGTTCCTGCCGCGGGCATGGCCCCGCCCTCCCGCCCTCTTAGCTGCCGGCACGGCCGACGGCGGGGGGCTCGGGCGCCGGTGCGCGGACGCGGACACGGGCATCGACGATCACCGCGCCTCGCTCGAGGACGATCACCGGATTGCAGTCCATCTCAACGATGCTCGGCTGCTCGGCAGCCATCGCCGACACGCGGAGGATCACATCCTCAAAGGCGCGAACGTCCTTCTTCGATGCTCCCCGGAACCCGTCCAGGAGCGGGAACGTCGCGAGCGAGCGCACCATCGCCTCGACATCGACATCGGTGAGCGGGGCGACGCCGACCGCCACGTCGCGCGTCAACTCGACGGTGACGCCACCCGACCCGCACACGACGATCGCGCCGAAATCCGAGTCCGCGGTCACGCCGACGAGCATCTCCACGCCATCGTCCGCCATCTCCTGAATCACGAACCCCTCGAGCGGAGCGCCTGCGTTGCGAATGCGCTCCGCCATCGCGGTCGCTGCGGCCGCGATGTCCGTCGAGACGAGACGGAGCTCGACGCCGCCGACCTCCGTCTTGTGCACCGGCCCGACGGCCTTCAGAGCCAAGAGGCCTTTCATCGACGCAGCCGCTGCCGCCGCTTCCTCGAGTGTCGAGACACGAGCCTGGCGAACCATCGGTAGTCCGTAGCAGTCGAACAGATCCAGGATCTCGCCGGGTTCCAGCCAGCCGTCTCCGCGTGCGAGCGCACTCGCGATCACAGCCGCTGCCTCGTCTGCGCGGATCCCCTGGAGCTTCGGGACGACTCCCTCGGGCCTCTCGCGCCACGCCCCATGCTCGGCGGCATGAGCGAGGGCAATTGCAGCCTGCTCGGGGAAGGCAAATGACGGGATTCGCACCCCGGGCGCAGACAGTGCGGCCGGCAGCCCGCGTGCCGACATGAAGCAGGTGAGAACGGGAATCTCCCGCTGCAGCGAGGAAATCGCGTCCACCACGCTGCTCGCGACGCCGGGTGCGTTGTCCTCGAGTGGCGGGATGTAGAGAACAATCACGGCATCGACGCAGGGATCGGCCGCCGCCGTGGTGATCGCATGGGAATAGTCGTCGCCCGTGGCCGATGCGATCATGTCGATCGGGTTCGAGACGCCGGCCGCAGGCGGAAGGAACGACCGCAACGTCGCAACTGTCTCCGCCGAGAGCTCCGGCACCGCGAGCCCGCGTGCCTCACAGGTGTCGGCGCACTGAATGCCGAGACCCCCGGCATTGGTGACGATCGCGACATTGCGCCCCCGCGGGATCGGCTGGCTCGCGAGCAGGGCGGCGACATCGAACATTTCCTCGAGCGTGTCCGTGCGAATCACTCCCACCTTCCTCAGCAAGGCGTCGACGGTGCTGTCCGACGCCGCCAGGAGCGCGCCGGTGTGAGACGAGGCGGCCCTCTGACCGGAGGTGCTCCGGCCACTCTTCACGACCACGACGGGCTTTCGACGACCGACTCGACGTACGACGCGCGCGAAGCGCTGGGGGTTCCCGAACGACTCCACGTACAGGAGCACGACGTCCGTACGAGGGTCTTCTTCCCAGTAACACAGGAGGTCATTCAGTGAGACATCTGCCTTGTTGCCGATCGAGACAAACGCAGAGAGGCCGAGCCCGAGCGTGTTCGCCATGTTGATGACGGCGATCCCAACCGCTCCCGACTGCGACACGAACGCAATCCGCCCCTCGGGCGGGGAGTTCTGCGCGAAAGTGCCGTTCAGCCTGACGTCCGGATCCGTATTGATCACCCCCATGCAGTTCGGGCCGATCAATCGCATGCCGGACGCGCGGCAGAGCTCGAGCAGCTCGCGCTGGAGCGCGCGGCCGTCATCGCCGGTCTCGGCGAAGCCTGCCGATATGACGACGAGAGCACGGACCTGTGCCTCCGCGCACTCACGAACGACGCCGAGGACGGCCGCTGCCGGCACCACGATGAACGCGAGCTCGACGGGGCCGGCGATGTCCTTAACGCTCGGGTAGGCGCGAACGCCCTGGATCGATTCGCTCTCCCTGTTGACGGGGTAGACGACCCCGGCGAATGGTTGACCGACCAGATTCTTGAACAGTCGTCCACCGATGCTCGCGGGATCGCGGGAGGCTCCGATCACTGCGATTGCGCGGGCGTCGAGGACCGCACGCGTGGCCGCGACCCCGGCGGCCCGAAGCCGTTCGTCGTAGTGCTCGGCTGTGTCGTCGGTGCCCTCCGTGGGGAATGCGATCTCGACGTTCCCGGGACGGGTGTGCACCGAGATCGGAAACCCTGTCTGCCGGAAGACATCGATCATACGATGGTTCTCGGGTAGCACCTCGGCCCGGAAGAACGCGATCCCGTTCTCGTGGGCAGCCTCCGCGAGGTGAGCGATCAGGATCGAGGCGAGACCAAGGCCCTGCCATGGATCGGCGACGCTGAGAGCGATCTCCGCCTGTCGCGCGTTCTCGCGGATGTACTGCGCTCCGCCGACGACGCGCTGACGCTCACCACCGCTGAAGGCAAGCAAGGTCAAGTGGTCGACGTAGTCGATCTGCACCGCGTTCTGCGCCTGCTGGCCGACATCGACGACGAGGCCGGAGAAGCGCAGCCGACGGGACTCGTCGGAGAGATCGATGAAATAGTCCTCGAGTGCGGCGAGGTCGTCCGGCCTCGCCGCACGGACGTGCACCGTACTTCCGTCGCGCAGGACGACGTCGGTCTCGGTGTGTGCCGGATACACGCTCACGCAGCCATGATAGGCCGAGTCGTTGCAGCGGGCCGCTAGAGAAATCTGCACAATCTCCGTGGGCTTCATCGATGTTCGATGTTCCAGGTGGTGCGGCGGTCGACCCAGCTGCCGTCGCGGTTGCGCCGGCCGCAGACCCGTCGCCTTCCGGAATACGTGCTAACAAGGAGAGGGTGGTAATCGCTCCTTCCACCCGGCGGCGCTCGCGCCGCCGCCCGCTCGCGTGGGCGGCCGGGCTCGTGCTGCTCATCTTCGGCGGTGCCGTTGCAGCCGCCCTGCTGGCGTGGCCGAGCCCTCGCCTGCAGGAAGACGCCGACGCACTTGCCAGAGCAGGCCAGCCCTGGTACGGGGGGCACGTCTCCCACATCGTCGTCCGCACGCCCGCAGGGCACGTCGTCCCAGCGCGCCTCGTCAACGGCAGGATCCAGCCGACGGCGCCCGTTCCTGCGGGCGAGCCGCTCACTATCGAGCTGACCGTGCGACGCCCTCTCTGGGCCGGCTGGCTCGTCGGGCGCTTGGAGCACCGCACGTTCACGGTGCACACTCCGGAGGCCAGGCTCCGCGGCCGCTGGCTAGAGGTTCGCGGCGGCGCCCCGGTGACGATCTCGTTCGACCAGCCGGTGCGGCACGTCGAGCTCCACGGCAGCGGCGCACCGCAGACGCTCCGCTTCGCCCACGGGCGCACGACCGTGCGCATCGCTCCGGCGAGCCCGGGTGCTCCGGAGGCTGGCAGCGTCACCGTGCGGGCCGTCGCGCGCACGTGGGAGGGCCTGCCCCCGCCCACGCAGGTGCACTGGTTCCCCGCTCGGAGAAGCGTTCAGGCGCTCGTCACGCCCGCCCCGGGGGGCGAGATCGCTCCCGGCGGCCCGATCACGGTGACGTTCTCGCGCCCGACCGAGACGGCGATCGGCGCTGCCCTGCCGACGATCTCGCCGGCCGTGCCGGGTCGCTGGTTGCGGCCCGACAGCCACACGCTCGCCTTCACACCCGAAGGCGTCGGCTTCCCCCTCGACGGCCACGTCGAGGTACTGCTCCCGCAACGGGTAGAGGTGGCAACGACCGCCGGAGCACGGCTCACGCGCACGCTCACCTGGGACGTGAGCACGGGCTCGATCCTACGACTCCAGCAGCTGCTCGCCGAGACGGGCTACCTGCCGGTCGTGTGGACGCCCGCGGGTGAGCCGGTGACGCGGACGCCACAGGCCCAGCTCGCTGCGGCGGTCGACCCTCCTCCGGGGCACTTCCGCTGGCCCTACACCAACACCCCAAAGGAGCTGCGCGGGATCTGGCGCACCGGCAAGTGGAACGAGATCGTTCGCGGCGCCGTGATGATGTTCCAGCACGACCATCGCCTCGACGTCGACGCGTTCGTCGGCCCGCAGGTCTGGCACGCGCTCATCGCCGACGCAGTCGCGGGGAAGCGGCGCACCGCCGGCTACAGCTATGTCTACGTCCATCGCAGCGTCCCGCAGCTGCTCACCCTCTGGCACGACGGCAAGGTGGTCCTCACCTCGCCCGGCAACACCGGGGTGCCTGCGGCGCCGACCCGGCTCGGCACCTTCCCGGTCTTCGAGCACATCCCGGTGGGGACGATGAGCGGCACGAACCCTGACGGCAGCCACTACCACGACCCCGGGATCCGCTGGATCAGCTACTTCAATCGCGGCGAGGCGCTCCACGCCTTCAACCGGTCCAGCTTCGGCACGCCGCAGAGCCTCGGCTGCGTCGAACTGCCGCTCGCTTCCGCAGCCATGGTCTGGCCGTACACCCCGATCGGCACGCTCGTCACGATCGAGAACTGAACGGCGAGAGCCGAGTGGTTCTCCTACTAGTCTGGAGCCAATGCTGAAGTCTCCAGACATTTCAGGGGCTACGCCGACATTTCCGCCTCGCCAGCCGCTGCCCGGGAAGCGCACCGGCCGGCAATGACCGAGGGTCGAGCCACATCGTCGAGCCGGGCGGACTCCGGTATCTCGATCCCATGAGCCGGCTGTGACGGTGCCCGTCGGTGCAATCGCGCTCGTCCTGGTTCTCGCCGGCTTCGATCGACTCCTGACCACCAGTCGGGGACACTCGTTCGCGCACGTGCGGGCTCCGTGGTTGTCGAAACAGCGGATCGCTGCGTACCCCCGCTCGGCGCCCGCCACCTACGCCTATCTCGCGATCCTCTTCGTCACCACCTCGATCCTTGCCTGCCTGAGCGACGGCGCTGCGGATCGGCTGCTCCTCGCACAGAGCACAAACCTCGACAATCTGTCGGACGATCCCGTACGGGTTCTGATCAGCAGCGCCTTCTGGATCCCGGATGGCCGCGACCTGATCCTGAGTGCGTTGCTGTTCACGCTCGTTCTGGCCCCGATGGAGCGGCGGATCGGAGCCTGGCGGACGATCGGGCTGTTCGCGATCGGCCACGTCGGAGCGACCCTCTTCACGGCGGCGGGTCTGCGGATCGCGCTGCGCTTCGATGCCGTCGGACCCGGTGTCGTCCACGTCCGGGACGTCGGCACGAGCTACGGCTTCTTCGCCGTCGCGGCAGGGATGACCTACGTTCTGACCCACGACCTGCGGCGTCTCTGCGCAATCGCACTCGTTACCTACCTTTCGATCACGGCCCTGCATTCGGGCACCTTCGGCGACTACGGCCACCTCGCTGCGATGGCACTCGGGTTCGCGAGTTACCCCCTCGTCACCGGCGCATCCGCCCGAATCCCGGCTCCGATCCCGAGCGTTCGGCGGAGCCGCGAGAAGGGGCCGGGCGCGGGCGCCACCGCTCTGTTCCCGGCACCTGCGCCTGAACCGAGCCTGGACTGACAGGCGCTCGAGCGGGTACCGTGTTGCTCGTGGACGTACATGGGGCTGGGATAGTGCGCCGCGCCCTGGTGGACAATGAGCGATCGGCATCGCGGGTGGGTTGGGTAAGCGGTGTGGCATTGGCGGGCGTGGTGACGGCGCTCACAGTCGTAACCCGCGCCCACGAACTGCCACTCGCACTGTTCACGGCGACTGCAACAAAGCTCGTGTCCGGGCAATGGTGGGTGCTGCCGACGAGCGCCCTGGTGGTCGACCGGCCGATCGGCATCGGCCTGATCGCATTCGGCATTCTTGCCGCGGCGACGCTGCACATCTGCGGAACACGAACCTTCTGGCTGGCGGCGGTAGCCGGCCATTTGGGATCGGCGCTCGTCGTGTACGCGATCATCGGGGCCGCGCGACTCGCGGATCCCCATGTGTTCACAGCGGCGGCCGCGAGTCCCGACTTCGGCGTCTCCGCGATACAAGGTGCCTGGGTCGGCACCCTCACCGCGTCCGCCTGGATCGGCGCCAGAGCCGACCGCGGCTTGCAAGCCGCGGTTGCGGCCGGAGTCTGCGGGCTCTCCGGGATCGCGTGGTGGCTCCATCCCGACCCGTCGATCCTCACGACCGAGCACCTGTTCGCGTTCCTCATCGGCTGCGGCATCGTCGCCTGGCCGTCGCTCGTCGCCGCAACCCGAGCGACTGCTTCCAAGCTCGACACCGCGTCTCCTGAACGGGTGCACACTTTCGATTCTCGCCAGAGCACTCCCTCCAGGTCTCGTGGAACGAAGATTCGCGCCCCATCAGCCTGTTCGACGGCAGGTTCAGGATGGTCTCCGCCTGCCGGCGATCTATCGAGGCAGGGCGCGAGTAGGAGTAGAGTGGTCGAGTGACAGCCGAACGTTCCCTGGGTGGGGATCACCCTTCTCGCGCGGAGGTGCTGCGGGCGTCGCCGCCGCTCTTCCAGACGCGCTCGCTCGACCGGTTGACGCGTGTGCATCCGGCCGTGCCGGTCGTGATCTTTGTTCCGGTAATCCTGGTGCTCGGGGGACTTGCCCTGCAGGGGCAGTCCGGCTGGATCGTGCTCGCCGAGGTCGTAGCCGGGTACGCTCTCTGGACGCTTTCCGAGTACTGGGGGCACCGGGCCGTCTTCCACTTCGAGCCCAAAAGCGGCGTCGGCGCGCGCGTGCACTGGGTCATCCACGGCGTCCACCACGATCACCCGAACGATCCCCGCCGGCTCGTGTTGCCTCCCGTCCTCTCGCTGCCTCTTGCGGCGGGTTTCCTGGGGCTGTTCGTGCTGGTCCTCGGGACGCCGGTCGCGTGGGGTGTCTGCGCGGGATTCTTCACCGGCTACCTCCTCTACGACATGGTTCATTTCGCGCTCCACCACGCTCACCCGAAGGGGCGGATCGGGCGATGGTTCCGGGAATTGCACCTGCGCCACCATTTCGAGGACGAGACGTGCGGGTATGGCGTGAGCGTGCCCTGGTGGGACGTCGTCTTCCGCACGTACTCCGACCGTGCTCGTCGTCCTGACTCCCAGCGTCACCTTCCTCGTCCCTGAACTCGTGCCGGCGCGGGTCCTGATCCTCACCGCCAGTGTCGGCGAGGGACACGATCTCCCTGCCCGTACGCTTGCGGCGCAGCTGCGCTCGGAGAACCCTGACGTCGACGTGACGGTCGAGGACGGACTGACCCCCATGGGCAGGGTCGTCACCGCGATCAGCGCCGATGCAGGACGGGTGGTCTTCTTTCGCTTCCAGTGGCTCTGGGATCTCGGGTTCTGGGTGTTCGCGGGCTTCGGCCCGACGCGCCGGCTGACGCAGGCCCTCCTGACCCGAGTCGGCGGCGGCGGCCTACTTCGCATGATCAGGTCCGCAGATCCGGACGTCATCGCCTGCACCTACCCCAATACGACCGAGGTTCTCGGCCGGCTCCGTCGCAGCGGTCGCCTCGAGATCCCGGTCTGCGCCGCGATCACCGACCTCGCGGCCCTGCACTACTGGGCGTCCCCCGGCGTGGACGTCCATCTGACGAGCTACCCGGAGTCGATTGACGAGATACGCGAGGTTGCCGGGCCAGCCACGCGCGCTCACTGCGTCCAGGGGTTCACGACGCCGAACTTCCTCTCGCCTCCAAACCAGGCCTCTTCACGCGAGCTGCTGGGGCTACCCGCGAACGGCAAGATCGTGCTGGTCTCGGGTGGCGGCTGGGGCGTCGGTGACGTGGACGGCGCGGTCGAGGAAGCGCTTCACGTCGACGGCGTCTCGCAGGTCGTCTGCCTGTGCGGTCGCAACGACGACCTCTACGCCCGCCTCGCGACCCGCTTTGCAGAGGAGCCGCTCGTGCGGACGGAAGGGTTCACTGACCAGATGGCCGCCTGGATGGCCGCAGCCGACGCGCTCGTGCACTCCACGGGCGGCCTCACCGTGCTCGAAGCGATCATGTGCGGCCTCCCGCCCATCTCGTACGGGTGGGGACGCGGCCACATTCGCGCCAACAACGCGGCCTTCCGCCGCTTCGGACTGGCCGAAGTCGTGACGAGCCGCGAAGACCTTAAATTCGCGATCCGCCGCGCACTCGAGCGCGGCAAGAAACCGACGCATGCGTTCAGCGAGCTGCCGTCCGCCGCCTCCTTCGTGCTCGAGGCAGCAAAGATGCAATAACCGGGATCCCGCTCCCGGGCCGGCTCACGCAGGCGCGTGTGGCACGGTCCGCGTGGACGAAGCTCTACTCGCTCCGCTCCACCTGCTTGTCGCTCGTCGCGCGATCGTGTTGACGATCCGCCTCGCTCCACTCGAGCTGACGACCGGGATGAACGAACCGGGGGGCCCGCCGAGGCGAGCCCCCCGGTTCGTTCTCGCACTAGCGACGGCTCGTCTCCGGCGGCAGCGGTGGCGCCACCAGCAGGTAGACGTAGTCGCTGCGGCTCGGGCTGAACGTGACCGTGCCCATGAACGTGGCACGCGCACGCCATCGACCGAGCGCCGGAGGTACCCAGGTGATCGACCCGGTGCCAACCCGAACCTCGATCATCCGAGAGAACACCCAGCCCGCGAGCGGGTCGAAGCGGTCGACCTGGAGCTTTACGACACCGGCATCGGGTGCCGGGGTCGTCGCCAGGGTAAGCGTTACAGCTGCACCCGGCGGTACCTCGGTCGCCGAAGCCTTGAGTGTTGTCGCCGTGAGGCGCCTGATCACAAGGCCCAGCGTGTAGGTGGTGGCCGGTAGGCCGATCTCACCTCTGACGGCCACGACGTAGCGTCCGCGGTCGAGCTGGCGACGGATCTGCTTGCCGGATCCCGAGACCCGGGAGCCTGAGTCCGACAGCAGCACGAGCCCGTAGTCGGCGCTCGTTCCGAGACGAAGCCGAACGTCGCTCCGCTCGGGGACGTCGAAGTGGTAGACGTCGACGACGTCGACCGACGCCGGGGCGAGCGATCCGTGAACCACCGCAAGGCTCTTCAGCTCGGATCCGACACCGACGTCGTCCTCGCTGGCCTTGGCCACGCGGAGGCGATACGACGCCGATCCCGGGCCTGCGGGGGCGACGAGCTCGAAGACATACTTGCCACCACCGTCCGGACCCGGCGTGAAGGTCGAGTAGCCGCTGCACGACAGCTCCTTCAGCGCCTTGCCCTTCTGCCGCAGCGACATCGCGACACAGGGCCTGGACGCGAGGGCGATGCGGTAGGTCGTACCCGGGCTCATCTCCGTCCACCACATGTCGTTGACGTTGGTCAGGCCGTTGAGCGTTGCGTGGGCGAAGCCGTATGGCAACGGCTTGCCGGGTGCGCGCTCCGCCGGCTGCCCACCCACGGCCTGCAACGTGAACTCACCGGGCGGCGATGCGCCTCTCTGACCGACGACGACGAGATAGGTGGCCCCCCTCGTCACCCCGAGCGCCAGTACCGCGTTCCCGGACCGGTCGGTCCCCTTGCAGCCGACGAGATCGGTCTCGGAGCGGATGCGCCGGAGCACTGCCATCGACGCGTCGAGGTCACCCTGGGCATGCAGGCGCACGACCAGGCGCTCGGCGCGTCCCGGCGAGAGCGAATACCACACCGTTCCCCGGGAGATGTTGCAGACATCCGGATCGTTCTCGTCCGACGTCGCGCCGACCGTTGAGCCTTTGGCGCTCGCCGGCAGCTTCCCGAGCCTGTGCGCCTGCCGCCACGAGTCGTTCGGCGGTGGCAGGAACAACTGTGCGGTGAGCGTGAAGGCGGCGTCAGCCGTCGCGGGCCTCTTCCCCACGAGGATCAGGTACGAGGCTCCTCGCGAGGTCTCGAATGCGACGCTCGCTGACTTTCCGGCCTTCGCCGAGGCGCAGACCCGCTCCTCGATACTGCTCCTGGCGAGGTCGTAGACGCGGATGACCGGGGCGAACCCGCCACCAGAGATGCCTAGCACGATCGTCCCGTCAGGTGCCTTGTCGATCTGGTACCAGACCGTCGACTCGACCCGGCCGCACTGCGAAACCTGCGGATCGAGCCGCTCGACCGTCGCCTCGACGGTCGTGCCCTGGATCGTGGCGGGGAAGGTGCCGATGACCTCGGGCGTTGCCCGGTTGTCGTTTGCCGGGGGCGCCGCGCGCGCCACCACGGGAAGGAGCAGCAGCACGACCGACGCGGCTGCAACGAGGATGGATAGGCGACGGCCGCGATGGCCTCGCGGTTGCGCGCGCATGGGAACCTCCTCATTCGCGGCTCTAGGCCCGAGTTCTCGGGCATCTGAATCGTGCTCCGCGATGTCCGTACCCGCATCGGTAGCCGGCCGCTGACGGTGTTCCCACAATTACGCAGTCGAGACCAGCCGCGTCCGCACCCTTTCCGGACACCCCCCATGGCGCGCAGGTCGCTGTGCCTGCAACGATGCCGCTTGTGCAAAGCAGTCGTCCGACTCAACCTCGCCGTCGTTCCCCCGCCGCCGCGCCGCGCCTCCTCGCCGCGCTCGGGCTGCTGGGGCTGCTGGGAGGGATGGTCGTGATCGTGGCGGCGTCACACGGAGGGGGTGGCTCGCCGACGGGAACCGTCGCGGCGGATTCGATGCCCACGCAGACGAAACCGAAGTCGACACCGAAGCCTCCGAAGACGGCCAAGATCGCGCTGAGCGGCACCGGTGCGTACGACCCCGAGGGCGACCGCTCCGAGAACGATGCCGACGCTCCGCTCGCCGTCGACCGGAACCTGGCCACGGCATGGAAGAGCGAGCGCTACCGCAGCGCCTTCACGAAGTCCGGCGTTGGGCTCGTCCTCGACGCGGGCCGCCCCGTGAAGGCGAGCCGGGTTGTGCTCCTCACCGACACGCCGGGGTACAAGGCCGAGATCCAGGTCGGCGACTCGGCAACCGGACCCTTCACGGCCGTCTCCGACGCGAGGCAAGCCACCGGCCGCACCGTCTTTACGCTCCGCCCGAGGAGCGCGCGCTACGTGATGATCTGGATCACCTCGATGCCGCCGGGCGGGGTCGCGGCTGTTTCCGAGGTCATTGCGACCGCGGGCGGCTGAGTGGTGTCACTCGCCCGCGCTATCGCAGTGGCGGTTGCGCTCTTCATCGGGCTGCCGGCGGTGATCCTGCTGGCGGCAGCAGCAGGGCCGGTTGGCTGGATCGCGGCCGCAATCGTGATGCCGATCGCCGTGCTCGCCGTACTGTTGTGGCTCGGCTGGTTCCGCCGGCGCGAGGACGACGGCCCTGACACGATGTGGCGATGAGCGCCGCCCGCGAGGTGATGAGCTGGGATGACCTGGGAATCGGCTCCCGCGCCCTCGCCGAGGCGATCCATGCCGACGACTGGGTCCCGGATCTCGTGCTCGGGATCTCTCGTGGCGGCCTGCTCGTCGGCGGCGCGATCGCCTACGCGCTCGGTGTGAAGAACACTGCCACGATCAGCGTCGAGTTCTACACCGGCGTCGACCAGCGCCTCGAGCTGCCGATGCTGCTTCCTCCGGTTCCGGATCTTGTCGACCTCAGTACCGCACGGGTCCTGATCGCCGACGACGTCGCGGACACGGGCGCCACGCTCGAGCTCGTCCACGACTTCTGCGCCGGACGGGTGGCCGAGGCGCGTGTTGCCGTGCTGTACGAGAAGTCCCGCACGACGATCGCGTCCGAGTACGTGTGGCGGCGGACCGACGACTGGATCACGTTTCCCTGGAGCGCCGACCCGCCGGTCGGCGGGGGAGACGGCGAGTAGCTCTTACTCGAGCAAGCGCAGTCGGGCGGGGTCGATTCCGAGCCACGCGCGCGCGAGCCGGTGCATCGTGCCGTCCGCTCGCATCCTGCTCAGCGCGGTGCTGGCCTGCTCGGCCGTGACGGCCCCCTCGCGCGTGACCGACACGACGTAGCCGTCGCCAAACGCGATCCGGGCCGCTATCGGCCCGAGCCGGGCCCCGTGACCGGCGACGAAGCGACCGACACTCGAGGCGTCGACGATTGCCGCGTCACAGACACCAGTCTCGATGAGCTCGAGCAGTCGCTCCGGCTTCGCCGGGAGCATCGGGCGCCTGACCGGGGCGACGCCGACGTCGATGGCCCGGGCTGCGGCACTCCCTCGCATTGCACAGAGTGCCCGGGTGCGGAGGTCGGCCAGCGCGGACGGCCGCGCGAGGCCGTGACGGAGCACGACGGCCTGGTCGGTGCCGAGATACGGGTCGCTGAGGTCAGCCAGAGACGACTCGCTCCGCGATGGGCGGAAGGCACCGAGCATCACGTCCCACGACCGCGTCGCGGCCGTGAGCTGCCGCGAGCCCGGCGGCACATAGAGCAGGCGCACGTGCGGGATTCCGAGCCGTTGGGCCAGCGCCCGCGCAACCTCGACCTCCAGGCCACGCGCGTACACGATGTGCCCGTCGCGCACGATGCCCGCCTGGAGGACGGGATCGCCCAGGCTCAGGGCGACGACGAGGACGCTCGGCGGCGGTGGCGGGGAAGCGTCGGGTGCCGGCGAGTCTTCCGCTCGGCTCGCCGCGGGAAGGCCGAGCGAGACAAGCACCAGCGCTGTCACGATCGCGCAGCCGACAAGCCCGACGACGACGCCGAGACCGCCGGCGAGAGCCCGAACCGCGCCCTGGGACGTCACGACGCCGCCTCGTCGAACACGTCGACCGGCGTTCCCATCTCTGCGAAGCCGAACAGCACCGCTGCGTCGTAGTGGTTCACGCGCACGCAGCCGTGCGAGGCGGCGTAGGTCGGCACCGACCCGAACTCGTGAAACGCGACTCCGCCGCTGAAGTAGCTGGCCCACGGCAGCCACACCTTGAACGGCACCGACCACGAGTACCGTTCCTTGCGGTAGACGCGAAACGACCCGGTGGGTGTCTTGCCGTAGGCTCCCGACGAGATGTGCACGGCCCGAACGACCTTGTCGTCCTGGATCAACAGCGCGAGCTGACGCCGCAGCTGCACCTCGATCCGGCGACCGTCGGCATGCCACTTCGGCTCGGGCCGGGTCGCGCGCCCGAGGGCGGCGACGGTCTCCTCACCCAGTGATCCGTCGCGGTAGAGGCCCGCCCACTTCTGAAAGCCGAGGACGGCGGTCGAGGTCTGGGTGTCAACCGCCCCGGTGAGGCCCGTCGCAGCCATGAACCCCAGGTCGACGAGTCGCTGCTGAACGTCGCGTGTCGTGGGCGCGTGTACCACGGGGTCGTTGGCGGCGGCAACGGGTCGCCGCAGGTCGTAGCCCGGGAAGAGGCCGACGGGTGTGCCGCCCTCGATCAGGATCCGGACCGCCCGCACGCCGGGGACTCCCCGCACCGTCCGGACGAGCTGCCCGATACGCGCGCGAAGAGCCTCCGGGTCACGCCCCGCGGCGAACCGAAGACCGAGATCGACGGTGACGACGCGGTGTCGAACCGTGACCGAGCGAAGGGTCGACGCACGCGGCACAGCGGTGCGAAGCCCGCGAGCCTGCTCGGCCGAGGTTGGCCCTGCGAGGAGTTGCCGCACCGACTGCTCGATCGTCGCGACGTTGCGCTCCACGGCAACAGGCTTGCCCTCGCTGACGAACCACACGCTCGCCGCTCCGGTAGAGCCCGGGAGGAGGAGCAGGCACCCGACCGTCACGAGTAAAGCGCTGCGTTTCACGCGAAACAGGTTCGCCGTCGACCCGGTCATCTCCTATGCCCATCGGCAGGTGTGTACGACGGCTCAAGACGCGGAGGCGCACCGCCGATGACCTACGAGTCACCGTGAATCCGCCTCTCTCATCTTCTACGGCTCCGGCCGGATCGCTCCGACGCGGAGACGGGGCGGAGCAGACCCCGGGCGCGCTCGTCGAGTCGTACCGTCGGCTCGCCGACATGTTCCACGACGTGCTCTCGGAGCACTCACTCGACCTCCTGCTCGAGCGAATCGCCGACACGCTCGCCGATCTGATCCCCCACGACGAGCTGACATTCTACGAAGCGGACGAGGACGAACGCGAGTTGCACGCCGTCTTCGCACGAGGCGAGTACGCGGACGAGGTGCTCGCCGACGAGCCCTTCTCGTTCGAGCGGGGTATCACCGGCTGGGCCGCGGCGAACCGCCAGGCGGTGCTGTCGAACCAGGCCCACCTCGATCCGCGGGTCAAGTTCGTCGAGGGGACACCACCGGACCCGGAGGCGCTGATCGCCGTGCCGCTGATCGCTCGCGGGCACCTCAAGGGCGCTCTCAACATCTACCGCCTGGGTCTCCGGGAGTTCACCGACGAGGAGTTCGGGCTTGCCGTGCGCTTCGGCGACGCGGCTGCTCTGGCGCTCGACAACGCCCATGTACGCGCCAACCTCGAGCTGCAGGCTCAGACGGATCCCCTGACGGGGCTCTGGAACCACCGGGTGTTCCACGAGCGGCTCCGTACCGAGGTCGTCAGGGCATCGGCCGAGCAGTCGTCGGTGGCTCTCCTGATGCTCGATCTCGACGACTTCAAGCGGGTCAACGACGTCTACGGGCACGGCGTCGGAGACCAGGTCCTGGCCGATCTCGCACTCGAACTGCGGGAGACGGTGCGCCAGGGCGACGACGTCTGCCGCACTGGGGGCGAAGAGTTCGCGGTCATCCTTCCCTCCGGCGATCTTCGCATCGCCGAGGCGCTGGCCGGCCGGATCGCGGAGCGCGTCGCAGAGACCACGTTCGGTTCCGCCGGCACTATGACCCTGTCGATCGGCATCGCCGTCGGTCCCGAGCACGCCTCGAATCCCCGTGAGCTCGTTGCCTGCGCCGAGCTCGCGATGATGACCGCCAAGGCTCGTGGCAAGCGCCGGATTGTCGTCTTCCACGAGGACGAGAGCGAGCGCCCCGATTCGGTCACACCGAGAGTCGCGGATCGACGATCTCTCGCCCATCTCAAGATGCTGCACGGTGTCTCGACTCGGCTCAGCCGCCTCCTCGACGTCGCCGAGATCGGAGCCACGGTCGCCGACGAGCTCCGGCGCCTGATCGACTACCACAACTGCCGCGTCTTTCTGCGCGAGGGCGACGACCTGCGGCCGATCGCATTCCGGGGCGATCTGACCGAAGGCACCGCGGGCACTGCGCTCGATCTCCTCGCGACGAAGGTCGGTGTGGGCGTCACCGGGCACGTGGCGGCAACCGGCGAGCCCTTCCTCACCGGCGACGCCGCCAACTGCGGGATCGGGCAACACATCGAGGGCACGGCGCAGATCGACGAGTCGCTCCTCGCCGTGCCGCTCGCGTACGGAGCAGACGTGGTGGGCGTGGTCGTCGTCTCGCAACTCGGGCTCGAGCAGTTCGACGGCGACGACCTGCGGCTACTCGAGGTCATGGCCGGCCACGCCTCTGTCGCCCTCATCAACGCGGCGCTGTACGAGGCGCAACGCCGTGAGGCGGACGGCGCCAAGGCGCTCCTCGAGTTCTCCCGGGAGCTTGCCTCGAAGACGGACCTCGACGAGGTCGTCACACAGATCTCGCGGGGTGCGGCGCGTATCCTCGGCGTGCCTCGCGCCTCCTTCTGGCTTCCCGGGAGTGATGGCCGGCTCGTCTGCCGGAGCGTCTGGCCCGACGACGGTGACCCCTCGCATGCGCAACCGGGCGATCGGCTTCCTGAAGCGGCCGCCGAGCCGCTCGGGCAGCATGACGAGCCGTTCGTCATCGGTCAGGAGAGCTATCGGCACCTGATGGGGCCCGGGTATCCGCGGGAGATCCCGCCGGCCTACGCGGTTATCCCGATCCTGCTGGACTCCGGGCGCGGGACCTTGTCGCTCGCTCTCGACAGAGTCGACGCGATCGACGAGCGGCAGCTCGAGCTGCTCGCGGGCATCGGCGGCCAGGCCAGGATGGCGCTCGTGAACGCGCTCTCTTTCGAGACGCTCGAGCGGACGTTCCTCTCGACCGTCGAGGCGCTCACGAATGCGCTCGAGGCGAAGGACGAGTACACGTCATCGCACGCCCGCTGGATCAGAGACATGTCGGTGAAAGTCGCCAAGGAGCTGGGGCTCGACGCCGAGACGCTCAAGCGTGTCGAGCTCGGCGCGCTCTTCCACGACATCGGCAAGATCGGCATCCCATCCTCGATTCTCGGCAAGCCCGGCCCGCTGACGGCCGAGGAACGGAAGCTGATCGAGACCCACCCGGAGCTCGGCGAGCGGATCCTGGCACCGATCGAGCAGCTGGAGCATGTCCGCCCGATCGTGCGTGCCTGTCACGAGCGCTATGACGGAGCCGGCTACCCGGACGGGCTCGCGGGCGAGACGATCCCACTCGAGGCCCGGATCATCTTCGTCTGCGATGCCTTCCACGCAATGACGACGACCCGCCCGTACGCGATGGCTCTCCCGCTCGAGGAGGCGCGGAGGCGGCTCCGCGAGGCGGCCGGCTCGCAGTTCGATCCGTCGATCGTCGAGGTCTGCCTCCGGGTACTCGACGTGCCCGAGAGCTAGAGCCGCTTCAGCACGAGCAGCGAGCGACCCCCGACCTCGACCACCCCCCGCACCGGCGCCTCCCAGGCGCCCGCCTCGAGCTCCGGTGCAGTCGTCGAGAGCTCGAGCGCCCACCGTCTTCCGAAGCGCGCGGGTGGCAGCCTGAACGAAAGGGGATCGCTCCACGCATTGAAGAGGACGAGAAACGAGTCGTCCAGGACAGGCTCTCCCTGCCGATTCTCGGCATGGACCTCGAGCCCGTTGAGGAAGACGCCGATCGCCGAGGCATCGCCCCTGTCCCAGTCCTTGTTCGTCATCGCGCGCCCGTCGGGACGGAACCACCAGATGTCGGGTGCGCCCGACTCGCCCCGCTCGGTGCCGGTCAGGAAGGTCGGGCGGCGGAACACCGGATGAGCGCGGCGAAGCTCGATCAGCCGGCGGGCGAACACCCAAAGTTGCTTTCCGGTCTCGTCGGCCCCCCAGTCGAGCCAGCTCGTCTCGTTGTCCTGGCAGTACGCGTTGTTGTTGCCACCCTGGGTGCGGGCGAACTCGTCCCCGGCGAGCACCATCGGCACCCCGTGCGAGAGCAGCATGGTCGCAAGAAAGTTCCGCATCTGGCGGGCCCGCAGGGCGTTGACGCCTGCGTCGTCGGTCTCGCCCTCGACGCCACAGTTCCAGGAGCGGTTGTCCGGTGTGCCGTCCTGCCCGTTCTCGAGGTTGGCCTCGTTGTGGCGCTCGTTGTAGCTCACGAGGTCCCGCAGCGTGAACCCGTCGTGGCAGGTGACATAGTTGATCGAGGCGAAGGGCCGGCGTCCGTCCGACTGGTAGAGGTCACTCGAGCCCGTGAACCGCTGCGCGAAGGCCGCCACGGCGGTCTGGCCGCGCCAGAAGTCCCGCATCGTGTCCCGGTACATCCCGTTCCACTCGGTCCAGAGCACCGGGAAGTTACCGACCTGGTAGCCACCCTCGCCGACGTCCCACGGCTCAGCGATCAGCTTCACCTGTGACAGCACGGGGTCCTGGTGGATGATGTCGAAGAAGGCGGAGAGGCGATCGACATCGTGAAACTCGCGCGCGAGGGCGGAGGCGAGGTCGAAGCGGAATCCGTCCACGTGGCACTCGTTCACGAAGTAGCGCAGCGAGTCCATGATCAGTCGCAGCACCGACGGATTGACCGGATTGAGGGAGTTGCCCGTTCCGGTGAAGTCCTTGTAGTAGCGCGGCTCGTCGGGCATCGTCCGGTAGTAGGCGAGGTTGTCGATGCCCTTGAACGAGAGGGTCGGGCCCAGATGGTTTCCCTCGGCTGTGTGGTTGTAGACGACGTCGAGGATCACTTCGATCCGCGCTCGGTGCAGCGCCTTGACGAGCCCCTTGAACTCGTGCACCTGCTCGCCCCGGGTGCCGGTGGCCGCGTAGCCCGCGTGTGGCGCGAGGAAGCCGATCGTCGAATAGCCCCAGTAGTTCGTCAGGCCCTTCTCCACCAGCGCGTGCTCGTCGGCGATGTGGTGGATCGGCAGCAGCTCCACCGCCGTCACGCCAAGATCGACGAGACGGGCGATTGCGGCATCCGAGGCGAGCCCGGCGTAGGTGCCGCGCAGGTCGTCGCGCACGCCCGGCATGTTCTGCGTGAACCCCTTCACGTGCAGTTCGTAGATCACGGTCGCCTCCCACGACCGCCGGAGCAGCTGGTCGCCCTCCCAGTCGAAGGCGTCGTCCGTCACGACGCTCTTCGGGATCGCCGCCGCGTCGTCGCTTTCGTCGATCACGAGGTCGTTGCCGTCGGCGTAGGCGAGCGTGCGCCCGCGCTCCCAGCGGACAGGTCCTTCGATCGCCCTCGCGTACGGGTCGATCAGGAGCTTGCTCGCGTTGAAGCGATGGCCGCGCTCGGGAGCCCAGGGCCCGTGAACCCGGTAGCCGTAGCGCTGGCCGGGGCCTACGCCCGGGAGATAGCCGTGCCAGTTGTGGGCGGTCTGGCGTACGAGCTCGACGCGTGTCTCAACGTCGTCGTCATCGAACAAGCACAGCTCCACGCGCTCGCCGTTCTCGGAGGTGAGCGAGAAGTTGGTGCCGCTCCCGTCCCAGCGTGCGCCGAGTGGGAGGGGGTCTCCGGGCCAGGCTCGCATGCTCGGGCTACCCGGCCGCCTCGGCCGACCGGAGCCCGCGCATCGCCCACACCGAGAAGAGGATCGCGGCCGCGAGCGGCAGCCCGAACCCGAGCGCGACGTGGGTCGGGTCGCCGGCGAGGAAGCCGCGCCCGGCCTCGAGCGCGTAGGTCACCGGGTTGAGCCGCGCCAGCGCGTGAAGCGTGCTCCCGAGCAGCGCGAGGGGCACGTAGACAGGTGCTATGAAGAGGAGCAGGAACACAGGCATCTGCATCAGCGGCCCGGCCTGGAGCGTGCGAAGCCGCATTGCAATCCCGGCCGACCAGAGAAAGCCGCACACGTTCATGATCAACGCGAGCGCGTAGAGACCGAAGATGTCGACCGGGCCGCCGCCGACGTTCATCCCGCCGATCAGCGCGATCACGGTCAGCAAGGTTGCAGTGATGCACCAGCGAAGGATCGCCGCGAGGGAGTAGCCGACCACGATCCCGGTGCGGTTCGGCGCCGCGAGCAGGAGCCGGCGGGCGAAGCCTCCCTCGAAGTCCCGGGCAACGCCGAAGCCCGTGAAGACGCCACCGAAGGCCGCGGACTGGAGCAGAACGAAGACGAACTGGAAGGACGTGTACCCGGCCGGGTAGTCGAACCCGGGGGTGTTCTGCACCTGCGAGAGCCCTCCGGCGAACGCGACGAAGAAGAAGAGGGGGAACATCAGGGACGGAAGCAGGAGGGACGGCGTCGTGACGACGTTCTTCAGGGTGCGCCAGGCGACGCCGGAGGCGACGGGCCAGATTCTCATGTTCGCTCCATCCTCTGGGCGAGCGCCCAGCTCGCAGCGATGAGGGATACGACGGCGAGGGCGACCGCGAAGCCGAAGCCCAGCGCCAGGGCCTGCGCGTCCCAGCCGGTGATGATCAGGCTGCGGACGCACTCGATCAGGTACGAAACCGGATTGACCGAGGCGAGGAACCGGAACCAGTCCACCGCAATGAGGTTTCGCGGCGTATTCATCGAGGAGATGAAGAGGAAGACGAAGAGCACCGGGAAGAATCCCTGGATCGCCTCTCCGGAGCCGGTACGCAGTGCCAGGAAGGAGCCGAGCGCCCCGAAGCCCACAGCCACGAGCGCGGCGTAGAGGAGCAGGAGGGCGATCCCGGCAGGCCCGGCCGCGAAGCGCACGCCGAGGATCAGCCCGGTCGTGATGTAGAAGATCGCCTGCAGCACGCCGAGCACCACGATCCCGGCGATCTGGCCGGCGAGCAGCGCCGAGCCCCGCACCGGGGTGAGCGAAAGCCGCGAGAAGAAGCCGGTCTGGATGTCCCGCGCCAGATCCGTCCCAGCATTCATCGTCGAGAACAGCGCGCCCTGGATGAAGGGGACGGCGAGCGCGAAGGCGAGGAACGAGTCGGTCGGGAAGCCCGGCAGCAGCGTCGAGGCCTTGAGGCCGCCCGAGTTGAGCAGCATCAGCGCGACCGGGAAGAGAAGCGGCGGGATCGCGCTCGCGGGCTGGCGGGCTGTCCGCATCACGGACCGCCGGGCGAGCGCGCCGATCTGGGTCGGCAGCGGGCTCACGGGCCTGCCGGGTCGGAGCCGGACGCGGCGCCCTCGAGCGTCCGTCCCGTCTTCTCGAGGAACACGTCGTCGAGGGTCGGGGCGCGCATCTCGACGTCGTCGACGACGATGCCCTCCGCGTCCATAGCCCGGATCACGTCCGCCAACCCGACGCCCTCGCGCAGTCGCACCGCGAGGTCCCGCTCGCTGCCGATCGACTCGCCGAAGCGCTCCATCAGACCCGTGATCCGCGGTCGGTCCTCCTCCCTGCAGGGGATCACGTGCATGCTCGGGCGCCCGATCTCGGCCTTCAGCTCGGCCGGCGTCCCCTCGGCGACGATCTTCCCGTGGTCGATGATCCCCACTCTGCCGGCGAGCACGTCGGCCTCCTCGAGGTACTGCGTGGTGAGGAACACCGTCACGTTGTCCTCACGAGCAAGCCGGGCGACCTCCTCCCAGAGGGCGGTGCGGCTCTGTGGGTCGAGGCCCGTGGTCGGCTCGTCGAGGAAGAGGATACTGGGCCGGTGCACGAGGGCGAGCGCCAGGTCGAGGCGCCGCTTCATGCCGCCGGAGTAGCCGCGCACCTTGCGGTCGGCGGCCTCCGTGAGACCGACCCGCTCCAGGAGCTCCTCCTGGCGCGGCTTGCGCTCGGCCTTCGGGATCGCCTGCAGCATCGTCTGCAGCTTGAGGTGGTCGCGGCCGGTAAGGAGCGGGTCGAGCGCCGCCTCCTGCAGGGCGGCGCCGATCACCGAGCGCACCTTCGGGCCCTGGGTGGCGACGTCGTAACCGCCGACGAGCGCCGAGCCGGACGTCGGCGGCAGCAGGGTCGTCAGCATCAGCACGGTCGTCGACTTGCCGGCGCCGTTCGGGCCGAGGAAGCCGTAGATCTCGCCCGACTCGACGCGCAGGTCGATCCCATCGACCGCGCGCGGCCCCTTGCGGTACTCGCGTACGAGATTCTCGACGACGATGCTGTTGTCGTGGGTCACGGCGTCCAGCCTACTGGTGCCGCGCCGGCGCCAAGCCTGAAGTGGTGACTGACTTCAGTCGGTCGCCGGGCTTCCGGCCCAGTCACTCCGGTACGAGCCACACCGTCGCCAGCGGCGGCAGCGTGAAGGGAGCCGAGAACGGCTGCTCGTTGAGCGGCACCTCCTCCGCCGTCAGGCCGAGCCCGTTGCCGACATCCGAGCCGGCGTAGAAGCGCGAGTCGGTGTTGAGCACTTCCACCCAGCGACCGCCCCGCGGCAGCGGCAACCGCCAGCCGTCGCGCACGATGGGCGAGAAGTTGACGGCGCAGACGAGCGGCGTTCCGTCGGCGGCAAAGCGAGCGAATGCGAGCACGTTCTCGTCGGCCGCGTCGCCGATCAGCCAGGCGAATCCCTCCGGCCGGAAGTCGACCTCCCACAGCGCTGGGTGGGCGCGGTAGGCGGCGTTGAGGTCGCGTACGACCGCGCGGACACCCGCGTGGCCCGGGTCGTCGAGCAACGCCCAGTCGAGCGAGCGGCCCTCCGACCACTCCGACCACTCCGCGAGCTCGGCGCCCATGAAGAGCAGCTGCTTCCCCGGATGTGCCCACATCAGCCCGTAAAGCGCCCGCAGGGATGCAAGCTGCTGCCACCGGTCGCCGGGGAGCTTCGCGAGCAGCGACCGCTTCTCGTGCACGACCTCGTCGTGGGAGAGCGGCAGCACGAAGTTCTCGTCCCAGGCGTAGACGAGCGAGAAGGTCAGCTCGCCGTGATGGAAGCGCCGGTGCACCGGCTCGTGCTCGACGTAGGAGAGGGTGTCGTTCATCCAGCCGAGGTTCCACTTGAACGTGAACCCGAGCCCGCCGGCCGAGGTCGGCCGCGAGACACCGGGCCACGCCGTCGACTCCTCGGCGATCACCGAGACCCCGGGCTCGCGCGCGTGCAGCACCTCGTTCAGCTCGCGGAGGAACGAGACGGCCTCGAGATTCTCGCGGCCGCCGAGCTCGTTGGGCGTCCACTCGCCCGGCTCGCGCGAGTAGTCGAGGTAGAGCATCGACGCGACCGCGTCGACGCGGAGCCCGTCGGCGTGGAACTCGCGCACCCAGTAGAGCGCGTTGGCGAGCAGGAAGTTGCGCACCTCGTGACGCGCGAGGTTGAAGATCAGCGTGCCCCAGTCGGGGTGCGACCCCCGCTTCGGGTCCGCGTGCTCGTAGAGCGCGGTGCCGTCGAAGCGGGCGAGAGCCCACTCGTCGCGGGGGAAGTGCGCCGGCACCCAGTCGAGGATCACGCCGATCCCCGCCTGGTGGAAGGCATCCACGAGCGCCCGCAGGTCGTCCGGGGCGCCGAACGTCGATTGGGGCGCGAAGTATCCGCTCACCTGATAGCCCCACGAGGGACCGTAGGGATGCTGCATCACCGGCATCAGCTCGACGTGCGTGAACCCGAGCTCCGCCACGTAGGGGACGAGCTCCTCGGCGAGGCCGCGCCAGGAGAGACCCTGCCGCCACGAGCCCGGGTGGACCTCATAGATCGAGAGCGGCCGGGTGAGGGGATCCTCGGCGCGCCGCCGTGCAAGCCAGTCGCCGTCTCTCCACTCGAAGCGGCTGCGGTAGACGAGCGAGGCGTTCTCCGGCGGGACCTCGGCGTAGGTGGCGTAGGGATCGGCCTTCAGGCGCGTGACTCCATCCGCTCCGGCGACGGAAAGCTTGTACCGCTGCCCCTCGACGGCGTTCAGGGCGACGCCCTCCCAGATTCCGGAGGACTCGACCGCATGCAACTGGTCGGCTCCCTCGCTCCAGTAGTTCCAGTCACCGACGGCCGAGACGGCCGTCGCATTCGGCGCCCACACGGCGAAGCGCACGCCGCCCTCGTCGAGGCAGTGCGCGCCGAGCCGCTCGTACAGGCGCTCGTGTCGGCCCTCGCCGGCGAGGTAGAGGTCGAGCTCGCCGAGGCCGCTCATGCGGCGGACGGCCCGACGGCGATCACGTGGGCGCCGCCCGCTTCCAGGCCGACGAAGTTGCCGCCGGTGCGCCAGTCGAAGGTCGTCTCCGCGAGCAGGTCGGTGGCGACGAACGTCTCGGGCACCCCGAGGTCGGGCGGCACGATGCAGAGTCCCTCTTGCCGCACGGCCGGGTCGAGGTTGACGACGACGATCACGACGTCGCCCTCGCGGACCCGTGCGTAGGCGATCAGCGCGTCGTTCTGCGTCTCGAGCCAGAAGATCTGGTCGAAGCGCCGCAGGGCGGGATGGGCCCGCCGGATCTCGTTCAGCTGCCGGATCAGGGGGAGGAGCGGCCCGGTCAGCGTGCGCTGCTTCAGCTCGTACTTCTCCGAGTTGAGGTACTCCTCGCTGCCCTCCCGCACCGGCACGTTCTCGCAGGCCTCGTAGCCGGAGTAGATGCCGTAGCTCGGCGAGAGGGTCGCGGCGAGCACGAGCTTCGCCTCGAAGGCGGGGCGCCCGCCCTCCTGTAGATACTCGGGCAGGATGTCCGGCGTGTTGGGCCACATGTTGGGACGGTAGAACTCCGACCAGGAGCTCGCCTGCTCGACGAACTCGACGAGTTCGTCCTTCGTGTTCTTCCAGGCGAAGTAGGTGTACGACTGGCTGAAGCCGAGCTTCGCGAGGGTCGTCATCGGCGCCGGCCGGGTGAACGCCTCCGAGAGGAAGATCGTCTCCGGATAGACGGAACGGACCTTCGCGATCAGCCATTCCCAGAAGGGCGCCGGCTTGGTGTGAGGGTTGTCCACCCGGAAGGCGCGGATGCCGCGCGCGCACCAGCCGAGCACCACGTCGAGCAATGCGTTCCAGAGACCCTCTCGGTCGGCTGTGGCCCAATTGACGTTGTGGATGTCCTGGTAGCGCTTGGGCGGGTTCTCGGCGACCTTGATCGAGCCGTCCGGCCGTCGCTGGAACCACTCCGGGTGCTCGGTCAGCCAGGGATGGTCGGGCGAGCACTGGATTGCGAAGTCGAGCGCGATCTCGACTCCCGCCGCCTCGGCGGCAACCACCATGGAGGCGAAGTCGGCCTCCGTGCCGAGGTCGGGATGCAGGGCATCGTGCCCCCCCGTCGGCCCACCGATTCCCCACGGACTGCCCGGGTCGCCCTCGCCGGACTGAACGTTGTTGTTGCGCCCCTTCCGGTTGGTCTCGCCGATCGGGTGCACGGGCGGCAGGTAGACGATGTCGAAGCCGAGCTCCGCCAGGTCGGGCAAGACCTGGGCGACGCCACGGAAGCCGCCCCAGGAGCGAGGGAAGAGCTCGTACCAGGCGCCGAAGCGCGCGCGCTCCCGCTCGACGTCGATCCGCAGCAGCGGGCCCTTGGCCGCTCCCTTGCGTCCCTCACTCGAGAGTCCCGCCGCGGCGGCGCGCCATTCATCGGGTGCCCCCTCCCCGAACAGCGTGCGCCCCTCCGAAAGCTCGCCGTCGAGGTCGTTCTGGCCGCCGGCGACCTTGCGGTCGTACTCGTCGATCCAGGTCGCATGCGTGTCCGTCCAGGCCTGGACTCGGAACTCCCACGTGCCGAGCGCGTCGGGAACGATCTTCGCGTCGAAGCGGTCGTTACCCATCGGCTCCATCGTGACCTCGCGCCAACGCCGCGTCCCGACGGGCCGAAAGCGCGCGACCGCCCGGAGGATGGCATGGCCGTCGCCGAAGATCGTGGCCCCCACCGTGACCTCGTCGCCGAGACAGGCCTTGGCCGCATAGCGGCCGCAGTCCACCAGCGGTGAAACGTCCTGAATCTGGATCCGCGACGGCGTCATCCCCCACAAGGTAAACAGTCTGGAGATGTGGCTCACCCGTTCCCTTGGCGTCACCCTCCATCCGACCTCGCTCCCTGGCGGCCGACTCGGCCCCGAGGCCTACGCATTCGTCGATTGGCTGGCCGTTGCCGGGGTGAGCTACTGGCAGGTGCTGCCGCTCAACCCGCCCGACGTCCACGGCTCCCCATACGCGTCCGCGTCGGCGTTTGCAGCCTGGACCGGCCTTCTCGCCGAGCCCGAGGCGGCGGTCGATCCGTCGGAGCTCCGCCACTTCGAGCAAGCGAATGCGTACTGGATCGGCGACTGGATCGACTTCGCCGGGCCTGCCGCGCTCGCCGACCAGGCCCGGATCCAGCGCGAGTGGCTGGCGCTCCGCGCGTACGCGGCGAAGCGCGAGGTGCGCCTGATCGGGGACATTCCCATCTACGTGGCGGCCGGCAGCAGCGACAAGGCCGCCCATCCCGAGATCTTCCTCGGCGGCGACTTCGTCGCGGGCGCCCCGCCCGATCCGCTCACCGAGGCGGGCCAGAAGTGGGGCAATCCGCTCTACGACTGGGAGGCACTCGAGCGCCAGGGCTACCGGTGGTGGATCGAGAGGATGCGGCGCGTTCTCGACCTCGTCGACGTCTTCCGGCTCGATCACTTCCGCGGCTTCGCCGCCTACTGGGCCGTGCCCGCGGACGAGCCCGCGCTCGCCGGGCACTGGGTGCCAGGCCCCGGGGCCTCGGTCTTCCGGACCGCCGAGCGTGAGCTCGGGACGCTGCCGGTGATCGCCGAGGATCTCGGCCTGATCACCCCGGACGTCGAGTCCCTCCGCGACGAGCTCGGCTTCCCGGGGATGGCCGTGATGCTGTGGGCCTTCGACGGGGAGGCGGACAACCCGCACCGGCTCGAGAACCATCGGGTGCGCCAGGTCGTCTGCACCTCGACGCACGACACGAACACGCTGGCGGGGCACTTCCCCGATACCGAGCCATGGGAGTTCCTCGAGACCGCGCTGTCGTCGCGTGCCTCACTCGCGCTGATTCCCGCACAAGACGTGCTCGGGCTAGGGTCAGAGGCCCGTATGAACCGCCCCGGCGAGATCGGCGGCAACTGGGCCTGGCGCCTCGAGCCGGACCAGCTCGGGCCGGAGCTCGCGGCGAGACTTCGCGAGGCGGCGGAGGCTTCGGGACGAACCTGAGGGGGACCTCAGCCGAGCGGCTCGAACGGCAGCTTCGCCGCAACGACCTTGCGCCCATCCCGCTCGTAGGCGACATCGACGGAGTCGTTCTGCCGATAGGAGCCGGCGATGCCGAGCGTGATCCCCGCCCAGCGCATGACGCCGAGCTTGCCCTCGTCCTTCATCGGCCGCTCGAAGACGAGGTTCCCGTCGCGCACCAGGTAGTCCCTGCCCTCGTGCTGAGCGACGCCGTTGACGAAGACCTCGAACGGCCGCACGACGTCGGCCGGAAGACGCACGATCGTTTGACTTCGCCCTTCGTCGGTCATGCGCCTAGAATGCCAGCGCAGCACCCTCAGACCCTCGAGAACCGTGACCCGGCCGCCGGGCGCGAGAGGAGCATCAAGCCGTGAACTCCGATTCAGCCGCCCCCGCGAGCGCTCCACACTGGCTCCACGGGCGCTTCGCCCGCTGGCTCTTCTCCACCGACCACAAGGTGATCGGCGGGATCTGGCTCGCCGTCGGCGGTTTCGGGTTCTTCCTGGGCGGGCTCCTGGCGCTGATCGGGGCACTCCAGACGGCGACCTCGAACGCAGACGTGATCGGCCAGGGCACGTACGCCAGCGTCACCACGATGGCGGGCACGCTGCTGACCTACGGTGGCATCCTGCCGCTGGCGCTCGGGCTCGCGCTCGTCGTCGCCCCACTGCAACTCGGCGCGCACCGGATCGCGCTGCCCGGTCTGACGGCGACCGGCGCCTGGCTCGGCGTCTTCGGTATCGCCGCGGTCGTCTTCTCGAGCTTCTCGAAGGGCGATGCGCCGCGCTCCTCGTGGGCCACAGATCCCACGGCGCTGATCCAGGGCACCCGGCCTGGCGAGGACGTGCGCCTGCTCGGCCTCCTCCTGATCGCGACCGCAACGTTCCTTACGGCGGTCGCGCTCGTCGCGACGTTCCGCGGCCCGCGGGCGCCAGGACTGACGAACGACCGGCTGCCCTTGTTCGCCCAGTCGGTCGGGGTCACCGCGGTGGCTCTGCTCGTGTTGGCGCCGCTGGCGGTGATCGGAGACATGGTACTCCTGATCGCGAAGAAGGACGATTCCGGCACCTGGAACTGGTTCCTCAACCACGACGGCAGCATCGCGAACCCGTACGGCTGGCTGCTCAGCCAGGCGATCGTGACGATCGCGCTCATCCCGGCGCTCGGCGCCGCTGCCGAGATCGTGGCCACCTTCCACCGCGGGCCGCTCGCCTCTCGCCGACTCGTCGGCTACGCGCTTGTCGGCGGCGCAGTGCTCGTGGCTCTCCTGCCGAGCGCCGGCACGATCGACCACGAGCGCTGGGCCTCCGTGCTCGGGTTCGCAGCACTCGTCCCGATTGCAGCCGCCGCCCTGGTGCTGCTCGTCGACGCCCTAAAGGCACTGCGGCACAAAGCGCCAGCCCCGCTTCTGCTCGTCCTCGGCTCCCTCTTTCTGATCGTCTGCGCCGCCGTTGCGAGCCTCGTGCTCGCGATCAGCCACAACCGCCTCCGCGGCACGGCTTTCGAGGGAGGACGGCGCGATCTCGTGTGGGCGGCCGCCGTACTCGCACTCTTCGGTGGCACCGTTTACTGGTGGCCGAAGCTCTCTGGGCGTGTCCTCAACGTCCGCTTGACACGGCTGTCGTCGGTGATCCTCGCCACCTCGGCACTCTTGCTCGGAATCGGCCAGATCGTGGCTGGGCTCGACGACCAGCCGCTGACCGCCGGCGTGACTACCAGCAACGCCGCGGCGGGCGGCACGATCGCCGCGCTCGGGGTGCTCGGGCTCGGCGTCGGGATCGTGCTGTTCGGGCTCGCCAAGTTCATCGCTCGCACCGGTCGCCGGGTCGGGAACGACCCCTGGGGTGCGGACACGCTCGAGTGGTACACGACTTCGCCGCCGCCGCCACACAACTTCGACTCGCTGCCGCCGGTCGAGAGCGAGCGGCCGGTTGCCGATCTTCGCGAGTCGCTGCGGAGGCGTAATGCGCTCTGACCTCGCGGCCGGGCCGATTTTCCGGCTCGCGACGGTCGTCGCCGCCTGCGCCACAGGTGTGGTGGTCGTCAGCGCGGCGCTCGAGCTCGGCCGCGGCCACTGGGCAGCTGCGCTCGTTGCCCTCCCCTTCCTGATCGCCCTCGTCGTCCTCGCCCGGGTCGCGTACCCGCGACTCCTGCGCGCGAGCGTCACGGCACTCGCGGCCATGCTCGCTGCGATCACAACGGGCGGTCTCGTGGCCCTCGTGGACGACGCGCGCTGGGCCGTCGCCCTCCACGTCGCCGCTGCCGGTGTCTCGTTGGCCGCGTCACTCGTCGTGCTCGTCGGCTCGTTCCGCGGCGAACACGTGCCGGCCGGTCCGTGGCGCGACTACGTCACGCTGACCAAGCCGCGGATCATGTCGCTGCTCCTGCTGACCGGGGCAGCGGGGATGTTCGTCGGTGCCGAAGGCTGGCCGAACGGGCCGGACTTCGTCGCGCTGATGGTCGGCCTGGCGCTCGCCTGCGGCGGCTCGAGCGCGCTCAACCACGTGATGGACGCCGACATCGACAGGCTGATGGGGGAGCGCACAGCCGCCCGCCCGGTCGCGTCCGGTCGGGTCGCGGCCCCGCGGGCACTCGAGTTCGGCGTCGTCCTGATGGCGCTCTCCTTCGCGCTGCTCGCGACGACGGTGAACGTCCTCACGGCCGCGCTCGCGCTGGTTGGCGGCCTCTTCTACGTGGTCGTCTACACCGGCTACCTCAAGCGCTCGACCGATCAGAACATCGTCATTGGTGGCGCGGCTGGAGCCGTACCGCCACTCGTCGGGTTCGCCGCCGCGACCGGCAACCTCACCCTACCGGCCCTCTGGCTCTTCCTGATCGTCTTCCTCTGGACGCCGCCCCACTTCTGGGCGCTCGCGCTGATGATCAAGGAGCACTACGCCGCGGCGAACGTGCCGATGCTGCCCGGTACGCGCGGCGACCGGGAGACGATCCGCCAGATCCTGCTCTACAGCGTCGTCCTGGTCGCGTTCACGATCGCGGTTGGCTGGTGGCTCGGCCCCGTCTACACCGTCGCGGCCGTCCTGCTCGGGGCGTACTTCCTCCTGCTCGCGTGGCAGCTCCGGCGAGACGCCTCACGCAGACGGGCCGTGATGCTCTTCCACTACTCGCTCGCGTACCTGGCGCTCCTGTTCGTGGCGGCTGCGATCGACCCGCTGCTCGTCTGAGCGAGCCTTTCGGGCCCGAATCGTCTTCCGTACGCCGTCGGCGTATCCCCTGAACGAGGGAGGGCACGATGGGCCAGGGTGCCGATGGATGGGCTATGCGCACCCGCCGCCTCATCTCACTCTCCTGCGCCGCAATCGCGGCGACAGCTCTGATCAGCGGCGCCGCCTTCGCCAAGGGCGGCGCTCCGTCTGCTCCGAAGAACCTGCGAGGATTCCTCCTCTCGCCGTCCGAGCCCGTCAGCCACGTCTTCCCGCGGACGCCTGCGTTCGCGTGGAAGCCGACCGCCCAGGCCCTCTGCTACGAGTTCGAGCTCGCGACGTCGCGGAAGTTCGGCGAGAACGCTGTCGTCTGGTCGAACGTCGGGTACGGCGTCAAGCCGGGCGGCGGCTGTAAGGCCGTCGATCCAGGTGCAACGGCGACAGGCACGACGCCGGGCGCCACGGGTTCCACCGGAGGCACGACAACCGGAGCGACGGGCGCCGCGGGTGCGACCACCGCGCCGGCGGCGGGCACCGACACGACCGTGACGACCACGATCGCGCCGCTCCGCGTTCCCGCGGCCTCGGTCGACATCGCGCTGCCGTGGTTCACCGGGCAGCCGTATGCCCTCTACGCCCACGCTCGCGCGATCACGGCGAAGGGGCCGACGGGCTGGAGCGAGCCGTTCGCCTTCAACATGCGCTGGCCGAGCGTGCCCACCCCGCTTCCGACCCAGCCCGGGCTCGTCCGCTGGTCCGAGGTGAGTGGCGCCACCGGCTACCAGGTCTGGTATCCGGACATCGAAAAGATCATCTCGACGCATACGAATGTCGCCGACCTGCGCGAGTTCTACACCCTCCACGGCTGGTACCCGACCGTCAACTGGCGCGTTCGAGCCGTGCGGCGCGTCTTCGGCAATGTGCCGAACGGGCTGCCGGTCGTCTCGTACGGTCCCTGGAGCCCGGTCTACCCCGCGAGCAACCCCAGCCTCATGAGCGGGCCGCTGCGGGTCAAGCTTGCCGTCTCGGACAGGATCAGCGACGACTCCAAGCAGTCTGCTCACGAGCTGATGCCGGGCCTCGTATTCACGGGCGACACTGATCTCTCGGGTCAGCAGCGTGCGCTCTTCCGGGTCTACGCAGCGACAGATCGTGAATGCGTCAACGTCGTCTACAAGGGCTCGATCGTCGGCAGCCCCGCCTGGGCTCCGCGCACCTCGGGCCCGCTGGCGATGGGCGATTCTTCCTGGGCGTCCGTGCAGGCCACAAACAGCTTCCCCCACGCTATTCCCGACGGCGCTCCGGCGGTGAAGGAGTGGACGACCGACTGGCGGCCGATCGTCTCCAACGAGGTCGCGGTCGCCTCGGCGACCGGCGGGGCGGCCGGCGGAGCAGCGAGCGGCGGCGCGGCCGGCGGCGCCTCGGACGGGACGGTCGACGAGTCGGCAGGCTTCGTCGGCACGCGCGTCGACCTCCCGGACATCGACTTCCCGACGACGCGCTACTACTGGACCGTCGTGCCGGTCATCTGGGCGGTCAACGCCTCGGACAGCACCAAGTCCGGCTGGTGGGACACCGAGACGCCGCAGGACGCCTGCGCCTCCGGTCGCGTCGAGAGCTTCGGCAAGGAGAGCGACCCCGTGCTCACGGGTGAGGGCGGCAAGGCGTTCGTGGCAGGCCTGAGCCCGAACGGTCGCCAGCTCTCGTCGGCGGCCCGCTCACCGCACGTCTACTCGACGCCGCTGATCGCCTGGAAGCCGGCCACCGGCGCTACCAAGTACGAGTACCAGTGGTCGCGCACGCGCTACCCCTGGCGCGCGCAGGGATCGAAGTTCACGTACTCGACGAGCGCCGTGCTCGACCTCGCCGCCGGCGACTGGTACTACCGGGTGCGCGGCCTCAACGAGACGCAGCTCAAGCAGCCGGCGATGACGTGGTCGGCCCCCCTGAAGCTGACCGTGGCCAAGCCAAAGTTCAGGCTCGCCTCCTCGAAGTCCAAGTAGCTCGGCCGTCGAAGCGATAGGGTCGGGGCTCGGATGAGCCCCGACCTGACTCTCGCCCTCTCACTCGCAGACGACGCCGACGCGATCTCGCTCGGACGCTTCCGCGCCACCGACCTGCACGTCGAGACGAAGCCCGATCTGACGCCGGTGACGGAGGCCGACCGCGCCGTCGAGCAGGCGATCCGGGCCAGGCTCGCCGTCGAGCGGCCGGACGACGGGATTCTCGGGGAAGAGTTCGGGGTGACGGCCGGCGGCAACCGCCGCTGGATCGTCGATCCGATCGACGGGACCCGCAACTACTCGCGCGGGATCCCCGTCTGGGCGACGCTGATCGCGCTCGAGGAGGACGGCAGTATCGTCCTCGGGGTCGTGTCGGCGCCGGCACTGCATCGCCGCTGGCACGCCGAGCGCGGCGGCGGGGCGTGGGTCGACGACAGCCGGATCCGCGTCTCGGCAGTGCGGCAGATCGAGGACGCAGTGCTGTCGTTTGCGCTCGAGCAGCCCCTCTCGGAGCTTGCCGGATACGCGTGGCACTCGCGCGGCTATGGCGACTTCTGGGCCCACATGCTCGTCGCCGAGGGAGCGGTTGACGGCGCCGTCGATACCGTCGGCGTCAAGGTCTGGGACCTGGCCGCGATCCAGCCGATCGTGGAGGAGGCGGGCGGTACGTTCACCGACCGGGAGGGAGTCGCCCGCATCGACGGAGGCACCGCCGTCTCGTCCAACGGCTTCCTCCACGAACGACTGCTCGCGCCGTAGGAGGAGGTCAGCCGGGAGCGAGCACCGACCGCACGGCCGCCTCGTACACGCGGTCGCGACCGAACTGGTCGAGCTCACCCGACAGAAGCTCGCTCGCGCCGAGTGCGGCGCCCGGCGACTCGACCGCGACGCCGTCCACCCAGACGCCGGTGACGGCCGTGTCGCTGCGCCGCGTCAACACGATCTCGCGCTTCAGGCGGGAGCGCAGCCAGCCGGCGATCAGCTCGGCATCGGCCCGCGGCCCCTGGACGCGCAGCTTCTCGATCTTCGCGATCGCCGGCCACAGCTCGGCGAGCCGGCGGCGCCACGGAAGCGTGCGCGAGAAGGCGATGTCCGAGACGGCGACGCGCTCGAAGAGGGCGATCAGAGCCGGATAGGCTGCCGGCAGGTCGCGCCACTCGGACGAGTCGACGACGAGCCGGTCGGTTACCGAGACGATCTCCCGCAACGCATCGCTGTCCCACCCCGGCTCGCCCCGCCAGCGGCAGAAGACAGGCAGGTCCGAGACGAGCAGCGGCAGCAGGATCGAGCTCGGGTGGGCGGCAGCAGTGCCACGGAGCCTGATCTCGATCACCTCGGAGAGAATCTCCCGCGCCAGCCCGTGGACTTGAAAGTCCTTCACCTCGACCTTCGCGGAGACCCTACTCTCGCGCCCGGGCTCGGGAATCAGGAAGATCGTCCGCGCCGGATGCCGCTCGAGCAGCCCGGAGAGCGTCGCCCTGGCGGCCGCCTGCCACGCCGGCGGGCACCAGACGATGTGGGTCATCGTGCTCGTGCGGAGCTCCGGCATCCCATCTACGGCCTCCCGCGCCCGCAGCCTCCCGAGCTGGCTCTCGATGTCGGCGACGACGCCCATGACCGCTAGTGACGCCGCCAGGAGCGGCCGTCGCGGTGGATCAGGTCGTCGGCCGAGCGCGGCCCCCACGTCCCGCTCTCATAGTTCGGGAAGTTCGGGCGGTCGCGCTGCCAGCCACCGGTGACCGCATCGACGAGCTTCCACTGTTCCTCGACCTCGTCCTCGCGCGTGAAGAGCGTTGCCTCCCCGAGCATGGCGTCGAGGATTAGACGCTCGTAGGCCTCCGGCAGCCCGGTGCGGAAGGCGCCACCGTAGAGGAAGTCCATGTGGACGGTGCGAATCGTCATGCCGGCTCCCGGCACCTTGGCGCCGATCGCGAGCGAGACGCCCTCGTCCGGCTGGACGTGGATCAGGAGCACGTTGGGGCGGAGCCCGTCTCCCGCGATCGCCTCGAACGGCGGGTGCGGCGCCCTCTGGAACTGGATCGCGATCGTCGTCTCCCGGCGACCCAGCCTCTTGCCGGCCCGGACGTAGAACGGGGTGTCCGCCCAACGCCAGTTGTCCACGTACAGCTTCGCCGCGACGAACGTCTCCGTGAGCGACGTCGGCGAGACGCCGTCCTCCTCGCGGTAGGCAGGCACCTCGACGCCCTCGACGTAGCCGGCCCCGTACTGCCCGCGCACGACCGACTTCGGGCCGGGGGTGTGCATCGACTTGAGCACCTTCACCTTCTCGTTGCGCACCGAATCGGCCGTGAAGTCGATCGGCGGCTCCATGGCGGTCAGCGCGAGCAGCTGCAGCAGGTGGTTCTGGAAGATGTCGCGGATCGCGCCGGCCGACTCGTAGAAGCCGGCCCGACCCTCGATCCCCATCGACTCGGCCACCGTGATCTGCACATGGTCGATGAACTGCCTGTTCCAGATCGGTTCGAAGATGCCGTTCGCGAATCGCAGCGCCAGCATGTTCTGCACCGTCTCCTTGCCGAGGTAGTGGTCGATCCGGAAGATCTCGTCTTCCTTGAACCACTGATGCAGGAGCTCGTTCAGCGCGAGGGCCGAGTCGAGATCGTGGCCGAACGGCTTCTCGACGATCAGTCGTACCCAGCCCTCTCTGGCTCGGCGCGCCCCGATCTCGGTCACCGCCATCGTGAACGCCTGTGGTGGGACGGCAAGGTAGTAGAGCCGGTTGCCGCCGGTTCCGCACTCGGCGTCCACCTCCTCGAGCACCTGGCCGACCCGGTCCTCCCCGGCCTTGTCATCGAACTCGGTGCCGACGTAGCGCATGCCAGCCGCCAGCGAGTCCCAGACGTCCTGGCGGAACGGGTCGCGCGCGAACTGCTTCACCGCCTTCTTCATCGCCGACTGGAACGCCGCCGAGCTCTGCGGCGTCCGGGCGACGCCGACGATCGCGAACTGCTCGGGCAGGAGCTTGCGGTAGGCGAGCGCGTAGAGCGCCGGCAGGAGCTTGCGCTTGGTCAGGTCGCCGGAGGCACCGAAGATGACGGCGACGCAGGCCTCCGGGCGGCGCCGGAGTTGCAGGCCCTCGAGCAGCGGGTTGGCCTGATCGGTCACGCCGCCGCCAGCGAGCCCACCTTGGCCCGGATTCCGTCGAGCAGTTCGGCGAAGGAGTCCGAGAACTTCTGCACGCCCTCTGCCTCGAGCGTCGCGACGACGTCGTCGTAGTCGACTCCGGCGGCGGCGAGATCGGCGAGCAGCTGATGCGCCTCGTCGAGCCCGTCGGTCAGGCTCGACACCTTCACCTCGCCGTGATCCTGGAATGCAAGCACCGTTTCGAGCGGCATCGTGTTGACCGTGGCCGGGCCGATCAGCTCCTCGACGTAGATCACGTCGCGGTAGGCCGGGTTCTTGGCCGAGGTGGACGCCCACAGGCAGCGCTGCGGCCTGGCTCCCTTGCCCTCGAGGTAGGCCCAACGATCGTCGCCGAAGACATCGAGGTAGTGCGCATAGGCGAGCTTTGCGTTTGCGACCGCGAGCTTGCCCTGCAGTTCGGCGTGCCCGACCTCCGCAAGGCGCCTGTCGGCTTCGCTGTCGACGCGCGAGACGAAGAAGCTCGCAACCGAGAGCACCTTCCCCGGGTCGCCGCCCGAGGAAACGAGCCGCTCCAGGCCGCGGATGTACGCCTCGGCGACGGCGGCGTAGCGCTCGAGCGAGAAGATCAGGGTGACGTTGATCGGCACCCCCTTCGCGATGCAGTCCTCGATCGCGCCGAGACCCGGCTCGGTGGCGGGGATCTTGACGTAGAGGTTCGGCCGGTCGACCTCCCTGTTGAAGCGCACCGCCTGCTCGAACGTGCGCTCGCGGTCGTATGCGAGCGTGGGGTCGACCTCGAGCGACACCCAGCCGTCGACGCCGGCTGTGCGATCCCAGACGGGCCTCATCAGGTCACAAGCGCCCCGGATGTCCTCCATCGCGAGCGCGAAGAAGATCTCCACCGCGTCGTCGGTGGTTGCGGCCACCTCGCGCAGCTGCGTGTCGTAGAGCTCGCCCTCGGCGAGCGCCTTCTGGAAGATCGTCGGGTTGGAGGTGACGCCGACGATCGCGTCTTCGGCCATCAGCTGCGCGAGCGAGCCGGACTGGAGCATCTCCCGCGAGAGCGAGTCGATCCAGGCGGACACGCCGGCCTCCCCGAGCGCCAGCATTCGTGAGTCAGCCATCTGCCATCCTTTCGAGCTCGGCCACCTTCTGGAGGCGATCGGCGTAGCGGCCGCCGCCGATGAAGTGGGCCCTGAGGAACGTGCGAACCAGTTCCTGCGCGAGCTCGGCACCGATGATCTCCGAGCCCAGGCAGAGGACGTTCATGTCGTCGTGCTCGACGCCCTGATGGGCGGAGTACGTGTCGTGGCAGATAGCGGCGCGAATGCCGGGAATCTTGGAGGCTGCAATTGACGCGCCCACGCCCGATCCGCAGACGAGCACGCCGCGCTCGACCTCTCCCTTCCGGATCGCCATCCCGAGCTCGAGCGCCTTGTCGGGGTAGTCGATGCGGACAGCGGCCGTATCGGTACCGAGATCGACAGGCTGGCAACTCTCGGCCTCGATCGCGGCGAGCACGGCGTCGCGCAGCTTCGTGCCGCGGTGATCGAACGCCGCCGCGATTCTCACCCGAGCTCGACCTCGATTGCCGCCGAGATCGCCTCGGCTGTGATCCCGAACTCGGCGAACACACGCTGGTAGGGAGCCGAGGCGCCAAAATGGTCTATACCGATAATCGTGCTCGCATGGCGCTCCCAGCCGAGCGTCACGCCGGCCTCGACCGCGACCCGCGCCTCGACCAACGGAGGAAGCACGGAGTCCCGGTAGTCGTCGTCCTGCTCGTCGAAGAGCTCCCAGCAGGGCATCGAGACGACCCGCACGTTGGCGTCGAGCGACTGCGCCGCCTCGAGCGCGAGGTGTACCTCGCTGCCGGTCGCGATCACGATCGCATCGGGCTCGCCCTCGCCGCGCTGCCAGAGCGTGTAGGCCCCACGCAGGGCGCCCTCCGCCGGCGCGACCTGTGTGCGGTCGAAGGTCGGCAGCTTCTGCCGCGTCAGCGCCAGCGCGACCGGTCCGTCGGGGCGCTCGAGCGCGATCCGCCAGGCCATCGCCGTCTCGTTCGCGTCGCCCGGCCGCACGTACCAGAGGTTCGGGATCGCGCGCAGCGACATGTGATGCTCGACCGGCTGGTGGGTCGGGCCGTCCTCGCCGACCGCGATCGAGTCGTGCGTCCAGACCCAGGCGGTACGAAGGCCCATCAGCGCCGAGAGGCGGACAGCGCCCCGCATGTAGTCGGAGAAGATGAGGAAGGTGGAGCCGTAGGGCCGGAGCATCGCCGGGTCGAGCGCGATTCCGTTGACGATCGAGCCCATCGCATGCTCGCGGATGCCGAACGCGATGTTGCGGCCTGCGTGGGTGGACGAGAAGACACCCGCTCCCTCGAACTCGGTCTTGGTCGACTCGACGAGGTCGGCGGCACCGCCGATCATCGTCGGCGTGAACGGCTTCAGCGCCTGCATCACCGTCTTGCCGGCATCGCGCGTTGCAACGTCCTCGCCCGCCGGGAAGACCGGCAGCGCCTCGCGCCAGCCGTCGCGCGCCTCGCCCCGCAGGTCTAGCTCACGCTCGCGGGCGAGCTCGGGGAAGGCAGAGCCCCAGCCGGCGACGCGGCCGTCCCACTCGCGCTGCAGCTCCGCACCGCGGGTCGTGACGACCGACATGTGCTCGCGCACCTCGTGCGAGACGGCGAACGTGGCGTCGGGATCGAAGCCCATCACCTCCTTGGTGGCACGCACCTCGGCCTCGCCGAGCGGGGCGCCGTGCGACTTCGAGGTATCGATTGCGTGGGGTGCCGGGTAGGCGATGTGGCTGCGCAGCACGATCAGCGACGGCCGCTCCTCCTCCGCCTTGCCGGCGGCGAGCGCGCCGAGCAGCGCGTCGAGATCCTCGGAGTCGTCTACGTGCTGGACGTGCCAGCCATACGCCTCGAACCGCTTGCCCTTGTCCTCCTTCGCGAACGAGAGCGTGGTCGAGCCGTCGATCGTGATGTGGTTGTCGTCGTAGACGTAGACGAGCCGACCGAGGCCGAGGTGGCCGGCGATCGAGGCCGCCTCCTGGGTGACGCCTTCCATCATGTCGCCGTCGGAGCAGATCGAGTAGATCCACGAGTCCACGATCTCGTGCTGCGGGCGGTTGTAGCGATCGGCGAGGAAGCGCTGGGCGATCGCCATCCCGACACCGTTCGAGAAGCCCTGGCCGAGCGGCCCGGTGGTCGTCTCGATGCCCGCCGTGTGTCCCCACTCGGGATGACCGGGGGTCCGCGAGCCCCACTGCCGAAACTGCTGCAAATCCTCGAGAGCGAGGTCGTAGCCCGAGAGGTGGAGCGAGGCGTACTGGAGCATGCAGGCGTGGCCTGCGGAGAGGATGAAGCGGTCGCGCCCCGGCCAGTGCGGGTCGGCCGGGTTGTGCCGCATCACGTCGCGGTAGAGGAGGTAGGCGACCGGGGCGAGGGCCATCGCCGTGCCGGGATGGCCCGCGTTCGACTTCTGCACGGCGTCCATCGCGAGCGCGCGAATCGTGTCGATCGTCCGGGTGCGAGGGTCCGAGGCCACCGGGGACGAGCATATAGCCAGACATGCGACTGCCGCATCTACCCTAGACGCGTGGCCGTCCTGATCGCATCCAATCTCCGGAAGGAGCTCTCCGGCGACCCACTCTTCGACGGGGTCTCGTTCTCGGTCGACCGCGGCCAGCGCCTCGCGCTGGCCGGGCAGAACGGCGCCGGCAAGACGACGCTGCTGCGCGCGCTGATCGGCGAGACGACGATTCAGGGCGGCGAGATCGCGCTCCAGAAGGGCGCCCGGGTAGCGCTGCACGACCAGCGCCCGCCGCGCGACCGGGGGCTGACCCTGCGCGAGTACTCGATCTCGGGAGCATCGGCGCTGGTTCGAATCGAGGAGGAGTTACGCGAGCTCGAGCAGGCGATGGCAGGCGGTGTCCACGACCCGGCGACACTCCGACGCTACAGCGAGGCGCAGGCACGGCTCGAGCATGCGGGCGGCTGGGGTTGGCGCGACCGCGCTGCCTCGATGCTGCGTGGACTCGGGTTCCGCGATGCCGACCTCGACCGCCAGCTCTCGACCTTCTCGGGCGGCGAGCTGACGCGCGCGTCTCTTGCCCGCGCCCTCGCCGGCGACCCCGATCTGCTTCTGCTCGACGAGCCGACCAACCACCTGGATGTGGAGAGCCTCGAGTGGCTCGAGCGCGAGCTGACGACGATCGATGCGGCCGTCGTGCTCGTGGCCCACGACCGCTGGTTCCTCGAGTCGGTCACGACAGCCGTGCTCGAGCTCGAAGGCGGCCGTGGCCTCTACTTCGCGGGCGAGTGGCACAAGTGGCGGATCGAGCGTGCTGCACGTGCTCAGGCCGCCGCGAAGTCGGTGAAGCGGGTGGGCGCGGATATCGAGCGGCTGGAGCGGTTCGTCGAGCGGTTCCGTGCCAAGAAGAACAAGGCAAAGCAGGCGCAGGCGAAGCTGACCCAGATCGGCCGCCTCGAACAGGAGCGCCAGAAGGCGGCCGGCGAGCTCGAGAATCTCACCCAGCGTCGCCGCTCGCTGGGCTTCGAGTTCCTCAAGCCGGCCCGCAGCGGCCGGATCGTGATCGAGATCGAGGGGTTGCGCCTGACGGCGGGCGGCAAGGAGCTGATCGAGGGTGGCTCGCTCGTGATCGAGCGCGAGGAGCACGTCGCCCTCGTCGGCCCGAACGGATCGGGCAAGACGACCCTGCTCGAGACGCTCGTCGGCCATCGCCAGCCGGACGGCGGCAAGATCAGCCTCGGCTACGGCGTCGAGCCGGCCTATTTCTCGCAGCACGACGTCGAGCTCGACGAGCGCGGCACCGTGCTCGACTGCGCCGTCGCGATGACCGGGCTCGCCCGGCCGCAGGCGCAGAACCTGCTCGGCAAGTTCCTCTTCTCCGGCTACGTCGAGCAGGAGAAGCAGGTCTCGGTGCTCTCGGGCGGCGAGCGGCGGCGGCTCTCGCTCGCGATCGTCGTCGCGAGCGGCGCCAACCTGCTCGTGCTCGACGAGCCGACGAACCATCTCGACCTCGAGAGCCGGGAGGCGCTCGAGGCGGCGCTCGAGGCGTTCCCCGGCGCGGTGCTGCTCGTCTCCCACGACCGGGCGCTGCTCGACGCGGTGGCCGAGCGAACGGTCGCGATCGAGGACCACACGCTGCGCTCCTACGACGGCGGCTGGGCCGACCTCGTCCAGAAGCGTTCCGAGGAGATGGCTGCGCCACCTCCTCGGAACGCGTTAGATGGGGCGAAGGAGGTTTTGCGCAAGCCCGAACGGGTTGTGAAGGCGAAGAAGAAGGGGCCCTCCGAGCTGGAGCAGGTCGAGCGCCGGATCACCACCCTGGAGGCGCACGTCGCCCAGCTCGAGGCGAAGCTCGCCGAGGACTGGACGAACATGGACACGCTGACCGAGTACCGCACAGCGCGTGACGAGCTGCAGGAGCTGCTCGGGCGGTGGGAGCTGCTGTTCGAGTCCGCGTGAGCCGGCTCCCGATCGAGACGACCGCTGCAGGGGCAGACTGGCCTCCGACCCGCTCGTGCTGTACGGTACTCATGCCGTTGGTCCCTCCGAGCGTGTCTGGAGGCTGCGGGAGCGATGCTCCTCTACAGAATCGCCTACTCGTCCGAGTCCGTGGCGCACAGCGTCGTCCGGCCGTTGCCCGCGCCGCCCCTCGCAGGGGACCGGATTGTCGTCGACGCGCGCACCGTCGTCACGGTTCGCAAGGTGGTTCCACACACCGACGGAGACACGATCGCAGCCGAGGTTCTGGCCGATGCGAGCGACGGACCGGGCGAGGTCGCGGACTAGCAGATCACGGGATCTGGGTCTCGCAGTTCGGTTTGAAGGTGTCCATGCCAGGCCCGCCGATCGCGACGTCGACGCCCGCGCCACAGTCGATCGAGTCATCGCCCCCACCGCCGAGAACGCAGTCGTTGCCGCCGCCGCTCGACATCGTATCGGCGGCTGCGGTGCCGAGATGTAGCTCGGCGCTGCTCGTGCCGGCACCGATCCTGACCACCGTCAACGTGATCGCGTTACACGTCGAAGGCTTGAGCGTGTTCGCGGTGATGGCCGCCTGGTAGCGATTCACTTTCGTGCCCGGGACGCCGTTGACGGCGCCGACGGCGCTCGGAACGGAGAGCAGGCCTAGGACGAGCGCCGCGAGCAGTGGACCTTTCGCGATCCAGCGGTCGATCATCGGGGGGCGGCCTCGCTGCGCCCGCGGCGGGGTCGGCCCCCGTCGAGCCCGACGGCCAGCACGAGGAAGGCGGCGATAGCCGCGATCGCCCACGGAGTCCTGAGCACGCCGATCGCGCGGCCGGCGGCCGGAACGCTGAACCACAGCTTGCCGACGACGTCGGCCCGCTTGGGTCGGTCGGGATCGGTGAACGTGTTGTTGTCGCCCTTGAAGATCAGGTGGTCGCCTCTGATCGCCACGACCCGGTGGAGGACGACGCGGTCGAGGAGCGCACTCCGGTAACCGACGACGTCGCCGACCTCGATCGTCGTTGACGACCGGAGCGCGACGAGGTCGGAGCGGTGGTAGTGCGGCAGCATGCTGGCGCCATCGACGGTCACGAGGGACGTCGAACCGCCGAGCGCAGGCGGGGCGAGCGCCCACCACGCGGCGGCGAGGATCGCAACGGTCAGGGCTGCGCCCGCAGTCGCCCGAACGTGCTCGCCAGGCGATCGGCGTGACTGCCGGGGCGGTGAGATGCTCGCCGCCCCGGCAGTCACGATGTCCGATCCGCTCACCGCCTGCCTTACTGTGCTGCGACGACCGTCAGCGCCGTCGCGGCGGCGACGGTTGCTTGCGGCGACGTGGTGTTGCAGGTTGCGCTGCCGGCGGCGTTCGCGCACGTGTACCACGAGCCGGCCGCTGCGAGCTGCACCTTGAGCGTGGTCGTCGCCGCCGGCGAGACGGTGAAGGTGACCGCGTCCAGGTTCGTCGGCGTCGTCGCGCTAAGCGTGTAGGCGACGTTCGTCACGGTGTAGCCCGAGATCGTCCCCGTTCCCGAGCCTGCGTTCGAGTTGGGGACTGTGTTGGCAGCCGCGTACGCGAAGGCGCCGGAGGCGACGGCGATTGCGATGACCGAGACGACGATCAACCGTCGACGGGGAAGGCGAAAAGACATGGGAATCTCCTGAATGGGGGTGATGTACTACCGGAATAGCGGGGGTTTTTCTTGGCCGTACGTTGAGAATCGTCCGAACGAGGTACCTGGTGCATGCCCCAAAGAGGGGATCCCGAACCCGGGATCGCCCGAAATGAGTCTCCCGGATTCCCGGGAGTTCTCCGTTGGCTGCCGATGCGTCGGATCCTCCTTCGGCAGGGAGAACGCGACGCACCTTGAATCTGGGGCTCAGGCGGCCCCGAGCCCGAGCTCGAGGATCGATGCCATGACACAGAGAATGGACGGCCGAAACACTGCTCCCCGCGACGCCGACGATGCGTACCGGCTCCTGTTCGAGACATCGGGCGAGATGGTCTGCATGCTCGACCTCGAGGGTCGCTTCATATCCGTCAACCCCGCCGGCGAGCGGTTGACGGGATACGCAGCGGCCGACCTCGTCGGCAGGCTCGCCGTCGACCTGGTGGTGCCGGAGCTGCGCGAGCAGGCAGTGCGACAGTTCCAGAGCCGGCTCCGGGGTGGGCCTACTCCGAGCGAGACCGAGATCCTGACGCGTGACGGCCGGTCAGTGCCGGTGCAGGTGACCTCCACGCTCGTCTCCTCTGGCGGCCGGAGGGAGAGCGTGCTCGGCCTGATCACCGATCTCACCGCCCAGAAAGACGCCGAGACCGCCCTGCACGCCGCGGAGGCGCGGTTCCGCGCATCCTTCGAATCCGCGGCGATCGGAGAGGCGATCGTCGGGCTCGACGGGCGCTTTCTGGAGGTGAACCGGGCCCTGTGCGAGATCGTGGGCTACTCCGAGGCAGAGCTCCTCACCCGGACGTTCCAGGAGATCACGCACCCCGACGACGTCGGCCCCGAGCTCGAGCTCGTCCATCAGGTCCTCGCAGGCGAGATCCGCACGTACCAGATGGAGAAGCGGTGCGTCGACAACAAGGGTTGCGTCGTGTGGGCGCTCCTCAACGTCTCGCTCGTGCGCGGAAGCAGCGGCGAGCCCGGCTACCTCATCTCCCAGGCGCAGGACATCACCGAGCGGCGGAGTGAGCAGGAGAAGATCGCGCTGAGCGAGATGCATCTCGCGGAGGCGCAGCGGATAGCGCGGATCGGCAGCTGGGAGTGGGACGTAGAGGCCGATCTCGTCCATTGGTCGGACGAGCTCTACGCCATCTTCGAAGTCGATCGGTCGGCGGAGCTGAGCCGGGACCGGTACCTGGAGTGCGTCCACCCCGACGATCGCGAAGCGGTGAAGCGGGCGGGCAGCGACGCCCGCCGCTCCGGCGAGCCCTACGAGATCGAGTACCGCGTCGTCACGGACGACGGCGCGGCGCGGTGGATTCAGGAGCGTGCCCAGTCGCCCGTTCGCCGCGGGGGGCGCTCCCTGGTGCGTGGCACGGTGCAGGACATCACCAGCCGGCGCGTCGCCGAGGAGAAGCTGCGGGAGGCCGAGGCGCGGTATCGCGCCCTCATCGAGCAGCTCCCCCTGGCGACCTACATCCGGCCCGTCGATATGTCACTCCCGAACATCTACGCAAGCCCGCAGGTCGAGGCGATGCTCGGCCACGGCGCAGAGGAGTGGCAGACGAATCCGAACCTCCTGGCCGAGATCGTTCACCCTGACGACCGCGACCGCGTGCTCCGCGACGCCTCCGTACTCCGCCTGACGGGCGAGCCCTCCCGCGACGAGTACCGCTACGTCACACCAGACGGCAGGGTCGTCTGGGTGCAGGACGAGACGCATGTCGTCGTCGACGAGAAGGGCGAGTCGCTCGTGCAGGGCTTCCTGCTCGACATCACGGAGCGAAAGCGCGCCGAGGAGGAGAGCGACCGGCTCCGCGAGGAGCTGCACCGGGCGCAGAAGCTCGAGGCGATCGGACGGCTCGCCGGCGGCGTCGCCCACGACTTCAACAACATGCTGACGGCGATCAGGGGCTACAGCGAGCTCTTGCTCAACGAGCTCCAGCCCGGCACACAGCCGTATCACGAAGCGCAGCAGATCCGACGCGCTGCCGAGCAGGCGGGGTTCCTGCCCCAGCAGCTCCTCGCCTTCGCTCGCAAGCAATCGCTCGAATCGAAGCTCGTAGACCTGAGCGAGCTCGTCTCTGCGTCGGCACCGCTGGTACGGCACCTCGTCGGCGAGAAGAGCCAGGTACGCGTCACATCGGCCTCGGGCCCCGCATTCGCCTACATCGACCCCGATCGCGTCGAGCAGATGCTCGTGAACCTCGCCCTCAACGCGCGAGATGCGCTGCCCCGCGGCGGAACCGTGACAATGACGACGGACACGAGGGAGATCTCTGGCGAGACTACAGTCGAGGGTGAAACCGTCGCCGGATCGTTCGTCGTCATCTCGGTCACCGACGACGGCACCGGGATGGACGCGGAGACGCATGCGCGTGCCTTCGAGCCGTTCTTCACCACGAAGCCGCAGGGCAAGGGCTCGGGGCTCGGACTCGCCAGCGTCCACGGGACGATCGTGCAGAGCGGCGGCTTCGTCACAATCGACAGCGAGCCGGGGAAGGGAACCTCGGTGCGGCTGCATTTTCCGGCAGTCGCCGCTCCTGCCGACGTGGTGGTACGGGAGGTCGACGGCCCGCCGGTCGGCGCGCGCGTCGCCCTGCTTGCCGAGGACGAGGATCTCGTTCGCGATCTCGTTCGGAGCGTGTTGAAGCGCGAGGGATACAGGGTTCACGCATCACGCAACGGAATCGAGGCGCTCGAGCACCTCGACCGCATCGACGACCCGATCGACCTCCTGGTCACCGACCTCGTCATGCCCAGGATGAGCGGCCGAGAGCTCGCCGACCGGGTCGTAGAGAAGCAGCCGACCGTCCAGGTCGTGTTCATCTCGGGCTATTCGGAGGAGTCCGGCGACCTCGGACGCCGCACGCGCCCCGGATCGGCCTTCGTCAGGAAGCCCTTCTCGCCGAGTGAGCTCGTCGACGCGATACGGATGGTCGACGGCGGCCGCCGGGAGCCCGACGGCGTGCAAGACGCAGCTCCGGAGCAGACCGAACTCGTGACCTGCGTGATCGCCGACGACCACCCCGCGGTGCTCGACTCCGTCTCGCGCTACCTCGAGGCGGCAGGCTTCGACGTCGTCACGCGCGCCTCTCGTGCCGACGAGGCCTTGAGCGAGATCGAGGCACGGAAGCCGATGATCGCCCTGCTCGACATCAGGATGGAACCGTTCAGCGGGATCGAGATCGCGCGGCGGGCCGCCAAGAGCTCTCCGGGCACGGGCGTCGTGCTGTACACGGGGCACTCGGATCAAGCTCTTCTCGCCGAGGCGCTCGGCGCGGGCGCGCGCGGCTTCGTCCTCAAGGAGGCTCCCCTGGCCGAAATCGCCAAGGCTCTCACGACCGTCGCCCGGGGGGGAACCTACGTCGACACCCGGCTCGCAGGCGCCGTCGCCTCCGCCGGGACGACATCGTCACTCCCGGCGTTGACGAAGCGGGAACGACAGATCCTGACCCTCCTGTCCGGCGGGATGACGAACGACAAGGTTGCCGCCGAGATCGGCATCTCTGCCGAGACCGTTCAGTCCCACGTGCACAACGCCATGACCAAGCTCGATGCCGACACGCGGACCCAGGCGGTCGCGACCGCGATCAGGCAAGCGCTCATCGTGTGACGCGACAGCCTCCCGGCGGCGTAGAACGGACATGGAGGCAATCACACTGACTCGCCCCGTGAGGACATCCACAGCCGCTGCCAACTCGACGTTCGCCGACGCGGCCGAGCGACACCTGGACGACGTGTTCGGCTACTTGCTCTACCTGACCCGGGACCGCGCTCTGGCAGATGACCTCTCGGGCGCGACATTCGAGAAGGCGCTCCGCCAATGGTCGCGCTTCGACGCCCGCCGGGGCACTGCCCGCACATGGCTGCTCGGCATCGCCCGCACCACGGCACTCGACTGGTTCCGCTCGGAGTCGCGAAGGAAGAAGCGCGAGCAGGCCGCCGCCGAGCCGGAGGCGCACGCGGCCGACTTCGTGGAAGGGCTGTCTCCCGCCCTCCAGACGGCGTTGGCGACGCTGAGCGCCGGCGAGCGCGAAGTGCTCGCCCTCCGGATCGTGATCGAGCTCGACGGCGGCCAGACCGCGCGCGTGCTCGGCATCAGCCCCACCGCCGTTTCGACCCGACTCAGCCGGGCGCTGACCAAACTCGAGGAGAAGGTGAGAGACGATGACTTCCGCTGAGCTGATCACCGAGCTGCAGGCCGTCCGGCCCCTCGCCGACGGCGCGCTTCGCGACCGGGTGCGGGCGATCGCCGCCACCGAGGCCGCCCCGAGGGCGTGGCGGCTGCCGCGCCCGTCACTGCGCCGCTTCACGCTCGTCGCCTTCCCGGCAACGGCCGTGATCCTGCTCGGGTTGGCAGGAATTGCGGGGCTGCTCGACTCTGGCTCGACGCCTCCTGCCATCGAGGCTGTCCGCGGGGGCGCCGGCCCGTTGACACAGAGCTCGACCGGGGCGCAACTTGCGCCCGAGCTCAAGGCCGGGGCCTCTGCTGCCGACACGGCGACGCCGCCACCCACGCCGGGGCGGGCCCAGCGCTACTCGGCCCAGTTGACGCTGTCGGTGAAGGACATCGACGCGCTCTCCAGTGCGACACAGCAGGCGCAGCGGATCACGCGCGACCTCGGAGGCTACATCGTCACCGTCTCGTACGCCACCTCGGACACAGGTTCCTCCTCGCTCACGTTGAAGGTGCCGGCGGCGAACGTGCAGGACGCCATCGTGCGACTGACGGGACTCGGCAAGATCGTCTCCCAGCAGGTGCAGATCGACGACCTGCAGGGACAGGTCGACGAGCTGACGAGGCGCGAGACGGCGCTGCGCGCCCAGATCGCCGTGCTGTCGGCTCGGCTCGCGGCCACCGATCTCGACGCGGCAACACGGGCGACGATCGAGGCACGCCGCGACGCCGCCCGAAGCGAGCTCGGCAAGACGCGCGTCGCCCGGGCGCAGGTGAACGCCGAGGCTCGCTACGCGACGATCCAGCTCAACCTGCAGACACAGCAGTCGTCGGTCGTCCCGGCGGTGCCGTCGCGCTGGGACAACGCCGTCGATCGCGCCGTGGAGATTCTCGCGGTCGAGGCGATGGTCGTCCTCTATGCCCTCGTGATCGTCTGCCCGCTGGCCCTGCTGGCGCTTCTCGCCTGGTTCGGCCGCCGCGGCCTCCGGCGCAGGCAGGACGAGCAACTCCTGTCGGCACCGTAGGACGAGGGCGAGACAGCCGGCCCTACGAGGGCGCCTTGACGTCGAGGGTCGCAATCAGCGCCTCGGCCACGACCTTGAGCGGCCGGCCCGAGATCTGGCTTGCCTTGCGCAGGCGGGCAAACGCATCCTGTTCGCTCAGCCCTTCGCGCTCCATCAGCAGCCCCTTCGCGCGCTCGATCGCCTTGCGGGCGGCAAGGGCCTCCGAAAGTGAGTCCGCCTCCTCGCGCAGCGCCGAGAGCTCCTCGTGCCGGGCCCGGGCGGTTGCGATCGCCGGCAGAAGGTCGGTCTCGCGGAACGGCTTCACGAGGTAGCCGAACACGCCGGCTTCGACGGCGCGCGAGACGAGCTCCTCGTTGCCGTAGGCGGTGACCATCACGATCGGGATCGGCCGCTCCTCGAGGATGCGTCGGGCCGCGTCGATGCCGTCGAGTTTCGGCATCTTCACGTCGAGGAGCGCCAGATCCGGCTCGAGCGTCCGGGCCATCGTCACCGCCTCCTCACCGTCCTTCGCCTCCCCACACACGTCGAAGCCGGCCTTCTCGAGCAGGGCGCGCAGGTCGAGCCTGATGATCGTCTCGTCTTCAGCGATAAGGATGCGCATCGTCGTCCTTTCTAGGCGGTGCGTGCCGGGAACCTGACCTCGGCACACAGGCCCCGATCGTCGAGGAGCGCCAGCCCGCCGCCGAGCTCGTCGCGCACGAGCGCCCGAACGATCGAGAGGCCGGTGCTGTCTGCGGCGGCCTGCATGCCGTCACCGTCATCGGCGATCGCGAGCACGACATCACCGTCGCGCCCGTGCAGCGTAATCGAGATCGTTTCGCCGCCGTGCTCGAGCGCGTTCCCGAACAGCTCCGTGAAGACGAGCGCGAGCGCTGTCGCCCGCTGGCCTGCGAGCGAGACGGGATCAAGGGTCGCCGTCACCGTCTTCGTCTTGCCGGCGACCAGCCCCTGCAGGAGCATGGCGCGGAGGCGATCGATCAGCTCGTCGAGCTCGACATCGTCCTCGCGATGCTCGGTCAACACCTCGTGGACGGCGGCGATCGCGAGGATCCGGTTGACGGAGTCATCGAGCGCCTTCTGCGGATCGACGTCGGCCGCCCGCGACTGCAACCGTAGTAACGAGGCGACCGTCTGCAGGTTGTTCTTGACCCGGTGATGTATCTCCTGGGCGAGCACGCCACGCAACGCCATCCGGCCGTGCTCGAGGGCCACTGCCGCCTGGCTTGCGATCGCCTCGAGCAGCTGTCGGTCATCGTCATTGAACACGGAGTCCCGGTCGACGACGAGCTCGCCGATCGTCCTACCGCGCCAGCGAAGCGGCAGCCGCACGGCGTGGGCGCCGGCACGGCCCTCCGGCCAGGCGATCCGCCCATCCTCGAGCACGATCGCCGCCCCCGTCGCATGCACGGATTCGACCGTCGTGCGCACGATCGCCTCGAGTGACTCCTCGAGATAGAGGGACTCGGAGACGGCCTCGGAGATGCGCGCCAGCGCCTCGAGCTCGTGGACACGCCGCTGTGCCTGCGCGTAGAGCTTCGCGTGCTCGATCGACTGGGCCACCTGGCCGGCGATCGTCATCAGCAGGTCGACCTCCGCCTGCGTGAACGCCCGCGGCTTGCGGGTGCGGACGTTGAGGGCGCCCTCGAGCGTCTCCCGCGCCAGGATCGGGACGGCCAGGATCGAGGCATAGTCGTCCTCGGGCAAGTTCGGGAACGCCTTGAAGCGAGGGTCGAGGTGGGCATCGGCCGCGATCATCACCGGCGCACGGTCGGCCGCGGCCGCACCAGTGATCCCCTCGCCGCGCCGCATCCGCGGCGTCTTCGTCGAGAGCTCGACGCTCGTACCGTGCGTCGCGCGGAGCACGAGCTCGTCGCTGCGCTCGTCGTAGAGGTACACGTAGGCGGAGTCGGTCTCGAGCGCCGCGGCGACCTCGTGCGCAATCGACTCCATCACCTCCTGCAAGTCGAGCGAGGAGTTGACGACCTCGGTCGTCCGGGTGAGAAGTGCGAGGTGCCGGGCGGAGTCGTTCACATCAGTCGAGGTAGGTGAGCACGACGGCGCCGAGGATCGGGATGGCGATCGTGAGCGAGAAGTTGAACCAGCCGACCCAGATCAGCCGCCGCCGGGTGGCAGGGGCCTGCGGCTCGCCGGCCCGCAGCTCGCGCTGCAGGCGCGGTCCGAGCACGTAGTCGTGGATCAGGGCCCCGATGCAGAGGAACACGACGAACACGGACTTGAGGATCAGCGTCCGGTCGAACTCGGTCGAGAGCGCCGCCGAGTTGAGCCCGCCATGCAGGTGGGTGAGCCAGAGGCCCGAGAGGATCGCAACGCCCATCGCACTCCACCCGAGCGGCCGCCAGCGGCGGCCGAGCGCCCGCATCGCCGTCGCCCGCGCCTCGCCCTCCAGAGCCCTGATCGCAGGCACGCCGACGAAGACGAGCACGATCGTGCCGCCGACCCAGATCGTGGCCGAGAGGAGATGGACGATGCGGAGGACGGTCAGCACGGACCCAGGCTATCGTCGCAGTCGATGGGCGAGGACGGGATCCTGTTCCTGCACCTGTCTGGCGTGCTCCTCTTCGTCGGCGGATCTATCGCGGCGGCACTGCTCAGACTTGCCGCGATGCGCCGCGAGCAGCCGTCGGAGATCGCCCTCCTGCTGCGCGCCGCGCGGCCCGTCGTGCCCGTCGTCGCGGGCGGCCTCGTGCTCGCGATCGGCGCCGGCGTCTGGCTCGCGCATCGGCTCGCACTCGCGCTTTCGGCGACCTGGCTCACGCTCAGCTTTGCGCTAATCGGGTGGATGCTCGTCGTCGGCGCCGTGGCCGGGCGGCAGGACCGGGCGACCCGCGAGTTGGCCGAGCGCCTCGCCGCCGGCGATGACGCCCCGACCACGGAGCTCGCCACGCGGCTGAGGGACTCGGTCAACCTGACGCTGAACGGCTCGATCCTCGTGGCCGTCGTCGCAGTGGTAGCGCTGATGGTGTGGAAACCTGGCGCCTGACGGCGATTCTGTCCACAACGACCACGGGCCCCACACCGGGGACCCGCGATCGGCCGTCAGACACAGGCGAGCCGCTCGCCTGGCGGCTGCAGCCTGCAGCAGTGATGATGCGCCATACGCCGGACATTGTCCAGTCCGAACCGACAATCCGTTGCGGCGGGCCGGGCGAGACAGGTCTCGCCCCTCGCGGGATCTGCGCGCTGGAGGCGGGATCCCCCGCGGGCTGGGATCCCGCACGAGCGGGATCCCAGCGCTAGCGGAGAACTACAGCGCAGCCAGGTAGCGGTCGAGCTCCCACTGCGAGACCTGCGTGCGGTACTCGTCCCACTCGTTCCGCTTCAGCTCGACGTAGCGCGGGAAGATGTGCTCCCCGAGCGCCTTCTGCAGGAGCTCGGAGGCCGCGAACGCCTCGATCGCCTCGCCGAGCGATCCCGGCAACGCGTCGACACCCTGCTCGATGCGCTCCTCCTCGGAGAGCCGATATAGGTTCGTCGTCATCTCGGCCGGCAGCTCGTAGCCCTTCTCGATCCCCTCGAGGCCCGCGTGGAGCAGTGCTGCGAAGGCGAGGTACGGGTTGCACGCTGGATCGGGGCAGCGGATCTCGGCGCGGGTTCCCTGCTCGGAGCCTGGCTTGTAGAGCGGGATCCTGATCAGAGCCGAGCGGTTGCGCTGCGACCAGGCGACGTAGACCGGCGCCTCGTAGCCCGGCACGAGCCGCTTGTAGGAGTTGACCCACTGCGCCAGCACGGCGGACAACTCGCGGGCGTGCACGAGCAGCCCCGCGATGAACGACTTGGCAGTGTCGGAGAGGTGGTTCGGGTCCTTGGCATCGAAGAACTGGTTGCGCCCACTCTTGAACAGCGACATGTGGGTATGCATCCCCGAGCCGTTCTCACCGAAGAGTGGCTTCGGCATGAAGGTCGCGTAGTAGCCGTGCCAGGCGGCGACTTCCTTGACGACAATCCGATAGGTCATCGTCTTGTCGGCCATCGCAAGCGCGTCGTCGTAGCGCATGTCGATCTCGTGCTGTGACGGAGCCACCTCGTGGTGGTGGTACTCGATCTGGATCCCGACCGACTCGAGCGCGTGGATCGTGTCGTTGCGCACCTCGGTTGCCGCGTCCTGCACGGTCATCGCGAAGTAGCCACCCTCGTCGATCGTCTCCGTCCCCTTGTCGTCCTCAAAGAGGAAGTACTCGAGCTCGGGACCGACGTTGAAGGTGTCGAAGCCCATCTTCTTCATCCGCGCGAGCGCGAGCTTGAGGATGTAGCGTGGGTCGCCCTCGTAGGGCGTGCCGTCCGGCTTGACGACGTCGCAGATCATCCGACCGACCTTCGAGCCGAGCTCGTGACCATGATCGTCAACCGGGCGCGGCATGATCTGGAAGGTGGCCGGGTCGGGGATCGCGACCATGTCCGACTCCTCGATCCGGTTGAACCCGGTGATCGACGAACCGTCGAAACCCATGCCGTCGTTCAGCGCGCCCTCCATCTCGTTCGGCGTGATCGCGAACGACTTGAGGTGCCCCTCGAGATCGGTGAACCAGAAAAGAACGTGCTCGACGCCCTCGTCCTTGATCCGCTTCAGCACTGCGCGCCGCGCGGCGACGCTCGATGTCGCTCGGTCCTTGCTCTGCACCTGCGCCGGCCGCCTCGTGCTCGCGGCGGTGGAAGTTCGTGGTCGTGCCATGTGTGCTCCTCCTCAGAACGAGAAGAGCCCCAGGCGCAAGCAGCGCCTGAGGCCCCATTGCCTCGAAAAATCAGCCCGGCCAGCCTATCAGCGTGGGGCGCCAACCCCATCCTCTCACATGACCGCGACGGTCGCCCTTGCGCAACGGGGCAGTTCCCGACTACGATGCGCCGAGGCGGGCCGACGAAGGCTCTCCGGAAGGCGACGACGCCTCAGTGCTCCCCGAGAGCCCTGGGGCTTTTTTGTGCGCATTTTTCGTTTCGTGTTGACCGGAGGAGGATCCCGATGCACACGTACAAGCTCGAATATATCTGGCTCGACGGCTATGAGCCCGTCCCGAACCTTCGTGGCAAGACGAAGGTGGAGGAGTTCGATCGGTTCCCGGCGCTCGAGGAGTTGCCGCTCTGGAGCTTCGACGGGAGCTCGACGCGCCAGGCCGACGGCAGCAACTCCGATTGCATCCTCAAGCCCGTGGCGCTCTTCCCGGATCCGGCCCGCACGAACGGGGTCCTCGTCATGTGCGAGGTGCTCCTGCCGGACGGCACGCCGCATCCGAGCAACAGCCGCGCGACGATCCCGGACGACCCGGACACCTGGTTCGGCTTCGAACAGGAGTACTTCTTCTACGCAGACGACGCACCGCTCGGCTTCCCGGCCGGCGGGGGCTTCCCGGCACCGCAGGGTGAGTACTACACGGGCGTCGGCCACAAGAACGTCGGCTCCCTGGCGCGTCAGATCGTCGAGGAGCACCTCGACCTCTGTCTCGAGGCCGGGATCAACCATGAGGGCATCAACGCCGAGGTCGCGAAGGGCCAGTGGGAGTTCCAGATCTTCGGCGAGGGCTCGAAGCGGGCCGCCGACGAGATGTGGATCGCGCGCTACCTGCTGCTGCGCCTCTGCGAGCGCTACGGCGTCGACGTCAACTGGCACTGCAAGCCGCTCGGCGCCGAGGTTGACTGGAACGGCTCCGGGATGCACACGAACTTCTCGACGAGGTACATGCGCGAGGTCGGCGGCCGGCCGTACTTCGACGCCCTGATGGATGCGTTCGAGCAGTACACGGCAGAGCACATCGAGGTCTACGGGCCCGACAACCACCTCCGCCTGACGGGACTGCACGAGACGCAGTCGATCGACACGTTCAGCTGGGGCGTGGCCGATCGTGGCGCCTCGGTTCGCGTGCCTCACAGCTTCGTCTCGAACGAGTATCGCGGCTACCTCGAGGATCGGCGGCCGAACTCGCAGGGCGACCCCTACAGGATCGCGGGACGGATCCTGGAGACGATCACCCTCGTCGACGAGTCGGCTCTGGAGGACTCCGAGCCGGTGCTGCTCCGGCAGACGGCCTAGCACCACGCGCATGACCACCCTCCGACGCGCATGCCGCGCCGGAGGGTGCAGGGCCAACGGCGGCCCAGCCTCGGGAGGCGATGACGCCTCAGCAGCTCCGCGTGGGCGGAGCACCTCCGTTGGCCAGAGAAGGGGTAGAGCATGATCAAAGTTGAGGCGGTCGTGGTTCGCGACCGCGTCGAGACCGTGATGGAGGCCGTCGAAGCCGCCACGGGGCACGTCGGCGTGACCGTCGTCGAGGCGGTCGGGCACGGCAAGGAGAAGGGGATCACACACGAGTACCGGGGGCGGGTCTTCGAGTCGCGCTTCCTGCCGAAGGCGCTGATGACATTCGTCGTCCGCGACGAGATCGCGGACGCGGTCACGGCCGCGATCGTCGATGCAGCGCGCACGGGCCATGCAGCCGGAGACGGGATCTGCTGGGCATCCCCCGTCGCCAACGTCATCCACAACCGAACCGGAGCGAAGCTCGAGGAGGTCGACGGCGTATGAACCTCAAGGAAGTTGGATTCGCCGTCAGCACGGTGTGGGTGATCCTGGCCGCGATCCTCGTGATCTTCATGCAGGCCGGGTTTGCTTTTCTCGAGGCCGGCCTGACCCGGATGAAGAACGTGGGCCACATTGCCGCGAAGAACGTGCTCATCCTCGCGATCGCGTCGATCGTCTACTACTGCGTCGGCTTCGGAATGGCGTTCGGGGACGGCGGCAACGGGCTGATCGGCGGCTCGGGTTGGTTCCCGACCGTGGATCAATTGCTCGCGATCGGACAATCGCCGTTTTCGTGGTTCAGCGCCATCCCGGCGGCCGCCGGATACCTCTTCGAGGTCGCGTTCGCGGCCGTCTCGCTGGCGATCGTCTGGGGCGCGATGGCCGAGCGGACGCGCCTGTGGGTCTACTTCGCTTTCGGGGCCGTCTTCACGCTGATCTACTCGCTCGTCTCGCACTGGATCTGGAGCCCTGACGGGTGGCTGTTCGCGCGGGGGATGCAGGACTTCGCCGGCTCGACCGTCGTCCATTACCAGGGAGCCCTTGCAGGGCTGGCTGGGGCAATCCTGCTCGGGCCACGCCTCGGCAAGTTCGGGTCGGACGGAAAGCCGAATGCGATCCCCGGTCACAACATGGCGTTCACGACGCTCGGTGTGATCATCCTCTGGATCGGCTGGTTCGGGTTCAACCCCGGCTCGACGCTGTCGGTCGACTTCGGTGGCATCGGCTTCTTCGCCTACGTCGCCCTGACGACGAACATCGCCGCCGCAGCCGGCGTGCTCGGGGCGGTGATGACGTCGTGGATCGTCGTCAAGAAGCCCGACCTCTCGATGATGTTGAACGGGGCGATCGGCGCTCTCGTTGCGATCACCGCCGCATGCGCCTTCGTCGCGCCCTGGGCGGCGATCGTGATCGGCTTCATCTCCGGGATCATTGTCGTGCTCGGGTCGCTCCTCGTCGAGCGGGTCGGAATCGACGACCCGGTCGGCGCTATGGCCGCCCACGGCATGTCAGGCATCTGGGGAACGCTCTCGCTCGGCCTCTTCGCCGTGCCGAAGCTCGCCGAGAACCTTCAGACCGGGCAGGGCGGCCTCTTCTACGGAGGCGGCCTCCACCAGTTGGGCACGCAGGCCCTCGGCCTGGCGGCGGTCGGGGCATTCACGTTCACCGCGTCGTTCGCCGTCCTGTTCCTCTTCAAGCTGACCATCGGGATCCGCACCCACTCGGAAGACGAGCAAATGGGCCTCGACGTGTCGGAGCACGGCATGTGGGGCTACCCGGAGTTCTACATCCCCGTCCCCGGGGGCTACGGCTCCGAGCACAACATCAAGGTGGGAGAGCAGTACTCAAATCACGAGGTGATCGTCTCCGAGGGCACCAAGGGTGACAGCATGTACGTCGTCCAGACGGGCAAGGTTGAAGTCGTCAAGACCGGTGCCGACGGCTCGGAGCGGCAACTCGGGACGCTCAAGTCCGGCGAGTTCTTCGGCGAGATGGCAATCTTCGAGGACGAGGTCCGCTCCGCAACGGTGCGAGCGGTCGGAGACGCACGTGTCCTCGAGGTGGACAAGAAGAGCGTGGAGCGGCGAATCCAGGACAACCCGCAGCTCGCCGTCAACATGATGAAGACGATGTCGTCCCGACTCCGGGAGGCGAACGTCGCCCGGACAACCAGCGCCGCACCGGAGACCGAGTAGTGAGCGGGCCTGCGGCCGGCTCCTGGCCGGCCGCAGGCCTGCTCTCCTCGGTCCTAGCCGAGCGCGAACGTGACGGTGACGCTCGCAGTCGTCACCTGCGTTCCTGCTTCGACCGGCGTGCCGGCGTCCGTTGCAGCCGCTTTCTCGAACATCGGGACCGGCGGGGCCCCGCCGCTCTCCACGACCGAGGTGATCTTGCCGAGCGAGCGGCCCGCCGCCGAGGCGATCGTCTCGGCGCTGAGACGGGCATCGGCCACGGCTGCCTTCAGGGCCTGGCGGTAGAGCTTGCCCTGGTCTGCCACCGACATCTGCGGGCCGCTCACCTGATTGGCGCCCGCCTCTACGGCTGCGTCGATCACGGCGCCGGCCCTGGCGATGTCGACGGTGGCCGTGACGACGTTCGACGCCGCGAACCCCGAGGGCTCGCCATTCTGGCCGAACGCCTGCGAGAGGGACACCGACTGGGTGCCGACATCGCGAGCACCGGCAGCCTTGACGGCGTCGATCACCTGGCGCATCTCGCGCGCGTTCGCGGCCAGAGCCGCCTTTGCAGTGGAGGCACGCGTGTCGACGCCGAGCGAGAGCGTTCCGGTCGTCGGAACCGCGACGACCGAGCCGTTGCCGGTGACGGTGATCGAGTTGTCCGTCTGCGGCTGGGCATCGACGGCGTGCGCGCCTTCGGGCCGGGCGACGCCGGCGAGGGCCGCAGCACCGAGTAGCAGAACCGCCGCGATTGTGATTCGTCTCATGAGAGCCTCCTGCGAGTGAGTGGGGTTACACCCCGTCTACGCCGCAGCTCCCCGGCTACGTCACACGATCTCGATCAGACGTCGCTGCCGAAGCGCGCCCGTGCCTCGGCCAGTGCCTCGCGAACACCGCCCGGCCCGGGTGCGCTTCTGGAGGCGACGCTCTCGGCGGCAGAGCCGACAGGCACGAAGGAGCCTTCACGTACGCTCGCGGCAAGGCGTTCGTGCGCCTCCCGGAACGGGACGCCGTTCTGGACGAGCGCCTCTGCGGCGTCGGTGGCGAGCACGAGTGGATCGGAAGCCGCCGCCGCCATCCGCTCGCGGTCGACCTCGAGTCCCGCGATCAGCGCCGCGAGGGCCCGCAGGCCGAGCCTGGCATCGCTGCGAGCCCCGAAGACCGGCGCCTTGTCCTCCTGCAGGTCCCGGTCGTAGGCGAGGGGAAGGCCCTTGACGGTTGCGAGTAGTCCCGTGAGGCGCCCGATCGCCGTGCCCGCCTTGCCGCGGGCGAGCTCGGCGACGTCCGGGTTCAGCTTCTGGGGCATCATCGACGACCCGGTGGCAGCGTTCTCGGGCAGCTTGACAAAGCCGAACTCGCCCGAGCACCAGAGCACGAGCTCCTCGCCGATCCGGGAGAGGTGGGTGTAGAGGACGGCGACCGCATAGAGGTAGTCGAGCGCGAAGTCACGATCTGCCACCGCATCGATCGAGTTGCGCATCTGGTTCGGCGGCCCCGGCAGGTCGAGGGTCGAGCCGGCGAGCGCGCCCGCTCCGAGCGGGCTCTCCGAGGCGGCAGCCGCGGCGGCCGCAAACCGCCTGCGGTCGCGGTCGAGCATCTCAACCCAGGCGAGCAGGTGGTGCCCGAGCGTGACCGGCTGTCCCCGCTGGAGGTGCGTGTAGCCGGGCATCAAGGTGTCGACCTCGACCTCGGCGAGCGAGAGGATGACCAGCGCCAGCGCCTCGATCTCGGCCCGCGCCTCCGCGCACGCGTCGACGACGTAGAGCCGGAACGCCGCAGCGACCTGGTCGTTGCGCGACCGACCGGCGTGGATCTTGCGGCCGAGCTCGCCGAGCCGGCGCTCGATCGCGCTGTGCACGTCCTCGTCCTCGGCCAGGTAGCCGGCGGGGTCCTGGGCGATCTCCGCGAGCCGCCGTTCTGCCTCGGTGAGCTCGGCGTCCGAGAGCACGCCGGCTGCGTGCAGTCGGTGCGCATGGAGGGCGCTAGCCTCACAGTCGTACGGCAGGAGCTCGGCGTCGTCGGCGTGCAGGAACGCCCAGACCGAGGGATCGAGCGGGCCACCGACCCTTCCCGACCAGAGGGTCAACGTGCCAGCCCATGAAGGTACGAGGCGAGCTCTGACTGGAGCTCCCGCGCAGATGTGCCCTCTCGCGCGGCGACGAAGATCGTGTTGTCGCCGGCGAGGGTGCCTGCGATGGCAGGGTGCGAGCTCTCGTCGATTGCCTGGGCGAGCGCACTCGCGTAGCCGGACGGGGTCGTGACGATCACGAGCCCCCCGCTACCGGCCTCGACTCCTGTTGCGTAGCGCTGCATTGCCGCGGCGATGGCATCCGGCGCCGCGTAGACCAGCTTGCCCTCCGCACTGCGCACCTTGACCAGTCCCAGCTCCCTCACGTCCCGCGAGACGGTCGTCTGCACGACCTCGTGGCCCTCATCCTGGAGAGCCTGCACGAGCTCAACCTGGGTGGAGATCCCCTGATCCACGAGGAGGCGGAGAATCGCTCCCTGTCGCTCTAGCCGGTTCACGATGCCAGCACCTCCCCGAGGATCGCGAGCGCGCGCCCGACCTCGTCGCTGCTGACGACGAGCGGTGGCGTCAGTCGCAGCACGTCAGGCCCGGCCGAGAGGACGAGCAGCCCCTGGGCGCGGCACGCATCGACAACTGGCCCTACCGGCCGATCGAGTCGGGCTCCGAGGAGCAGGCCCCGGCCCCGTACCTCCTGCACTGCCGGGAGCACCTCGAGCCCGACCACGAGCTGCGCTCCCTGCTTGCGGACATCCGCGAGCAGGACGTCGTCGATCGCATCGACCACGGCCACGGCGGCTGCCGCGGCCACCGGGTTCCCGCCGAACGTCGAGCCGTGGTCGCCCGGGACGAATCCCTGGGCAGCCCTCTCGCCGGCAAGCAGCGCCCCAATGGGCAGCCCATTTGCCAGACCCTTGGCGAGGGTGACGACGTCGGGCTCGATGCCGAGCTGCTCGTAGGCAAAGAACGTTCCGGTGCGCCCCATCCCGGCCTGAACCTCGTCGACGCAGAGGAGCGCCCCGATCTCGCGGGCGAGCTCGGCCGCAGCCTGCGCAAAGCTCGGCTCGAGCGCGATCACGCCGCCCTCGCCGAGAATCGGCTCGAGCAGGATGAGCGCCGTATCGGAGGCGGGTGCGAGCGCCGCCTCGAGAGACTCGATGTCGTTCGGGCGGGCAAACGCGACGCCGGGCACGAGCGGGCCGAATCCTTCCCACTTCGAGGGCTGCCCTGTCGCCGAGAGGGCACCGAGCGTGCGCCCGTGGAACCCGCCCTCGAGCGCGACGATCCGCGTCCTGCCTGTCGCCTTGCGAGCGATCTTCAGGGCAGCCTCGTTCGCCTCGGCGCCCGAGTTGCAGAAGAACGCCTTGCCGCCCGGGAAGCGGTCGGCCAGCCGGCCCGCGAGCTCGAGCATCGGCTCGGTCCAGTAGAGATTGGACGCGTGCCAGAGCCGGTCGAGCTGCTCCCTGGCGGCCGCAAGCGGCGCCGGGGCACAGTGGCCGAGGGCGACGACGGCGATCCCCGCCACGAAGTCGAGGTACTCCCGCCCCTCGTCGTCCCAGACCCGGCACCCGTCTCCCCGGACGATCGTGACGTCGGCCCGCGCGTAGGTCGGCAGCACGAGATCCCGCAGCGCAGTCAGCCCTTGCGGCTCAGAGCCACGAAGCACCGTCATGCGACCACCTCGGTCGCGCCGATCGCGGCCCGGACGCCGCCGCGCACCGCGATCACGGCCGCCTCGAGCTTCGGCACGATGCCGCCCTCGAAGGTGCCGTCGCCGAGCATCCGATCGGCGTCGCTGACCGCGATGTGCTCCATCACGGCACCGTCCATTAGGACGCCGGGGACGTCGCTGACGAAGACGATGCGCTCGGCGCCGAGGCCCACCGCAAGCGCGGCTGCCGCTTCGTCGGCGTTGACGTTCAGCGAGGCGCCGCCGTCGAGATCGGATGCAAGCGGGGCAACGACCGGGATCCGGCCGTCTGCGAGGGCGGCGACGAGCGCAGATGGGGCGGACGGGATCGGATCGCCGACGAGCCCGAGCGCTTCGACCCTGCCGGCGCGAAGCCCGATCTCGTCACCGAAAAAGGGCGCGGCATCCGGCCCGATCGCGGCGCAGACGGCGGCGTTGACCTCGGCCAGCGAGCTGCGCACAACCTCGAGCACGTCGGCCGTCGTCACCCGGCGCCCGTCAACGAAGGAGGGAGCGATCCCGCGGGCCTCCATGCCGGATGTGATCTGCGAGCCTGCGCCGTGCACGACGACGACCTCGTTCCCCGCCGCGCGCAGGGCGAGCGCCTCGGCCGCGCCGGCGGCGGCGATCCGGCCACCAAGCTTGAGCAGGATCCGGCTCACGTCGTGTACTCCGCGTTGATCCGGACGTAGTCGTAGGTCAGATCGGATGCGAGGTAGCCCGCCTCCCCGTCCCCGAGCCCGAGGTCGAGGTCGATCCGGCAGGAAGCACCCGAGAGCTCCGGCGCAGCGCCGGTTGGACGCCCGTCGGCGAAGACCGCGACGCCGTCGAAGGCCACCGTCAGCCGGTCGGGCTCGAGCTGCGCGTAGCCGTCGCCATGAGGAGCGGAACCGGCTGCTGCGAGGACCCTTCCCCAGTTCGGGTCGTGGCCGAAGGCTGCCGTCTTGACGAGTGGCGAGGTCGCGATCCGCCGTGCGATCGCCTCGGCCTCGGGTCCGGAGGCCGCTCCTGTGACGCCGATCTCGAGCACCACCGTGGCGCCTTCTCCGTCGGCCACGATCTGCCGCGAGAGGTCGACGCAGACCTCGTCCAGGGCCGCCGCAAAGGCCGCATCGTCTCGTGCTGCGGCGCTCGCGCCGTTCGCAAGCAGGACGACCGCGTCGTTCGTGGAGCAGTCACCGTCGACCGAGATCCGGTTGAAGCTCCGGTCGACGGCGGGTGCGAGGAAGCCGGCGGCCTCGCCGGGCTCGAGCGGGTAGTCGGTCGTGATCACCACGAGCATCGTCGCAAGCCGAGGATGGATCATCCCGGCGCCCTTCGCCATGCCGCCGACTGTGAAGCCGCCGGTGCGCGCGACCGCCTGCTTCGGGCCGGAGTCCGTGGTCAGGATGGCGCACGCAGCCGCGTCGCCGCCGTCGCCAGAGAGCTCCGCAGCGGCCGCTGCTGCGCCCGCGATCACCTTCTCGACGGGAAGCGGCACACCGATCACCCCCGTCGAGAGGACGAGCACCTCCGTCGGCTCGAGCCGAAGCGCAGCAGCGAGCGCTGCTGCCGAGGCGACGGCGTCCGCAATTCCCTGCGCGCCCGTGGCAGCGTTCGCGCAGCCGGCGTTGATCAACACGGCCTGCGGCTCGGCCACCTCGAGATGCCGCCGGGAGACGGTTACGGGCGCCGCTTGTACACGGTTCGTCGTCCAGACTGCGGCCCCCACCGCCGGCCTGACGGAGCGGACGACGGCGATGTCCGGCTTCCCGGAGGGGCGAATCCCGGCCGTGACGCCGCTCGCGACGAAGCCCTGCGCGGCCGTGACGGACATCTAGACGAGCACCCCGCCGAGCCGAAGGCCCGCCGTGTCCTCGAATCCGAGTGCCCGGTTGACGTTCTGGATCGCCTGGCCTGCGGCTCCCTTGCCGAGGTTGTCCTCGGCGCAGATCACGATCGTGCGGCCGGTGAAACGGTCGGAGAAGACCCCGATCTCGGCCCGGTCCGTGTGCTGCACCCGCGCGAGCTCGGGCGCGACGCCCTCGGGAAGCACCGTCACGACGGCGCTGTTCCGGTAGGCGCTCTCGAGCAGGCCGCGGATGTCCGCTCCGGTCGAGAGCACGTTGCAGGTCGCGATCAGGCCGCGCCGGAGCGGGAGCAGGTGCGGAGTGAACGAGATCGGAAACCCGAGCAGCTGGGTGATCTCCGGCACGTGCTGATGATTCCCGACGCGGTAGGGTGAGACGTTCTCGAGGACCGAGCCCGCGTGGGAGGCCGACTTCAGCGTCCGCCCTGCTCCCGTCATGCCGCTGAGGCCCGTGACCGTCACCGACTCCGCGTCGACCACTCCCCGGATCGGGCCGAGCGCGAGCAGGGAGGCCGTTGCGTAGCAGCCGGGGTTCGCGATCAAGCGTCCACCGGCCGGGCAGAGCTCCACCAGGCCGTATGTCCACTCGCCGAGCTCCGCCGGCCGAGGATGGCTGAAGCCGTACCAGGCCTCGTAGCTTCCGGCATCGCGCAGCCGGTGGGCGCCCGAGAGATCGACGACGACGCCTTCGGCCGGGATCTCAGCGGCGGCGGCGGCCTCGTGGGAGAGACAGAGGATCGTCACATCGGCCGGGTGGGCGAGCGCCGTTTCGTTCGTAACGAACGAGGGAACGGGCATCCCGTCGAGACGGTGATCGAGCGCGGCCGCCGGCTGTCCCGCGAGCGAGTCCGACCCGATGGCGACGAGCTCGAGCGCAGGGTGCAGGAGCACCCGGTCGAGGGTTTCCTGGCCCGTGAACCCGGCCGCGCCGACGATGCTGACAGATGCCACCTGTTGCATAGTATGCATGCCTCGAATGCATTCTGCGCCGATCGGGCGAAACGGTGAACACCTCGATCTTGCGACGGGTCCCGGCTTCAGGCATGCTTCGGAGCCGATGCTCTGCCGCGCCGTCTCCACGTTCGACAGCGATCCGCGCCATGCCGTTAACGGCTGTGCGGCATCGCATGGCGTAGGCACCGAGCTCATTGAGATTCTCCCCCGCTAGGGGAGGCGTCGCTCACGCACCGGCTCGAGGAGTGCAGATGGCGACGGAGACCACACCGTTCGCCGGCCGGACTGCGAAGAAGGGACGAAGCACCGTGAGACCGAAGGACGCAGGACAATGAGAATGAACGGAGCCGACGCCATCCTGCGGTCGCTCGAGGCCGAGGGCGTCGAGGTGATGTTCGGGATCCCGGGTGGCGCGATCATGCCGACCTACGACGCGATGGCCCGCGGCACGACGGTGCGGCACGTTCTCGCCCGGCACGAGCAGGGCGCGGGGCATATGGCGCAGGGTTACGCGCGCGCGTCGGGCAAGGTGGGCGTTGCGATCGCAACCTCCGGTCCCGGCGCCACGAACCTCGTGACGCCGATCGCCGACGCGTGGATGGACTCGACGCCGCTCGTCTGCATCACGGGGCAGGTGCGCACGACCCTGATCGGCACGGACGCCTTCCAGGAATGCGACATCACCGGGATCACGATGCCGATCGTCAAGCACTCCTGGCTCGTACAGGACGTGAAGGAGATCCCCGCCGTGATGAAGGCCGCCTTCCACGTGGCCCGCACGGGCCGCTGCGGCCCCGTCCTCGTCGACGTGCCGCGCGATATCCAGGAGGCCGAGTTCGACTTCAGCTATCCCGAGACGGTGGACCTCCCCGGCTGGCGTCCACCGCGCAAGGTGCACCCGCTACAGATCCGCGAAGCTGGCGAGCGAATCGCGAAGGCCGAGAAGCCTGTCCTCTACGTCGGCGGCGGCACGATCAACGGCGAGGCGTGCGACGAGCTGCTCGAGCTGGCCGAGACCGGCGGCCTACCCGTGATCACGACGCTGATGGGGAAGGGCGCCTTCCCCGAATCCCATCGGCTCTTCTTCGGCTGGCCCGGCATGCACGGGGCGAAGTGGTCGAACATCGCGATGAACACCTGCGACGTGCTGGTCGCAATCGGCTCCCGCTTCGACGATCGCGTCACCGGGAAGCTTTCAGCCTTCGCGCCCGGCGCCACGATCGTTCACCTCGACATCGACCCGGCCGAGATCTCGAAGCTGCGCAACGCCGACGTACCCGTCGTCGGTCCCCTCAAGAAGGCTCTTGCCGAGCTCACGAAGGAGGTCGTGAAGCACCGAGACGCCGGCGTCCCCGCGCCCGAGGCCTGGGTGAACAGGATCGAGGACCTGCGCGAGGAGTTTCCGTTCCGCTACAGCAACGAGGGGCACTGGCTGAAGCCGCAGAAGCTGGTCGAGACCCTGCAGGCGGTGACCGCAGGCGACGACGTGATCTTCACGACGGGCGTCGGTCAGCACCAGATGTGGGCGATGCAGTACCTCCTCACCGAGCGCCCCCGCAACTTCATCACCTCCGGCGGCCTCGGGACGATGGGGTACGGGATCCCGGCCGCGATCGGCGCCAAGGCTGCCCGGCCAGAGGCGACGGTCGTCTGCATCGACGGCGACGGCTGCTTCCAGATGACCGCACAGGAACTGACGACGGCGGTGATCGACGACTTGCCGATCGTCGTCGTGCTCGTCAACAACGGTTACCTGGGCATGGTCACCCAGTGGCAGGACATGTTCTTCGACGGCCGCCGTTCACACGTCGGCCTCGGCGACACGGTTCCCGATTACGTCAAGCTGGCCGAGGCGTACGGCGGTGTCGGGATCCTCGTCGAGACCGAGGCCGAACTCGAGCCGGCGCTCAGGGAGGCACTGTCGCTCAATCGGACGGTCGTGATCGACTGCCGCGTCGACCCGGCCGAGCACGTGTTCCCGATGATCCCCACCGGAGCCGCGGCAATAGACATGGTCGAGTTCGACGACCAGGTCGAGGCGACACCGTGAAGCACACGATCTCGGTGCTCGTAGAGGACAAGCCGGGGGCGCTCGCGCGCATCGCAACGATGTTCGCGCGCCGCGGCTTCAACATCGACTCGCTGGCCGTCGGGCCGACCGAGCGGGACGGCGTCTCTTGCATCACGCTACGCGTCGACTGCGAGCACCACTCGCTCGAGCAGATCGAGAAGCAGATCCACAAGCTCGTCAACGTCCTCCGCGTGACCGAGCTCGCTCCGGACGACGCCGTCGAGCGGGAGCTCCTCCTGCTCAAGGTCAGCGCCGGCCCGGAGCGCCGCGCCGAGCTGATCTCGACGTCCGAGGCCTTCAAGGGTCGCGTCGTCGATCTGGGTGCCGATTCGGTGACGTTCGAGCTGACCGGCACGCCGGAGGAGCTCGACGCATTTCAGGAGCTCGCGCGCCCCCACGGCATCCAGGAGCTCGTTCGAACGGGTCGCGTCGGTATAGCGCGGGCATCGGCGAAGAAGACCCGACGCCTCTCTGCCATCAACTAGAACTCAGCGTCGACGACAGTCTTCGGCCTGTCTCCGACACACCGACGACACGTAGTACAAACCAGAGAAGGGACGAACAGCAATGGCGACGATTCTTCGGGACGGCAATCTCGGTCTGCTCGACGGCAAGGTTGCGGTCATCGGCTACGGGAGCCAGGGCCACGCCCACGCGCTCAACCTGCGCGACTCGGGCGTTTCGGTCGAGGTTGGCCTGCGCGACGGCTCGCCCTCGTGGGGCGAGGCCGAGGCAACCGGCCTGACGGTGCGCACGGTGGCCGACGCGGTGAAGGACGCCCAGCTCGTCTCGATCCTGCTCCCCGAACAGGTGCAGCCCCAGGTCTTCACGGAGCACATCGAGCCGAACCTCGCTCCGGGCGCGGCCGTGTTGTTCGCCCATGGCTTCAACGTCCTCTACGAGCGCGTCGCGCCGGCCACCGACCACGACGTGATCATGGTGGCGCCGAAGGGCCCGGGCCACGTCGTCCGCCG
>JBBQRN010000011.1:0-82144 GCA_038214705.1 Gaiellales bacterium | reverse complement strand
GGCCGAGTGGTTAGGCAGAGGCCTGCAAAGCCTCGTACACCAGTTCGAATCTGGTCGTCGCCTCTGCGGGACGGAGCGCATACAGTGGCGACCGTGAACGGCGCCGCCCCTCTCCCGAGCGATCCGACCGCGCTGATCCGCAGCCGCCCCTACCGGGTGCTGCTCGTCATCGCAGCGCTCGTCGGGCTGCTCGTCTCGGCCGCGTCGTGGTGCTTCCTCGAGCTCGTGCACGAGATCCAGACGGGCGTCTACGTGAGTCTGCCCGACCGGCTCGGCTATGACACCGCACCGTGGTGGTGGCCGCTGCCGTGGCTCGCCCTCGCCGGGCTGCTCACGGCCTTCGCGGTCGAGCGCCTGCCAGGGCACGGCGGCCACGTTCCCGCCGAGGGCCTCAAGGCCGGAGGAACCCCGACCCAGCCGATCGAGCTCCCGGGCGTCCTCCTGGCGGCTACCGCAACGCTCGGCCTCGGCCTCGTGCTCGGCCCGGAAGCGCCGCTGATCGCGCTCGGCGTCGGCCTCGGCGTCTTCGCAATGCGGGCGGTGAAGAAGGATGCGCCGGACCAGGTGATCGGGCTGATGGCAGCAGCCGGGAGCTTCGCCGCCGTCTCGACAATCTTCGGCTCGCCGGTGATCGGCGCCGTGATCATCATCGAGGCGGCGGGCCTGAGCGGCGCGACGCTCTCGCTCGTCCTCTTGCCCGGACTGATCTCCGCCGGCATCGGCTCGCTCGTGTTCATCGGCCTCGGCTCCTGGTCGGGCTTCAGCACCAGCGCCTGGCAGCTCAGCCCGTTTCCGCTGCCGGCGTTCGGCGGGCCGGGCTGGGGCGACTTCGCCTGGACGATCCTGCTCGCCGTCGCCGCCGCGCTCGTCACCTTCGGGATCATCGAGCTCGCCCGCACGACGAAGCGCGTCATCGACACGCGTCCGTTCCTTCTCACGATCGCGGCCGCTCTCACGGTCGGCGGGCTGGCGATCGGGTTCGCGCAGTGGACTGGCCAGTCGTCCGACGCCGTGCTGTTCTCGGGGCAGGAGGCGTTCGGCACGCTCTTCAGCTCCGAGGCATCGCTGCCGGTCTCGACGCTCGCCCTCCTGATCGTCTTCAAGGGTCTCGCCTGGAGCCTCTCGCTGGGGCGCTTCCGCGGCGGCCCGACGTTCCCCGCGATCTTCCTCGGCGTCGTCGGGGGCCTCGTCGCATCCCACCTGCCAGGCTATGCCGAGACCCAGGCCGTGGCCGTCCTCGTCGGCGCGATGTGCGTTTCGGTTCTAAGGCTGCCACTCTCCTCGGTGATGCTCGCCCTCCTGCTAACGCTGGAGGCGGGGCCTGGCGTCGCGCCGCTCATCATCGTCGGCGTCGTCGTCGCCTACCTGACGACCCTCTCGCTCTCGGCGTTCGTCGACGCGCGCATCGGGCCCCGTCCAGACGCACCCGAACCGGCCGCCTAAGCGGGAGCCCCAAAGGCTGCCGGGGCTGCTGCGAGGCACCTAGCGCCGAGTGCTCGCCGCAGGATCGCTAGCCTCGACAGCGTGACCGACCTCGCAACGCTCCTCGCGCCGGGCAGGCTCGTCGACCTGACCCAGCCGCTCGGCCCCGCGACCTCGCTGTGGCCCGGCTCGCGCCCGTTCGCGGCGACGACGGTGATCGACTACGACCGCGACGGCGGCTACGCCAGGGTGATCGACGTTCCCGAGCACTCCGGCACCCATCTCGACGCCCCAGCCCACTTCGTGCGCGGCGCGGCACGCGTCGACGCGATCCCGATCGGGGCGCTCGTCCGGCCGGCAGTGAAGCTCGACGTCCGGCCCTGGGTCGACGGGGACGCCGACGCCGTGATCGGGGCCGACGAGATCCTCGAGCTGGAGGCCCGCGACGGCACGATCGAGGCAGGGACGGCCGTGCTCGTCCACACGGGGTGGGACGCGTTCGTCAACGACCCGGATCAGTACGTCGGTGATCCGTTGGCCTTTCCGGGACTCGGCCGCGACGCAGCGGAATTGCTGGTCGAGCGCGGCGTCGTCGGTCTCGGGATCGACACACTCAGCGTCGACCCGGGTCAGTCGACTGAGATGCCCGTCCACCGAACGACCCTCCCCGCAGGGATGTGGCAGCTGGAAGGCCTCGTCGGGCTCGCTGCCGTGCCGCCCCGCGGGGCCTGGGTCGTCGCCGCACCGCTCCTCCTCGTCGACGGCTCCGGGACACCGGCCCGCGTGTTCGCGATCCTCCCTCTCGATGCCTGAGCACGCGCGGTCGGTCGCGATCCGGGAGGTGCTGGGCGACGAGTGGCGGCGCTGGCGCGAGACGCGGTTGCGCATGCTCCGCGACGACTCCGACTTCTTCTCCACCCGCTATGAGGACATGGTGCGGGAACCCGACGCGACGTGGCGCGACTGGGTCGCGGGCGCTGCGGCAGGTGAGGACAAGACGCTGTTCGTCGCCGAGGAGGACGGCTGCTGGCTCGGCGTGGTCGGTGCCTTCACGCGGATCGACGCCAGCGAGGTGCAGCTGATCTCGATGTGGGTCGATCCTGCGGCGCGCGGCCGGGGCATCGCGCGCGATCTGATCCGCGCGGTCGCCGGCTGGGCAGCGGAGCGCGGTGCGAAGCGGGTTGTGCTCTTCGTCCAGGAGGCGAACGACCCGGCCCAGCACCTCTATGAGCGGGCCGGGTTCCGGCCGACCGGCGACAGGACTCCGGCCGGAGGCGGACGGAGCGCGTTCAAGCTCATCCTCGCCGCACCGGTCGAAGTGCTCCTGCAGCACTAACCGAGCGGGCGACCCGCGACGAACACCGATGCCACGGCGAAGTCGTCGTCCAGCACGACGAGGTCGGCAGGCGCGCCCGGCCGGAGCACGGCGACGTCGTCGCGACCGAGCAGGCGCGCGGGCGTGCTCGTCGCGGCCGCGACTGCCTCCACGATCGGCACCCCGAGCTCGACCAGCATCCGAAGGCCCCACGCGAGTGGCCGCACCGAGCCTGCCAGGGTGCCGTCGGCCAGCCTTGAGACGCCATCCTCGACCACGACGTCGAGTGTCCCCAGCCTGAAGGAGCCGTTGCCGAGCCCGCCCGCCGCGGTCACGTCCGAGGCGAGGGCGATCCGACCCCGGGCGGCACGCCAGGCTGTGAGGATCGTGTCCGGTGCCAGGTGCACCCCGTCGGCGATCAGCTGGACGACCACGTCCGTACGGGCGAGGGCGGCACCGCCGACCCCCGGCTCCCGTGAGGCAAGCGGTCCCATCGCATTGAAGAGGTGGGTCACGGCTCGTGCGCCCTGGTCGAAGGCGGCGTGCGCGACCGGGGCAGGCGCGTCGGTGTGGCCGAGCGAGACGGCGACCCCGCGGTCGAGGAGACCGTCGATCAGCTCGACGGCGCGAGGGAGCTCGGGTGCCAGGGTCACCATCGTCACCGCACAGCCCGCGACCAGGAACGAGGCGAGCAAATCGAGATCGGGCTCCCGCAGATGCTCCACCGGGTGGGCGCCGGCCCGTTCCGGACTGAGGAAGGGCCCCTCGAGGTGCGCGCCAAGGATCCGTGCACCGGCATCCCGCGCGCCCGTGGCGGCTGCCGCGTCGCCGATCGTCGCAAGCGCGAGACGCGTGAGCTCGGCGGGAGCCGTGACGAGCGTCGGCTGATACCAGAGCACCCCGGTCCGCGCGAGCGCGATCCCGAGCTCGAGGATCTCGTCAGGGGTGGCCTGCAGCACGTCGATCCCGTGGAAACCGTTGACCTGGAGGTCGACGAGCCCGGGAATCGCGATCCCTGACCGTCCCGCGGCGAGACCGACCGCAGCGATCCTCCCGTCGACGATCTCGACGTCGCCCCGGACGAGCGATCCGTCCACGACGGCTGCTGCAACCCCGAGTTTCACGCGCATAGAGTACGCACATGCCCGGCCCCTCTCCCTTCGAGCTGACCGGCCGCTGCGCCGTAGTCACCGGCGCCTCGAGCGGGATCGGCCAGGCGATCGCCTTCGCCCTGGCGACCGCAGGTGCGGACGTCGTCGGCCTCTCGCTCGACGACGGCGCCGAGACTGCCGCAGGCATCGCCGAGCACGGGCGTCGGTCGCTCCAGCTGACCGGCGACACGAGCGTACCCGCCGACTCAGAGCGCGTGGCCGACGCGGCGCTGGCGCACTTCGGTCGCCTCGACGTCTGGGTCAACAATGCCGCGCGTCCGCTCGTGCGTCCCTTCCTCGAGACGACGGAGGAGGACTGGCGGACGCTGCTGGACGTCAACCTGTTCGGATACGTCTGGGGATGCCTCGCTGCGGCGAGGCACATGGTCGCGGCCGGTCACGGCCGGATCGTCAACGTCAGCTCGGCCGCCGACGTGCAGCCGCTCGGCGACCTCACCGCCTACATCGCCGCCAAGGGTGCGATCGTCGGCCTCACGAAAACGCTCGCGATCGAGCTCGCGCCCCACGGGATCACGGTCAACGCGCTCGCGCCCGGCGCGACCGATACCCCGCTGAACGCGAAGTCGTATACGCCGGAGGTGAGGGCCGCCTACGAGAAGCGGATCTCGCTTGGCCGGATCGCTGAGCCGGCGGAGATTGCCGACACAGCTGTCTTTCTCGCAAGCGACGCCTCGCGCTACATGACCGGGCAGGAGCTACTCGTCGACGGCGGCCTGACGATCAACGGCTCCGTCGGGCACGGGAGAACGTGACCCCGATCCCCCCCGACCGGCTCGCGAGCCCCGACCAGGTGGCGACTGCGGTCGAGTCCGTCGTCGCGGCAGGCGCCGCCGCCGGCTCGCGCGCCGTCGACCTCAGGGTCTGGAACGGCATCGACCTCCGCCTCCTCCCGGACCGCGGCCTCGACATCGGCGCGGCGTGGTTTCGCGGCACGCAGCTCGCCTGGATCTCGCCGAGCGGTGAGCAGGGCCCACCACCCGTCGAGAGCCTCGTCGACCGCCACGCCTGGGAGGCAGCCTGGGGCGGCGGCCTCGTCACGACGTGCGGCCTCTCGAACGTCGGCGAGCCCTCCGAGGGCCATGGACTGCACGGCTCCTACACCGCACGGGCGGCCATGGACTTGAAGATCGAGCGCACGACCTCCGAGCTCACCGCAACTGCGACGATCACCGACGCCCCGTTCACCCTCTATCGCCGGATCGTCACCACGGTCGGCCAGGGTCTCGTGCGGCTCGACGACCGGGTCGTCAACGACTCGGACTGGACGGTGGCGGCGCCACTGCTCTATCACGTCAACATCGGGGCGCCGGTCTGGGGCGATGACGCGTATCTCGAGACCGACGCGCGCGAGGTCGTTCCGCGCGACTCAGCGGCCGCGGCCGGTGTCGCCACCTGGGACGAGCCGCCGGAGGTCGCGCCAGGCGCCGACGAGTGGGTCTTCGAGCACGTCGGAGGCACCTGGGTGCGGCTGACGAGCCCTCGGGTTGGCCTCGAGCTGACGATTCGCTCCTCGTTGCCGCGGCTCTGGCAGTGGGTGGATCCTGCGGCCGGGACATACGCTCTGGCGTTCGAGCCGGCGAACTGCTCGATCCTCGGCCGCGCGCACGACATCGAGGCCGGCCGGATGCCGTTCCTCGATCCCGGCGAGGCCCGCGCATCGTGGCTCACCGTCGAGGCACGGGGCCTCTGAGCTTCCTCAGTGCTTGTGGTGGCGCGCCTGGGCGCGCCGGTTCTGCTCCTGCGGCGCCGGGCGCAGCATGAAGTAGAGGATCGAGCCGATGATCGGCAGCACCAGGATCGCGACGAGCCAGGCAAGCTTGCCGCCGATCCCGAGGTCGTGGCGCCCGACGAGGCTGATGATCGCGTAACTCCAGAGGATCAGGACGGGGATGATGAAGGCGACCAGCAGCACCCACTGGGCACCGCTGAAGGCGAGGAAGAGCGCGGAGGAATTCATGCGCGCGAGCCTATCTCACGCCGGGTAGCGCGGTGGCGTCTGCCCGCACTATATCTTGAGATCTTCTAAGATTCAAGCAATGCCATACGAGGCGACTCCTCTCTACGTGACCAAGGCGGCACTGTTCCGCACGCTCGGTCACCCTGCCCGGGTCCGGATCCTGGAGCTGCTGCGCGACGGCGAGCACTCGGTCGGTGCGCTACAGGAAGCTCTCGGCCTCGACTCGGGTGGCACCTCGCAGCACCTCGCAGCGCTGCGACGCGTCGGCGTCGTCGAGTCGCGCCGGGAGGGGACGAGCGTCTTCTACCGTGCCGCCGACCCGCAGGTCTTCGCCCTGCTCGACGTCGGCAAGCTACTGATCGCAAGGTCGCTCCACGAGCAACAGGAATTGCTCGAGGAGCTCGCCGCGGAGTGATCGTGATCGTCGTCGCCGGCCTGGCTCTCCTCGTCGCCGGCGGCGTCGTCAGCGCGCTCGCCGGGCGGCCTGCGATGGGGCTCCGGCTCCAGGCTGCCGGGATGCTCGCCGTCGGGGTCGCAGGATCGTGGGCCCTCGTCACCGACGGCACCTGGGGCGCCCCGTTCACGAGCAACCTCACGCCACAGGCGGGAATCGACGGGCTCACGGGCCTCTTCCTCGGAATGCTGGCACTCGTCGCCGTGCCGGCCCTCGTCTTTGCGTCCGCGTACCTGCCCGCGACCGGGGCCGGTCGGGCGACGGCTGCCCTCGGCGCGGTGTTCATCCTCGCGCTGGTCGGCGTCGTCTGCGCCCGCGACGCGCTGTCGTTCCTCTTCTTCTGGGAGCTGATGACGCTCGTCCCGGCGGCGATCATCCTCGTCGGGCATGCCACCGAAGCGGCGCGCCACACGGCGTTCTCCTACGTCGCGATCACGCACCTCGGTGGCGTCGGCACGTGGATCGCGCTCCTCCTGCTTGCCCACGAAGGCGCAATCGGTAACCCCGCCGCGCTCACCGAGGGCTCGGGCGTCCAGGCCGTGATCGCGATCGCGGCGATCGTGGGCTTCGGGACGAAGGCCGGTCTGATCCCGATGCACGCGTGGCTGCCGCGGGCGCACCCGATCGCTCCGGCGTACGTCTCGGCCCTGATGAGCGGCGTCATGGTCGCGGTTGCCGCCTACGGCCTCGTGCGAGTGCTCGTCGACTGGCTCGGGCCCCCGCCCGCCTGGGTCGGCGCGACGGTGCTCGTCTTGGGCGCGCTGTCTGCCGTCGGGGGGATCACCTACGCGCTCTTCCAGCGCGATCTCAAGCGGCTGCTCGCCTACTCGACCGTCGAGCACCTCGGCATCGTCGCGCTCGGCCTCGGCGCCTGCCTCCTACTGCGCCGTCACGGCGCCGACCAGTGGGCGTCATTCGCCCTCGCCGCCGCCCTGCTTCATTCCGTCAACCATGCCGCCTTCAAGGCGCTGCTCTTCCTCGGCGCCGGCACGTTCGAGCGGGCGACCGGCGGACTCGAGCTCGACCGTCTCGGCGGCTTGCTGCGCCGACTCCCGTGGAGCGGCGGTGCCTTCCTGGTGGGCGCGCTGGCGATCGCGGGGATGCCGCTTCTCAACGGCTTCGCCTCCGAGTGGCTGACGCTGCAGTCGCTGCTGCACGTGCCGGGCTCGGGGAGCGTCTGGGACGGGATCCTCGGTGCGCTCGCCCTCGCCGCCCTCGCCGCGACGATGGCGCTCGGCGTCCTGTGCTTCGTGAAGGTGATCGGGCTCGTCCTGCTCGGGCCGGCGCGCCGCACCGCCTGCGCGGAGGCGGTGGAGCCGCCCGCGGCGATGCGATGGGCGCTCGTCGCGCTCGCGGCCTGCTGCGTCGTGCTGGGAGCGCTTCCCGGCCTCCTCTTCTCACAGCTCACCGGCCTCACGCCCTGGGCGACGGGGAACGAGATATCGGTGCGTCCGGGCCTCGACCTGCCCGGCACGGGGCACCTCCCGACACTCGGGATCCTGATCGTCATCGCCGGGCTCACCTCGCTGCTCTGGCTCGCGCGCGGCGGCCGGAGGGCCGCGCCGAGCCCAACCTGGGCGTCGGGGCAGGCGATCGAGCCGGCGCTGCTCTGGACGAGCGCCGGGTTCACGAAGCCGCTGCGCCTCGTGCTCGAGGCCGTGCTCCGGCCCGAGCGCAACGTCCGGACGACCGCGCGCGGTGGGGTCGTGCAGGACGTCTCGTACGAGGGGCGGGTGCCACACCTGATCGACGCCCACCTCTACCGCCCCGTCACCGACGGCGCGCTTCTCGCCGCGTCCTGGGCGAGACGACTCCAGAGCGGGAGGCTCGGCGCGTATGTCGCGTACCTGATCGCGCTCGTCGTCGTCCTGCTCGTCGCGGTGCGGATCGGAGTGATCGGATGAGTGCGCAGTCCGTCGCGGCAGGCCTCGTCGGTGTCGTCGGCGGCGTCGCGATGGCCCCTTCGCTCGTCGGCCTTACGCAGCAGGCGAAGGCCCGGCTGCAGGGCCGGCGCGGGGCCGGGCCGCTGCAGCCGTACCGCGAGCTCCACCGACTCTGGGGGAAGAGTGGCGTCGCGGTCGAGGGCACGACGATCGTCTACCGCGTGGCGCCGGTTCTTGCCGCAGCCGCGATAGGCGCCGCGATCCTGCTCGTGCCGGTGGCCGGGAGCGGGCCCGGCCTCGGCGTCGGGCACGACGCTCTCGCGCTCGCTGGGCTGCTGGCGCTGGCGCGGCTCGCCGTCTGCGCGGCGGCCTGGGACACGTCGAACGGGTACGCGCTCCAGGGCGCGAGTCGCGATCTCACCCTCTCCGTCTTCATCGAGGCGACGCTCGTGCTTTCCCTCGCGGTGGCCGCGCTCGTCTCGGGGACGACGGACCTGCGCGGGATGATCGACGCCACCGCGGGCGGCAGCCCGTGGACAACCCCCGCTCTCGCTCTCGGTGCCGTCGCTTTCGCGCTGGTCGTGATTGCCGAGACGGGACGCCAGCCGGTCGACAACCCGGACACCCACCTCGAACTGACGATGATCCACGAGGGGCCGATCCTCGAGATGGCGGGCCGCGACCAGGCGCTGCTCCAGTGGGCGCTCGCGGCCCGGCACTGGCTCGTGCTCGTGATCGCGGCTGAGGTGTTTCTCCCCCATCCGGCGAGCACCTGGGGTCAGCTCGCCGTTCTGCCGCTCTGGCTCTGCGGCATCTGCCTGACACTGGCGCTGGTGGAGACGGTCGTGGCGAAGATGCGCATCTTGCTCGTGCCGCGCCTGATCGGCGTCGGTGCCGCCGTCGCCCTGCTCGGCATCGTCGCCTGGCTGGTGGACACCCTGTGAGCGGCGTGGCGTGGACCCTCGTCGCGCTCGGCATCGGGGTCGTCGTCGTCCGGCGGCGCTCGATTGCAGTCGGACTTGTCACCGCCCAGGCGCTACTGCTCGCAGCGACCGCTCTCGGACAGGGCGGCTCGTTCAACTCCGTGGTGGCGGCCGTCGCGCTGGTGCTGCGCGGCGCCCTGCTCGCGACGCTGCTCCTGCTCCTCGTCCGCCGCACCCGGGAAGCACGACCGGTGGCGGCGGGCGTTGCGCCGCTCGCACGCGCGGGCGCAGCTGTCGGGCTCGCACTGACGCTGATCTGGCTCGTGCCGCCGATCGGTCTCGACTCGGCCGCCGCCCAGCGCGCCACGCTGTCGCTCGTTGCGATAGGGCTTGTCACCGCGGCGACGCGACGCGCCACGCTCTTCCAGGTGCTGGGGATCGTGCTCGTCGAGAACGGGCTCGCGATCGCTGCGCTCTCGCTCCCCGGCACCTCATCCCTCGCGATCGAGGTCGGTGTTGCCGTCGATCTGCTCCTGATCGCCCTCGTCGCGAGCGTCTTCCACGAGCGAATCTTCGTCGAGTTCGGGGCCGGCGACTCCACCGCCCTGAGGAGCCTCCATGACCGCTAGGGACTGGCTCGTGGCCGCAGTTCTCGTCGCGCCACTCATCGGCGTTGCCGCATCCAGCTTCGCTCCGCGGGCACTGCTGACCCGGGTTGCGCTCGCGGTCGCGGCCTCGGTCGGGATCGCGGCCGTTGCGCTCGCCGTCGTCGCACTCGCGCACCCCGACCACCGCGAGATCGGGCGCTGGATCGTCGTCGACCCCGCGGGCGGCCTCCTGCTCGGCGTCATCGGCCTCGTCGGCCTGGCGAGCGCGCTCGTCTCTCCCCAGTTCCTCGAGGGACGGGGCGGCACTCTCTTCCGAGAAGATCACGCCGACCGCATCTACTGGGTGACGTTCTTCGCGTTCCTCGCCGTCCTGCTCGCCGTTCCTCTCGCGGGCAACCTTGGTGCCGCCTGGCTCGCGATCGAGGCGACGACCGCGGCCTCGGCCCTGCTCGTCGGGTTCAGCGGGCGGGCACGGGCGCTCGAGGCCGGCTGGAAGTACCTGATCCTGACCTCGCTCGGCCTCGGAATCGCGCTGCTCGGGATCCTGATGCTCGAGTCGGCGGCCGGCGGCGGTGGTGGGATCGAGTTACTCACGTGGCGCTCGCTTCCCCACGCCTCGCTCGATCCGAAGGTCACGATCATCGCGTACGTGCTCCTGCTTGCCGGGCTCGCAGCCAAGATCGGGTGGGCGCCTGTCCACAACTGGCTGCCGGACGCTCATTCCGAGGCGCCCGCACCCGTCTCGGCACTCCTCTCGGCTGCCCTGCTCCCCGCCGTGCTTCTCGTCGCCTGGCGATCCGAGCAGGCTCTCGCTCCGACGATCGGCGCACGGACAGCGGGTGGTGTGCTCGTCGGCTTCGGCCTTGTCTCACTCGGGGTGGCGGTTCCGTTCCTGTGGCGGCCGCAGGCGTGGAAGCGGCTCCTCGCCTACTCGAGCCTCGAGCACATGGGCGTGATCGCCCTCGGCGTCGGCTTCGGAGGTCCGCTCGCAATGGCCGGAGTCGTCGTCCACATCGCCGGTCATGCACTCGCCAAGGCTCTCGGGTTCTACTCCGCCACTCCACTGCTCGGCCACGAGCCGCGCGCGTCGGGCCATTCGGTGGGAGGAATCGCGCGTACTCAGCCGGCCCTGGGCGCCTCAGTCGGCATCTCGCTGGGAGCGCTCGCCGGCCTGCCTCCCTCCCCCCTCTTCGTCAGCGAGGTGCTGATCGTCGCAGGCGGGTTCCAGGTCGGCCGGCCTTGGACGGCGAGCGCCGCGGCTGTCCTGCTCGCGCTCGGATTCCTCGGTCTCGCCCACGCTCTCATCGACACCGTCGCCGGCAAGGCACGCCGCCGCGATCGCGACTTCGCGCCCGGTTTGCGCTCCGTCACGTCGCTCACCGTGGTTACAACAGCGCTCCTCCTGACCCTAACGGTGGCGGCCCTCTGGCTCCCGGGCTCGGCCATCGTCGAGGGGCTGATGAGAGGCCTCGGATGATCGCCGTGCGCCCGGGTGAGGTCTATCGAGAGGCGGTTTCCGCGGCGCTCGCCGACGGCTGGTCGTTCGCCGGCCTCCACGCGACCCGCGGCGCGGTGCGCACTCTGCTCTCTCGGCCGAACGGCGAGGTGCGGCTGGAGAGCGTCGACGCCGCTACAAGCTCCGTCCCCACTATCGTCGACCTGGCGCCCGCCGCCGGCTGGGACGAGCGCGAGGCCCACGACCTCCACGGAGTCGGCTTCGCGGGGCACGAGCCTCTCCGCCCGCTCGCCGACCACGACGTTGAGCTCTTGCGCTTCGCCACGCCCGTTCATGGCGTCGACCCCTACCAGGTCGCGGTCGGACCGATCCATGCCGGCGTGATCGAATCCGGACACTTTCGCTTCCACGTCGTCGGTGACCTGATCCTCCACGTCGATGCGCGCCTCTTCTACAAGCACCGCGGGCTCGAACGAGCCGCTGAGGGGCTCAGGCTCGCCGGCGGGCTGCCCGTGATCGCTCGCGCGTGCGCCGGCTGCTGGGTGACGAACGCCGTCGCCTACGCGCAGGCCTGCGAGGAGGCGCTTGGCCTCGAGCAGACGACGGAGCTTGCGCGCGTGCGAACGATCCTGCTCGAGCTCGAGCGCGTGTGGAACGCGCTGAACGACATCGGCGCGGTCTGCGCCGGCGTCGGCCTCGCTGCCGGCACGAGCCGCTTTGCCGCGCTCGTCGACGATGCTCGGAGCCTCAACGCGCGGCTCACGGGCCACCGCTTCCTGTTCGGGTCGGTTGCGGTAGGTGGGAGCCCGCTCGAGCTCCCTGAGGCGGCCATACTCGATGCGCGAGAGACTCTGGCGCGGATCCGTGCCGAGTCGTCACGGGCCTGGCACGCACTCCTCTTCAATGCCTCGTTCATGAACCGGATGCCCGACGTCGGGATCGTCGACGCCGAAGCGGCACGCACGCTCGGCGTCGTCGGCCCTGCGGCGCGCGCGGCAGGCGTGCCGGAGGATCTCCGCACCTCGAGCCCGCGGCTTGCCTACGACGGCTTCGAGCCCGCCACGCTGCGCCGCCCTGTGGGCGACGTTCAGGCGCGGCTCGAGCAGCGAGCGCTGGAGCTCCTCCCCACGTTGGACATCCTCGACGCGTTGCTGGAGCGGCCCGTCGCTCCAACGAGCGCCGACCAGGGGTCGTCCGCGAAGGAGGTCGGCGTCGGCCGTGTCGAGAGCCCGCGCGGCGCGACGTCGTGCATCGTCGAGCGCGACGGCGACCGGATCGGCCGCGTCCGCCTCCGCACCGGCTCGTATGCGAACTGGCCCGCTGTCGCCCATGCCGCCGCGGGCAACCTGCTCCCCGACTTCCCCCTGATCAACAAGAGCTTCGAGCTCTGCTACGCCTGCGTGGATCGCTGATGCTGACGCTCCTGCGCGACCTGACGAAGCTCCGCCGCTCGCTCGGGCTGCCGCCGGCCGGGCGGCCGGGCTCGCTGGCGCTGCGCCACGTCGACTGCGGTTCCTGCAACGGCTGCGAGCACGAGCTGACGCTCGTCTCCGGCCCCACCGTCGACCTGGCCCGCTTTGGCATCGGCATCGTCGCATCGCCGCGCCATGCCGACGTTCTGCTCGTCACCGGGCCGGTGACGACGCGGATGCACGGCCCCCTGCTAAGGGCCTACGCGGCGATGCCCGAGCCCCGCCGCGTCGTTGCCCTCGGTGACTGCGCTCTGGGCTGCGACGTGCTGGGCAGCGAAGCCGAGCTCGTCGGCCCCGTGGAGGACGTGCTCCCGGTCGATCTCCGGATCCCGGGCTGTCCTCCAACCCCGCAGCAGATCGCCGAGGCGCTTCGGCTGTTGCTCGACGCGCGCCGGCCGCTACCTTCCCGCTCGTGGTGAACCTCTCCTGAGCTCGACCAAGGACATCCGCCGCCGACGGACGCGACGCTGGCTGCTCTTCTACACCGTCGTACTCGTTGCCGTGGCCGGTTTCACGATCTGGGAGCACCAATGGTCGGTCGCTCTCAGCACGCTGGGAGTCGCGGCGGCGTTCGCCCTGCTCCTCCGCCTCCTCTGGCGCCGGGGCTGAGCCGCCCTCAGCCCGCGTTCGGCTGACGGTAGGAGTGGTTTGCGTCGAGCTTCGCGAGGAGGTATTCGGCGTAGACGACCTTCTCGAACCGTGGCTTCTCGGCAGGGGTGATACAGCACGGGAGCGGCTCGACGACCGCTCGCGCGGACGGGTCGAAGAAGAAGGGGATCGAAAACCGATCCCGCCCGGTGCGGTTGATCACACGGTGCGGCGTCGATCGGAGCGTGCCGTTCGACCACCGCTCGCCGATGTCGCCGATATTGAGCACGAATGCTCCGGGCCGCGGCGGCACCTCGAGCCACGTCTCACCGTCAGGGGCCCGCACCTGCAGCCCGCCGCTCCCGTCCTGCGCCAGGATCGTCACGAAGCCGTAGTCGGTATGCGGGTTCGAACCGAACTCGTCGTCGGGACCTGCGGGATCTTGAGGTGGGTAATGGAGCAGGCGGAGGAAGGTGGTCGGCTGCTCGAACGACGAAACCAGCGTCCCCAGATCGGCGCCGAGGGCCTGCTCGAAGACCGGGACGAGGCGCAAAGCGAGTGCCTTCAAGGCAACGTCGTAGGCAGAGATCACTTCGCGAAATCCGGGTAGCTCCGGCCACTGGTTTGGCCCCGCCAGGGGGTCGTCGGCCCGCAGTGGGTCGCCCTCTCCGACCTCGTGCATCACCATCAGCGACTCGCTCAGGTTCGGTCGGGTCGCCTTCTGGATCGACGACGACACGATCTTCGACTCGGCGAACGGCATGTAGCCCCGGTGCTTGGCGTTGACCTTCAGGCTCAGCTTCTGCTCGAGCGGGAGCGCGTGAAACCGGCGCGACTGCGCGAAGGCTGCCTCTACGAGCTCGGGCGCGACACCATGCCCCTCGAGGTACGCGAACCCGAACTCGCCGTAGGCGTGGCCGAACCGGGCCGCGAGGTCGGTCGCGTCGAGGTCGAGGACGGGGATCGAGGTACTCAGCCGAGGGCTCCGGCGGCGCCCCGGACCGCGTTGATGGTCGCATCGATCTCCGCCTCGCCATGGGCGAGTGACACGGACCAGCACCCGAGCGGATACCGGTGGGCGTAGATGCCGCGCCGCTCGAGGCAGTCGCAGAGCTCCAGGGTCCGCTCCGCCGGCTGCAACGCCGCGGCCGCGTTGACATCGCGCGGCTCGGTGGCGGGTCGGGCGGCGAGGAGCGGCTGCAGCAAGATCTCGGCGACGGCGGCGCGCGAGCGGGACCTGTCCAGGGCGGCCGGCATGGCCGTCAGCCTACCCGGCGAGAGAAACACGTCCCAAAGTGCGGGATCATCGTTGCCGGGTGGTTGCGTTCCGGTGACCGAACTGGATTAGGGTGGATTCGATGGCTGAGCGGCTAGACGAAGAACGGCTCGAGATCCTCCGTGGGTGGGGGGCGGGCATCTCCACCGACGGTCGCGAGGAGCTTCGAGCGGCGGGCAAGGCGATCCTCGTCCTGATCGAGGAGATCGATCGGCTGCAGGTCGACCTGTGGAATGCTCGGGTCGACCGCTACGACGCCGCCGCGGCCGCAACCCCTCCGAACCAGGGGCTTGCCGAGGTGTTGCGCGACCGGCTGGCGAAGGGCCAGGTCGCGACCGACTGACTTTCAACAGGGTTTTCCACAGCCGCGGACGTCAGCCTGGCGCGTCGAGGATCGCGAGGATCCGCTCCGCCACGCCCGACCAACTCCAGCGTGCGACGACCGCCGCGCGCGCTGCGTGGCGCAAGGCGTCACGGTCTGCGGCGGGAAGCTCGAGGATCGCGGCGAGGCGGGCGCGAAGCTCCTTCGCGTCCCCACTTCGGAAGCTCGCAAGCCCGCGCAGCCGCTCGGGATACTCCTCGTGCAACCCCCGGGCGATCTCCGCCAGGCCGGAGTGGTCGGCGACCACCGGTGGGCATCCGGCGGAGGCCGACTCCGCTGCGACCATGCCGAACGCCTCGGGGAAGATCGATGGCACCACCGAGACGTCGGCGAGTGCGAGGAGATGCACGAGGTGGCGGTGCTCGAGAGGCCCCGTAAACAGGACGTCGAGCCCGGCTGCCTGTCGCTCGAGCTCGCCGCGATAGTCGCCGAACCCGACGATCACCGCACGAGCCTCGAGACCCGCGAGCGCCTCGAGCAGCACCTGGACGCCCTTGTTCTCGATCAGCTTGCCGAAGAAGACAACGGTCGACCGGTCTCCCGCGAGGAAGGCTCCGAGCCTGTCGGCATTCCCCTCGTCCGGCAGTCGCTCCTCTGCATTCCCGGGATTCGGTGGGTCGCGGTGCGCTTCCTCGACGAGCGCTCGAAGCGCCGCCTTCCGGGGCTGCGGCCGCCAGAGAGCGACGTCGACGCCGGGCGGGATCTCGTACACCCGGTCGACCAGGCCGCAGACCTCCTCGAGGACATTCCGGATGTGCTCGGAGCCGACGATCACTGCAGCCGCCCCGGACAGCGCCTCACTCCCCCAGTCCGACAGCGCCTCGTTGCCGCGCATCGAGTACTCGAGCTCGGAACCGTGCACCTTGACGACGTAGCGTCCGCCCGTGGCCGCGCCGACGGGCGCGCCGAGCAGCACGTGGTTGACGTAGACGAGGTCGGCAGGCCCCTCGGCGCGCATCGCCGCCGCGTTTGCCTCCACCCAGGAGTCGAGCTCCTCGCGCGAGCACTCCTGCACGCGCTTGACGGTGTAGCCGGCGTACTCGTCGAGCACGAAGACGGGCAGCAGTCCACCCACGTCAGGTCTGACACTCCTCGCGTCGCCCAGGTCGAACCGCTCCGGCTCGGCCTCCTGCGAGAAGACGGTCACGTCGTGCCCGCGAAGGCTCCATTCGCGCGTCAGCTGGCGCGCGTAGATGTTCGAGCCGGTGCCGCCGAGGAGGTACCCGTGCCAGACGTAGATCCTCACACGAGGAGCCTACGGTGCGAGAGACGCCGCCGGAGCCTCAGGCCCAGCTCGATCCGTGCGGCGCATCTCGAGCAGGTCCCGCAGGATGATCTGTATCGCCCCGGCGACCGGGATCGCCACGAGCGCGCCGATCACGCCGGCGAACTGGGCTCCCACGAGCACGGCGATCAGGACGACGAGCGGTGAGAGCTGCACGGTGCGCCGGTAGACGACCGGCTGCAGCACCTGATTCTCGAACTGCTGGTAGATGACGAAGAAGATGACCATGATGATGCCGTTGCGCGTCGAGTCGACAAAGGCGACCCCCGCGACGATCACCGCAGCGATCGTGGCGCCGGCGAGAGGGACGAGGTCGAGCAACGCGACGATCAGGGCGAGCGCCATGGCATATGGCACACCGAGGATGAGCAGGATCGAGAGGGAGAGCGTCCCCGCGACGAGGCTGATCGCGAGGTTGCCGATCACATAGCCGCCGACCGTCCGGTACACGTCCGTCCCGAGCCTGATCGCTCGCGCTCGATGCCGATCGGGGACGAGGTCGAGGAATCGTACCGCCCAGGCCGGCCCCTCGAGCAGCATGAACAGCGTCAGGAACAGGATCGTCACCGTCGCGACGATCGCGTTGAGGACGCTCTTCGTCACGCTGAGGGCCGTGCTCGAGATCCCGAGCAGCCCGCTGACCCCACTCGAGTCCACAGCCTTGCGGATCTTGGTCACGACGTCGTACTTCGCCTGGAGCCGACCGAGCTCACCCCGGCCGTTCGTGAGATCGTTCACGTATCCGGGCACCGCCTTCGCGAAGTCGTTCACCTCGCCGACGAGCTTCGGGAGGAACGTCGCCGCGATCGCAGCGACGAGGAGCACAGCCGTCCCAAAAACGATCGAGACGGCCAGACCCCGGCGCCTGACGCCACTCCTGAGCAGCCACTCCACTGCCGGGTTCAGCGCCACTGCAAGGAACAGCGAGATCAGGATCCAGACGAGAACGCCGCGCGTGACCCAGAGGAATCCGAGGACGCATACCGTCAGCAGGACAACGCCGATCACATTGAGAACCGCCCTGGGGCGGAAGCTTACGATGCGCTCTTCCACTGCCTCGATGCTAGAAGCGCGGGTGGACGGCGCCTTCGCCGGGCGTCAGTAGTCGTCGCGCCGAAAGCGGAGCTATCAGGAACAGGCTGAGACCTCCTCGATCCAAAGGGGCACCGTGGGCTTCCCCCGTCCGGGGTCGCGATCCCCGAAAGGGGGAGGCGCCACCGGGCCATCGCGCCGATGTCCTTCAGGGAAGATGTCAAGCCACCGGGCCCTCATCGCCGCGCTCGTCGCCGCCGTCAGCGGCTTCGCCCTCGTGCGCACGGGGCGCACGATGATGCACCAGGGAATCGGGATCGAGGAGGGCGGGGGCTGGGCGGCGCTCCTGATCGCCGAGGTCTGCTGCTCGTTTGCAGCGGTCGCCGTCGCCCTCGTCTGACTTGGATCGAACGTCTGCGTTAGGCTCGACCCGTCCCGGCGGCGGAGGAGAGCAATGCAGGTTCGCAAGGTGGTCGTGCAGCGTGAGGAGACCCGGTCCGACGGCGGCCGTCTGTTGCCCACGCCGACGGTGAAGATCGTGGCTGCGGCGGTCATCACCAATCCTCTGGCCGGAGTCGCCGTCGATGACCTGACCGCGATCGAAGAGCTCGGTGCGGATGTCGCAGCACTCCTCGTCGAACAGGCTCTCGCCTCTCTCGGCGCACCGGCCGAAGCGGTCAGCGCCTACGGCAAGGCCGCAATCGTCGGCGCCGCCGGCGAACTCGAGCACGCCGCCGCCCTGCTCCACCCCCGCTTCGGCGCGCCGGTACGGGCCGCGATCGGGGGCGGCGCGGCGATCATCCCCTCGACGAAGAAGCTGGATGGGCAGGGAGCGTCGATCACGATGCCGCTGACCAACACGGACGACATCTGGAGCTTCGACGAGATGGACGCCGCCGAGATCTCGGTGCCCGGAGCGCCCCGCGACGACGAGATCGTCGTCTGCCTCGCACTCGCCGTCGGCGGCCGTCCGCACGCCCGCACCCGCAAGCGGGCGTAGATGAAGGCAATCATCCTGCTTTCACGGCGCGACGGCGACACGCACGAGGACTTCGGCCGCTGGTGGCTCGAGGAGCACGCGCTACTCGCGCGGCAACTTCCCGGCCTGCGCCGGCTCGTCTTCAACCTGGCCGACGTCGAGGCCGGGTACGACGGGGTCTCGGAACTGTGGTTCGACTCGCGCGAGGACTTCGACGCGGCCTACGCGAGCGAGATCGGGCGGCAGGTTGCCGCCGACTCGATCGCTCACGTCGGCGGCCGCGTGCGGCTCGTCGTCGACGAGCACGTCCAGCTCGGCTGAGGCGACAATTCAGGAGTCCGGCGTGCTCCGGCACACTCGCGACAGCCGGCCTTCGGCGAGAAGGCGTACATCCTGCTGAGCCTGACCGCAAAGGCGCCCCTCGCCTGGCAGGTGTTCGCCGCAGTCCTGGCGGGATCGAGCACGGAACTCGCCCCCTGGGTTACGCGGTTTCCCCCGGAAGCGGACTCATCGGCTCGGTTGCCGCCTCGTGCTCGTGGGGCGGGCTGCCGACGGAGGGTGCTGCGCCTAGTCGGCGGGCTGCGCCGGCAAGAGGCGGGGCCAGGATCGCGACCACCAGTGCGGTCGCAACGAGGCGATTCTCGTCGACCCCCGGCACGAGCCCCACGCTGAGGCCGCCCGCCAGGTTGGCGTCGATGATGAGCCTGATGAGGTCGAGACCCGCGATCAGAGTTCCCACCGCGGCGAGCAGGCTGAGCCAGTCGGCCGACCTCGCCGGAGGGAGCGCCATCATCGCCAGGTTCCAGCAGACGGCACCGCAGGTCACACCGAGCACGATCAGGACGGCGATCGTTCGCAAGCCGCCCGACGAGTGGGGCGTCGCCCAGATAGCCCAGACGCCTGCCCCCGCGCCCACGAGCTCGACGGCGACCGCCACAGTCACGGCGGCCATGGCGATCGAGGCGTCCACCCGCACCCGGAGCCGTGCCGTGGGTGCCACCAGGAAGCCGAAGAGGAACAGCACCAGGGCGCTCACGCCGATCTTCGAGAGCGTGTTGCCGATCTCGAGCCCGAAGATGTCCGCGATCAGCAGAAGCGCAACGGTCGCGCAGCCCACAGATGCTGCCAGGACAGCTAGCCCCTCCCCTCGTCCAGGCCGAGCTCTCGTCATACCACGACTCTAGGTGCCGGGTCGGCTGACCACACGGCCCCGCTCGCGGGCATCGTTCGAGTGCCTGTTCGGTGTCCGTGAGGCCGTCGACGTCGCGGAGAAAGCAGCTCCGACGACCAAGCCGATCGCGAGCGCTTGGCGGCCTCGACACGCTCCGATCCGCGGGCGAGACGGCGCGTGGCCCGGGCTACGATCGGTAGGAGAGCTGCAGCAGGTCGCTGCTGAGGGTATACGTGGAGAAGGAGAACCCTGCCGAGCACGTCACTCGAACACGCACCTGGCCGGAGGAGCTCCGGAGGTCGGCGGCGGGGATCGACGCCGACGGCGCCGCATCGGCGACGGTGACGGCTGACGTGCCGACGATGACCGACGAACCAGCCGCAACCCACGTGCCGGTCGTCCACCGGTACATGGCGAGGGACAGGGTGCAGGCCCGGCTCGACTGGCCGTTGTACGTCACCCGGAAGTCCGATGGGTTGGCGAAGACGTCGAAGGTGCCGTACCAGCTCGGGCTGCTGAGGAACGGCGAGCGAAGCGAGTAGTAACTTTCGTCGATCGTGGCGAGGCTCGCTGCGCTCCCTCCCGCGGCGGAGCCGCTGAGAACGGTCACGACGGTGGGAGAGGTAATTGTCAGCGATGTCGGCGGGGGAGGCGCAGCCGGTGGGGTCTGGAACGTTGCGTCCGGACCCCTGGTCGTTCCGCTCCCGTTGATCGCGACGACGCGATAGTGGTAAGTCGTCCCGGCAGACAGCGGGCTCAGGAGCGCCGACACGCTCACCGGCGCGGTCCCCGCACCGATGCTCTGGTCTGCGGTTTGCGGGCCGTACGCGGACGTTGGGCCGTACTCCACCCGCCAGGTGGTAGCCGCACCATTCGGATTGACCGCACCACGAACGGTCGCCTGGGTCTGGGTGATATCCCCGACAGCGAATGAGCCGAGGGACGGCGCGGAACTCGGCGGAGGCGGAGGCGGAGGAGGGCTGCCGCCGCTGCCCGTGAGCGCGCGCTCGACGTTGATTCTCCCGTACCCGAACGCCGACGACCAGGTGCATCCGGCGCACGTGCCGTACGGATCGGATCCATAGCCGCCGCCGATCTTGTCGGAGGTGGTGGCGAGGATCGTCTTCACGCTCGACACGGAAATCCCAGGCGACTGCGTCTGCAGAAGCGCCACGAGGCCGGCGACGTGCGGGGCAGCCATAGAGGTGCCGCTGAAGGTGGCGTAGCTGCTGCCGGCGACCGACGAGTAGATCGACGAGCCGGGGGCGGAGAGGAAGACGTCCGGTGACCCGTAATTCGAGTATGGAGCGACGTTGTCTGATGAGTCGGTCGCGGCGACCCCGATCGAGCCGCTACATGCTGCCGGGTAGGAAGGGTTCGAGTAGGAGCTGTTGCCGGCCGCGGCCACGACGACCACGTTGGCGGCGACTGCGTTGGCGACGGCGTTGCACAGCGTGGTCGAGTATGAGGAGCCGCCAAGGCTCATGTTGATCACCTTGGCGCCGTGACCAACGGCCCAGTTGATTCCGGCGGCGATGCTGGCATACGAGCCCGAGCCGCTAGCGTTGAGCACCTTCACCGGCAGGATCGGAGACGTGAGCGCGACGCCCGCGATCCCGATGCCGTCGTTCGTCCTCGCTGCTGCGATGCCGGAAACGTGGGTGCCGTGATTGTTGTCGTCGTTCGTGCCGCCTGGGGTGCACGTACCGGTGAGGCAGTTTGCCCCGGAGCCGGTCAGCACCTTCCCGTTCAGGTCGGGGTGATCGGCCTGGACGCCGGTGTCGACCACGGCGATCGTGGCGCCGCTGGTGGTGGACGGGTACGAGCTGAACAACGACGACCATCCGTTCACCGCGGAGATCTTGGTGAGGCTCCACTGGCTCCCGAACGAGGAGTCGCTCGGCGCCGGGAGCGCATCGATCGAGGCGATGTAGTTCGGTTCGGCGTAGGCGACCCCGAACAGGCGAGCGTAGTGCGCGACGGCTGCGTCAACCGCCGATCCATCCGAGAGCCTCACCATCACGACGCCGTCTCCCAGCCGCGCGCCGATCCGGTCGCCGAGCGCCTGCAGGATGCCACTCGTCTGCGAGGGGATCGAGAACTTGACGAGGATGGTCGAGGGATCACGGTCGGCAGCGGAGGCCGGCGAGGACATGACGGCAACGACGCACGCAGCGGCGAGCGCCGCAGAGATGGTCAGTCGTCGCGTTCGTCGAAGCACGTCATCACTCCTCCCTGAGTCGCGGATGCTCCCGCGACCTCCGCGCTGGTTATATCACTGCTTTCGAGGTGGGGTAAGGCTAGTTCTTCGAACGCCTCGAATCTGCTCCGCACGAGTCGGGGAGGCTTTCGGCCTCGGGGATTGGCCGGGGCCGAGAGGCGCGGACGATGCGGTCATGTCCGAGTCAGGCGCAGCGGCCGAGGCCGGCACGACGACCGAGCCTCCCGCGCCCGAAGCTCGCTGTCGCCGCCAGGCCACTCGGTCAGGTTCGGGGAAGGCAGCCTCGCGCTGCTATTGAGTGAGCAGTCGTTCCCGCTCGTCAGGTTGCGCGGCGTCGCGTGCCTGCCGATCAGGTAGGGCTCGGAGAATCCCGAGTCATCATTCAGGTCACCAATTGCCCCCTCTCGACGACCTCGATAGGCCGGAAACGGCTTGAATACTCAAGCGGATGAAGGGACTCGAACCCTCGACCTTCTGCATGGCAAGCAGACGCTCTACCAACTGAGCTACATCCGCGTAGCGGCGAGGAGTATAGCGGCCCCTCGGCGACGGCCGGCCACGAAGGCCCATCCGGTCAGCGCTCCTCGGACGCCTCCGTAACCGCCTCGACCGAGACGCGCGCGGCCTCGGCCCGATTGACCGCGTTGACGATCGCCCGGAGTGACGCCGTCAGAATCGACCCGTGGACGCCGACGCCCCACATCACCTCGTTAGCGACGTCGGCCTCGACGTAGGCAGCCGCCTTCGCGTCGGCGCCGCCGGCCATCGCGTGCTCGTGATAGTCGCGGATCGAGATCGCGATCCCGAACGCCTTCTCGAACGCGTCGACGAGAGCCGCGAGCGGTCCGTTGCCCTCTCCCTCGATCACCCGCTCCTCGCCGTTGACCCGCACGCGTGCGGCAATCTGATCCGAGTTCTCCTCGCTCGAGTGCGTGTACGCAACGAGCTCGTAGGGCTGCACATGGTCGAGGTAGTGAGCGGTGAAGGCGTCCATCAGCTCACCGCCCGTCAGCTCTCCCCCACGCGCGTCCGTGATCTGCTGCACCCGGCGCGCGAAGTCGACCTGGAGGCCGCGCGGCAGCTCGAGATGGTGGTCTGCCGCCATCAGGTAGGCGACTCCGCCCTTGCCCGATTGCGAGTTGACGCGGATGATCGCCTCGTAGCTGCGTCCCACATCCTTCGGGTCGATCGACAGGTACGGGACGTCCCAGACGAGCGAGCCCGATCGCTCCTGGGCATCCATCCCCTTCTTGATCGCGTCCTGGTGCGAGCCGGAGAATGCCGTATAGACGAGGTCGCCCGCATAGGGGTGACGCGGATGAACCGGGAGCTCGTTGCAGTCCTCAACGATTGCGCGTGTCTCGTCGATCTGCGAGAGGTCGAGCAGCGGGTCGACGCCCTGGGTCAGCAGGTTGAGCGCGATCGTGACGATGTCGACGTTCCCGGTGCGTTCTCCGTTGCCGAACAGCGTGCCCTCGACCCGCTCGGCGCCCGCCATCAGGCCCATCTCCGCCGTAGCGACCGCAGTACCGCGGTCGTTGTGGGGGTGCACCGACAGGATCGCCGCGTCGCGCATCGAGAATTGACGGCCAAAGTACTCCATCCGGTCGGCATAGACGTTCGGCGGGAACTGCTCGACGGTGGTCGGCAGGTTCACGATCATCTTCTCGGCCGGCGTCGGCCCCCACTCCTCCGCCACGCGCTCGCAGATCTCGACGGCGTAGTCGAGCTCGGTGTGGTGGAAGCTCTCGGGGGAGTACTGGAAGACGATCTCGGTGGACGTCTCGGCGGCGAGGCGCTTGCACAGCGTCGTTCCCCGGACGGCGAGATCCGTGATGCCGTCACGGTCGAGCCGGAAGACGACGCGGCGCTGGGTGACCGACGTCGAGTTGTAGAGATGGACGATCGCGCGCCGGGCGCCCTCGATCGACTCGTAGGTTCGCTCGATCAGCTCGGGGCGCGCCTGCGTGAGCACGGCAATCGTCACGTCGGTGGGAATCAGGTCCTGCTCGACGAGCGTTCTGACGAAGTCGAAGTCCGTCTTCGAGGCCGACGGAAAGCCAACCTCGATCTCCCTGATCCCGAGCGAGACGAGGAGATCGAAGAACCGCCGCTTGCGGCCCGCGTCCATCGGATTGACGAGCGCCTGGTTGCCGTCGCGGAGGTCGGTCGAGCACCAGATCGGCGCACGGTCGAGCACGACGTCGGGCCACGTCCGATCGGGCAACGAGACGGTTTCGTAGGGGCGGTACTTCTGGTACGGCATCGACATGCGATTCAACTCCTCCGGAGGACGGACTTCTCCCGCTGTGTGCGGGTGCACGGGTACGGGTATGTCGTCACTCGCATCCCCTAGCGGGGAAGGAGGAGGGCAAGCGCGAGGAGGCCGAGAGGGGCAGGCCGGCCGATATGCGACTCGCTGAGCATCGACCGCATCATAGCCCGTACGGCCGGGTCAAGGTCCAGCGGCGTCGAGAGCCTCGTTCACGAGCCGGTCCGCGAGCTCGTTGTGCTCGCGCCGGACGGCCGTGTAGGTGACACGGCCGACCGCGCGGGCAAGCCGCGTCGCCTCGATGCTCAGCTCGCGTAAAGCCGCGTTCTTGACCCTGTACTCGCCGCGCATCTGCTTCACCATCAGTTCGGAGTCCGATACGACCTCGACCTCGGTCACCCCCAGTTCGGCCGCCCGACGCAGACCGTTCAGCAGAGCTGTGTACTCGGCCGCGTTGTTCGTCTGGATGCCGATCGCGTCGCCGCGTGCGTCGAGCACTGTACCGTCCTCCTCCTGGAGCACGAACGCAGCCGCTGCAGGCCCCGGATTGCCCCGGGCGCCACCGTCGGTGAAGAGCTTGACCGGCATGATCAGGGAACGTCGAAGACGATGCCCTGCGCGAGCGGGAGCTCGCTCGAGTAGTTGACCGTAGCGGTCTGGCGGCGCATGTACGCCTTCCAGGCGTCCGAGCCCGACTCCCGCCCCCCGCCCGTCTCCTTCTCGCCGCCGAACGCGCCGCCGATCTCGGCCCCACTCGGGCCGATGTTGACGTTTGCGATCCCGCAGTCGGAGCCCGATGCGGCGAGGAAGCGCTCGGCCTCGCGCAGGTCCGTGGTGAAGATCGACGACGCGAGCCCCTGGGGCACTCCGTTCTGCAGCGCGATCGCCTCTTCCGGCTCGGAGTAGGTGAGCACGTAGAGCAGAGGCGCGAACGTCTCCTGCTCGACAACCGCCGTCTGAGCCGGCATCCGGACGAGCGTCGGGCTCGCGTACCACGCCTCGGGCCACGTCTCGGCGAGCACGCGCTCGCCTCCGACGACGACCTCGCCACCGTCGGATCGGGCTTCCGTGAGTGCGGCGTCGAGCCGCGCGAACGAGTCGCCGCTGACGAGCGGCCCCACGAGCGTTCCCACCTCACGCGGATCGCCGATCGGGACGCCCGCGTAGGCGGTCGCGAGACGGCCGACGACCTCGTCCACGATCGACTCGTGCACGATCAGCCGCCGTAGGCTCGTGCAACGCTGCCCCGCAGTTCCGACAGCAGAGAAGAGAACGCCCCGCACGACGAGGTCGAGATCGGCGCTCGGCGCGACGATGGCGGCGTTGTTGCCGCCGAGCTCGAGCAGCGAACGGCCGAGGCGCGCTGCAACGCGAGGAGCGAGCTCCTTCCCCATCTGGGTAGAGCCCGTCGCGGAGACGAGCGGCACACGTGGGTCTTCACACAGCTGCACCGCCCGATCGGCACCGCCGATCACGAGCTCGGCGACACCGTCGGGGACGCCACCGTGACGCTCGGCAGCGCGCCGCAGCAGAGACATGCAGGCGAGCGCGCTGAGCGGCGTTCGCTCCGACGGCTTCCAGATCACCGGGTCTCCGCAGACGAGCGCCAGCGCCGCATTCCAGCTCCAGACCGCAACGGGGAAGTTGAACGCGCTGATCACGGCGACCGGGCCGAGCGGGTGCCAGGTCTCGGTGAGACGATGGCCAGGGCGCTCCGATGCGATCGACCGGCCGTAGAGCTGCCGGGAGAGGCCCACCGCGAAGTCGCAGATGTCGATCATCTCCTGCACCTCGCCGAGGCCCTCCTGCGAGATCTTGCCCACCTCGAGCGTGACGAGCCCACCGAGTGCCTCCTTCTCGCGACGCAGCTCCTCCCCGAGCAGGCGGACGAGCTCGCCGCGATGCGGGCCCGGCAGGTCGCGCCAGGTCTGGAAGGCGGCCGCAGCCCGACCGACCGCCGCCTTCGTCGCCACGGCATCCGTGCGCGCGACGCGGGCGATCTCCTCGCCGGTGATCGGCGTGCGCACCACCAGGTCGCCCGCCGCGGTCGTCTCCGGGTCGACGCCGAGTCGCTCGAGCAGGTCGGCTGCGGATGTGTGCGTGTCGACGGTGGTCACGGGCTCCTCCTCGTGTGCTCGTGGCGCAAGAGTCGGCAACGACGGTACCTACCGCCCTGCCGCGGCGCTCTCGTAACCGGTGCCGCGCCGGTCAGCTCGCCTTCGCGGACACGGCTGTCTCCCCGGAACGTGCCCGAGACGGACGGGGTTAGATCCGCTCGATGCTCGGAATCACGCGGCCGTCTTCGGTAACGGTCGCGTTCCACTGCTGAAAGCTCGGATCGAGATCGGCGATGTCGTGGCCCCGCTCGGCGACGCGGACCGGCTGTGAGGACTCTGGCGAGACGCGGTACTGGTACCACGAGATGTCCCAGGCGAACGTCAGCACCATCTCCGAGTTGACCCCTGAAAGCACCGAGATCGACGCCTGTGGCTCGCCGAGTGCCTTCGCGACGCCGGCGATCGTGCGCCGGAACTGCGTTGCATTGAAGAGCTCGGCCGCCTCCACGAGCGCGATCTCGTCATCGCCAAGCCGTCGCAGGATCGGCTCGCTCAGCACCGGCACGAGGTGCTCCTCCCGGGTGCCGAGTAGCGACTGCCAGAGCGTCTTCTGCCGACGGCGCCGCGGAGGTTGCTGAAGCATCGGTGACAGCGCGACACCCTCCTTGACCCAGCCGTGATCGACGGCGACATCGGTACACAACGGGCAGACGTCGACGTAGCTCGCACCGTCGGGCGAATACCGGAGCACGTGCTCGCCCTGGAGGAGCGTCCGCTCGCACACGACGCAGGTGCGGGTCGCAGTGGTCTTGATCACGCGCATGGGCCGACCACTATAGCCCGGATGCAGGGACTTTCCCAGGAACCGTTCAGGCGTGTGCCACGGCCCTGACCTTCGCGCTCTCCTCGATCAGCTTCTGGGCGACGTGCGCCGGCACATCCTCGTAGCGGAGGAAGTGCATCGAGTACTCCCCCCGCCCACCCGTTATCGAGGTCAGCGACTGTGCGTAGGTGAGGAGTTCGGCCATCGGGACATCCGCCTTGATCGTCGTCATCCCCGCCGCGGGCTCCATCCCGTGCAGCCGGCCGCGTCGCGAGTTGAGGTCGCCGTTGATCGCGCCCACTGCCTCGTCGGGAACCGTGACCTCGAGCTCCATGATCGGCTCGAGCAGCGTCGGCGTCGCCTTCGCGTACGCATCCTTCCAGGCCATCGAGCCGGCCACCTTGAACGCCATCTCGGAGGAATCGACGTTGTGGTAGGAGCCGTCCACAAGCCTCACCCGGACGCCCTGCACCGGCGCCCCCGCGAGCTCACCGTGGGCCATCGCCTCCTGGATCCCCTTATCAACGGCGGGACGGTAACTCTGGGGAATCACGCCGCCGACGATCTGGTCGACGAACTCGTAGCCAACGCCGCCGTCGAGCGGCTCGATCACGATGTGGCAGTCGCCGAACTGCCCGCGGCCGCCCGTCTGTTTCCGGTAGCGCCCATGCGCGCGGGCCTCGGAGCGGATCGTCTCGAGATACGGCACCCGCGGTGGGTGCAGCTCGACGTCGACCTGGAAGCGGCGCTTCGCGCGTTCGAGAGCGACCTCGACGTGCATCTGGCTCATACCGGACAGGATCTCCTCCCCGGTCTGCTGGTCGCGTCGGAGCCTGAGCGTCGGATCTTCCTCCGCGAGCCGGCGAATCGCGTTGGCGACCTTCTCCTCTTCTCCCTTGATGTGCGGCGTGATCGCGAAGCTCATCACCGGGTCGGGGAAGGCGATCTCGGGAAGCTCCGCGGCGATCTCGCGATCGGTGAGGAGATCGCCGGTGCGAACGTCCTTCAGCTTGGCGACGGCGCCGATATCTCCCTCGCCGAAAACCTTCTCGGGGGTGTGCTCCTTGCCCTGGAGCTGCAGGAGCGTACCCATCCGCTCCTTTGCGTGGCCACGCGCGTCGACGAGCGTCGAGTCGGCGCCGACCTCCCCACGGAGAACGCGGAAGAGGTTGATCCGGCCGGCGAACGGGTCGGCCAGGGTCTTGAAGACGAAAGCGGCGGTGGCGGCACCCTCGATCTCGATCGGCGCGCCCTTCCTGGCGGGTGAGGGGACGCCCTCGACGATCAGGTCGAGCAGTGCGTGCGTGCCGAGGTTCTTGGTCGCGACCCCGCACGCGACCGGGAAGACCTCGCCACGGGTGATCGCGAGCTTGAGCGCCGAGGCAACCGCGTGCGAGTCGAGCTCCTCACCGCCGAGGTACTGCTCCATCAGGGCGTCGTCGGTCTGCACGACCTCGTCCAGGAGCTTCTCGCGATACTCCTGCGCGATCTCGAGCATCTCGGCCGGGATCTCGGTCGGCTCCGACTCCTTGCCGCCCTCCGCGCTCGAGTAGGCGCACATGTGGAGAACGTCGACGATTCCCTTCAGGTCGTGCTGGGCTCCGATCGGGAGATGCACGGCCACGCACCGCGACGAGAACTGCTCCTGGATCTGGGCCAGCGTCCGATAGAAGTCGGCGCGATCGCGGTCGAGCATGTTGACGAACAGGACACGCGCGAGCCCCAGGTCGTCGGCGAGATGCTTGACCCGTGCCGTCCCGACCTCGAGCCCCATGACGGCGTTCACGACGACGAGCGCCCCTTCCACGACCCGCAGCGCACAACGCGCCTCGCCCTGAAAGCTCGGGTCCCCTGGCACGTCGATCAGGTTGATCTTCCTCCCCTGCCACGTCGTGTGCGTGAGGGTGAGCGCGATCGACATGCGCCGCTTCTGCTCGTCCTCGTCCCAGTCGCCGACGGTCGACCCCGCCTCGATCGACCCGAGCCGATTGATCTCGTCGGTCTGAAACAGCAGTGCCTCGACGAGGGACGTCTTGCCCGTGCCGCGATGACCGACGACGGCGACGTTGCGGATCTTCCCGGGCTCGGTTGCGGCCATTGGCGTCCGTTCCTCCTCGAGTGACTTGGGGTGCCCCGAGTCTAAATGGATGAGGCAGGAACGTGCGGGACGAGCGCGCTCGCTACGTGTCGGCGGTCTCGCGCATGCCGCCCGAGAGGCGGGCCTTGAGCCGGAGCACGGCCTTCGTGTGCAACTGCGAGACGCGCGATTCGGTGACGCCGAGCACCTCGCCGATCTCGCGCAGGGTCAGCTCCTCGTAGTAGTAAAGCGTGACGACGAGCTTCTCGCGCTCCGGCAGGCGGGCGATCGCCTCTCCGAGCGCCTCGCGCGTCTCCGTCTGCTCGAGTGAGAACTCCGGGTCGGGTGCGTCCTCGTCCTCGATCGTGTCGATCAGGGCGATCTGGTCGCCGCCGCCGGAGGGCGACCAAAGCTCGTCGAGAGCCGCCATCGACGATCGCGAGATCTCGGAGAGACTCGTCTCGAGCTCGTCCGTCGTGATCCCGACCTTTGCCGCGATCTCCTCGTCGGTGGGGGCGCGGTGCAGCCGGCGCTCGAGCTCGGCGATCGCGCGCTCGATCTCGCGAGCCCGCGTCCGCACCGAACGAGGCACCCAGTCGAGGGAGCGAAGCTCGTCGATGATCGCACCCTTGATCCGGCTGATCGCATACGTCTCGAACTTGATCTGCCGATCCGGGTCGAAGCGCTCGATCGCCCCGATCAGGCCGAGGAGCCCGTACGAGACGAGGTCCTGCTCGTCGACGTGCGCGGGCAGCGTGGCCCCGAGACGACCGGCGACGAACTTGACGAGCGGCGCGTAGGTAAGGATCAGCCGGTCACGCAACGCCCGGTCGCGCGTCTGGCGGTAGTCCGACCACAACGCGTGCGTATCGCTTCCAGGCTTCACGGACACGAGAAGAGAATACGCCGCCGAGCGGCAAAACCTTTTTTCATCGTTCCCGCCGCCGCGGCCAGGCCTTGCGCGCGAGATCCCCCATCCACAGCGCGAGCCCGGCAGCGGCGATCGCGACGACGAGCGCCCGCCCGCCGGACGACGCTGCATAGACGGCGAGCCCTGCCAGGCAGGCGGCGATGGCGAGAAACAGAAGCGCGACCAGGCGACGCTGCACGACGCGAGGCTACACTGCTGCGTGCAACCCAGGGGCGTGGCTCAATTGGTAGAGCACCGGTCTCCAAAACCGGGGGTTGCAGGTTCGAGTCCTGCCGCCCCTGCTGGCTTGTAGAGGCGCAATCCGGCTTTTTTAGCGGGTTTGCGCCTCTATTTCGTGGTCGCGGGTTGTCCGCTCAGATCCGCTCAGATCCGCTCAGATCCGCTGGTTTCGGGTGTTGACTGTCCCGCGACTGTCCCGCACCCACGATTCATGCGGATGCTTCACGACCCTCCAGCGGATGTGCGAGCGGGGCGACCTTCCTGCCGGTCGCAACAAGTGAGCACGGCGGCTCGCGTGGAAGCCGATTCGTCGGGCTGGGCGTAGAGTTGCGGCGTGGCCGACCTCACCTCGCTGCTTGCCGGGCTTGACGCTGGCGAGCGTGTGCGAGTGCCTATGCCCCTGCGGGTGGTGTCCTACGGTTCGAGGAGCCGCTGGATTACGGCGTCGACGTGAATCGACGTCGTATCGAGCATCGGCACCGCCGCCTCGGCATCACGGAGCAAAAGCGGGAGTTCCGTGCCGCCGAGGATCACCGACTCGATTTCCTCGGCAGCCTTGAGCCGAGCGACGACAGCGAGGACGCCCGCGCGGGTCTCGTCGAGGAACTGACCCTCGACAAGCTCGGCGAAATACCGCTCGTGCACGTATGCGCGATCACTCGGGGCTGGTACGACGACCTCGATGCCGTGCCGCCCGAACACCGTCGGGTAGAAGGCGGCCTCCATCGTGAAGCGGGCGCCGAGCAGGCCGACCCTCTGGAAGCCCGCCGCGGCCGCGACTTTCGCCGCCTCCTCGACGATGCTGATCAGCGGCAGCGGCGACGACGCGGCTACCTCGTCGAACACGAGGTGCGGGGTGTTCGAGGCGAAGATCGCGATGTCGGCGCCAGCGCGCGCGAGCCGTTCGAGTTCGGCCAGCAGGACATCGATCATCGCCGGACGATCCACGGCCTCAAGGAGGGCGAAGAACCGGCGCCCATCGATGCTGTCGATGATGATCCGCGGGTAGCTGCCGTCGGGGCTGCGCTGCGCGTAGCGTGTCGTGAGCTGCCGGTAGTAGTCGATCGTCGAGGGCGGCGCGATCCCGCCGATTAACCCCAGCGTCCTCATGACACGAGTCTAGAGCAGGCCTCCTACCCCGAGGGGCCACCCATGCCGGGGAGACGGTGCGGTGGGCGAGTGTCCGGGATCCCTAGTCAACCGGTGAGCGTCCCTCTGTCGCTGAGCGCTCCGGACGCGGTGCATCGACCTTTCGCTGAGACACCGCCGCCTGTCACCCCGTGGCTGGTCAGGATGCCGTTACACCGCCACTCAACTTGCCGTTGATACCCGGGCCGGTTGGGAGCGGCCAGCAGCGTGACTGGGCAAACTAACGCGGCTGCCACAGCAGCCAGACCGATCGACGTTTTGCTCATCACAGACCTCCGTTGACAGGCAATGACTGCCTATTTACCGGCACAAACCGCACCGTCTCCCCAGAGCGGGAACGCGACCGCTTCGCCAAGTAACCCTACGTCCCTTGCAACGAACGTGTCAAGCGCGGCTGATCGTTCGGTAGTTCGCAGCGGCGGGATGGTGGCGATTGTTGCGTTCAGGCGCGGTTCATGCGACAGCGTTCAAGGTGAGCCGAGATGGCATCCCGTTTGCTCATTCTTGACGCGGTAGATCCCGCGGTCGCCGGGCCTTGAGCGGCGTATGCTGACGCAGCAGTGATCGACCTCGCTGAGCATCCTGGGCGATCGATTTTCGTAGTTCGTGTCGTCGAGGTCTGCTGCGGTTTGGTGGTGGTAGCCGTGCTCGTTGGGCTCGCCGCTACCCTCGTCTCGGTAGGAGCGTCGGGTGCGGGGGTCATGGGTTCGCCGGTCGCCTTGGAGAATACGCTGCCGGGTTCGCCGGGCTGGGCTGGGCGACCTCAGGCTCCGTCTGCGGCGATTGAGGGCTATCTGTCGGCGGCGAGCGTCCTGCCGGGGCGGGTGCTCGGCCTGCATGTCAGCACGCGTCCGGCTCGGCGATATCGGGTCGTCGTCTATCGGCTCGGCTGGTATGGCGGTGCCGGTGCCCGCCGCGTTGTGTGTCTGCCGACGTGCGGAGGTGACGAGCCCGGCCTGCCGGGCTCTGTCCCGCCACCCGATCTGAACGGGGAGGTGCGGCTCACGTGGCCCGTGACGGACGCGATCGCGGTCGGGTCGGGGTGGGTAAGCGGCTACTACACCGCCGATCTGATCCTGACGTCGGGCCCGGAGGCGGGGCATGGTTCGAGGACGGACTTCGTCGTTCGTGCACCGTCGAGCGGGCATTCGCAGATGTTGGTTCAGGTTCCGGTCAACACCTGGGAGGCGTACAACCCGTGGGGCGGAAAGAGCGTCTACGACTTCAACAGCACCGGGCACCGCCAGGCAAACCACGTTTCGTTCGATCGCCCGTACGCGAGCGACCAGGTCCAGGTGGCCACGTGGGAGCTCCCCGCCGTCCGGTTTCTCGAACGAGGCGGGTACGACGTCTCTTACCAGACCGATGTCGACACCGACATGCTTCCGGCATCGCTGCTCGATCACAGGCTTGTCGTCACGGTCGGGCACGGCGAGTACTGGACGAAGGAGATGAGGGACGCGTTCACGATCGCGCGGGACATGGGAACGAACCTCATGTTTCTGGGCGCGAACACGGGGTACGCGCAGGTGCGGTACGAAGACGCTCACCGCACGATGGTCGCCTACAACTCCCTCTACGACCCCAACCCCGATCCGTCTCTGAAGACGGCGAAGTTCCGTGAGCTGACGCCGCCGCGCTACGAGTGCGAGCTCCTCGGCATCCAGCACCAGGGGGCAGGCCTCCGCTGGCCGCCGGGCGACTACACCGTGAATGACGCGGCAATTTCCGAACCGTGGTTCCGGGGGACGGGCTTCGTTCGTGGTGCGGTCGTCCGTGGTGTCGTTAGCGTCGAGTCGGACTCGATCCCGGGAACGCAATCGGCCGCATCGTCGTGTGGCCATCGACTTACCGTGTATTTCCATCGCGAGCTGGGGAGCGACCAGCAGGGCAACGCTGACGCGGTCGGGTACGTCGCACCCTCGGGCGCCCGGATTTTCAGCTCGGGGTCGCACCAGTTCGCCTGGGGTCTCGACGATTGGACCTGGAGCCCCTCCGTGCACAACTGCTGTCTCGACCCGAGGCTTCAGCGTTTTGTCGGCAACGTGCTCGACGATCTCGGCCGGCCAGCTCGCGTGGAGCGGCTGATCGTGACCAAACGCGGCTCACGGGTTGCTATCCGCGCCGTCGTACCGGCCGACCCGCGAATACGGGCGGTACGGATCGTGCGAACCACCGGCCGCGGCAGCGGCGAGCGGTCTGTTCCAGTCTGCGAGATCGGGCGGCGGTATTGCCTCGACGTCCCGCCACTCCACGGCAGTTTCTTCTACACGGCCGTCACACTCGACCGCTGGTCGAGCTCCGCTCCAGTGTCCTCGAAGCGCCTCGAGCGCTGAGATCCCCACCAGAAAGGCTCTTCTCGCTCAGCCGGTTTCTTCACGGGAAGGTTCGGAGTCCTATTATCGCCTGACCTTTGATGAGCACGGATCTCGGGATGCGGAAGCAGTCGTGATCAAGCGGATCTCACCCGCCGTCTTGCTGGCGCTGCTCCTCTTTGTGAGCGTGGTTGCTCGCGTGGCCGCCGCACGCGCCCTCGACGCTCCGTGGATCGCCGCCGACGAGTTCATCTACTCGCTCGTCGGCAGGACGTTCTGGTCCGGGGGTGGACTCACGCTCTTCGAGAGCCACGCTCCGTTCTACGGCCTCTACCCGTTCCTCGTCGGGATCCCACTCGCCCTCTTCGGACCGGCCGCGGGGCTCGCCGTGATGCAGGTCGCTCAGGTGCTCGCTGCCTCTCTGACGATCGTCGTCGTGTACGTATGGGCCCGCCGGATGGTGACCCCAGCCTGGGCTCTCGTAGCAGCGGGGTTGACGGCGTTGCTCCCGGCGCTCGCATACGCCGGGCTGCTGATGACCGAGTCACTCTTTCTCCTCGCGGCAACGCTCGCACTATTGGGCGTCGCTCGCTCGCTCGCGGAGCAGACCCTCGCCCGCCAGGCGGTGATGCTCGCCCTGATCCTGAATGCGGTGATGATCCGGCTGCAGGCGATCGTCTTCGTGCCGGCGGTCGTGCTCGCCGTCGGCGTGGTCGCGGTGGCTGCCCGCGACGCTGGGGTGATCAGGCGCTTCGCCCCGTCCCTAGTCTTCCTGGGCGTCGCGACCTGTGTCGGCCTCGTCGTCCGCGCCACCGGCTCCGCGAGCCCGCTTGGTGCGTACGAGGCTGCGACAGGGAGCGGCTACGAGATCGGCACGGCGCTCACCTGGATCGCCTGGCACCTAGTCGATCTCGCTCTCCTCGTCGTCGTCGTGCCGCTATTCGCCGTCCTGCTGCTGCTCGTTCGAGTGCTCGGGGGCAAGGAACCGAACGACGACGTCCGGGCGCTGGTCGCGATCGCATGCTCGTACGCGGTCGCGACCGTGGTGCTCGTAGGCGTCTTCGCATCGGCGAACGTCGAGCAGCTCGCGGAGCGTGACCTGATCAGCGTCGCGCCGCCGCTCTTCATTGCGCTCGCCGTCTGGCTCGGGCGCGGAATGCCGCGCCCTCAACCCGTGGCGTCGGTGATCGCGATCCTGTTGGCGGCGCCGCTGGTGTTTCTTCCGGTGCGAGACATCGTCGTCGCGGGCGCGACGCCGGATGCGCTGATGCTCGTGCCTCTGCTCAGGCTCGAGGCGGCCGGCTCCGCAGGCACGCTGGCGATCGTGTGGCTGCTGACGGTCTGCACGGTGGTCGCGCTCGCAGCTCTCGTGCCGCGTCGTGCCGCGCCGGCCCTTGTCGCCGTGGTCGCGGTCGTTCTGGCGGTAACGTCGGTCGTGGCGCAGGGCGAGCTGGTCGATCGCTCACACGCCGATCGGAAGGAGGTCTTCGGCTCGTCCGCACCGAACTGGATCGACCGGGCGACATCAGGGCATGTCGCCTATCTGTATGCCGGTGATCCTCTGTGGACCGGTGTCTGGCAGCAGGCGTTCTGGAACGAGCGGATCTCGTCGGTAGTCGCGATCTCGGGCGAGCGTGGATACGGCCCGATCCCCGGGAGCACCGATGCGGACATTCTGGAGGACGGTACGCTCGTCGCCGGCGGCCGGAGGCTTCGCGGAGACCGGCCAGTTGTCGTCCCGGCGAATTTCACGGTCGACGGGCGGCGTCTCGCAACGAGCCGCCAGGCGCCCAATCAGCCGGGGCTCGGCCTCTGGCAGGCGAGCGATCCGCTGCGCCTGACGCTCCGGGTCACACAGTTGCCCAAGGACGGGGTCACGAGCGACAGGTTCGTCGTCGAGGTCTTCGGGTGCCAGGAAGGGACGCTGCGGGTTGGGCTCTCGGCTCGGGCTGACACGACGGTAGCGACCAGTGTCGACGCTGGTGCGGAGTCGAAACTCGACGTCCCGGCCGGGAGGAAGGTCGTGGCGAGGGTGCGGCTGCCACGGCTGGCCGAACGGCGCCTTTGCGTCGTAACGTTCGACCCTCAGGGCGAGGTCAGCGTGGGACGCATCACGAGGGCGCCTGCCGCTCGCTGGGTTCCGACGCCGGTGAAGTCTCTCCGCCCGGTCGGCCTGCCAGGCATCCGGTACGGCTACTGCCGGGACGGCACGTTCGTGAGCATGGCGTTCCGGCAGCCCGACTGGGATGCGTCGGTGCGGGGTGCGGGGATCGCGAGCTTTGTCGCAGAGGTCGGCCTCACCTGCGCCGCACCGCCGCCGGGATACCGGCGGCGCGGCTTCGCCCCAGCAGGCCTCGGCGTTCCGCCGGGCGTTTATCCGTACTACGCACCATGAGGCCAGTCGAGTGCTCGAGCTCAGGCTGCTGTCGCAGCTGCAGCCGGACTGCCCTGCGACGATGCCCGTCGCCGTACCCGGGATGGTCCCCATGATCCACCCCTGCCGGTCTTCTCGCGTCCCCTTCAAGGGCGGGTGAGCGGGGCCTTGTTCGGCGGGAGCGGTGACGGCGGCTCGGTCTCCGGTCGGCTCGGGGTCGCCACCGCCGCCTGCTCGTGGGCGCTCCGCGAGGCGCCTCGGAGAAGCCGAGCGAGGCTCACCGCCAGCCCATAGGGCTCGATCACGTACGCGAGCACCGCGGCCAGACGAATCGGCGATAGGAGGCCGTCGGTTTCCAGCCGTGCGGCCTCACCGCCGGTCCGAACGTCGGCGAGAAAGAAATAGTGCTCCGCACCGTGCTCGGTGTCGGCGAACACGAGATCACCGATCGCGACCTCGAGACCAAGGTGCTCTTGCGCGGCGCGCGCCGCCGCATGACCGGGCGTCTCCCCCTCGCGAACCGTGACTCCCGGCGCTTCGTGAACCGGACGGCCGCTGATCACCCGGCGCTGCAGCAGAACGCAATCGGCGACCACGACCACCACGTGCGAACACGTCTCGACCCCATCCACTGCTCATACGAAACCATATGCCCGGCGACCGGGCTCGACCGACAGTGCCTGCTACACCGTTCGGCTACCGCTGATTCCCCAGTTCTTCACGAGTTAGAAAAGGGCGAGCGCGCCTGGAGCTCCGACCCGGGAGCGGCTGAACGGATGCTCGCGTGACTCAGCGGCTGCTCCGGCGCAGGCTGGTCGATCCTCCCGGCCCCGGGATTCCCGGCCCTTGCCGGCCGCGGCGCGTCGTGCTCCACGCAGGTTCCGCGGCCGAAGACGATCGTGGTGCAACCCTCCTCGATGCAGATACTGAGCATGGAGACGCCGGAGACGAAGCGCGACGACCCGGGTGATCTCTCCACGGTGCCGACGATACAACCGCGCGGGCCCGTTTACCAGACGGCGACCGTTCAGTCTTCGTGAAGGCGAGCCTGCAGGCGCGCTGCGAGCACGGCGTTACGCAGCAGAAAGACGTCGGTGATCGGGCCCACACCTCCCGGCACGGGCGAAATCGCCTCTGCAACCTCGGCGACCGAGTCGAAGTCCACGTCGCCGACCATCCGCACCTTCCCCGTCGCCTCGTCGGTCTCCGGGTTGATCCCGACGTCGATCACGATCGCCCCGGGCTTCACCATGTCGGCGGTGACGAAGCGGGCCCTGCCGGCTGCGACGACGAGGATGTCGGCCGCCCGCGCGTGATCCTCCAGCCTTCCCGCCTGAGCCGTGTGCTTGTGCGCGCTGATCACCGTGGCGTTGCGTGCCAGGCCGAGCCAGAGCGCCGGCTTGCCGACGTTGTTCGAGCGGCCGACCAGGACGAGGTCGAGCCCGTTGTAGAACGTCTTCGGGTCGCGGCCGCTTTCCTCGACGTAGCGGTCGAGCAGCCAGAAGATCGCCGCCGGGGTCGAGGGGACGAAGCGCGGCTGGCCGAGGGCGAGCAGCCCTGCGTTGTCCGGATGCACTGCCTCGATGTCCTTCAGAGGGTCGAGCGTCCGGTACACGTGACCCTCGTCGACGTGGGCCGGGAGAGGTCGAAGCACGAGGATCCCCGACACCCGCGGGTCGGCATTGAGCTTGCCGACGATCGCGATTACTTCCGCCTCCTCTGCGTCGCCGGGGAGGTGCTCGCAGGCGTAGCGGCAGCCGAGCTCCTCCGCGAGGCGCCGCACGCGGCGCTCGTAGGCAGCCGACGCGTAGTCGTCGCCGACGAGCAGCGTGGCAAGCCCCGGGGTCACACCCGCCGACTCGAGCTCACGGGCCTCCCGCTCCACCTCGGCTCGCAGCTCGGCCGCGAGGTGGTCACCGTCGATTCGGATCGCCGTCATGAGGGTTGAATCTACCCTCGACCAGCGCCCGCGGGTCTTCTCCGCTCGGCCTCCTAGCCTCGTCCCCCTGACGGCTGCCCCGAGACGGCGTATCGTGGCGGAGTGACCGTCCTTCGTACCCTCCACGATGCAGCCTCAGCTGAAGCGGATAGTCGTCGCGGCCACATGGAAGCGCTCGTCAGCGAACTCCGGCAGCGGACAGCGCTCATCGCCGAAGGTGGCGGCGCGAAGGCCACCGAGCGCCACCGCTCGCGCGGGAAGCTGACGGCCCGCGAGCGCATCGACATGCTCGTCGATCCCGGCACTGCCTTTCTGGAGCTGAACGCGCTCGCTGCCTGGGAGCTCTACGACGGGCAAGCGCCGGCTGCCGGGATCGTGACCGGGATCGGCGTGATCGAGGGCCGGTGCTGCGTCGTTGTCGCGAACGACGCCACCGTCAAGGGCGGGTCGTACTTCCCGCTGACCGTCAAGAAGCACCTCCGGGCCCAGGAGGTGGCGGAGCAGAATTGCCTTCCTTGTGTCTACCTCGTCGACTCGGGTGGTGCGTTCCTCCCCCTCCAGGCCGACGTCTTTCCCGACAGGGAGCACTTCGGACGGATCTTCTACAACCAGGCGCGGCTCTCGGCCCGCAACATCCCGCAGATCGCCGTCGTGATGGGCTCCTGTACGGCCGGCGGTGCCTACGTGCCGGCGATGAGCGACGAGACGGTGATCGTCGAGGGAACGGGCACGATCTTCATCGGCGGCCCGCCGCTCGTGAAGGCCGCGACCGGCGAGGAGGTCACCGCCGAGGAGCTAGGGGGCGCAACCCTGCACACGAGCCGATCCGGCGTCGCCGACCACTACGCCGTGTCGGACGAGCATGCCCTCGCCCTAGCCCGCCAGATCGTCCGGCACTTCGGCGATCCTGCTCCTCCGCCCTGGGAGGTGGCGACGCCCGAGCCACCTGCCGTCGACCCCTCCGATCTCTACGGCATCGTGCCCGAGCACTACCGCCACGAGCTCGACCCGCTCGAGGTGATCGCACGGATCGTCGACGGCAGCCGTTTCCACGAGTTCAAGTCGGCCTACGGCGACACGCTCGTCTGTGGCTTCGCCCGGATCGAGGGTCACCCGGTCGGGATTCTCGCCAACCGCGGCGTGCTCTTCTCGGAGTCGTCACGCAAGGGGGCGCACTTCGTCGAGCTCGCCTGCAAGCGGCGGGTTCCGCTTGTCTTCCTCCAGAACATCACCGGCTTCATGGTCGGCAAGGCTGCCGAGGAAGGCGGGATTGCACGGGATGGCGCCAAGCTCGTCACTGCCGTCGCGTGCGCCGAGGTGCCGAAGTTCACCGTCGTCATCGGAGGTTCCTTCGGCGCCGGGAACTACGCGATGTGCGGGCGCGCCTACGGCCCCCGGCAGCTCTGGATGTGGCCGAACGCACGCATCTCGGTGATGGGAGGCGAGCAGGCGGCGATGGTGCTAGCGACGGTCGGAGACACCGACCCGGAGGAGATCCGAACGACCTACGAGCGAGAAGGCTCGCCGACCTTCTCGACCGCGCGACTGTGGGATGACGGCATCATCGACCCACTCGACACGAGGAAGGTGCTCGCGCTCGGTCTGGCAGCTGCCGCGAACGCGCCGGTTCCGGAGACGACCTTTGGAGTGTTCCGCATGTGAACTACGGTAATGGTGTCTCCGCTGCCCTTTGGGAGACACCCCGCGTCTCGACAATTCCACGTCAGAAACAGTGAGAAGGGAGTAGATCATGTCCTACAAGGCCCTCGACGCCACCGACATCAAGCTCACCTGGGGCACCTTCCGAATGGTGCGTCACGAGCTCGGCGGCACCGCGTTCGGTCTCAACCAGATCGACTACCCGCCCGGCAAGGTCGGGCCCGAGCACGACGAGCTCAAGTCCGGCCAGGAGGAGATCTACTACTGCATCTCCGGCTCGGGGACGCTGACGATTGACGGCGACCCGGTCGAGCTGCATGCCGGCCGCTACATCCTCGTCTCTCCGGATGCGAAACGACATCCCGAGGCGGGGCCCGATGGGATGTCGATCATCTGCGTCGGTGGCGTCCCCGGCGGCGTCTACGAGCCGTGGGCGCCGCCGGAGGAGTGAGCTAGGCGGCGGCGGACCTCGCCGTCGCCTCGTCCACGAGCAGTGTGACGACCGCGGCCACCTGGTCGAGCAGGTCCTGATCCACCTCGGCGAGCCGCTCGTGCGCCTTGCCGACGGCGAGCTCGGCGTCGACGACCCGCGAGCCCATCAGCCCGAGGATCTTGCGCGTCTCGGCCTGCGCCCAGACGCCGCCGAACGAGCCGGGGCTGGCGCTCATCACCGCCACGGGCTTGCCGCGGAACGCGGCCGTCGCCTGCGGCCTCGATCCCCAGTCGAGGGCGTTCTTGAGTGCGCCGGGAATCGAGCCGTTGTACTCCGGCGTCGCGATCAGGACGGCATCCGCGCGTGCCACCGCCGCGCGAAGCCCGGCGACCACGAGTGAGGGCGTCTCCTCGTCGTCCTGATCGTAGGGCGGGACGTCACGGAGGCCCTCCCAGACGGTGAGCGTGACACCGTCAGGGAGGTTCGTTGCCGCGAGGTCGAGGAGCCGCCGGTTGACCGAGCCGGAGCGCAGGCTTCCGACGATCCCCAGGATCTCCATCTACGCCTCCAGCACGAGCTCGAGCTCGGCCCGCAGCTTGACGTCGTTGCCCACTGCGAAGCCGCCGCTCGGTAGCGGCGCGTTCCAGCTCAGGCCGAACGCCGTTCGGTCGAGAACCGTCTCGAGCTCGAGGCCGAGGCGCTCGCTGTTGTCGAACGAGGTGGCCGGGCCGCTGACCGTGCCCTCGATCTTCGCCGGCTGCGTCACGCCCTTGAGGGTGATCTCGCCGTCGATTGTGAGCTTCTCGCCGTCGACGGAGATGCTCTTGGAGCGAAACGACAGCTGAGGGTGCCGCTCGGCGTCGAAGAAGTCCGGTGAGAGCAGGTGGCCGTTCAGGTTCGGCTCTGAGACATCGATCGAGGCGACGTCCGCTGTGCCGCGGAGACCGTTTTGGTCGAGCGTCACGTCGAAGGCGCCGAAACCGCCGCGGAAGTTGGCGACGAGCATGTGCTTGACCGAGAAGCCGACGGTCGAGTGCACGGGATCGATTTTCCAGGTGCCGGCCGGAAGGGCTGTGCGGGTTTCCGAGAGAGTAGTCATTGCGTGTCCTTTCTCGCTACTATTTGATGACGCAACTACCATAGCGGAGATTTCATTGCCTAGTCAAGTTTTGATCGATCAAGTTTCAGCTCAGACGGTGTTCGCTCGCCTTCTGCACGCGCACGGCTCGCTGATGCGGGAGATCGAGTCGCAGCTCATCGCCGAGCACGGGCTCAGCGCGAACGACTTCGAGACGCTGCTCCATCTCGCCCGGGCCGACGGCGGTGCGATGCGGCGTGTCGATCTCGCCGAGCGCCTGCGGCTCACCCCGTCGGGCGTGACGCGTCTGCTCGGCGGCCTCGAAGCCGCCGGCCTGACGACGCGGCGGGACTGCCCGGGTGACGGCCGCGTCACGTATGCGGTGCTCACGGAGGAGGGGCGCAAGGCGCTTCGCCGCGCGTCTCGCACGCATGCCGCGATCTGCGACGCCGTAATCGGCTCGCACCTCTCCCCGGCCGAGCTCGAGAGCCTGGCGGAGTTGCTCGGCCGGCTACCAGGCGTCGACGACGTCGACGCCGGCAGCTGCTCCGGATAGCCTCTAGGCGACCGGCTACAGCGACGCGAACCAGGCGGCGAGCTCGGCCGCCTCTGCGGCCGAGAGATCGCGCAGCGGCGCCCTCACATCGGGCCGCACCGGCACTCCCTGCGCTGCCAGGAGCCGTTTCATCGCCGCCTGCCGGGGGAATCGCTCGACTGCGGCGCGGAGCGTCGCGAGCGCTGCGGCGCCATCGGCAGTCGGGTCGGCAACGACGGCAGCGACCCGCTCGGGAAACACTGAGGCGAGGGCAGACACCGCTCCGATCGCGCCTCCGTCGATCCCCCGGTGGATCAGCGCCTCCGGCCCGACGAACACGTCGACGCCGAGCGAGAGGTACGGCTCGAAGGATTCCCAGGGCGCGTCACTCACCTTCAGGCCGACGAAGTTCGGCGAGATGTCCTTGAGGGCTGTGAGGACGTCGAGTGCGACGGCGTACCCGCTGGTACGTGCGAACTCGTAGACGTAGAACGGCAGCGGCGCACAGGCGGAAGCCGCTGCGGAAAAATGCGCGAGCTGGGCCGGCTCGTCGAGGGGAAAGTACGGCGGCCCGATCACGGCGACCGCGGCAGCCCCGCCCTCTGCGGCGTCGGCGGCGAGCACAACCGTGTCGGCCGTCGTCTGCGCGCCACAGTGGGCGGCGACGTCGAGTCGTCCTGCTGCGGCCTCGACGAACAGGCGCAGGCCACGCCGCCGCTCGTCGACCGAGAAGAGCACGCCTTCGCCGTTCGTCCCGAACGCCAACACGCCGTCGAGCCCTGCCCGGGCGAACCGATCGAGAAGTGGCCCGAAGGCATCCTCGTCGATCCCGCCGCCGCCCGACAGCAGCGGTGTCACCGAGGCCGCAAGGGCCCCGTGCAGCCGTGTGTCGATCGACATGCTCTGACTCTAGACTGAGCCGGCATGGACGCGCTGCGGATCGAGCGGGACGACGACATCCTCCGGGTCACGTTGACGCGGCGCGAGTCCCGCAATGCCTTCGACGACGTGCTCATCCGGGAGCTGGCCGAGGCGTTCGTCGACGTGGGCAAGGCTCGTGCCGTCGTGCTCTCGGGCGAAGGGCCCACATTCTGCGCCGGTGCGGACGTCGAGTGGATGCGCCGGTCCGGGTCGTTGACCCACGACGAGAACATGGCGGGCGCGAACGCGATGCGGCGCATGTTCGAGGCGATCGACACCTGCCCCGCTCCGGTGATCGCTCTCGTCCAGGGCCATGCCTACGGCGGAGGCGTCGGGCTCGTGGCGACCGCGGACATCGCGATCGCCGACGAGCGGGCACTCTTCGCGTTCTCCGAGGTGAAGCTCGGGATCATCCCGGCCGTGATCTCTCCCTTCGCGCTGCGGAAGATCGGCGAGAGCGCGGCACGTCGGTACTTCGTCACGGGTGAGCGGTTCGATGCCTCGACCGCCCTGCGGATCGGACTCGTGCACGAGGTCTGCACCGATCTCGGCGGCGCCCTCGACACCATCCTCGGCGAGCTGCGCACGGCAGGCCCGCGCGCAGCGAGACATGCCAAGCGGCTCGTGCTAGACCGCCCGGACGGGCCGGAAACGGCCCGGCGGATCGCCGAGCGCCGGACGAGCGAGGAGGGGCAGGCCGGCCTCGCAGCGTTCGTCGCGCGCGAGCGCCCACCGTGGGCGCCTCCGCCCGTCGACGAGTCGTGACAGCGCTTCTCGCTCTCGCCTCCACGATTTTCATCGGCAGCGCCGACTTCCTCGGCGGGCTCACCTCACGCACGGCCAACGGGATCCGCGTGGCGGCCTTCGTCGCCGTCGCCGGAATGCCGCTGGCCGTGATCGTCGCCGTCCTGTACGGCGCCGAGCGGGTCACCGCTACGGATGCCGCCTGGTCGGTCGTAACAGGGCTCTGCGTGTCGCTCGGGCTCGCATCGTTCTACACCGCCATGGGTCGCGGCCTGATCAGCGTCGTCGCCCCCGTGACCGCCGTCACGGGAGCCGTGGTCCCGGTCGTCTACGACCTCGTGCGCGGCGAGCGCCCCGGGACGATCGTGCTGATCGGCCTCGTCACCGCACTCGCCGCCATCGCCATCGTCTCGATCGCCCCCTCCGAGCAGCACGAGGATGCCGTCGGCGTCGATACGACGGTGATCGGCCTCTCCATCGGCAGCGGCCTCCTCTTCGGCGTCTTCTACGTCGCCCTTTCGCGCGTCTCCGAGTCGGCAGGGATCTGGCCCGTACCGATCGGCCGCCTGGCAGGCTCGATCCTCCTGGTCGTCCTTGCTGCGACGCTGACGAAGCGCCCGAGCGGCGGCGAGCGCGGGCTCATGCCGATGGTGCTGGCGATCTCGACGCTCGAAGTCGTCGCCGAGGTTCCCCTGATCGTCGCACTGCACCGAGGGCCGGTCGCCGTTGCGTCTGTCGTAGCCTCGCTCTACCCCGTGATGACGGTGATCCTGGCCGGCGTCGTCCTCCACGAGAGGCTCTCGCGGTTGCAGTACGTCGGCGTCGCGTCCGCGTTGATCGCGGTCGTACTCGTCGCAACCGGGTAGGCGTAGAGTCCGGTCGTGGCGATCCGACGGCTCCTCGTCGCGAACCGTGGAGAGATCGCGCTCCGCGTCTTTCGCACGTGCGCTCGCCTGGGGATCGAGACGGTCGCGGTCGTGGCTCCGGACGACCGGGGCTCGCTGCATGCCCGCTCCGCCACACGGATCGTCGAGATCGCCTCCTATCTCGATCCAACCGAGCACGTCCGCGCCGCTGCCGAGACAGGAGCCGATGCGATCCACCCTGGCTACGGCTTCCTCGCCGAGAGCGCCGACTTCGCTGACGCCGTGATCGCCGCGGGGCTCCTCTGGGTCGGACCTTCTTCCGCTTCATTGCGCAGCGGCGGCAACAAGCTCGAAGCAAAGCGGGTCGCCCGGGAGGCCGGCGTTCCGACGCTGCCCCAGGGGACGGCCGACGAGATCGGATTCCCACTCGTCGTCAAGGCAGTAGCGGGCGGCGGTGGCCGCGGGATGCGCGTCGTGCGCTCGCGGGCCGACCTCGACGGCGCGGTGGCGGCCTCCCGACGGGAGGCCGAGGCGGCGTTCGGTAACGACTCCGTCTTCTGCGAGCGTTACCTCGAACGCCCCCGGCACGTCGAGGCGCAGCTCCTCGGCCACGATGCGGGAGTCTCCTTGCTCGGCCTTCGAGACTGCTCGATCCAGCGGCGTCATCAGAAGCTCGTGGAGGAGTCGCCTCCGATCGAGCTCCAACCGGTCGCGCGCGATCGGATCGGCGCGGCAGCCGTCGCCTTCGCCACCACGATCGGCTACCGCAACGCGGGGACGGCCGAGTTCCTCGTCGACGGCGAGGACGTCTACTTCCTCGAGCTCAACGGCAGGATTCAGGTCGAGCACCCGGTGACCGAGGAGGTGACCGGTCTCGACCTGGTCGAGCTCCAGCTCAGGGTCGCGGCGGGCGCGCCGGTCGGGGAAGCGCTCGGGCTCGCCAACGCCCCGGGCGGTCATGCAATCGAGGCCCGTCTGTACGCAGAGGATCCGGTGAGCTTCCTGCCCCAGTCCGGCAGGGTCAGCCGACTCACGCTCCCGCCCGGAATCCGGGTCGATGCAGGCGTCGAAGAAGGGGACGAGATCGGTCTCGCCTACGATCCCCTGCTCGCGAAGCTGATCGCCCACGGCGGGAGCCGCAGGGAGGCGCTCGACCGTCTCTCCTGCGCGCTCGACGAAACCTCCGTCGTCGGCGTGACCACCAACCTCCCTTTCCTACGCTGGCTCGTGCGACATCCCGCCTACCGGGACGGTGCAGCGACGACGGCCTTCCTCGTCGACAACGCCCCCCTCTCCCCTACCCCGCTTCGCCTCGGGCCACCTGCGTTCGCCCACGCCTGGCGCCTGAACGCACCGCCGCCGGCAGCGGCCTCTGCTCCCGACGTCGATGTCGCACGCTCCTCGAGCGAGATCGCGGGCCACGGCACGATCTCCGCTCCGATGCCGGGCACCGTGATCGCCGTCACCGTCGCCGTCGGCGACCGCGTCGAAGCCGGCCGCCATCTTCTCGTCCTCGAAGCGATGAAGATGGAGATGCCCGTGACGGCCCCGTTTCCGGCAACGGTGACGGCTGTCCACGTCGCACCCGGAGACCGGGTTGCCGCGGCAGATCCCCTCGTCGAGCTCGGCTAGCCCCTACTTGCCGAAGGAGACGGTAGCCGGGGGGTCGCCGCTGATCGAGCGCAGCAGCGCTCCGAGCGCAACGTTGACGAGCCACATCACGATCACGGCGCCGACGTACGTCCAGAAGCCGTCGATCGTGAAATTCGGGACGACCCATGCCGTGAAGGCGAGAATCGCGACGTTGACGAAGAAGTACGCGACCCCGAAGGTGAGGATGATCAGCGGAATCGCGATGAACGTGAGCAGTGGCTTCAGGAACACGTTCGCCAGCCCGAACACGGCCCCAGCAAGCAGAAGCGGGCCCCAGTGCTCGATCGCGATGCCGTCGAAGACCCAGTCGGCGACGATCAGCGCGAGGACGTTGGCGCCCCACGCGATGAGAAGTCGGGCAGCCAGGTACATAGCGAGACTCTAGCCAGATCTAGAAGAGCTTCTGCAGCTTGAGGGCGGCGCCCATGTCACCCTTGATCTTGAGCTTGCCGGTCATGTAGGCCGTCGTCGCGTTCGCCTCGCCCGATGCGAGCTTGCCCATCGTCTCCTCGCTCGCCGAGAACGTGCAGTCGGCTTCGTGCGCACCCTCGGCAACCGAGACCGCTCCATCTGCGACCGTCACGGTCCACGCACCGACGTCGGCGATGTCGAAGACGTAGCTGTTGTTCATGCCGGCGGTCTTGGCGGGATCGACTCTCGAGGGAAGCTCGGCGAAGAACTCCTGAACGGTCATCTGGGGCTCCTTGGCGATGAAGGGACGCGGTCTGAAAACTCAGTCGAGCTGCAGAGGGTACGTCGGGGAGGGCAGCGTCGCAACCGCAACCGCGGGGCGCGGCGCGGGCAGACGTAGGCAGACTGCCACGCCGAGCAGCGGGGCGAAGGCACTGCAGACAAGCGCTGTCTGCAGGTCGACGGCGTCGGCCAGGCCTCCGAGCGCAACCGCCGCGAGCCCACCGAGCCCCATCGCGAGACCGATCGCAAGCCCCGAGGCGAGGCCGACGTGTTGCGGCAGGTACATCTGGCTCAGCACCATCGTGATCCCGAAGGTTCCGACGACGCAGACTCCGACCACCATCAGCGCAACCACCCCGATGGCCCCACCGACGAAGATGAACACGAGGATCAGCGGCGTCAGGACAGCCTGTGCCACGAGCAGCGTTCGCCGGAGACCCACCCGATCTGCAATCGGCCCGAGTGCGAGCGTGCCGACGGCGCCTGCGACGAGCATCAGCGAGAGCGTCCTGTTCCCCTCCGCTGCAGTCCCACCGATCGAGACCGTCCACAGGGGCACGAAGGTCAGGAGCGCGAACCACGCCACGCTGCGCAGGCCGATCACGACGCCGAGCGTGGCCATCGCGCCGACGTCGTCGCGGCCCCGGGAAGCGCCGGTCCTCACCGGCCGGGCTGCCCGGAGGCCCGCAAGATAGGGGAGCGCGGCGAGAACGGCGAGCGACCCGACGATCACCGGCAGCCCCGCGACGACGCCACCCTTACCCAGCCCGAGCCAGAGAACGAGAGGCGTCGTCACGATCGGACCGAGCGCATATCCCATGTTGCCGCCGATGTTGAAAAGCGACATCCCGCTCGCCCGCCTGGTGCCGCTCGCGAAGATCGCGACCTTGGCACCCTCCGGATGGTAGGCCGCAATGCCGATCCCGGCGAGGAATACGAGCATCACGACGAGGCCGTAACTCGGGACGATCGCAGACAGGGCGAGGCCCGTGCCGGCGAGGGCGAGGCCCGTGGGTAGGAGCCAGAGTGCGCCACGGCGATCCGACCAGAGGCCGAAGGCGGGCTGCATCAGAGACGACGACAGGAGGACGGCCAGCATCAGGACTGCGGTCAGGGTGTAGCTGAGGCCGAACTTGACCGTGAAGAAGGGCAGCAGCGCCGTGATGCTGCCGGAGGCGAAATCAGTCGCAAGATGGCCGCCGGAGAGCGTCGTCATGCCGCGCCTGTCGATCGAGTCACGCATCGAGTCAGTCTAGGCGCCTGGCCGGGAGCCGGGTCGGGCTCGGCCGTCATCAGGGAAGCCGCACCACGGGTACGATCGTCGGGCGTGGACCTCGACCTCTCGCCCGAGCACGAGCTCTTCCGCGACACCGTTCGCGCGTTCGCGGTCGATCGCGTTGCACCGGTGGCCGAGGAGCTCGATCGCGAGGCACGCTTCCCGTACGAGCTCGTGACGGAGATGTCCGCCCTCGGGCTGATGGGGATTCCCTTTCCCGAGGAGCTCGGCGGCGCCGGCGGCGACACCCTCGCGTACGCGATCGCGGTCGAGGAGCTGGCCCGAGTCGACTCGTCCGTTGCGATCACCCTCGCCGCTCACACCTCGCTCGGGACGATGCCGCTCTACCTCTTCGGCACCGAGGAGCAGAAGCAACGCTGGATCCCCCCACTCGCGCGCGGAGAGCGGCTCGCAGCGTTCGGGCTGACCGAGGCCGAGGCGGGCTCCGATGCGGGCGCCACGCGAACGACGGCGACGGTGGCAGCTGACGAGTGGGTCGTCGACGGCTCGAAGATCTTCATCACCAACGCCGGCACCAGGATCAGCCAGTGCGTGACGATAACGGCCCTGACCGGCGAGGGGGAGATCTCGAACCTCGTGATCGAAAACGGCACCGCCGGCTACGAGCTATCGGAGCCGATGCACAAGCTCGGCTGGAAAGCCTCCGATACCCGACTACTGTCATTCAGCGACTGTCGAATCCCCGCCGGGAACCTGCTCGGGCCGCGCGGGCAGGGGTTACAGCAGTTCCTCAAGATTCTCGACGGTGGCCGCATCGCGGTTGCCGCCATGGGGCTCGGCCTCGCGCAAGGCGCCTACGACCTCGCGTTCTCCTATGCCCGGCAGCGGCGCCAGTTCGGCAAGCCGATCTCCGCCTTCCAGGCGATCCAGTTCAAGCTGGCCGACATGGCGACCGAGATCGCAGCCGCCCGCGGCCTCGTCTGGCAGGCCGCCTGGCTCAAGGATCAGGGCCGGCCGTTCGCCCGCGAGGCGGCAATGGCGAAGCTCTACACCGGTGAGCTGTCAAACCGGGCCGTCAACGCGTCGTTGCAGATTCACGGTGGCTACGGCTACATGGACGAGTACGCGATCTCACGCCTCTACCGGGACCAGAAGATCCTCGAGATCGGAGAAGGCACGAACGAGGTGCAACGGATGGTGATCGCGCGGTATCTGGGCCTGCCGTGAGGAAGGCCCTCGGGGCCGCCATGCTCTCGCTCGCCCTTGCCGTCCCGGGAATCGCACTCGCTCACGTCAGCGTGTCGCCGCCCTTCGTCGAGGACGGGATCGAGTCGGATCTCGCCTTCGCGGTGCCGAACGAGCGGCCCCCGCACACCACGGTCACCGTCGAGGCGACCGCACCGCCCGGCGTCTCGGTCGTCTCCGCGGGCACCCCCACCGGATGGAAAGCGGCCGTTTCGGGCTCGAAGGTGACCTGGATCGGCGGCCGGATCGCGGGCCGGGAGGCCGTCTCGTTCCCCCTTCGCATCGTGGCCCGCGTGCCCGCCGGCACCTACGCGTTCTCGTGGGTGCAGACCTACGACGACGCGGCCACGGTCCGTTTCAGGGTCGATCTCGAGGTGCTGCCGGCAAGCGGCGCCCAGGCGCCCGGGCAGTACCCCTGGGGGGTGCTTGCAGCAGCCGTCGCGGGCGTCGTCGTGATCGTTGCGAGCATCGCGGCGCTGCGCCACCTGCGGCGCCGCTCACTTCAAGATCGATAGCGCAACTGCCTGCTAGGTTCGGACCGTGATCTTCCATCAGTTCCTGAACGACGATCTCGGGTGCGCGTCCTACCTCGTGGGCGACGAGGATGCGGGGATCGCGGTGATCGTCGATCCGCCCTTCGCAATCGCAACGGTCCTCGAGGAGGCGCAGCGGCAGAGTGTCGAGATCGTGCGCGTCGTCGAGACCCACACGCATGCAGATCACGTCTCCGGCCACGGGCGGCTCGCACTCGAGTACGGCACCCCGGTGAGCATCCATGTCGATGCAGAAGTCGGATACCCGCACGACCCGCTCCGTGACGGCGACGAGATCGACGTCGGCGCTGTGACGCTCCGTGTGATCCACACGCCCGGGCACCGGCCCGAGCACTGCTGCCTCGCAGTGATCGACCACTCTCGGGCCGGCGAGCCCTGGCTCGTCCTGACGGGCGACTCGCTGTTCGTCGGAGACGCTGCCCGACCGGACCTGGCCGTCGGCGCCGAGGAAGGCGCCAAGGGGCTGTTTTACTCGCTCCGGCTGCTGCTCGAGCTCTCCGACGGGGTCGAGGTCTTTCCCGGCCACGTCGCCGGGTCGCTCTGCGGCAAGTCGATGAGCTCGAAGGGGTCGACCACGATCGGCTTCGAGCGCCGTTTCAACCCCGCGTTGCAATTCGGTGACGTTGCCGCATTCGTGGCCGAGTCGGCGTCGATCAGCGCTCCGAAGCCTCCGAATCTGGGCCGGATCGTCGAGACGAACCGGGGACCGTTCGTCGGTGCACCGAGTGCGATGCACGAGCTTGCGGCACCGCCGGAGGGTGCGCAGCTGCTCGACGTCCGCCCGGTCGCGTCACACCTCGACGGCCACCGGCCGGGTGCCGTCAACGTGCCGGTCGCGGGCACGAGCTTTTCGACCAAGGCCGGGTTCGTCCTCGACTCGGCGCGCCCCGTCTGCGTCCTTTCGGCTTCAGCTGAGGAGGCCCTGCGGGCGATCGAGGGCCTTCAGCGGGTCGCCTTCTTCGACATCAGCGGCTACGTCCTCGGAGGCGGGGACGAGCAGACGGCGGAGGTCGCGATCGAGGATCTCGAGACGCTCGTGCGGGACGGAGCCGAGGTGATCGACGTCAGAGAGGCGGAGGACGTCGCAGTGGGAACGTTTCCCGGCAGCCGCAACGTGCCGTACCGGCTCGTCGCGACGACACCCGACCTCCCGAGCGACCGGCCAATCGTCACGATCTGCGAGACGGGGGCGCGGGCGGCCATTGCGGCCAGTGTCCTCCGCAGCCTCGGGTATGACGCACGGCCCATCGTCGACGGTGGCATCGCCACCCTCTAGTTCACATCAAGCCTCATAGCCGGCGCACCGCGAAGCCCTCGGCCTGAAGGGCCGCGATCAGCTCCTGCGAGTGCTCCTCGCCGCGCGTCTCGAGCGTCAGCTCCGCCTCGGTCTCGAGCACGCCGATGTTGCGGCCCTCGCGATGATGGGTCACCGAGAGGACGTTCGCCCGTAGGCCCGACACGGAAGCGACGATGCGTGCGAGCTGCCCGGGCCGATCCGGGATCAGGATCGCGACCACGAGGTAGCGGCCCGACGACGTCAACCCGAACCGCGTCACCGACACGAGGGTCGTCGCGTCGATGTTGCCGCCGGCGAGCACAGCACAGGCCGGCCCGTCCCCCGGTACGAGCCCCTGGAGCAGCGCCGCTACCGGAGCCGCGCCTGCTCCTTCCACGACGAGCTTCGACCGTTCGAGGATCAGCACGAGCGCCTGCGAGATCGCCGTGTCGTCCACGACGACGACGTCGTCGAGCATGTCCTCGAGGATTCCCCTGGTCAGCTCCGCGGGGACTTTCACCGCGATCCCGTCCGCGATCGTCGGCCCGATCGGGGCGTGACCGGCGAACGGCGCGCAGGCGGCCGCCTGCACGCCGACGAGCCGCAGCTCGGGACGCAGGGAACGCAGGCTGATTGCGATGCCGGACGCGAGGCCGCCTCCACCGATCGGAATCACGACCGTACCCGGCCCGGGGGGCAGCTGCTCCGCAAGCTCGAGGCCAAGCGTTCCCTGCCCGGCGATCACGCGCGGGTTGTCGAAGGCGTGCACGAAGCTCGCTCCCGTGCGCTCGACGTGCTCCTGGCCGGCAGTAACCGCCTCGTCGAACCCCTCACCCGCGAGGACGACGGATGCCCCGTAGCCTCGGGCTGCCTCCACCTTCGCCATCGGAGCACCCTCGGGAACGAAGATGGTGGCTGCGATACCGGCCTTCCGCGCCGCCCAGGCGACGGCCTGCCCGTGGTTGCCGGCGCTCGATGTCACGACGCCCCGCTCGCGCTCGGCCTCGGACAGCTGCGCGATCGTGTTGTAGGCGCCCCGGATCTTGAACGACCCCGTCAGCTGCAGGTTCTCGGCCTTGAGCCAGATCGGCCGCCCCACGAGGCCGCCGATCGTGCCTGACGAGAGGACCGGCGTGACGTGCGAAACGTCGCTGAGCCGCTCACGTGCCGCCAGGATGTCGTCGAAGGTCGGCGTGGTCACGAGACGCTCTCGGAGAGAACCGACGCCACGACCTGCTCGACCGCGGTCAGGGGGTCGACCTCTCTGCGACGCACCGAGTCGAGCAGAGCGGCGAGCTCGGCGTTCTCGACCACGGCGACCTCGATCCGCGAGCGAACCCGCGCCGTCGCCACGGTCACGACTCCGGCGGCGAGGTTCCGCCGCCGCCGCCGCTCGAGCTCGCCGACCTCGGCGTGCTGGTCCCGAAGTGCCACGAGGGCGCTCCAGAGCTCCTCCACGCCCTCATCTCGGAGCGCATCGGTGAGCACGAGCCGAGGGCGACCGGCAGGCTCGGGGTCGAGGGCGATAACGGAGCGAACGTCACCGAAGAGAGTGTCTGCACCCGCCAGGTCCTTCTTGTTGACCGCGATCACGTCCGGGATCTCCATGATGCCCGCCTTCAGCGCCTGCACCGAGTCGCCGGAGCCCGGCATCAGTACGAGCAGCACCTCGTCGGCGATCCCCGTCACCTCGACCTCGCTCTGACCGGCGCCGACGGTCTCCAGGAACACGACATCGCAACCCGAGGCGTCGAGGATCAGAAGCACCTGTTGCGCCGCCTCTGCCAGGCCACCCGGATGACCGCGGGTCCCCATCGAGCGGATGTAGACGCTCGGGTCGAGGAAGTGGTCGGCGAGGCGGATCCGGTCGCCGAGCAGGGCGCCCCGGGTGAACGGGCTCGACGGATCGACCGAGACGACACCGACGGTCAGCCCGAGCGCGCGAACCTGTCCCACGAGGGCCGAGATGAGCGACGACTTGCCCGCTCCCGGCGGGCCGGTGACACCCACGGCGAATGCCGTTCCCGTTCCCGGGTAGAGCTCGGCAACCAGGGCGGCAGCATCGGGGTCGCGGTTCTCGACCAGCGAGATCGCGCGCGCGATCGCACGCCTGTCGCCGTCCCGGACGCCCGCGACGAGCTGCTCACGTGTCCAGCGGCGCTGCGTCATGGCGCCACTCTACGGTACGAGCCTGTCCCTTTTGGACAGCAGACGCCACCCTGTCGAGGTTGTAGGCTCGTCCCCGGATGCTGGGGCAACTCACAGGACAGCTGGGGATCGTCAACGTGCCCGAGCACCGTGACTTCCGCAAGCTGTTGGCGGCGCGGCTGGTCTCGGCTCTCGGTACGTGGACCGCGTTCTTCGCGGTGCGGATCGCCATCTACATCCAGACGGGCTCCGTCGTGTGGGTCAGCATCCTCCTGTTTGCCGAGCTCGTCCCGAGCGTGATCCTCGGCGTCGTCGTCGGGCCGCTGATCGACCGCTGGCCCCGGAAACGAATGATGGTGCTCTCAGACCTCGGAGGCGCGGCCGTCTTCGGGTTGCTGCCGTTCGTCCACTCGCCGGCGGCGATCTGCGGCCTCTCGGCAGTGGCGGGTTTTTCGTCGGCCTTCTTCCGGCCGGCCTGCTACTCGTCGATTCCCAATCTGGTGCGCGCGGACTCGCTGCTCTCGGCGAATGCACTGATCCAGGGCGTCGAGAACCTCGCCACGATGGCGGGGCCGATTCTCGCCGGCGTGGGCGTAGCGCTTCTCGGCACCAGCACCGTCTATGCCGTCAACGCCGCCAGCTTCGTGCTCTCAGCCTTGATGATCATCCGGATCAGAAGCCGGCTCCAGTCCGACGTACCCGCGCGGATCGGGCGCACGCACTGGCGCGAGGTGCGGGCCGGATTCGCGCTCGTGCGCCACAACCGCCTGCTCTCCTCGATCGCGCTGATCTGGAGCTGGGCGACACTCGCCTACGCCGGTATCAACGTGGCGGAGTTGATCCTCACCACCGAGGCCTACGGTGCCGGAACCCCGGGCTTCGGGATCTTCGTGGCGTGCTCGGCAGCGGGGATCCTCGCCGGCAACCTCGTCGCGCGGTGGTTCGTCGAGCGTCTCACCGTGTTCGGCGGCTACCGCGCCTCGTTCCTCGTCACAGCAGCGGGAGTCGCGATCTGTGCCGTCAGCCCGAATCTCGCGATCGGGTGCGTCGGCGCGGTCATCTTCGGGCTCGGGAACGGCATCGGCCTCGTCTGCAACCTGACCCTGATCCAGCAGGCGGTGTCAGACGATCGCCGCGGGCAGATCTTCGCCATGCTCGGAAGCATGGTGCAGACCTTCACCCTTGTCGGGACGCTCGCGGCCGGACCGATTACGGGAGCGGTCGGCCCCCGCCTGATGTGGGGCATCAGCGCTGCGCTGCTCGTGATCGGCTACCTCAACACCCTGATTCTCTCTGCCGTGCGGCGCTCACGCGATCTCGCCCAGGCGGCGCCCACGGTCGCGGCGGCCGTCGAGGCCGGCGGAGAGACGCCGGGAAGCGCGTTCGACCGAATCGCGACGCTGCTCGACGAGGTCGAACGGACGCGCACTGCGGAGGGGCCGGCGGGCCCCATCCGGCGCAGGCGTCGGCACGTCGGCATGTCGGACCCGCCGCCCTGAAGCTAGCGGCGGCGCCGGGCTCTCAGCCGGTCGTGCGGCCGGACACGGTGAGCTGGTTCTCGGCGTGGCGGATGCGCTGCTCGAGCTGCCAGCGGTCGGCTGTCGAAGTTGCCTCGTCGAGCTTCTCGAGCTCTGCCCGTGCGGCCTCGAGCTGCGCCTGGGCTCGCGCATCGTCGATCTCCTTGACGTTGACAGCGTCGTCGACGAGCGCGAGGGCTTTGTCGGTCTCGACCTTGAAGAACCCCGGGCCTGTCGCGAACTCGACGATCTCGTTGCCGCCGACGTGAACCCGCGTCGAGCCGGCCTTCAACGTCGCGACAAGGGGTGCGTGGCGTGCCAGGACGCCGATCTCGCCGGCCTGCCCGGGCACGATCAGCATCTCCGCCTCGCCGTCGTAGACGGCCCCGTCGGGCGTGACGACCGAGACCGAGAACTTTGGGTGCGCGTCGGCCACCGGTGCCCTACGCCGCGACCCGCTCGAGCTGGCGCGCCTTCTCGACGGCCTCCTCGATCGGGCCGACCATGTAGAACGCCGCTTCGGGCAGATCGTCGTGCTCGCCGGCGATGATCTCCTGGAAGCCCTTGATCGTGTCCTCGAGCTTGACGTACTTGCCGGGAGTGCCGGTGAACTGCTCGGCCACGAAGTTCGGCTGGGAAAGGAACCGCTCGATCTTCCGGGCGCGAGAGACCACGAGCTTGTCCTCGTCGGTGAGCTCGTCCATGCCGAGGATGGCGATGATGTCCTGCAGGTCCTTATAGCGCTGCAGGATCTGCTGCACCGCGGTGGCCGTTGCGTAGTGCTCGTCGGAGACGACGCCCGGTGCGAGCGCGCGCGAGGTCGAGTCGAGCGGATCGACGGCCGGGTAGATTCCCTTCTCCACGATCGCGCGGGATAGCACCGTTGTGGCGTCGAGGTGCGCAAACGTGTTGGCCGGGGCCGGGTCGGTGAGGTCGTCGGCCGGCACGTAGATCGCCTGCACCGAGGTGACCGAGCCTGTGCGCGTCGATGTGATCCGCTCCTGCAGCTGGCCCATCTCGGTCGCGAGTGTCGGCTGGTAGCCGACGGCGCTCGGCATGCGGCCGAGAAGCGCCGAGACCTCGGAGCCGGCCTGCACGAAGCGGAAGATGTTGTCGATGAAGAGGAGCACGTCCTGGCCCTGCTCGCGGAAGTACTCGGCCATCGTCAGGCCCGACAGCGCGACGCGAAGGCGCGCTCCGGGCGGCTCGTTCATCTGGCCGTAGACGAGCGCGACCTTGTCGAGCACGCCCGACTCCTCCATCTCGAGATAGAGGTCGTTTCCCTCGCGGGTGCGTTCGCCGACACCCGCGAAAACGGACACGCCGCTGTGCGCGTTGGCGACGTTGTGGATCAGCTCCATGATCGTGACCGTCTTGCCGACGCCGGCACCACCGAAGAGGCCGACCTTGCCGCCCTTGATGTAGGGCGCGATCAGGTCGATCACCTTGATGCCTGTCTCGAAGACCTCGACCGACGGCTTCAAATCGCGGAAGGCGGGCGGCTCACGGTGGATCGACCAGCGCTCGACGGTCGGATCTGCAGGCTTCTCGTCCACGGGCTGACCGATCACGTTCCAGATCCGGCCGAGTGTCGTGTCGCCCACTGGGACCGAGATGGGCTGGCCGGTGTCGACGACGTCCGTGCCGCGCGCGAGACCGTCGGTGGAGTCCATCGCAACCGCACGAACGCGGTCGTCACCGAGGTGCTGCTGTACCTCGGCCACGAGCGTCGACGTCGTTCCGTCGGGTCGGGTGAGCTCTATTTCGACGGCGTGGAGGATCTGTGGCAGGCGGTCCGGAAAGACCGCGTCGATCACGACGCCCTTGATCTCGATGATCTGGCCGGTATTGGCACCGTTCTCGCTGGACATGGGTCTCCTGAAGGCTCTTTGGCAGGCTCGTTGTCAGTGCGTGGGAAAAAGTCGCCGAATCGCCCGGCGAGCCGCCGTAGCCTATCGGATCCCGACGTGACAGGGCCCTGTGAACGCGCGAGGCGCGATCGCTCCAGCCCGGCCGCGACGCGGTCGGTGTGAATCAGGGTTCAACAGTCGGACGATGAGGGCGGGAAGAACATCTGCCGCATCGTACCGCGGCGATCTTACACCGATCTAAATCAGAAGTCGTCGACGGCCTTGAGTTGGCCGAGCGGCAGCTGCGTCCGAGTCACGATCGGGATGCCCCGGCCCTCACCCAGGGGGCCCGCCACCGCCGGCGTGCCGACGTTCGTCGTTACCGCGGGCGGAGGCGGGACCGACGACAAAGGCTTCACGCTGGCGAGGACGCCGAGAACAGACGCCGCCACGAGCATCCCCGACGAAACGACGGCGGCGCGTCGGCGGACAGTGCGCCGGGCGTGACGCAGCCGTGGCAGGATCTCCACCGTGTAGCGCTCCTGGGGCGCGGCGCGAAGCAACTCCGCCACTCCCGCGATGTCGCGGGAGAAGGCTGCACACGCATCGCACTCCCCGCGATGGCGCTCGAGAAGCCGCCTTTCGAGCTCGGAAAGCTCACCGTCGAGCGCGTTCGAGGCGAACGCACGGGCTCGATGACAGGGATAGGGCGTTTCACGCATTACTGGCTACGACGTCGAGATGCCCCTCGAAGTTGGCACGGTGGAGATTCCGATCGCCTAGAGGATAGCTGAGCGAGGATCGAGCCCGATCCCCATCAGCACCAGTACGAAGCCGATCGCGAGCAGGACTCCGGCCGAAGCGACCCGTTCGGACGCTGCATGAGCTCGCTCCAGGTCGGACGGGCTTCCCCACCCACGCATGCCCGACGCGACGCCGATCAGCATCACGAAGCAGCCGCCGAGCATGTACCCGACCGCGATCGATCGTTGCACGGAGTTGCCGAGCAGTGGGCCGACCGCGAGCCCGAGCAGCGTCGTCGCCGCAACCGTCAGCCCGAACACGACGAGGAGCCGCCGCAGACCGGCCCGGATCACGGAGTCGCGACGGTCGCTTCGTCGAAGTGCCCGGCGAGCTCCGCGCGTACCCTGTCGACCGTGGCGCCGTCGACCGTGGCCATCTCGTCGGCGGTGAGGGGCCAGCGCTCGAGCGGGAAGAAACAGGCGGTTGCGTGCCCGGCCTCGCGCTCGCGCAACGGTGGCTCGACCGCGTCGCACATCTCCGCCTGGAAGCGCGGGCAGCGCGGATGAAACCGGCAGCCGCTCGGCGGATTGATCGGGTTCGGCACGTCGCCCTCGAGGACGGTGGACTTGCGATCGCGTCCGACGCGCGGGTTGGCGATCGGAATCGCCGACAGCAAAGCACCCGTGTACGGGTGACGGGGATTCACATACAACTCGTTCGAGCCGGCGAGGTCGACCATCTTGCCGAGGTACATCACGGCGACCCGGTCGGAGATGTGGCGGACGACGTTGAGGTCGTGCGCGATGAAGATGTACGTGAGCCCGAACTCCGACTGAAGGTCCTTGAGCAGGTTCAGGATCTGCGCCTGAACCGAGACGTCGAGCGCCGACACGTGCTCGTCGCAGACGATCAGCTTCGGGTTGACCGCCAGCGCCCGCGCAATGCCGATGCGCTGCCGCTGGCCGCCGGAGAACTCGTGAGGGAAACGGTTGTAGTGCTCGGGGTTGAGGCCGACGACCTCGAGCAGCCCCTGCACGCGTCGCTTGCGCTCGGCCGCCGTGCCGATGTTGTGCACCTCGAGCGGCTCCGAGACGATGAAGCCGACCCTCTTGCGCCCGTTCAGCGAGGCGTACGGATCCTGGAAGACCATCATCATCTCCCGTCGCACGGCCCGCATCTGCGGGCGCGAGAGGGCGGTGATGTCCTGTCCGTCGAAGATGACCTTACCACTCGTAGGCTCGATCAGACGCATGATGCAGCGCGCGAGCGTGGACTTGCCACAACCCGATTCACCGACGATGCCGAGCGTCTCTCCGCGCTCGACTGTGAAGCTGACGCCGTCCACCGCCTGCACGGCTGCAACCTGCTTCTGGAAGACGATTCCCTTGGTGATCGGGAAGTACTTGACCATGTTCTCGACCTGGATGATGGGATCGCTCATGACGCCTCCGCGGTGCGCCCGAGGCCGGCAACGAGGCGGTGGGCCTCCTCCTGCTTCCGTGATTCGTCGAGGAAGCAGGCGTCGAGGTGCTCGGCGTCTGCCTCGGCCCCGTGCAACTCGGGCCTCTCGATCAGACAGCGGTCGAAGGTGTACGAGCACCGCGGGTTGAAGCGGCACCCCTTCGGCGGGTTGAGGAGCGAGGGCGGCTGGCCCTGAATCTGGGTCAGGCGATCGGCGACCGCGTCCGGATGCGGGAGCGAGCCGAGCAGGCCCCACGTGTACGGGTGTCGCGGCTGCTCGAAGAGATTGAAGACGCCCGAGCGCTCGACAACCCGGGCCGCGTACATGACGACGACCTCGTCGGCGACCTCCGCGATCACGCCGAGATCGTGCGTGATCATAATCACGGCGGTGCCACGCTCCTCCTGCAGCCGACGGATCAGGCCGAGAATCTGGGATTGCGTCGTCACGTCGAGCGCGGTGGTCGGCTCGTCGGCGATCAGGAGAGAGGGCTCGTTGATCAGCGCCATCGCAATCATCACGCGCTGGCGCATTCCGCCCGAGAACTGGTGCGGGTAGTCGTTGATCCGCTGCTTGGCCCGTGGGATGCCGACGTCGTCGAGGCTCGCGATCGCGAGCTCCCTCGCATCACGCTTGCTTATGTCCTGATGCAGGAGCGCAGCTTCGATGAGCTGCGCGCCGACCGAGTGAACCGGGTTGAGCGACGTCATCGGGTCCTGAAAGATCATCGCGATCTCGCCGCCTCGGATCTGGCGGAGCCGATCACCGGAGGTCTGAAGGAGGTCGATGCCGCGGAACATGGCCGTCCCGGTCGAGAGCGAGCTGTGCTTCTTGGAGTCGAGGAGGTACTTCTGCATCTCCGCGTCGACGTCGGCCTCGGGACCGAGCTTCACCCGGCCGGGCTTGGGATTGAGGCTGAGCACGGAGAGCATCGTGACGCTCTTCCCGCAGCCCGACTCGCCGACCACGCCTAGGGTCTCCCCCGGCTTGACGGAGAAGGAGACGCCGTCGACGGCGCGGACGATGCCGTCCTCGGTCTTGAAGTACGTCCGGAGATCCTTGACGTCGAGCAGCGGCGCGTCATCGACGTCGCTACTCGCAACGGGGCCTTGCTCTATCGTCGCGCTCACGCGAGCCGGATCCGGGGATCGATGTACGCGTAGAGAATGTCGATCGCGAGCGAGATGATCACGATCGCGAACGTCGCGAAGACGACGACGCCCTGGACGGTCGGCAGGTCGAGCGTCTCGACGCTGTTCACCGCGAGCCTGCCAAGGCCCGGCAGGTTGAAGATCGTCTCCGTGAAGATGGCACCGCCGAGCGCGACGCCGATGTCGAGGCCCAGCATCGTGACGACAGGCAGCAGCGCATTCCGGAGCACATGATGACGGATCACGACATTCTCCGGCGCGCCCTTGGCGCGGGCAGTGCGAACGTAGTCCTCGCCGAGCGTGTCCATCACGTTCGCCCGCACCATTCGCGCATAGGCGGCCGCGAAGAGGATCGCGAACGTCGTCCACGGAAGAATCATGTGGTAGAACCAGTCCCAGACGCCGCCGCAGTCGGCTCCCGCGGGTGGGTTGATCACGTCGCAGTAGCCGGAGTTCGGTGTCAGGCCGAGCCTGAACCCGACGAAGTACTGCAGGAGCAATCCGACCCAGATCACGGGCGCAGAGATCCCCACGAGGACGAAGATCATCGCGCCTCTGTCGAGCAGCGACCGCGGACGAAGAGCAGAGAGGATGCCGACGGGCAACGCGATCAGCATCCAGAGAATCGCGCCGCCGATCACGAGTGCGGCTGTCACCGGTGCGGCCTCGAAGATCATCGTGTTCACGTCACGGCGGTTGCTGAACGAGCGACCGAGCGACTGCTCCCAGACGAGCTTCTTCATGAAGAGGCCGTACTGGATGTAGAACGGCCTGTCGAGGCCGAGCGACTTCGAGACCCGGGCCACGTCTTCTGTCGTCGCGGACTTCCCTGCGGCAAGACGCGCCGGGTCAGCGGGGACGAGGAAGAACAGGGCGTAGGTGATGAACGTCACGGCGACGAGCAGCACGATTGCCCAGAGCAGGCGGCGGACGAGATATCGGGTCATCTATGGCCTCCGAGAGCCATGACCTGGGGGAGGGACTCTCGTCCCGCCCCCAGGTCGAATGGTCAGCGACTTACTTCTTGCAGAGCACGTTCAGGAGCGGGCCGGCCGTAGCCGCCGCGTTGATCACGACGCACCCGACGTTGGCCGAGAGGAACGTCCGGTCGTTCGAGTTCACGAGCGGCGCCCACGGCGGGTTGTTCTTCATCATGCTCGCGTCGAGTGCCGCGTAGGCACCACCGCGGGCATCGCCGACGAGCAGCGAGGCTGCCCGCATCTGCGTGTTGTACTTCGCGACGTTGAAGTACGCGTAGTTGTTGTGCTGCGGGTTGGTCACCTGAGCACCGTCGAGCAGGATGTTCACGAAGTCGTACGGGTCGGAGTAGTCCGCACCCCAGCGCTCGACCGTGAGGTCGTAGTTCGCCGTCTTCGGGTTACCTGCCTCGGTGAACTGGGTCGCACGCGGCAGCAGCTTGATCTCTGTCTGGAGGCCCATCTGCTGCAGGTTGTACTGGAGCAGCTGGGCCTGCAGCGGAGCGACGCCCTTGTTCGCCGCCCACATGAGCGCCTTGCCGTCGCGGAGGTTCCCGGAGGCCAGCTTCTTGGCGGTCGCCAGCGTTCCACCGGTCACCTTGATCGGGTAGATCCCCTGTGTCTTGTACCCGTTCATGCCGGGCGGCAGGATCTGCGTCGAGCGCTTGCCGTACAGGTATCCACCCTGGGCCGAGAAGGCCTGACGGTCGACGGCCCAGTTGACGGCCTTGGCGAGCTGGGGGTTGTCCTTGAAGAGCGGCCGGGCGTGGTTCATCGCCAGGTAGCGAATGTCGAGGAGCGACTTCACCTGGACGCGACCGTCCTTCTTGTTCAGGCCGTACTTCGAGACGAGGCCCTTCCACTCGGTCGTCGGGATGCCGCCGGAGGGATAGTCCGTGGTGCCCTTGACCGTGTTCTGGAACTCGACGTCGACATCGTTGCCGATGTTGACCTGGATCACGTCGGCGTTGGCCGTGCGGCCGCCCGTGTAGTTCGGGTTCCGCTTCAGCGTGATCGAGCGGTTCGGCGTGCGGGCCGCGAAGTAGTACGGGCCGCACGACGCGTAGTCGTTGATCCCGTTCGCGTCGATCGAGCTCGCGAGCTTCGGGTCGACGGCCGCGAAGAACGGCATCGTCAGCCGCGCGAGGAAGTCAGGTGCGGCCTTCGTGAGCGTGATTGCGATCTTGTTGCCCTTGACCTTGACACCCGAGACGTGCTTGGACTTCTTGTCGATCACGTCCTGGGCACCCGCGACGATGTCGAGGAACGGAATCCCCTGCGACTGCATCGCAGGGTTCGCGAGCCGGTCGATCGCATCCGAGAAGCTCTTGGCGTTCACGACCGCGCCGTTGTTGAACTTGTAGCCCGGCTTGATCGTGAAGGTGTAGGTCTTGCCGCCGTTCGAGACGACGGGCAGTCCAGAAGCGACCTCCGGCGTCGGCACGAAACCGGCGGCGGTGTCGGTGTCCTTCCAGTTCATCAGCTTGCACGCGGTTGCCTGCTCGAGCTTCCAGGTCTCACCGTAGTAGCTCAGCTGCGGGTCGATGTAATCGACGTCCGAGGACATCTCGACGGTGATCGTGCCGCCCTTCGCACCGTGCTTAGCGGGCGCCGCGGTCGCCGAGGCGACACCGAGCGACAGCACGCTAATAGCGGCAAGGGCAAGCAGAGCGATTCGCTTGATTCCCATGTGCACTCCTTCCTTCCTTTACTGACGGCCGTGGCGGCCGGTGTTGGTGGTGGTTGACGCGAGGCGGTGCCCGCGGTGGGTAATCGGGCTCATCGGGAGGCGCGCGGGTCGAAGGCGTCGCGCAGGCCGTCACCGAGCAGGTTGAAGGCAAGAGTCGTGAAGATCAGGGCCAGACCGGGCCAGACCATCAGCAGGGGCCGCGCCGTGTAGTACTGCGGCGCGACTGCGAGGAGGCTGCCCCAGCTCGAAGTCGGCAGCTGGATCCCGAGCCCGAGGAACGAGAGGCCGGCCTCGGCCAGGATGAACGCGGCGACGCTGAGCGTCGCGAGCACGATGATCGGCCCGACGAGGTGCGGCAGGATGTGCGAGCGGATGATCCTGGAGTTGCTCGCACCGACCATCCGGGCCGCCTCGACGAACTCCTTCTCGCGCAGCGAGAGGACGACGCTGCGGAAGACACGGGCGGTGTAAAACCAGCCGAGCAGACCGAAGATGAGGACGAGCGTCATCACCCCCTGGCCGAGAAACCCGAAGGTGAGGTTGTTGAGCTGGTCGCCGAAGACGCCGGCCAGGGCGATCACGAAGAGGAGATACGGGAACGCCATCGTCACCTCGATCGCGCGGGAGATCAGCGTGTCGCTCCAGCCGCCGTAGAAGCCCGCGACAGCTCCGAAGAAGACGCCGAGGACGACAACGAGAAAGGTCGCTCCCATCCCGACCTCGAGCGAGACCTGGGCGCCGTACAGCACCCGCAGGAACTCGTCGCGCGCCAGGGTCGAATCCCCGCCGAGGATCAGGAGTTGTTTGTCCAGCGTCCCGCTCGCGGTGAACTTGCCGACGTGCGTCCACGGGCCGGCCGGCAGCTGGTCGGCGTCGAGGCCGCCCGTGGCGAGGAACGGCTCATTCGGGCCGTGGCCCAGGAAGTGGGCTGCGAGCGGCGCACCGGCAAAGGCGACGACGAAGAGGAGGACGATGAAGATGCCGCCGGCGAGCGCCAGCTTGTCCTTCTTGAGCCGGCGCCAGATGCCCTCCCAGTAGCCGCGTGCGTCGATGCTCTGCGCACCGTCGTCACCGAGATCGGACGCGGTCTCGTCGAGGCGGACGGAGAGGCCACCGTCGCCTGCGAGGATCGGGGTCTGCGCAGACGGGTCGTCGATGTCGACGGGCGTGTGGGGGTTGTCGGTGTAGTTCGCCATGGACGACGCGGCAGAATAGCCGCTCTGGTGGTAGGACGTACAGAGGATCAGTGAGTTAGTTGCAGATTGCTCCCCTCGAGGCAGCCGCCCGGCGCACTACTTCGGAACGACTGCCCCGGCGCGCGGCACCCAGTTGTCCACGACCCAGTGCGCGTTGCTGCCCTTGCCCACCTTCACGAGCTGGAGGAAGAAATCCTGCGAGCGCACGCCCGCGCCGGGCTTGGGAATGAGGACGATCTCGATCAGGGCGCTGTTGGTGAACGACTCGTCGACCTTGAACGGCGCGACGTCGAGCCTGTCGATCGGGTAGGGAACGACCGGGTTGTTGCCGGTTGTCCACTCAGCTTTCGTCAGTCCCCCGCGAAGGTTCGGGCCGACGAGCGTCCACGCCTCATCGAGGTTCTTACGCGCGACGGCGGTCTTGATGAACTGGATCGCTACCTGCTTGGCCTCGTCGGTGATCGGCGCCGCGACCTTTGCCGGGGGCAGGTCGGCCGGGAGGGGCGTCAGTTGCCGTTGGGGCGCTGCGTTGGTTTCCGGCCAGAGCGCGAAGACGGCGGCCACGGCGATCAGAGCGGCGACAGCGGCTCCGATCCAGATCAGCTGGCGTCGGCGGCGAGGGCCGAATCGACCAGAAGATGTCGCTACAGCAGTCGGCGGCATGACGAAAAATCGTACCCAACCACCCGGGGCGGAGTGTGAAGTTTTCGGGAAGACGAAGCGCCGCCGGACGCCGTCAGGCGAGCGCCTCGGCCCCGGCCACGACCTCGAGGATCTCCTGCGTGATCTCGGCCTGGCGGGCGCGGTTCATCTGCAGGGTGACGCGGTCGATCAGCTCGCCGGCGTTCTTGGAGGCGTTGCGCATCGCCGTCATCTGAGCACCCTGGAACGACGCCGCAGACTCGAGCAGGGAGCGGTAGATCTGTGTCTCGAGATAGACGGGCAACAGCCGCGCCAGGATCTCCTCGGGCTCGGGCTCGAAGATGAAGTCGCCCCGCAACGCATCGTCGCGAGCCTCGTCCTCGTCGGTCTCGAGCACGTCGGGCGAGATCGGGAGGATATCGCGACTGGTGACGTTCTGGGTCAGCGCCGACACGAACTGGTTGTAGACGAGGACGACGCGGTCGACCTCCTCCTCGGTGTAGAGCTCGGCGATTCGGTGTGCGATTGCCTGGGCGTCCCCGTAGGCCGGCCCGTCCGAGAACCCGACGAAGGCCTCGCTCGCGTCACGACCACGGAAGGTGAGGGTCGAGCGGCCCTTCTTGCCCACCGCCACCCAGCGGACCTGCTTCCCCTCGGCGAGGAGCTCCCGCTCGAGCGCGAACCCGCGGCGGATCACCTGGCCGTTGAAGGCACCGGCGAGGCCTCGGTCACCTGTCAGGGCAACGATCAGAACGTTCTCGACGGTCTCCCGCTGCGCGAGCAACGGCAGGCTTCGCACCGAAGACGCGGCGCGACCGACCCCGGAGATGAGGTCGGTCATGGTGTCTGCGTAGGGGCGCATCGCCTCGATCCGCGTCTGGGCGCGCCGCAGCTTCGCGGCCGCAACGAGCTCCAGCGCGCGCGTGATCTTGCGCGTGCTGGTGACGGACTTGATCCGCCGCTTGAGATCCTGAACCGAAGCCATGCCCTATAGCCTTTCAATTAGCGGGCTAGCGAAGCTAACCCGCTAGACCCTTCTCTTCGGTGATGTTGAAGCCCTCGACGAACTTCGCGAGTGCTGCGTCGAGCTGCGCCACCGTCTCCTCGCCGAGATCCTTGCTCTCCCGGATCGTGTCGTAGATGTCGCCGCTGGACAGGAGGGTCTCCTTGAGCTCCTCCTGGAAGCGCGGCACCTGGCCGACCGGGATCTTGTCGAGGTAGCCGTTGTTGCCGGCGTAGATCGCGACGACCTGCTCCTCGAAGGGCCACGGCTGGTACTGCGGCTGGTTCAGTGTCGCAACCATCCGCTCGCCGCGCCCGAGCGCCTGCTGGGTGGCCGGGTCGAGCTCGGAGCCGAACTGGGCGAACGCCTCGAGCTCGCGGAACTGGGCCAGGTCGAGGCGGAGGCGACCAGCGACCTTCTTCATCGCCTTCGTCTGGGCATTACCGCCGACGCGCGAGACGGAGATGCCGACGTTGATCGCGGGACGAACGCCCGAGAAGAAGAGGTCCGACTGGAGGAAGATCTGCCCGTCGGTGATCGAGATCACGTTCGTCGGGATGTAGGCCGACACGTCGCCGGCCTGCGTCTCGATGATCGGAAGTGCCGTCAGCGAGCCGCCGCCCAGCTTGTCGCTGAGCCGGCACGCACGCTCGAGCAGCCGCGAGTGCAGGTAGAAGACGTCGCCCGGGAAGGCCTCGCGGCCCGGCGGCCGGCGCAGCAGGAGCGACAGCTGACGGTACGAGTCGGCGTGCTTGGAGAGGTCGTCGTAGATGACGAGCGCGTGCTTGCCGTTGTAGAGAAAGTACTCACCCATCGCGGCACCCGCGAACGGGGCCATCCACTTGATCGGCGCGGCCTCCTGGGCGGGTGCCGAGATGATGATCGTGTAGTCCATCGCGCCCTCGTCGCGCAGCTTCTCGTATACCTGCGCCACGGTCGAGGCCTTCTGGCCGACGGCGACGTAGATACAGACGACGTCGCCGCCCTTCTGATTGATGATCGTGTCGACGCCGACGGCCGTCTTTCCGGTGCCACGGTCGCCGATGATCAGCTCGCGCTGGCCGCGACCGATCGGGATCATCGCGTCGATCGACTTCAGGCCCGTCTGCAGAGGCTGCGTGACCGGCTGCCGCTGGATCACGCCCGGCGCCTTGAACTCGAGCGGCCGCGACTCGGTCGAGGCGATCGGCCCCTGGCCGTCGAGCGGATTGCCGAGCGGGTCGACGACGCGACCGAGTAGCCCCTCCCCGACCGGGACGCTCATCACGGCCCCGGTGCGCCGCACCGGCTCACCCTCCTTGACGAGCTGCCACTGGCCGAAGAGCGCCACGCCGACGTTGTCCTCTTCGAGGTTGAAGGCGATGCCGACGACGCCGTGCTCGAACTCGAGCCGCTCGAGCGACACGCAGTTCTCGAGGCCGTGGACGCGCGCGATTCCGTCGCCCACCTGGAGCACCGTGCCGACCTCGGAGAGGTCGGTCTCAACGTCGTACTGCTCGATCCGGGACTTGAGGATCGAGGTGATCTCTTCGGGACGTAGCTTCACTTTTACTCCTTGGTTACCGGGTGACGAGCTCGTGGCGGAGACGTTGCAGACGGCCGCGCACGCTGGCGTCGACGCGCAGCGAACCAGCCTGCAGGATCATGCCGCCGACCAGCTCGGGGTCGACTTTGCGGGTTGCCTCGACTGTGCGGCCGGAGGCCTGCTCGATCTGTGTGACGATCGCCTGAGCCTCGTCGTCGGACAGCTCGTAGGCGGTCGTCAGCTCGACCGCCACGCGCCCCTGGGCCCGGTCGACGAGCGCCTGGAACTCGTCCCGGATGCCGGGAATCTGGGCCGCGCGCCTCTTCTCGCCGAGCAGCCGCAGGAAGTTGCGGACGAGGTCGTCGGCGCCCTCCGCCAGCTCGCCGAGAACGCCCACCTTCTGGGCCGAGTCGACCTGCGGATTCGCGAGGAACGCCGCCAGCTCGGGAGAGCCGGCGACCGCGTCGGCGAACTCGCCGAGATCACGCTGGACCGCGTCGACGCGGCCGGCATCGGCAGCCGCCTCGTAGAGGGCGCGGGCGTAGAGACGTTCGGCGACGGCCACGGCCTCTAGCTTCTCCCCCGCTCGAGCGCCGAGAAGTCGAGGCCCTCGATCGCCTCGTCGATCAGGCGGCGCTGGTCGGACGAGTCGAGCACCTTGCCGACGACGCGCTGGGTTGCCTCGAGCGTGAGGTCGGCGACCTCGCCGCGAATCTGGTCGATCGCCCGGGAGGTCTCGGCATCGATCTGCTTGCGCGTCTCCTCGAGCCGCCGCTGTCGCTCGACCTCGGCCTCGTCCTTGGCCCGCTGGATCTGGGCGTCGGCAACCTTGCGGGCCTCGGCCAGGATCGCAGCCGACTCCGACCGCGCCTCGGCCAGGATCGCACGGTTCTGCTCGAGCAGGTCACGCGCCTCGTCGCGGGCGTTGTCGGCCTCTTCGACGGCTTCCCGGATCCGGTCGCGCCGGTCGTCGATCGTCTTCTGAATCGGCTTGAAGGCGACCTTTTTGAGCACGAAGAACGTGGTCGCGAATGCGACCAGCGTCCAGATCATCAATCCGGGGACGACCTCGATGAGGCCGCTCGATGCGAGAAGCGTGCTCAACTCAGACGAGGACGTAGGCGAGGAGCCCGCCGATCAGGCCGTAGAACACGACCGCCTCGGTGAGGGCGAAACCGAGCCACTGGATCCCCTGCAGCTCGCCGCGAAGCTCCGGCTGGCGGGCGACGGCCTGGATCATCGAGCCGAAGATGTTGCCGATGCCGATGCCGGCGCCGAGCGAGCCGAGGCCGATGCCGAGTGCAAGCGCGATGGCCTTGCCTGCGTCTGCGACGTTGCCGTCGACAGCGCCGACGATAGAAAGAGCTGACATGTGGTGACCTTCCTCCTTAGTGCTCCGGCTCGATGGCCGAGCCGATGTAGATGGCAGACAGGGCGGCGAAGATGTACGCCTGGATCGAGACGACGATGACGACCTCGAAGAGATAGAACGCAATCGCAGCGGGGACGGCCACGACCGCGACGGTCAGATTCCCGAGCACGAAGATGAGCCCGATGAACGTCAGGATCAGCATGTGCCCGGCGAGCATGTTGGCGTAGAGACGGACGGACAGGCTGATCAGGCGCATGAACTGACCGAGGATCTCGAGCGGGACGATCAACGGGTAGAGCGCCTTGGGAACGTCGGGAATCCAGCTCTTGAGGTACTTCATCACCCCGTTGGCACGAATCCCCTCCACATGCGTGAACATCCAGGTCATGAACGCGAGGGCGAGCGTCACCGAGAGAGTCGAGGTGGCGGCGAAGATCGCAAGCGTCGGGACCTTGACGCCGGCGATCGTGACCTTCTCGTCCGAGAGCGGCAGCGGGATGAACCCGATCATGTTCACGACCCAGATGAAGATCATCAGGCTGGCGCAGTACGGGAACCACGTCCGCATCGCCTTGGTCGGCAACCCCTGCTCGGCGACCTGCACGCGTGCGACCTCGTAGATGATCTCGCCGAGCGCCTGCTTGCGATCCGGGTCCTTGCCGGTCTTGACGCGCATCAGGAAGATGCCGAGCAGGCAGGAGAGAAGCGCGCCGAGGAGCAAGTAGGCGACCGCCTTCGTGATCGAGAGGTTGATCGGGCCGAGATGGATCGGGATCCACTCGTGGAGTGTCCACTCGTCGGACGGGTCGAACTTCTTCTCCGAGGTCGTCGTAGTCGTGTCGGCCGCGAGGGCGATTGCCGGGAGCGCCAGGAAGAGCCCCGCCGCGAGAGTAAGCAGCCGCTTCATGCCTTGGCCTCGGCGCCGAAAAAGGTGAGGAGCGAGACGACGAGCTCGAGCGTGTAGGCGACCACGTAGAGCAGCGCGGCCGCTACCCCCATGCGCGAGTCGGCGACGGTGACCGCCACCAGTGGAATGCCCACGATGAATGCTCTGAATCCCATGCCGATACCCCTCACGCCTGCCGCGGCGAGGTTACCCTGATCCAGCGGGAGGCGCGTCAGTAGGTAGCCGAGCGCCTGGGCCGCGACCCACAGCGTCGCCGCCAGAGCCCACCCCTTGAGCGGCCAGCCGGCGATCGCGAAGACGGGCAACGCGAGCAGGATCAGGGCACTCCCGGCGAGCATCGGCGCGAGCCTGCTCGGCACCGGCCGCGGCGTCGTGAACAGCTTCGAGCTCATCAGCGGCCCGCGTACACCTTGTAGACGACTCCCACCGCAAGTGGGATCCCGACGATCGCGCCGACGAGTAGCCCGAGCGGACCGGCCCCGACGAGCCAGCCGACGAGGGCCCCTACCGCCATGACCGCCACGAGAGTGCCGAGCAGGAGACCGGAGGCCGATGCCAGCGAATGCGGATCGGTGGACGACGAGGCGACCATTCGACGGGAGCATATCAGGCCGCTTGTGACATCGGATTTCCTCTGTTTGAGCCAAAAACGGGTAGATTCGTCACATGCGCGAGGCGCCGTCCCGGATCGTTTTCGTCCACGGCAGCGTCATGGGTGGGCGCCCGACCTGGACTGGCCAGAGACCGCTCGCGAGCGCGTTCGAGCTCGAGATCGTCGAACGGCCCGGCTTTCCGCCCAACCCGCCGGTCTCCCACGTCGACTTCGACGAGCACGCGAGGCTGATCGCCGGGGCGATCGGCGACGGAGACCACCTCGTCGGGCACTCCTACGGCGGCGTGATCGCACTGCTCGCAGCCGCCCTGGCGCCGGGGCGCGTCGGCTCTCTGACCGTGATCGAGCCCCCGGCGACCCGGGTCGCCGGGGGCAACACTGCTGCGGACACGTTCACGCGCGAGGGCATCGAGTGGTGGGCGACGGGCCCGAGGGACGATCCCGAGGCGTTCCTGCGTGGCTTTCTCGCGTACGTGGGCTCCGAGTTCGTGCCCCCCTCCCCCCTACCGCCGCAACTCGAGCAGGGCGCCCGCACCCTGATCGTGGAGCGCGGCCCGTGGGAGGCCGAGATCCCGCTCGACGAGCTGGCGGCGGCGCCGTTCCCGATCCTCGTCGTCTCGGGCGCGCACCATGCGGGCTTCGACGCGGTGTGCGACGTTCTCGAGGAACGCCTCGGCGCCGAACGGCTCGTGCTACCCGGTTACGGTCATACGGCTCAACGGCATCCGGACTTCAACGCCCACCTCGCCGACTTCGTGCTGCGAGCAGAAGCCCGGATGACCGACTGAGGTCGGTCATCGCCGTGGCACGAGTTACGCAGATCGCCGCTCACTGCGCTCCTGCTCTGCGACCCGGCGCCGCACGCGCGGGTTGCCGAGCTTCACGATCTCAAGCAGGTAGACGATGTAGAGCGAGAACGCGAGCGCGACGAGTGCGATCACGATCACGGCGACGGTCTCCCATGGATGCCAGACGCCGCCCTCGCGAAAGGGAATGAAACGCGTCGCGAGCGCCGCCGCACCGAGCGTCGCCGTCCACGCCCACATCGTCAGCGCGGCCCGCTGCTGGCTGAACCCGATGTTGATGAACCGGTGGTGCAAGTGCGAGCGGTCGGCGGTCGAGATCGGCTGGCGGTACTTGAGCCGCTTCAGCACGACGAACGACGTGTCGATGATCGGCACTGCCAGCACGAGCAGCGGCAGGAAGAGCACGACGGTCGATGCCGTCTTCAGCAGGCCCGCTACCGAGATCGAGGCGAGCGTGAAGCCGAGCACGAGCGCACCGGAGTCGCCCATGAAGATCCGGGCTGGGAAAAAGTTGTGCCGGAGAAAGCCGATGCAGGCGCCGGCCACGATCGCCGAGAGCACGGCTGCGTCCACCTTGCCGAGCGAGAGCGAGATCACGGCGAAGGTGACGCCGGAGATCGCGCAGACGCCGGATGCCAGCCCGTCCAACCCGTCGAGGAAGTTGACCATGTTCATCACCGCGACGATCCAGACGATCGTCAGCGGCACCCCGATCCAGGCGGGCACATCCACGGCGCCGAGGAACGGGAGCGTGAAGTGGTCGATCCAGACCCCGAACGCCGTCGGGATCGCGGCTGCCAGCACCTGCCCGGCGAACTTCGGCACCGGAGCGAGGCCGCGGAAGTCGTCGATCGCTCCGACGACGCACGCGACCGCGGCACCGAGCAGGATGCCGCGCATCTCGCCCGACAGGTCGAGGAACGCGAGCGACGGCACGAGAATCCCGAGGAAGATTGCGAGCCCACCGAGCCGTGGGATCGGGCGCCGGTTGAGGCGCCGCTCGTCGGGGTTGTCGACGACGCCGAGGAGGCGCGCCATCCCCCCGACCGCAGGCGTCAACAGGACGACGATCAGCAGTGCGATCGCGGCGCCATACAGGACCTCCGGGTTGGCCCGAAGCTCGTCCATGCTCCCTACTTCGTGCCGTAGAGCCTGTCGCCTGCGTCCCCCAGGCCGGGAACGATGTAGCCCTTCTCGTTCAGGCCGCGGTCGACGGATGCGACGACGATCGAGACGTCCGGGTGCTCCTCGTGCACGCGGGCGATGCCCTCCGGCGCAGCGATCAGGGCGATCAGGGCGATCGACTCGGCGCCTGCGGCCTTCACGGTCGCGACGGCCGCCGCGGTCGAGTTGCCCGTCGCGAGCATCGGATCGAGCAGGAGCACGTCGCGGATCGCGATGTCGTTCGGCAGCTTCACGTAGTACTCGACCGGCTGCAGCGTCTCCTCGTCACGGTAGAGCCCGATGAAGCCGACCCTGGCGCCGGGGATCAGCGAGAGGACGCCGTCGAGCATCCCGACTCCGGCGCGCAGGATGGGACAGACCGCGACCTTCTTGCCCGAGATCCGATGCGCGGTCATCCGCTCGAGCGGCGTCTCGATCTCGATCTTCTCGTCGGCGAGCGCCTTCGTCGCCTCGTACGTGAGAAGCAGGGTCAGCTCGTTGACGAGCTGCCGGAACATCTGAGTCGGCGTGGTGACGTCTCGAAGCAGCCCGAGCTTGTGCCGCACGAGCGGGTGGGCCACCTCGATCAGGACCGGCTCGCCCATCAGTAGGTCGTATACCCGCGGAAGCCGGGGTAGAGCGGCCGGGCGTCGCAGAGCGCCGCGCTGCGTGCCGCGAGGGCCGGAACGTCGGCGTCGTCGGCGAGCGCATCGACGATGATCCTGCCCACCTCGCGGAAGTCCTCCTCGTCGAAGCCGCGCATCGTCGCCGCGGGCGTGCCGATGCGAACGCCGGAGGCCACCGTCGGCGGTCGCTCGTCGAACGGCACCGTGTTGCGGTTCGTCGTCAGCTTCACCGCGTGGAGCCGGTCCTCGGCATCCTTGCCGCTCCACTCGGTGCGCCGCAGATCGAGCAGGAGCACGTGCGTGTCGGTGCCGCCGGTCAGCACGTCCACGCCGCCGGCCATGATCTCGGCCGCGAGCGCGTCGGCGTTTGCCCTGACCCGGGTCTGATATTCACGGAACGCGTCGGTCGCCGCGATCCGGAAGCACGTCGCCTTGGCGGCGATCGCGTGCTCGAGCGGCCCTCCCTGGAGGCCCGGGAAGATGGCGCGGTCGATCGCCGAGGCGTGCTCCTCGCGGCACATGATGAAGCCGGCACGGGGCCCGGCGAGCGTCTTGTGGGTGGTCGAGGTGACAACGTCGCAGTCGTTCATAGGGTTCGGATGGAGCCCGGCGGCGACGAGACCGGAAAAGTGCGCCATGTCGCACCAGAGCAGCGCGCCGACCTCGTCCGCGATCTTGCGGAACTCCCACGTCTCGACCGTGCGCGGATAGGCGGAGCCGCCGCAGACGATCATCTTCGGGCGGTGCTCCTTCGCGAGCGCGAGCACCTCGTCGTAGTCGACCGTGTTCGTCTCACGCGACACGCCGTAGTGGGCGATCGTGTAGAGCCGGCCCGAGAAGTTCACCTTGAGGCCGTGCGTCAGATGCCCGCCGTGGTCGAGCCGCAGCGAAAGGATCGTCTCGCCGGGCTGCATCAGCCCGAGATAGACCGCCATGTTGGCCTGCGCGCCCGCGTGCGGCTGCACGTTCACATGCTCGGCCCCGAACAGGCTCTTCGCCCGGTCGATCGCGAGCTGCTCGATCTGATCGACGACCTCGCAACCTCCGTAGTAGCGCTTCCCCGGATATCCCTCGGCGTACTTGTTCGTCGGAACCGAGCCGACGGCCTCGAGAACGGACGGCCACGTGAAGTTCTCCGATGCGATCAACTCGATCTGGTTGCGCTGCCGCTCGAGCTCCTGCTCGAGGAGCCCTGCGATGTCGGGGTCGATCTCGGCGAGCCCCCCCACCGCGAGTCGGTCGAACGATGTCTCGGAAAAGGACATGAAGCGATGCTACTCGACCGACCCCTACGTACGATGCGCTGTCTCGACAGTGCTGTTTTGCTAGCTCGCGAAGCGGCGACGCTCGATGCTGAGAAGCCGGTCAATCGTGCGATCTGCAGTCGCGGTGTCGGTCCCGCGGCCGCCTTCGACGACGTCGCGGCGCCCGTCGCGCGCGCGAATCGTGTCGTTGCCGGCACCTCCGCGCAACACGTCGTTTCCGGCGCCGCCGTCGAGCGTGTCATTGCCAGGACCGCCGTAGATCGTGTCGTTGCCGCCGCGTCCGACGACGACGTCGTTGCCGCCGAGGCCGCAGATGACGTCGCGGCCGCGCGTGCCGCGGATCACGTCCGCACCCTGCGTGCCGACGATCGTGCAACGCACAGGACGACCGAGCGGATCGAGCGGCCGGGGTGGTGTCGCGAAGGAGGCGTCGGACCCCACACTCGTTCCTCCGGGGCTCTGCGCGACGACACGGTAGTGCCAGCGCACACCGGCGGTAAGACCACGGACGCGCGTTCCCACCGCGACGTCGGCCGAGCCACCGATCGAGGCGATGGCCGTCCTGAAGCCGTAGCGGGATGTCCGCCCGTACTCGATCCACCAGGTCGTCGGAAGCCCGCGGGGATTCACCGTGCCGGTTACCCGGGCGGATGTCAGGGTCAGCGTTGCGAAGTTGATCGGGCCTGTGGAAACGGCTGGCCCGCCGCTCGTGACGAACGTCGCATCGGCGCCGCGCGTCGTTCCGAGCGAGCTCGACGCGACGAGGCGGAAGTGGTACGTCACCCCGGGTGTGAGGTTCGAGAGCTCGCCTGCGACGGCGACGGTCGCCGTGCCCGAGCCGACGCTCCGGGAGGACGTCCGCGATCCGTACTTGATCGACGTGCCGTACTCGAAGTACCACGACGTGGAGCGTCCGTTCGGGTTGAGCGAGCCGCCGAGCGTTGCCGACGTCGGGCCGACAGGCGAGGCTGCGCCCGTCGCAACGGTCGGTGGGCTCTGCGTCGTGAACGTTCTGTCCGCACCCGTGACGGCGCCAGCATCACTCGTCGCGACGATCCGGTAGTGATACAGCGTGCCAGCGGTCAGGCTGTTGACCGTCTTCGAGACGTTCGTTGGGTTCGAACCCGAACCGGCGCTCGATGTCGACGTCTTCGTCCCGTAGGCCGTGGTTGTCCCGAACTCGAAGTAATAGGTCGTGGCACGGTTGTTCGGGTCGACGCTTCCGTTCACTTTGACACTGGTCGTCCCGATCGAACTCGCTGCCGCCGTGACGGCGACCGGCAGCTCGGCGGTGCCGAACGTCCTGTCCGAGCCCTCCGTCGTACCTGCCGAGCTCTTCGCGACGAGCCGGAAGTGGTACGTCTTGCCCGGAGTGAGGCCACTGACGGCGATCGAGACCGACTGGGACGAGGTCCCGGAGCCGGTGGAAGTCGTGGCTGTTTTCGCGCCGTACGAGGTCGACGTGCCGTACTCGACGTACCAGTCCGTCGCCTGACCGTTCGGGTTGACGGTGCCTCCGAGGGTGGCAATGGTCGGGCCGACCGCGGACGCCGCCGACGTCACGGCCACGGGAGGCGCTGCCGTCGTGAAGAGCCCGTCGGCCCCATTGACCGTCCCCGACGCGTTCTTCGCGACGAGCCGGTAGTGATACGTCGTGGCGGGCGTCAGCCCGCTCAGCCCTTTCGACACCGAGACATTCGCGGTGCCCGATCCCGCAGCCGTCGTGGCGGTCTTGGATCCATACGCCGTCGTGTTCCCGAATTCGAACCACCAGTCGGTCGCAGCACCGCCTGGGTTGACGGTGCCGTTCAGTGTTGCCGAGGTACCACTGGTGGCGCTGACCGTGCCGGTTATCGCGATGGGATTCGCTGCTGCTGCGTCCTGAACAGCAATGCCGCTGAAGGCAAGGCAGGCGAGGAGCAGAAGGCGACGGCACCGGCGCATGCTCCGACGCTATTCCTCTCCCGTTAACGGAAGGTCGCGAGGTGGTAATGATTCCGTGAGGGCGCTTGTCAGAGCATGGAGCGCCTGCGTCGGATCTCCGGCACCTGCGCGGAGTACAACTGGCGTAAGGCCGGTGAGGTCGACCACGGTGGAGGGTGTACCCGGGAGAGCTCCCCCGTCCAGCACGGCTCCGACGCCGCTGCGGATCCGCACGGGCACCTCCGCGAGCGTATGCGGGTCGAGCTCCCCCGGAAGGTTCGCACTCGTCGCCACGATTGCTCCGACGCGTGCGACGATCTCGGCTGTCGCCTCCGGCAGCACGGGCACCCGCACGCCTATCGTGTCCGGCCGACCGGGCGAGAGCCAGCCGAAGCGGTGTGTCGGGTCGGGGACGACCAGGGTGAACGGCCCGGGCAGGAGCGACCGGACGATTGCAGTCGTCCGCTGCTCGAGCTCGAACAGCTCGAGCAGCGAGGCGACGCTTGCGACGATCACCGCCGTCGGCTGGATCGCCTCCCGCCCCTTGAGTCGGTAGAGCTCGCAGGCGGACTGCTCGAGCTCGGCACGGCAGACGAGGCCGTAAACTGTGTCGGTCGGCACCACGGCGAGCCCGCCCCGCTCGAGCACGTCCACAGCCCGTTCGACGGCGTTCACCTTCTGCCCTCGACGACCCGGTCGATCCCGGCCAGGTCCGGAGTGACCCGCACGTCGGTCAACCCGAGCTCGCGCAGCAGCGCAGCCGTGTCCGCGGCCTGCCCGGCTCCGATCTCGAGTGCCAGCGCGCCGCCGGGAGGCAGAACGGAAGTGGCGCCGCGCGCCACGGCCTCGACAGCGCCCTCGGAGCTGAGGGCCCGATGCGGCTCCCAGTCGCGAACCTCGGGCTCGAGCGTCGAGATCGCCTCCGCGTCGACGTAGGGCGGGTTCGAGACGACGAGATCCCACGGGCCCTCCGGCAGGCCGTCGAAGAGGTCGTGGACGCGAAGGTCGACGACATAGCCCGTGCGAGCTGCGTTCTCCGCAGCGAGCTCGAGTGCATCCTCCGCGCTGTCGATCGCGGTGACGAGCGCTCCAGGATGCTCGTCGACGAGGGCGAGCGCAATCGCTCCCGAGCCGGTGCCGACGTCGAGCACACGCGGCGCCTCGATGTCCGCAACGAGAGCGAGAGCGCGTTCCACCAGAACCTCCGTCTCGGGTCTCGGAATCAGCGCCCGTGCATCGACGGTCAACGTCAGCCTGCGAAAGCCCCACTCCCCGAGCACGTACTGCAGCGGTTCGCGTTTCGCCCGGCGGGCAACGAGAGCCCTCGCCGCGTCCAACTCGATGACCGTCAGAGGCCGGTCGAGCGCCATGTAGAGCTCGATCCGCTCCAGCCCCAGGGCCTTCGCGAGCAGCCGTTCGGCATCGAGGCGCGGCGTCTCGGAGCCCCGTACGGCGAGGTGCTCGGTCGAGAGGCGCAGAACGTCGGCGATGGAAACGGCGCCGGTGCCAGGCTCCAGCCTGCCACCGACTCCCTGCCGCGTCATGCGGCGGCGGCCTCGAGCGAGAGCCGGCGGTCCTCAGCCTGGATCGCCTCGGTGAACTCGGTCAGGTCGCCGTCGAGGATCTGGTCGAGGCGGTGGGCGGTCAGCTTGATCCGATGGTCGGTGAGCCGGTTCTCGGCGAAGTTGTAGGTGCGGATCTTCTCGGCGCGCTCGCCCGAGCCGATCTGCGACTTCCGCGCCGCCGACAGCTTCGCCTGCTGCTTCTCTCGCTCGAGCTCGTAGAGCCGGGCGCGGAGCACGCGCATTGCCTTGACCTTGTTCTGGAGCTGCGACTTCTCGTCCTGCATCGCGACGACGACGCCCGTCGGGACGTGAGTGATGCGCACGGCCGAGTCCGTCGTGTTGACGCTCTGCCCTCCGGGCCCGGTCGAGCGGTAGACGTCGATCTTGAGGTCGTTCTCAGCGATCTCGATCTCGACCTCCTCTGCCTCGGGCATCACCGCCACGGTCGCGGTCGAGGTGTGGATGCGACCCTGTGACTCGGTCTCGGGAACGCGCTGGACACGGTGCGTGCCGCCCTCGTACTTGTAGACCGAGAACGCGCCATCGCCTTTCACCGCGAACACGATCTCCTTGAAACCGCCGGTCTCGTTCTCATTGGCCGAGAGGACTTCCGTCTTGAACCCGCGCCGCTCGGCATAGCGGGTCAGCATCCGGTAGACGTCGCCCGCCCACAGCGCCGCCTCATCCCCTCCCACTCCCGATCGCACCTCGACGATCACGTCTTTGGCATCAGCCGGATCGCGCTCGACGAGGGCGAGCATCAGCTCCTCCTCGAGCCGGGCCACCTCGCTCTCGAGCTCGGCCGTCAGCGACGAGAGCTCGGGGTCGTCCTTTGCATCGACCAGGTCCGCGGTCGCCTCCTGCCAGGCGAGAGCGAGCTTGTGAGGCGTCTCGAGCTCCTTCAGGCGGCGCCCGACGTCGGCCGCCTCACGATGGTCGTTGTAGACCGCGGGGTCGGAGAGACGTGCCTGCAGCTCGGCGTACGAGCGCTCCAGTTCCTCGACAAGTGCTGCGATGGCGGCCACGGCGCGGATGGTAGCCCGCACTGATGCCGGCGCCGCGCCGCGGGTGCTTGGCGTGAGTGTCCGGCTTCAGCCGGTCGCCGGGCTTCCGCGTCTACGCGAGCGCCGCGTCGAGCGTGATCTCGGGAACCGCCGCGAGCGCCTTCGAGACCGGGCAGCCGATCTTCGCCTCCTCGGCCGCTGCGACGAACCCCGCCGCGTCGATCCCGGGCACGGTTCCCCGCACCGAGAGCGCGATCTTCGTAATCCCCTCGCCGGGAACGAACGTCACCGTCGCGCTCGTGACGAGCTCGGCGGCGGGCGTCCCGCCCTGCGCGAGCCCGTGCGAGAGGGCCATCGCGAAGCATGCCGAGTGCGCTGCCGCGATCAGCTCCTCCGGGCTCGTGCGGCCGTCGTGAGCACCGGCCCGCGACGCCCAGGTCACATCGAGCGCACCGAACGCACCGCTCCCCGCAGCTGCGATCGTGCCGCCGCCGTCCATCAGGCTGCCGTGCCACGTCGTGGTCATCTTCCGGTCGGTTGCCATCGGAGCCTCCTCGCAGAGTTGGGGTCAGAGCAGGGTTGCGGAAACGGCGACGGTCGCGCTCGCCCTGATCAGGGCCGAGAACGGGCAGCTTGCGTCGGCTGCCTCGGCCGCCTGCGCGAAGGCTGCCTCGTCGCAGCCGACCACGCTACCGCGCGCCTGGATCTCGGAGTGGACGACCTGGTGACCCTTGCCCTCCACCTCGTCCATCGTCACGACGCAGCGCACGTCGAGCCGCTGCGGGGGCGTCCCGGCCTTCGACAGCTCGTTCGCGAGCGACATCGTGAAGCAGGCGCCGTGCGCGCCGGCGAGCAGCTCCTCGGGGCTGGTCTTCTCCTCGGGCACCCCGATCCGGGCGGCGAGGGTGAAGCCAAGCCCGGTGAATGCGCTGGAGGTAACGGCGCTGATCGTGCCTGCACCACGCGCAACGTTGCCCTCCCAGTTGATGTCGGCCTCACGGACGATTCTCGGCATTTCTTTCCTCCTCGATCTCGTTGGGCGGGCAGGGCAAGCGGCCCAGCCCCTACGCCATCACCTCGACGCGGGACTCTGCCCGCAACTCGTCGTCGCTCTCGGCCTCCTCGCGCCGGATCACTTCCTGGAGAGCGCGAATCGACACCTCGATCTGGTCGAGCGACGGCTCCCGGGTCGTCAGCCGCTGCAGCCAGAGCCCGGGCGCCAGCAACGTCATCAGGATGCGGTTGTCCCGGTGCTTGCCGGCGTAGCGGATCAGCTCGTAGGCGAGCCCTGCTATCACGGGGAGCAGCAGGATGCGGCTGATCACGAGCCAGTACCAGACCGGCTTGCCGACGAAAGCGAAGACGAAGATACCGATCACCATCACCCATAGCAAAAACGCCGTTCCGCAACGTGGATGGATCAAACTGAACTTCTGCACCTTCTCCGGCGTGAGCTCGGATCCAGCCTCGAGCGCGTTGATCGCCTTGTGCTCGGCGCCGTGGTACTGGAAGACGCGCTTCAAATCGGGCAGCAGTCCGATCAGGACGATGTAGGCGATGAACACGGTGACGCGGATCAGGCCTTCGACCAACACGAACAGGTACGTGTTGTCGATCGGCAGCAGGTCGGCGAGGAGAGCCGGCCCGACCTTGAATAGCATCACCGCGAACCCGATCGCGATCACGAACGAGAAGATGATCTGGCCCTTGGAGATCTCGGTCGAGACCTCGGCTTTCTCACTCGGGTCAGCGCCCTCCTCCGGCTCCTCCTGCATGGCGTAGTTGGCCGAGATCGCGAGTGCGCGAAATCCGATCGCGAGCGACTCGCCGAGCGCGATCACGCCCCGGATCACCGGGAGCCGCCAGACCCGGTGCCGTTGCATCGGCGAACTGACCGACTTCGTCACCTCGACGACCTCGCCGGCCGGAGTCCGGACGGCGACCGACCACACAGAAGGGCCGCGCATCATGACACCTTCGAGCACGGCTTGACCGCCGTAGGAGATGCTCACGCGCGGAGCCTGCTAGCCGCGGCGGGGACCGCCGGCCTTCTCGAGCCTGCGCTGGAAGCGCTCGACCCGACCGCCGGTGTCCATGAGCTTTTGCTTGCCCGTATAGAACGGGTGGCAGTGTGAGCAGATCTCGACGTGGAGCTCGGGCCGCGTGGACCGGGTGGTGAACTCGTTCCCGCAGGAGCAGGTGACGTGCGCCAGGACGTACTCGGGATGGATCTCGGTCTTCATCGTCCGGCCAGAATAGCAGAGGCGGTATCGGCGCTGACGTTGCCTCCCGAGACGACGGCCACCACGTTATCGCCCTCCACCCTCCCCGTCAGCACGGCCGCGACGGCCGCGGCTCCACCCGGCTCGGCAGCGAGCTTGGCCCGACTGTAGAGAAAGCGGAAGGCATCCCGGATCTCGTCCTCGCCGACGAGGACGACCTCGACCCCGAGTGCCGTACAGACCTCGATCGGAACCTCACCGGCGAACGGCGCCGTGAGCGCATCGGCGATCGTGACCGGCGTCAGCGGCACGGGCTTCCCGGCAGCGAGAGCGAGGGCGAGCGCATTCGACCCCTCGGGCTCGACGGCGACGACACGCACACCGGCAGGCACACAGGCTGCGGCGATGCCCGATACGAGCCCGCCGCCGCCGCACGCGACGACGATCGTGTCGACTCCGGGGACGTCCTCCAGAATCTCGAGCCCGACCGTTCCCGCGCCGGCGATCACGACCGGATCACCGAAGGGATGCACGAGGCAGCGTCCGGTCTGCGCCTGTAGCTCGCTCAGGCGGTCGAAAGCATCGCCCGGGCCTGCGGCCTTCAGATCGACGGTCGCGCCGTACCCGCGCGTGGCGTCGATCTTGGCGGTGCTCGCGCCCTCCCACATCACGAGGAGAGCATCGAGGCCTTCGCTGGCGGCGGCCCACGCGACTGCCTGGGCATGGTTGCCGGCCGAGACGCTGATCACACCACGCTCACGCTCCTGGCTGGAGAGCGACCGCATCCGGTTCAGCGCCCCGCGCACCTTGAACGAGCCTGTCCGCTGGAAGAGCTCGGCCTTCAGGTACCTGCCCGGCCCGAGTTGGCGACTCGAGAAGGTCGGCGTCCGGTGCACTGCGCCCGCGATCGTGGCGCCTGCGCGACGGACGTCGTCGGGGCTGATCGGCGCCTCGGGCACCGAACGATCGTAGACGACCGGCCCTTCGGCAAGAATGGGCCGCAATGGATGAGACTCCCAATCTGCTCCCGATCCGCCTCGTCGTCACCGACGACCTCGAGCGGTCACGGGGCACCGTGTTCTTCCGGTTCTTCCTCGCGATCCCGCACCTGCTGTTCGTGCTCCTCTGGGGCGTCGCTGCCTTTGCGGTCTCCGTCATCCTCTGGCTCGCGCTCGTCTTCCAGGGCACCGCTCCGCCGACGTTGCAGCGGTTCGTCGCGACGTACGTCCGATACTCGGTGCACGTCTCGTCCTACCTCTTCCTCGCCGCCGGCCCCTACCCGGGGTTCGCGGGCTCGGCGGCCTATCCGGTTGACGTCGAGATCGAGCTGGCCCCGCGCCAGTCGCGGCGATCAGTCGTTGCCCGTCTGCCGCTGGCACTGCCGGCTCTCATCCTCGCCGCAGGGCTCGGAGGTGCCGCGTTCGGAGGCAGCTTCTCCTGGGTCACCTCTCGCTCGTACGGCATGTCGAGCTTGGGGGGATCGGCGGGGTACCAGGCGCTCGGGGTCGCCGCCGCCGCAGGGCTCCTGGCCTGGTTCGCATCACTCGCGCTCGGGCGCACGCCCCGCGGGCTGCGTGATCTGATCGCCTACTGCGTGGGCTACGGCGCCCAGGCGACCGGCTACTTCCTCCTCGTCACCGACCGCTACCCGACGAGCGACCCCGGCCGGGTGGCGCCGTTCGCCGATCTCCCATCCCACCCCGTGAGGCTCGAGCTCACCGACTCGACGCACCGTTCACGGCTCACCGTCTTCTTCCGCCTGCTGCTCACGATCCCTCACCTCGTCTGGCTGATCCTCTGGTTCATCCTCGTCTGGCTCGCCGTCCTCGTCGCCTGGCTCGTGGCGCTCGTGATCGGCCGGGTGCCGTTGCCGCTGCACCGGTTCATCGCCGCCTGGGTGCGCTACGCGGCGCACGTCACCGCGTTCCTGTTCGTGATCGGCGGCCCGTTTCCCGGCTTCGTCGGAGCCGCCGGCAGCTATCCCGTCGACTTCGCGATCGACCTCCCGCAGCATCAGCGGCGACTCGTCACGCTCTTCAGGCTGGTCCTCGCGATCCCGGCGTTCGTGCTCGGCAGCGCCCTCGGCAGCATCCTCTGGATCGTCGGCATCTTCGGCTGGTTCGCGG
>JBBQRN010000010.1:0-83977 GCA_038214705.1 Gaiellales bacterium | reverse complement strand
AAGCCGACGCGCGGACTCGAACCGCGGACCCCTTCATTACGAGTGAAGTGCTCTACCAGCTGAGCTACGTCGGCGCGCCCCGCATTGTAGGGACTCCTACCGGCTGCCGACCCGCTCCCCGTCGGCTACGGAGCCGTGTCGTCGTTTGCCTCGCGAAGGGCCCGGATATCCACCAGGTCCTGGTCGCGACCGGCGAGCGTCTTGAGGTCGATCAAATCGTCGAGGCCGGTGACCCAGACCGTGCCGAAGGGATATCGGCCAGGCACGGCGCCGGACCGGAGTCGCTCGTAGTCCCCCGGGCTCTCGAGGGCGCCCTCAAGGTACTGAATGACGTCGAGGCGCCCATGGGTCGTCGCAAGATCCCAGTTCGCACCTCGGCTCAGCTCGTCTGCGGAGAGTGAGGCCGGCCGCTCTGCCCGACGAAACTCCCCCAGCGCGAGCATCTCTGCGTCGAGCTCGACGAGAGCAGCCCAGAGCCTTTCGAGATTCCACGCGTCGGGCCGGGGCACGATGTCGATGTCCTTCGTCGCCCGCGGGAAGCCGTGGTATCCAACCGCGAGACCTCCGACGAGGAGGAACTCGACCTCGTTGGCGACGAGCGTCGCGAGGATCGCAAGCAGCCCTGTTTCCTCCGCAGCCTCAGACGATCTGCCGCCCCCGCCGCCCCGCTCGCCGTTGTCCGGGCTCACGTCGCGCGCTCCGTGCCGTCGCCCACGGGAACGAGGAATCGACTCAACTCTGCTACCTCACGCATGCGTTGCTCGGGCGTCGTGGCGCGAAAGCGCGCCACGAGCTCGCGCTCGGAGACGTTCGGCCGCGGCAAGGCCGCCACATCGAGCCGAACAATGCGCCGCCCCTCCCTGATCGGCGTCAAGCCGAGTCGCTTGACTGCCGGCGCGACTCGTCCATGCGTCACGACACCCTCGACGTTCAACCGGTTCACCTGATCCGCCAACTCGAGAAACGGTCGCGACTCCAGCTCGTGTCGCGACGAGCCCGGACGCTCGACGACGGGGAGGATGCCACGATCAACCCATCGGTCGAGTGCAGTGACGCTGATCCCGAGCACCGCAGCCGCCTTCTTCTTGGGGATCGTCGGGCCAAGCGCCTGACGCAAGCGAACCTCGACCTCACGAAGCGCCACCCGAGCAGCACGATCCCGCGTCTTCACGATCGCCTGCCGGAGCTGCACGATGCTCCTTGCGAGATCGACGGGGTCGAGTTGGGGCACGCGCCAATTCTAGCATATGTTAGTGTTTATCCTATATTTTCACTTACTTTTTGGCTAGGTATCGTGACGCGCACCGTGAGGCCGCTGCCGCCGTCGCGGCCCGCGTTCACGACGGACGCCGCGCCGCCGTGCGACTCGCCGATTGCAGCGATGATCGCGAGGCCGAGGCCGGCGCCGCCGGCATCCCGGGAGCGCGAGGTGTCGCCGCGGTAGAAGCGCTCGAACGCGTGCGCGAGGTGGTCGTCGGAGAGGCCCGGGCCCGAATCCGCGACCTCGATCACGGCCGAACCGCCGTCCGCCGCCACCCGCACGGCGGCAGCCGATCCCGCCGGCGTGTGGGCCCGCACATTCGCGAGCAGGTTGTCGAGGACCTGCCGCAGCCGCTCCCGGTCGCCGTCGACCACAACGGGCTCGGGTGCGTCGAGGGTCAGCTCCCGCTCGGGATCGAGCATCCTTGCTGCCTCGACCGCCTCCTCGGCCACCGTGCCGAGCTCGACCGGCTTGCGCTCGAGCGGCCGGCCCTGGTCGAGCCTTGCGAGCAGCAGCAGGTCGTCCACGAGCAGCCCCATCCGCCGCGACTCACGCTCGATCCCGGCCATCGCGCGCTCGAGATCCTCCGGCCGCTCTCGTGCACCCCGGTCGAACAGCTCCGCGTAGGCGCGCACCGAGGCGAGCGGCGTGCGCAGCTCGTGCGACGCGTCGGCGACGAAGCGGCGCAGCCGCTGCTCCGACGCAGTGCGCTCGGCAAATGCCTCCTCGATCTGACCGAGCATCGCGTTCAGCGCCCCGCCGAGGCGGCCGACCTCGGTGCGGGGATCGTCGTTTTCGACCCGCTGCGAGAGGTCACCACCGGCGATCGCACCGGCGGTCAGCTCGATCCGGCCGAGCGGGCGCAGGCCCACGCGCACGAGCCAGAGGCCGAGGACGAAGATCGCCACGAGGACCGAACCGGCAACCACGAGCTCCACGACGAGAAGCTGGTGCAGGGTGTCCTCGACGTCTTTCAGCGGGGCTGCCACGAGCAGCGCCTGATCGCCGGGAAGCGACTCGACCGTGACCCGGAAGCGGACGTTGCCACTGACCGCCGAGACCGTGAAGGGGCCGGAGCCTGCCGCGGTCGCACGTGCCGGCGAGAGATCAGGCTGGGGTAGCGCGGTGTCTCCGGGCCTGACCCCGAGGGGGGCCCACGTGATCTGCCCTGCCGCGTCGACCGACCCCACGTAGATGCCGGGGTTGGCGGCGCCGATCGCCTCGAACCCGCCCGGGCCGGGCCGGCCGCGCTCGAACGATCGCACGATCGCGTGGGCGCTCCCCGTCGCCGTGCGGTCGACACGGTCGACGAGGAACGAGCTCAGAGCCTTGTACGTCGCGAGTCCCGCCACGACCAGCCCGATCGCCGTCAGGGCAACAACGACCGTGAGCAGGCGCGCCCGCAGCGACACGGCGGCCTACGACTCGCGCAGCGCGTAGCCGACGAGCCGCACGGTGTGAATCAGGGGCGGGCCGAACGGATCGAGCTTCTTGCGCAGGTAGCTGATGTAGGTCTCGACGACGTTCGCGTCGCCGCCGAAGTCGTAGTGCCACACGTTGTCGAGGATCTGCCGCTTCGTCAACACCCGCCGCGGGTTCAGCATCAGGAACCGGAGCAGCTCGAACTCGGTGCGCGTCAGCTCGATCGGCTCGTCGGCGCGTCGCACCTCGCGGGTCTCCTCATCGAGGACGAGGTCGGCGAAGCGCAGCGAGCCGTCGGCCTCGTCTCCCCGCGTACGACGCAGCACCGTCTGCACGCGCGCCACGATCTCGGCCAGGCTGAACGGCTTCGTCACGTAGTCGTCGGCGATCGCAAGGCCGGCGACCTTGTCCTCGGTCGCGTCCTTCGCGGTGAGGAAGATGACAGGGATGCGGTGGTTGCCTTCGCGCAGTCGCCGGGCGATCGCAAAGCCGTCGAGGTCGGGCAGCATCACGTCGAGCACGATCAGGTCGGGCCGGAACGTATCGATCGCCTGCTCGGCCGCGCGGCCCGCCCCCACCTCCATCGTCTCGTAGCCCTCGTAGCGGAGCGCGGTCGCGACGGCGTCAGTGATCGAGCTCTCGTCGTCGACGACGAGGATCCTGCCGGCCCCCACGGGGAGGGTTGCGGTCTCGGTCATGGTCGAAGACTGCCAGCTGAATCTGTGAACCGCCTGTGGAGGAGCTGTGCGCCGCGCGGGAACGGTTCGGACGGCGTCGTTCGACGGAGGGCAAGACAGGTCTCGCGCCTACAGGGATCCTGAAGCATTGTGTTGCGGCGAGACCTGTCTCGCCTTCGTCCACGATCCGCGCCCTGTTCAGGCAGCCTCGAGCCGCTCGATCAGCTGCCCGATCGCGGCAAGCGCCTCACGATGAGGCGCTTCCTTCTCGTCGATGCCGCCGAGCAGCTCGACTTCGATCCCCTGGAACACGTTCGCGACGAGGGTCGCGATCGCTCGCGCGGAGAGAGGCAGATCCAGCCCTCGCGCCGCGATCCACTCGGCCACGACAGCCTCGATCAGGTCGCGCCACCCCTTCGTCGCGGTGCGCCACTGCTCGCCGAGCTCGGGCTCGGCGAGGCCCGCCGCCCACAGCTCCCAGAGCACACGCACATACCCCGACTCGACGTCGTCGTCGAGCGCTGCGCAGGCGGCTCGCCACTTCTCGGACAGCGACACGGGAGCCCCGAACAGTGTGCGCTGGCGCTCGAGCAGCCGCTCGTTCTCACGGCCGAGCACGGCCACGAGCAGGTGCTGGCGACTGCCGAAGTGATAGTGGACGAGCGACAACTGGGTGCCTGCACGCTCCGCCACGGCCCGCGTCGTCGTCCCCGCGTACCCCTGCTCCGCAAGCACGGAGAGGGCAGCGTCGAGGATGCGTGTTCGCGTCGCATCACCCCGGGCGGAGCGGCCGTCGACCTGTTCTTCCCTCGCAGTTGACACGAAGGAAGCGTATCACGTATCTTGTTCGGTCGAACGACCAATTATATGAGAGGAAGAAAGAGATGACCACGATTCAGGTTGCCGGTCGCCGGCATGCGAACATTCACCCCCGTGACCAGGATGCTCTCGTGACGACTACCGTCGAGCCCGCTTTCGAGTTGGCATCGCGCGCCGCCCTCTCCGTCGAGAGCGGCTTTGCCGAGCTCGACGGCGTCCGCGTCGCATACGACGTCTACGGCGAGGGCGCCGAGACGATCCTCCTCTTCGCGCCGTGGGCGATCGTGCACGCGCGCTACTGGAAGCTTCAGGTGCCGTACCTCGCCCGTCACTTCCGGGTGATCACGTTCGACGCCCGGGGAAACGGCCGCTCCGACCGGCCGACGCGCGCCGATCAATACGGGCCACGGGTGACCGCCGACCACGCGCTCGTGGTGCTCGACGCGACCGGGACCGACGAATGCGTGCTCGTCACGCACTGCGGCTCTGCGGCCGCGGCGCTGCTCGTCGCGGCCGAGCACCCGGGGCGCGTCCGCGGTGCGTTGTTCATGTCGCCGGCGCTGCCGCTGACGCCGCCCCTGCCCGAGCGGGTCGTCTCGTTCACCGACGAGCTCGACACCGACGAGGGCTGGGCGAAGTCCAACCTCCACTACTGGGAGCGCGACTTCCACGGCTACCTCGACTTCTTCTTCGGGCGCGCCTTTCCCGAGCCCCACTCGACGAAGCAGATCGAGGACGCGATCGGCTGGGCGCTCGAGACCGACCATGAGACGCTTGCGCTCACGCTCCAGGGGCCGGATCTACCGCCGGAGGAGATCGAGCGGTTGCTCGGCGAGCTGCGCTGCCCGCTCGTCGTCACGCAGGGCGACGAGGATCACCTGATTCCGCCCGACCGCGGCGGCGCCTTCGCAGCCGCGACCGGAGCCGAGCTCGTCTCGTTGGAGGGCGTCGGCCACTGCCCGAATGCGCGCCACCCGGTGCCGTTCAACCTGCTCGTGCGCGACTTCGCCGAGCGCGTGTTCCAACGGCCGCCGCAGAAGCCACCGTGGCAGCGGGCCGTGCGGCGCTCCCGGCGGGCCCTCTTCGTCTCCTCCCCGATCGGCCTCGGTCATGCCTGGCGCGACGTCGCGATCGCACGCGAGTTGCGGCGCCTCGTGCCGGGCCTCGAGATCGACTGGCTCGCGCAGGATCCGGTTACCCGCGTGCTCGAGGCGTGCGGGGAGCGGATCCACCCTGCAAGCGTGCATCTCGCCAACGAGTCCCGCCACATGACGGCCGAGTCGCGCGGGCACACGCTCCCGTGCTTCCAGGCCTGGCGGCGGCTGGACGAGATCCTGCTCAGCAACTTCATGCTCTTCCACGACGTCGTTCGCGACGAGCCGTACGACCTCTGGGTGGGAGACGAGGCGTGGGAGGTCGACTACTACCTGCACGAGAACCCCGAGCTGAAGACGGCGCCGTACTGCTTTCTGACCGACTTCGTCGGCTGGCTGCCCATGGCGGAGGGCGGCGCCGAGGAGGCGCGGCTGACGACCGACTACAACGCGGAGATGATCGAGCAGATCGCCCGCTTCCCGCGCGTCCGCGACCGGGCGATCTTCGTCGGCTCGCCGGAGGACGTGATCCCGCTCGGCTTCGGGGAAGGCCTCCCGAGGATCGGGCCCTGGGTCGAGGAGCACTTCGAGTTCTCGGGATACATCCTTGCGCCCGATGCAGGTACTCCAGCCGATCGCGCGGAGCTCCGGGCCGAGCTCGGGTACCGGCCCGACGAGAAGGTGTGTGTCGTCACCGTGGGCGGCTCCGGGGTCGGTGGCGACCTGTTACGCCGGATCACGGATGCGCTTCCGGCCGCCCGGGCGCGAACCCCGGGTCTGCGCATGATCGCCGTCTGCGGGCCGCGAATCGACCCGGCGTTGCTGCCCGCCCACGAGGGACTCGACGTTCGCGGCTACGTCCCCGATCTCCCCCGGCACCTCGCCGCCTGCGACGTCGCGTTCGTCCAGGGCGGCCTCACGACGTGCATGGAGCTCACGGCGGCCGGGACGCCGTTCATCTACGTCCCCCTCGGCGACCACTTCGAGCAGAACCTCCACGTACGCCATCGCCTGGAGCGCTATGGCGCCGGCCGTCCGCTGCTCTACGACGAGCTGTCGCCGGAGCGGATCGGCGAGGAGATCGCCGCCGCGCTGGCATCGGCAACGCGCCCACTCGAGGTTGAGCGCGACGGCGCCACGCGGGCGGCCGCATCGATCGCGGAGCTTCTCTAGCCGGCGGGGAGCAGGTCACTGACGACGAGGCGCACGACGTCACCGACGGTGATCGTGCCCGGCTGGACAACCGCCGCGTTGAGAGCGATGCGCCCGCCGAAGCGGCGGCCGATGTCCTTCAGAACGCCGGGGTCGCGCTCGAGCGTGTCGGGGTCGACCGTCGTCATCGGGCAGCGGGCGCGGAGCGAGTCGAGAGAGATCACGGCATCGCCGATGTGGAGCTCGGCGCCCGGCCACGCGCGCTCGGCCAGCCCTTCCACCCCGCCGATCACGATGTTCGGCCGCAGGCGCCTGACGTCGCGGCCGAACTCGGCGAGCGCGCCGTCGGTGGCGACGAGCAGCGGCAGCACGTCGAAGCGCTCGAGCCCCTCGTAGGCGGCCAGCTCGGCATCCTGGCCCGCGGCCTCGCGCACGAGCCCGAGCGCCTCGAGCGAGTCCCACGGGTGTCCGTCGACGAGGGGGCGTCCCTTCGGGTCGAGGGTGCCGTGCAGACCGAGCAGGCGGTGCTGCCGACGGGACGTGCGAACGCCCTCGGGGCCGCGGACGTGGACGATCCGATCGCCGGGGATCCCGGCCGGGGTCAGCTCGGCGGAGGTCAGACGTTCCCCGGCGAGCGTCTTGACGGGGTAGCGCCAGAGCTGCTCGACGAAGAGGCTCATCGGGAGGCCTCGAGCAGCAGAGCGGCTGCCGCGCGAGCCGCGGTAACCGGCTCGGGCGAGGAGAACACGGCCGCCTCGACCATCGCGCCGTCGAGCAGGACGCCCATCATGGTTCCGAGACGTCGGGGCTCGGCGTAGCCGCCGTCGGCTGCAAGTGAGGTGAGGTGGGACAGGAGACCCTCCTTGTGGTCGGCGACGATGCGCCGGTGGGTGTCGTCGATCTCGGTTGTCTCGGCTGCGGTGTTGAGGAAGGCACAACCGCGGAAACCCGGTGAGGCAGCCCAGTCGGCGATCGCGTTGAAGGCGGCGAGGAGCGGCTCCTCTCCGGTGGCGCGGCGGGTCTCGATCGCCCCTTCGAACCAGGCCATCCACGTCGCGTGGCGCGCGCTCAGCCAGGCCGCCACGAGCTCTCCCTTGGACGGGTAGAGGGAATAGAGGCGGCGGAGCGAGACGCCGGCGTCGTCGCGGATCTCGGCCATCCCGACGCCGGCAACGCCGCGCGCGTAGAAGACGCTGTCGGCCGAGCGCAGGATCGCCGCCCGGGCCGTCGCGTCGTCCATCGTGGCAGCAGGGCTCACCGCAGCGGGATCCCGCTCGCGTCGCCCTCGGCCCGCGGGGCGAGGATGCGGCGCTCGGACTCGGCGATCGCAACGTCGTTGATGCTCGCCTCGCGCCGGCGCATCAGCCCGCCCGCGTCGAACTCCCAGTTCTCGTTGCCGTAGGAGCGGAACCAGTGACCGGCAGCGTCGTGCCACTCGTACTGGAAGCGGACGGCGATCCGATCGGGCCCGAAGGCCCAGAGATCCTTACGGAGGACGTAGTCGAGCTCGCGCTCCCACTTGCGCGTCAGGAACGCCTCGATCGCGTCACGGCCCTCGAGGAAGTCGTCGCGGTTGCGCCAGACCGAGTCGACGGTGTAGGCAGCGGCAACGCGTTTCGGGTCGCGAGTGTTCCAGGCGGCCTCGGCGGCGAGCACCTTCTGGCAGGCGGCAGCCTCGTCGAACGGCGGCACGGGCGGGCGGGTTTCGGACAACGGACGCTCCTTATGAGAATGATTGTTCTCAGCATACGAGAATGGTCGTTCTCATGTCAAGCAGACGCGGCTTCCTCCTCGGCCGGGCGGGCTGGAGGGAGGAACAGGCTGGAGAGGAGCCCGAGCACGATGAAACCGCTCGCGATGAACGCCACCGTGCTCGCGGCCGAGGCGAAGGCCTCGTCGAGCTTCGCCACCACGGGCTCGGATCCCGGCACGGCGCGCGCTCCGTTGATCGCGGGGCCGCCCTGCTTGCCCACCGCCTGCTCGATCGCGGCGCGTTGGCCGGCCGGGAGTCCTGGCATCTGGTCGAGGCCGCTGCTTGCATTGTGGGAGAAGAGAATTGCGAGCGAGGAGCCGAGGATCGCGATCCCGAGCGCCGAGCCGACCTGGCGGGAGGTCGACTGGATGCCCGACGCCTCGCCGGACTGCGCCATCGGCACGTCGACGAGGATGACGCTCGTCAGCTGTGCGGTGGCGAGGCCGATCCCGAACCCGTAGACAAAGAGGAACGGCTCGAAGTGCCACCACGGCATCTCGGTGGCAAACACGAAGCCGAGCCCCGCGGTGCCGATCACCTCCAGCCCCATCCCGATGCGCACGACGAGGCGCCCGCCGTAGCGCTGTGACAGCTTCGCGGCGAACGGCGCCGCGACGAACGCGCCGCCGGCGAGCGCGAGCAGGGCGACGCCGGTCTCGAGCGCGCTGTAGTCGAGCACCGACTGGAGGAAGAGCGGGATCACGAAGATGAGGCCGAACTCGCCCAGGCTGACGATCGCGACGGTGACGTTGCCGTAGCGGAAGCTCCCGATCGCGAAGAGCGAGAAGTCGACGAGCACCTGCCGCCCGTCGCGGGCGCGCCGCCGCTCGATCCAGACGAACGCGAGCAGGAGCGCGGCCGACGCGGAGAGCGCACCGAAAACGGGCGAGACGGAGCTGAGCGGCCAGTCGAGCGGCCCGAGCGAGAGCGTCTGCTTGGGTCGCACCCAGCCGTAGCTCTGCCCCTCGATCAGCCCGAAGATGAGGAGCGCGAGCCCGCCGGAGAGGGTCACGGTGCCCGGGAGGTCGAAGCCGCGTCCGGCGTCCGGGTCGCGGCTGTCGCGCACGAACAACCACGCTCCCACGAACGCGGCGACACCGACCGGGAGGTTGATGTAGAACGCCCAGCGCCAACTCAGATTGGTCGTCGCCCAACCGCCGATCAGGGGGCCGAGCGCCGCCATGCCGCCGATCACGGAGCCCCAGATCCCGAACGCGATCGCCCGCTCCTTGCCGCGGAACGTCGCGTTCACGATCGAGAGCGTCGCCGGCAGGATCAGGGCGCCCCCGACCCCCTGGAGGAACCGTGCGCCTAGCAACTCGGCGCCGCTCTGCGCGATCCCGGCCAGCATCGAGGCGAGCACGAAGATCACGAGCCCGGCCAGGTAGAGCCGCTTGCGCCCCAGCTTGTCGCCCAGGCGGCCCGAGGAGATGAGCAGCGCCGCGAAGACGAGCGAGTAGATCGCGTTTGTCCACTCGGCCTGGGTATAGGTGATCCCGAGGTCCTGGATGATCGACGGGATCGCGACGTTCACGATCGTCGCGTCGACAATGATCATCGCCACGCCGAGCGTCAGCGCGACGAGGCCGAGCCACCTGGTTCGGTGCGAGTCGGGGACGACGTCCATGGCGGTCAGGGTATTGGCGCTAGGTGAACGCACGCTGCAACCGAACGAACAACGCGTCGAGCGCCAGCGTCACGTTGACGTTGAACTCCTCCGCCACCCGCCACTGCTCCCGTACGAGGTCGGCGGCTCCCTCGGGGCCGCGGAAGAGCTCGCGGGCGACGTCGGCTCGCAGGTCGTCGAGCCGGTCGGCGTGGACGACGGCGGCCTCCGCCCCGGCCGCAACGACGACGAGGTCGCGGTACCAGGCCTCGAGCTCCTCGAGCTGCGCGAGCAGCTCCTCGCGCTCGGCGCCCCGCTGGACGCGCTTGATGCGCTGGTCGGCGTCCTTCTCGGAGAGGTCGAGGCGCTCGACGGCGAGCTCCTCGGCCGCCCGCGCCGTCTTGCCGCTCAGGTCGACGGCGTCGAGCAACGTCCGGGCGGCGTCGGCAGGCTGGAAGGCGGGATCGAGGTACGGGCCTCGCGCGGCTGCGATCAGCGCCGCGCGCCGTTCGCGAACAGCGGGGTCGATCAGCCGCCGCGCGCGATCGAGCCGGCCGGCGGCGACCCGCGCGACGGCCGTCGCCTCGTCCTCCCCCAGCCCGGCTGCGTGCTCGTCGAGCCAGGCTCGCACCGCGCGCTGCGAGAGGCGCCGGAACGGGACGAGCTGGCAGCGCGAGCGGATCGTCTCGGGAATCGGGCCGAGCTCGTCGGCGACGAGAACGATCGTGGCATAGGAGGGCGGCTCCTCGAGGTCCTTCAGTAGCGCGTCGGCAGCATCGGGGTTGAGGAGGTGGGCGCCGAGTAGGAGATAGACCCGTCGGTCAGCCTCGAACGGCCGCAGGTGAAGATCGTGGTGCAGCTCGCGGATCGTGTCGATCCGGATCATCTCGCCGAGCGGCTCGACGACGCGCAGGTCGGGATGGCTGCGCTCGACGACGCGGCGGGCGTCACCGAGGAGGGCTCCAGCGAAGGCGAAGGCGGCGGTCGTTTTGCCGACACCCCCCGGACCGTGGAAGAGGAAGGCGTGCGCCTCGCGCGCCCCGAGGGCGGCCCCGAGCAGCCGCTTGGCCTCCTCCTGCTCAGGAACGGCTGCGAACGGCTCCATCGATCTCCTCGGCGATCGCCTCGGGGGGGGCGGTGCCGTCGATCACGACGTAGCGATCGGCGAAGCGATCGGCGAGGTCGCGATAGGCAGCCGCGACGCGGCCGCGGAAGTCGCCGTCCTCCCGCTCGATCCGGTCGAGCTCGCCGCTCATCCTCTCGGCCGCGTCGTCGACGCCGACCTCGAGCAGGATCGTGATGTCGGGCAGCAGCCCACCGACGACTGCAAGGTTGAGGTCGAGCACCTCCTCGAGGCCGAGACCGCGTGCGATGCCCTGATAGGCAACGGACGAGTCGACGTAGCGATCGCAGATCACCGTCACACCGCGGGCGAGCGCCGGACGGATCAGCGCCTCGACGTGCTGGGCCCGCGAAGCGGCGTACAGAGCGGCCTCCGCCCAGGGGGTCATGTCGGCCCCGTGGAGGACGAGGTCGCGGATCTCGTCGCCGAGTGGCGAGCCGCCGGGCTCGCGGGTGACGACGACATTCACTCCCCGTCCTCCGAGACGCTCGGCGAGGAGCCGCGCCTGGGTCGTCTTGCCGGAGCCGTCGAGCCCTTCGAGTGAAATGAACATTCGGGGGTAGATTACGACGATGTCAGTGATCGTCACCGGAGGTGCCGGATTCATCGGCTCGCACGTCGTCGACGCGCTCTTGGCGCGCGGCAACGAGGTGCACGTCGTCGACGACCTCTCGAAGGGCCGCGAGGCCAACGTTCCACCCGCCGCGACGCTCCATGCCCGGGACGTGCGGGAGCCGCTCGACGACCTCGTTCGCGAGACTGCAGCGACCGCGATCGTCCACTTCGCCGCACAGGCCGACGTACGGGTCTCGGTGGCGGAGCCGGTGCGCGACGCCGACGTCAACGTCGTCGGCACGGTCAGCGTGCTCGAGGCCGCCCGCGCGACAGGAGCGCGCGTCGTCTTCGCCTCCACCGGCGGCGCGATCTACGGCGAGTGCGCGCGCCCGGCGACCGAGAGCGATCCCTGCCTGCCGCTCTCGCCGTACGGTGCCGCCAAGCTCGCGGCCGAGGGCTACCTGGGGGCGTTCTCCCGCCTCCACGGGACGCCGCACGTCGGGCTCCGGTTCGGCAACGTCTACGGGCCGCGCCAGGATCCCCATGGCGAGGCGGGAGTGGTCGCCATCTTCCTCGGCCGGATGCTGGAAGGCATTCCGTGCCGGATCTTCGGCGACGGCTCCCAGAGCCGCGACTATGTCTACGTCGGCGACGTCGCGCGGGCGACGATCGCGGCGCTCGACGGCGACGTCGCCGGGGTGCTGAACATCGGCACCGGGATGGCGACGTCGGTGGTCGACCTCTTCGAGGTCTGCCGCACGACGGTGGGCTCTGACCTCGAGCCCGAGTACGAGCCGGCCCGGGCGGGCGAGCTCGGCCGCAGCGTGCTCAGCTTCGAGCTGGCCGCGGCGGCGATCGGCTTCAACCCCGACACCGACCTCGCAGCAGGCATCGCCGCGACCTGGGACTCGCTGCAGTAGAAGCGCCCCAGGAAGGAGGGCGTCGCCCGCGGGCGAACCCTTCTGCCGTGGACGTCTCTCTCCATCACGTCGATCGGGCGATCCAGCCGTGGCGCACTGCCGCGCTCGTCGCTGCAGCGGTGGCGGCCGTCGAGCTGATCGTGCTGGTCGTCGTCGGCGGCGCGCTGATCGCAAAGCCCGCGACCGCGGCGCACGGCAAGACGGCGACCCACCGCTCTACCCATCGGACGACAGCATCGCACCCGGCGCCGGTCAGGATCCATCGCGCAGCGCCCGCGGCTGTACACCTGCCGCGAGGGAAGGTGTCGGTGCTCGTCCTCAACGGCAATGGCCGACAGGGAGCCGCAGCCTCGACCGCAGCGCGGGTTTCGCGCCGCGGTTACCGGATCAGCGGCGTCGCCAACGCGCCCGGCTCCGACTTCACGCGCAGCCTCGTGATGTACCGGAGGGGCTTCGAAGGCGAAGGCCGTCGGCTCGCCCGCGACCTCGGCATCCGGATCGTCGGCCCACTCGACGGCATGCGCGCTTCGCAGGTGCACGGCGCCAAGGCCGTCGTCGTCATCGGCGCCTGACTACGACCCACAAGCAGGTTTGACGGGATCGTCGACCGCCTGCCGCGCCTGGTCGAGCGGCCCGCCCTTGAAGAAGAGGGTGCTCTTCGGGTCGAGCGTGTACGCAGCGTTGAAGGCGAAGTAGGCGCCGCACTGATCGCGCAGGGCGACCTGCCGATACGTGCCTAGCGTGTACCACGTCGCCGGGTTCTCCGGCTGGAGCACGGTCGCCTGGACGAGGAAGTCCTCGGCTGCGCTCCTGTCTCCCGTCTGATCCGCGATCTCGGACCGAGCGAACAACGGCTCCGGTGAGAGCGGATTGAGACTCTGCGCCCGACGCGCCGACGCGGCGGCCGTGCCGAGGTCGCCCGCGTCCGCGTGGCGGTAGGCGGTGTCGAGGGCACGACTCGACAGAGCCGGCGCGACGAGGATCCAGATCGTCGCCGCCGCCCCGAGCCCGGCGGCGAGCGGCACGAACATGCCGCCGCGCGCAGCCCAGGCGGGGCGGGCCGCCCCGAGCAGGGCAGCGGTGGCGAGGACGGTCGGAGCGGCGACGGCGAGGAAATCGAGGTCGAAGTCGACGAGGGCGTGGAGTCCGAAAGCAGCCGGCAGCGCGAGGAGTCCCACGGCGGCGGCGCGCTCCTCCGGCTCGACCCGGTGCAGCATGCTCCGGAGCCCGGTGCAGAGTGCGATCATGAGCAGGGTTCCGAGTGCGAAGCCCGGTAGGCCTGTCTCGGAGAGGAGCTGGAGCGGAACGCTGTGCGGCTCGGTGACGTTGGCGCCGGAGTCCCGGTAGCGCTTGCGGGCGATCTCGAAGGTCCCGGCCCCCGATCCTCCAGCGGGGCTGGCGCGAAAGACCTGCCACGCCTCGCCCCACCAGACGGTGCGATTGTTCGATTCGAGGTTGGTGAACCGGCCCGGATCGTTCGCAACCTCGCCGGTGCTCCCGATCTGATTGCGGGCCCAGGTGACCGGGTTGCCGACGCTGGCGACGAGACCGACGAGACCCACGACGACAAGCAGCGCGACGCTCCCGGCGAGGACACGGACGACCTCGCGTCGATGCTCCACGGCGAGACGCCTGACCGGGACGGCCGCGATGAGACCGACGACCACGAGCGCGCCGACGACGATCAGAGCGCCGAGCAGTCCGCCGTCGGCAACGCGGTCGAGACGCGCGCCACCGTCCTCGACGAGAGCCGGCCGCGTGAAGGCCCAGCCGGCGACGACCACACCCGGCCCGACCGAGAGCAGCGCGAACATCGCCGCCTCGACGCGCTCCTCGGTCAACCACAGCGAGAGGGCGACGACGACGAGCCCTGCCAGGAGCCCGGCGCGTGACTGGGTCAGGAGGATCACGATCGTCGCCGCGTAGAGGAGCAGCGCTCCCACCGGGCGCGCGAGCCGTCCGACCGTCGAGGCCACGAGCCAGAGCCCGAGACCGAGGGCTGCATCGGCGAGGAGCGCGAGCGCGTTCCAGTAGCCGACAGACCCCTTCAGGCGCGCCACGCGCCCGGCATCGTCGGGGCCGAGCGCCGGGATCACCTTGCCGAGCAGCGCCCAGACGAGGACGGCGCCGAGGAGGGCGGCCACGGAGAGCCCGAGCCTGCGAAGCGGGCGCCCGGGGAGCGCAGCCGCGGCGAGTCCGACGACGCCGAACGCGAGCAGGACGAACGCCTTGGCGAGCGAATCCCACGAGCGGTCGCCGGCGATCGACCACCAGATAGAGAGGCCTGTCCACGCGACGAGGCCCATCGCGGTACCCGCTGCCACGCCACCCGCTCGATCGAGCCTCGGCAGAACGACCTTGCCCCGCGACCACGCGACGACGATGCCGGCCGCAGCGAAGACGGCCACTGTACCGAGCCGGCCCGTGGAGCTCGTGCCCGAGTTTCCGCCGGCGAAGAGCGCCCCGCCGACGAGCGCCACGGCCGCTGCGAGAACCGCCGAGGCCGCCCTGGGCAACCTCGCGCGGGGGGCCGTGTCCATGGCGGGCCACGGTACAGGGGCCGTCGGTTCCCCGGACGCCAACACTTACAATTCGTTTACCCTCCGCACACCCCCGCCTCAAGGCCAGCCGGGAGACTTGCCAGACTCCAAGGCGTTCCCCTCGCGCTCCTCGACGTGCACCGATATCTCACCTCCCATCGCGCCCTCGGTCTGGGCATCGCGCTCCTGTCGCTGGCGATGATCGCGGGGTCTTTTGCCGGCACCGCGGCAGCGAAGCCGAAGAGCTGCGGCGAGAAGGTCATCGGCGACTGGTTCGACAACGGTCGCGTCGACACGATCTACCCGCAGCACTGCTATCGCGACGCGATCAAGAATCTGCCGCCCGACATCCTCGTCTACGGCAACGCGAAGGAAGAGATCAACCGCGCGCGCCTGTATGCCGCCCAGGGAAAGCCCGACCCGGGCGGCGGGGCGCCCCCAAAGACGACGACGACCGACACGACGCCGGGTGATACGACCACGACGAAGACGACGACCTCGGACACGACCGGGACCGACACGTCCACGCAGCCGCCCTCCGACACGAGCTCGACGAGCACGACGGACACGTCCGGCCCCTCGTCGGTGCCGGTGCCGCTGCTCGTTCTCGGCGGGCTCGCCGTCCTGCTGCTCGCAGCCGGATCGGCCGGATATCTGCGTCGCCGGATGAACAGCGGCGGCGACGATGACGTCGACGGCACGTCGCCGCCCCCCGCCTGACGCATCGTCGAGCGGTTAGAGTATGGGACGGGTTGAGCTCGTACTTTTCCTGCAAATAGCGGGAAATGGCGAGTCGAGGGCGCCGTCCGACGCGCCTCCTAGCATCCCGAATCCCTCCCAGCGCCAAGCGATGCGGGACGGAGGACACTTTTTTCCGATCCACGGACGGCCGGGAGGTTGGCATGGCGACAACGAAGACAGCAGCAGAGGCGTCGGCGAAGGGCTCGGAGGTCGGCGCCACGGACGAGTACGTCAACGCGGTGGTGGACGAGACGGCGAGCGTCACCCCGCAGCGCTTTTTCACGATCCCCGGCCGCGACCCGTTCGACGAGATCGAGTGGGAGTCGCGCCATGCCCTGATCCCCGGCAAGGACGGCCCGGCCTTCGACCAGAAGGACGTCGAGTTCCCGCGCTTCTGGTCGCAGACGGCGACGAATATCGTGGCGCAGAAGTACTTCCGCGGCCGCATGAGCTCGCCCGACCGGGAGCGCTCGGTGAAGCAGATGATCGGCCGGGTCGTCGACACGATCGGCGGCTGGGGGCGCAAGGGCGCGTACTTCGCGACCACTGACGAGGCCGAGACCTTCGAGGCCGAGCTGAAGGCGATCCTCGTCAACCAGATTGCGTCGTTCAACTCGCCGGTGTGGTTCAACGTCGGCTTCGAGGAGCGACCCCAATGTAGTGCTTGCTTTATCCTCTCGATCGACGACTCGATGGACTCGATCCTCGACTGGATCCGCCGTGAGGGCGTCATCTTCCGCGGCGGCTCGGGCTCGGGCATCAACCTCTCGCGCCTGCGCTCGTCGCAGGAGCAGCTGTCGAAGGGCGGCTACGCCTCCGGCCCCGTCTCGTTCATGCGCGGCGCCGATGCGTCCGCCGGAACGATCAAGTCGGGCGGCAAGACGCGCCGGGCGGCGAAGATGGTGGTACTCGACATCGACCATCCGGACGTCGACGAGTTCATCTGGTGCAAGGCAAAAGAGGAGCGCAAGGCGCGCGTGCTCGAGCAGGCGGGCTACGACATGTCGCTCGACTCGCCCGACTGGGCCTCGATCCAGTATCAGAACGCCAACAACTCGGTCCGCGTCACGGACGCCTTCATGGAGGCGGTCGTGGAGGGCAAGGAGTGGGGCCTGACAGCGCGCACCGACGGCTCGGTCGTCCGCACGGTCGAGGCTCGGTCGCTGCTGAAGGACATCGCCGAGGCGTCGTGGCAGTGCGCCGACCCCGGCGTTCAGTACGACACGACGATCAACCAGTGGCACACGAGTCCGAACACCGGCCGGATCAACGCCTCCAACCCGTGCTCGGAGTACATGCATGTCGACGACTCGGCCTGCAACCTCTCCTCGCTCAACCTGATGAAGTTCCGCAAGGAGGACGGCGAGTTCGACGTGCCGATGTTCGAGCACGCGGTCGACGTGATGTTCCTTGCGCAGGAGATCATCGTCGGCTACTCGTCGTACCCGACGCCGGAGATCGGCCGCAACGCGCTCAAGTTCCGCCAGCTCGGCCTCGGCTACGCCAACCTCGGCGCCCTACTGATGGCCCGAGGCCTCCCCTACGACTCGGACGAGGGCCGGGCCTACGCGGCTGCGATCACGGCGATCATGACGGGACGCGGCTACCGCAAGTCGGCCGAGATCGCGAAGCGGATGGGCCCGCACGCAGGCTACGCCGAGAACGCTGCCGCCATGCTCGGCGTCATCTCCAAGCACCGTGCGGCCGTGGGGAACATTCAGCACACCGACTCGGTGCCGGCCGACATGCTCTCAGCGGCACGCCGGGCCTGGGACGACGCGCTCAACCTGGGTGAGGTCGCCGGCTTCAGAAACGCGCAGGCGACGGTCTTGGCGCCGACCGGGACCATTTCTTTCATGATGGATTGCGACACGACCGGAGTCGAGCCCGACTTCTCGCTCGTCAAGTCGAAGAAGCTCGTCGGCGGCGGCGAGCTGACGATCGTCAACAAGACGGTGCCGATGGCGCTCGGAGAGCTCGGCTACGCGACGCGCGAAGTAGAGGAGATCGTCGCCTACATCGACGAGCGTGGCAGCGTGATCGGCGCGCCGCACTTGAAGAACGAGCACTACCCGGTGTTCGACTGCGCGATCGGCGAGCGCGCGATCCACTACATGGGTCACGTGAAGATGATGGGCGCCGTGCAGCCGTTCATCTCGGGAGCGATCTCGAAGACGGTGAACCTGCCCGAGCAGACGTCCGTAGACGAGGTTTCGCAGCTGCTGATCGAGGCATGGCAGCTCGGCGTCAAGGCGATCGCGATCTACCGCGACAACTGCAAGGTAGCGCAGCCGCTCTCCGGCTCGAAGGACAGCTCCGAGGAAGGCCGGATCGCGCAGATCCACGCGCTCGGCGGCGTCGTCCCGGCTCCCAAGCGGCGGCGGCTGCCGGACGACCGCACCGAGGTCGGCCGTAAGTTCAAGGTCGGTGAGTACGAGGGCTACATCCACGTCGGCCTGTTCGACGACGGGACGCCCGGCGACATCTTCGTGGACATCGCCAAGGAGGGCACGACCCTCGCCGGCCTGATGAACTCGTTCATGATCTCGGTCTCGCTCGGCCTCCAGTACGGGGTGCCGCTCGAGGTGTACGTCTCGAAGTTCAGCCACATGCGCTTCGAGCCGAGTGGGATGACGAACGACGCGGACATCCGGATCGCGAAGTCGATCGTCGACTACATCTTCCGCTGGATGGGCAAGAAGTTCCTCTCCGCCGACCAGCAGGAGGAGGCCGGAATCCTGACCCCTGAGGTGAGAGCACGGCTCGCAGCGGCCTACGCCGCCGGCGAGGCTGCCGCCCCGGTGACCCACGAGGCTCCGCCGACCGGCCAGACGGCGCTCTTCAACAGCTGGGAGGATGCTGTCGAGTGCTCCAAGTGCGGCGGCAGCATGGTGCGAACCGGCAGCTGCTACACGTGCCGCGACTGCGGCACGAACACCGGCTGTAGCTGAGCTGAGCTGAGCTGAGATAGATGATGTAGATCGTCACGGCCGTGACACGGGATCTGTCTCAGCCGCAAGCCGTTCACCTGTGGGAGACCCGCTGAGGCGGGCCTCCCACAGGCCACGCGCGCGACTCGCGTAGGCTCGGTCGCGATGGCCGCGACCGACATACCCGGGTGAGCAGAGGGGTCCCCTTCCCGCGGGTCGGCTACGCCCTTGTCGCACTCTCCGCCGCCTTCGCAGCCGCCAACGGCGTTGCAGCCCGTGGCGTGATCGACGCAGGAATCACGCCGCGCGAGATGTCGGCGATCCGCATCTACGGCGCGGCACTGATCCTCCTCGTGACGCTGCTGCCGCACCTACGGACGATCCGCCGCGGCGACATCCTGGCGCTCGTGCCTTTCGCGCTCGCGGTGCTCGTGGTGGGGCAGGGCGCTTTCTTCCAGGCGATCTCGCGGCTGGACGTCGCCGTCGTACTCGTCGTCGTCTTCATGGCTCCGCTCGTCGTCGCGGTGTACGAGCGAATCTTCCACGCCGAGAAGTTGCCCGCCTACGCCTACGCCGCGATGATCGTCGCAGTCGGAGGCCTCGCCCTCGCGATCCTCGGTGCCGGCGGCGGCATTAGCCGGCTCTCGGCGCTCGGGCTGGTGTTGGCCGTTATCGCGATGGTGTCGTATTCGGCCTCCGTGATCCTGGCCGCGCGGCTGCCGACGACCCTGCCGCCGCTCGCCCGCACAGGCGCCGCCCTGGTGATCGGCTCGCTCGTCTGGGCGGCCATCGTCCCGCCCTGGCAGCTTCCGTTCGATGTTCTCGACGAGACTGTGACGTTCGCCGGCGGCGCCGGCTTCGCCGTCCCCGTGTGGGTCGGGGCAGCGTTCGTGATCGTCGTCGGATCGGTCGGCGTGTACGTGTGCTGGGTCGCCGGAACGGGCCGCGTCGGCGCCGGCGCGGCGAGCGTCGTGGGGATGGGCGAGCCTGTCCTCGGCGCGATCTTCGCGTGGGCACTTCTCGGGCAGAGCCTCTCGAACTTGCAGAGCCTCGGGATCGCAACGACCGTAGGCGGGATCATCGTGGTCGAGCACGCGCGGATCCGCTCGAGCCGGAACGGCATTCACGACGTCCCCGCCGACCTCGGAATGGTCTAGCCTGGGTCAATGAGCGCAGCACCGACCAACAAGCTCGGGTCGCTCCTCGTCGCGAGCGACGGCCCCACAACGCGCATCACGCTCAACCGACCCGAGAAGCGCAATGCGCTGTCGCTCGAGCTGATGGAAGAGCTGATCGCCGCCCTGCGCGCGGCCGGTGAGAACCCGGAGGCGCGCGTGATCGTTCTGGCCGGTGCCGGCCCGGCCTTCTCGGCCGGTCACGACCTCGGCGAGATGGTCGGCCGCCACCTTGCCTTCTACCAGCGGCTCTTCGACGTCTGCACCGAGCTGATGGAGACGATTCACCAGGTACCGCAGCCGGTCATCGCTCGCGTTCACGGGATTGCCACCGCGGCCGGCTGCCAACTCGTCGCCTCCTGCGACCTCGCCGTCGCAGCCTCCGACGCGAGGTTCGCAACGCCCGGCGTCAAGATCGGCCTCTTCTGCTCGACCCCGATGGTGCCGCTCTCGCGCGCGATCGGCCGCAAGCGCTCGCTCGAGATGCTGCTGACGGGGGACTTCGTCGACGCGGCGACCGCCCGCGACTGGGGGCTCGTCAACCAGGTGGTCGAGCCCGACGCACTGGACGATGCGGTTGCGGCCGTGGCGGAGAAGGTTGCACGCTCGAGCCCACTCACCGTTGCGATCGGCAAGGAGGCCTTCTACGCCCAGGTCGACCTCGACGAGCACGGCGCCTACGACCTGACGCGCACCGTGATGGCGATGAACGCCACCAGGGGCGATGCCCAGGAGGGAATCGGCGCCTTCCTCGAGAAGCGCCAGCCGACCTGGAAGGGCGAGTAGCCCTTTTCGGCGTAAGCGTTTTGTGAAGGATTCCAACCCCGGACGGCCAACTGCGTCTACCTGATCATGGGAGAGGAGACCGACACGAGCCCCGGGGAGGTTGTCTACCTTCTCGCGGAGCTTCGCTCGGACGCGCGAGGGCCGGTCCACGAGATCGGCTCGCGCGCCCGGGTGCTCGGCTCGGACGGTGACCGACTGACTCTCGCCGTCGTGCACGGCACCGAGGAGGACGTCGTCACCTGCACGAAGGCGCTCGTCAGCCGCCGGCGCCGCTCGCCCGCTCCGCGCCGCTTCGGCTTCCGCGGTATCTCGCCCGCCTCCTGACCGGCCGGACCGGTCAGCCGTCGGCGTCGATCCCCTTTGCGCGGAGCTCCGCAAGCGCGCGCTCTTTCTTCCCGAGCTCGAGGCCCATACCGCGCAACACGGCAGGCGTCTTCATGAACTGCACCTCGTCGTACTGCACGATCTGAACCAGGTTCCCCCACGGGTCGTGAAAGTCGAGCCCGCGACCGGGCAGGATCTGAACGCCGGCGCGTTCCAGCGCAGCCCTCGTCGCCAGCGCGTCATCGACGACGAGCCCGAAATGTCGGTGCGTGTCGGCCTCCTGCGAGCGCCCGCTCGAGAAAGCAATGAACTGGTCTCCCAGGTCGACGAAGGCCATCGTGGCCGAGCGGCCACGCAAGGTGAGCTCGAAGAGCTCGCCGTAGAAGGCTAGCGCCTCGTCGATCTCGCCCCCCACCTCGAGGGCCACGTGATTGATTCCGACAAGCCGCGGTCGTGTCATGGTTCCACCGTAGTCGGCCCGCTTCTCGTCCGGCAAGCACGAGCGCGCAGCGAGGTGCTAGAGTTATTTGCGCGCTCAATTACACGAGGAGAAGATGGAACTCGGTCTCTACACCTTCGCGGAGCTGACCCCGGACCCGGCCACGGGCCGGACGATGACGCCCGCTCAGCGCCTACGGAACCTGATCGAGGAGGCGACACTCGCGGACGAGGTCGGGCTCGACGTGTTCGGGATCGGGGAGCACCACCGGCCCGACTTCGCCGTCTCGACGCCCGCGATCGCCCTCGCAGCGGTGGCCGAGCGCACGCAGCGTATTCGGCTGACGAGCGCCGTCAGCGTGATCAGCTCCGACGACCCGGTGCGGGTGTTCCAGCAGTTCGCGACGCTCGACCTGCTCTCGGGAGGCCGGGCCGAGATCATGGCCGGCCGCGGCTCGTTCATCGAATCGTTCCCGCTCTTCGGGTACGACCTCGCGGACTACGACGAGCTCTTCGCCGAGAAGCTCGACCTGCTCCTCGGGCTCCGTGAGGATGAGCACGTGACGTGGGCGGGCCGGCTCCGCGCCCCACTCGACGGCGTCGGCGTCTACCCGCGTCCGCTGCAGGAGCCGCTGCCCGTCTGGATCGCTGTCGGAGGCAATCCTTCCTCGGCCGCGCGGGCCGGCGCCCTCGGCCTGCCGATGGCGCTCGCGATCATCGGGGGCATGCCGGAGCGCTTTGCGCCGTTTGCCGAGATCCACAGGCGTGCAGCGCAGGACCTGGAGCAGGAGATCCCGGCGCTCAGCATCAACTCGCACGGCTTTATCGCCGAGAGGTCGCAGGAGGCCGCCGACGTCTCCTGGCCGCCGTTCGAGGCGATGATGACCAAGATCGGCCGCGAGCGCGGTTGGCCTCCGATGACTCGAGACCAGTTCGAGGCCTCGCGCAGCCTCCGGGGCGCGAACTTCGTGGGCAGCCCGCAGGAGATCGTCGAGAAGATCCTCTCCCAGCACGAGATCTTCGGCCACCAGCGCTTCCTTTTGCAACTGACGGTCGGGAGCCTCGACCACGCGAAGACGATGCGCGCGATCGAGCTCTACGGCACGGAGGTGGCTCCCGCCGTTCGGGCCGAGCTGGCGCGGGGCAAGGTGTTCTCTACGCCGGTGTGAGCAGGGCGTCGGCGACGCTCGCGACGTGACGGTGGTCGGTGCCGCAGCAGCCGCCGAGCACCGTCAGATGCGGCAGCCGCGCACCGATCGCGACGTAGCCGCGCGCGAAGGCTGCCGGGTCACCGTCGTCGAGCTCCTCCGACCCGTCGAGCTCGGCATGGCTCATCGTCGAGGCGTTGGCGCGAATTCCGAGGACGCGATGCCACGGCCCGGGCATGTCGAAGACCGAGACGAAATGGGTCGGGTGGGCGCAGTTGACCATGAAGTAGGCCGCGGCGGCACGCGTCTCGCTGTCGACCTGCTCGATCGCCTCGCCGAGGGGCTGCCCGCTCGGCAGTCTCCCGTCGGTCTCGACGGTGAAGGACACGGCGACGGGTAGCCCTACCGACGCGGCTGCCCTGACGATCCCGACCGCCTCCTCGGCGTAGGTGAGCGTCATTCCGGTGACGAGATCGGCCGCAGTGTCGGCGAGCACGCCCACCTGCCAGGCGTGAAAACCCTCCGCCTCGGCGGCACTCAGGCGGCTCTCGGGATCGTAGGCATCGCCCTCCGGACCGATCGGGGCGCTGAGCACAAACGGTCGCCCGGGAGCCTCCTCGCGCCTGCGGATCTCCTCGACGAAGGTGACGGAGCGGCGGTTGGCCTCGGCGAGGTCGTCGAGCGAGTAGCCGAGCTCGGAGCCCCAGGCGGGGTTGGCCCGCCAGGTGTTGGCCTCGAGGACGAAACCCGTGCCATGCCGGCGGGCGATCTCGAGGTAGGGCTCGTAGTAGCGGGTCAGCACCGCGCGGCCGTCCTCGTCCTCGAGCAGCGGGAATGACGCGAAGCACGGAAGCTCGAACCCCTCGAGAAAGACGAGGCTCGTCTCCATGCCGCCGTCGGTCAGCAGCACGGTGCCCTGCAACTGAGGAAGGGCCTGCCGGTACCGCACGACCGGAGTATCCCACGATCCGTGGCACACTCGCCCCATGCGCGAGCACGACCTGGAGCTTCTGGAGCTACCCGCGATCCTCGACCGCCTCGCTGCCGCGACCGACAGCGACCCCGGTGCACTACTCGCCGTGCAGCTCCGACCGGTGGCAGACGCCGACGAGGTGCAGCTGCGGCAGCGGCAGACGACGGAGGCGATCGAGCTCCTCGACGCCGCCGCCGAGCCCGACCTTGGCGGCGTCTGCGAACTGGCCGAGGCGGTCGATCTCGCCGCGCGGGGAAGCGCTCTCGACTCGGCGGCGCTCGCGCGCGTCGGAGGCACCATCCGCGCCGGCGTCGCGGCCCGGCATGCCGTGACCGGCCGCGATGGTCTCGAGGCGTTGCACGCGATCACCGAGCTCGTCGATCCCACCTTGCTCTCGGTGTCGGAGGAGATCGGGAGGGCCGTCGAGGAGGACGGCTCGGACCTCCGCGACTCGGCCTCACCGGCGCTGCGGCGCCTGCGTCGTGAGCTTCGTGATGGACGCGGCAAGGTCGCGGAGCGCCTGCGCAAGATCGCGCGCGACCCTGCGCTTGCTGAGCACCTCCAGGACGACTTCGTGACCGAGCGAAACGGACGGCCCGTGCTGGCGTTGAAGGCGTCGGCCCGCGGGAAGGTGCCCGGGATCGTCCACGACGCGTCGGGCTCGGGGCAGACGCTCTTCGTCGAGCCGCTCGCCGCAGTCGAGGACTCGAACAGGCTCCGCGAAGCCGAGGTTGCCGAGCGGGACGAGGTCGTACGCATCCTGCGCAACCTCTCCTCCCTCGTTGGCACGCGGGCGAGCGCGCTCATAGCTCTCGTCGAGGCGTGCGCAAAGCTCGACCTCGCGATCGCCCGAGGGAAGCTCTCACATGGGTGGCACGGGGCGCTAGTGGCTCAGAGCCACGAAGTGCTCCTGCGCGGGGCGCGTCATCCGCTCCTGGAGCGCGCAATCGCCGTCCCGATCGACCTCGAGCTCATGTCCCTGCGAGCGCTCGTAATCAGCGGCCCGAACACCGGCGGCAAGACGGTGGCGTTGAAGACGCTCGGCCTCGCCGCCGTGCTGCACCAGAGCGGGCTGCGGCCGCCGGCCGACGAGGCGGCGCTGCCGGTCTTCGACGAGATCCTCGTCGACATCGGCGACGAGCAGTCGATCGCGATGAGCCTTTCGACCTTCTCCGCGCACGTGCAGAACCTGGTCGGGATCCTGGCACGAGCGACGGAACGGTCGCTCGTGCTTCTCGACGAGATCGCCGCCGGCACCGACCCCGTCGAGGGTGCGGCGCTCGCTCAGGCGCTCCTCGACCAGTTGGCCGGGCAGGCGCGGCTGACGGTGACGACGAGCCACTACGCCGAGCTGAAGGAGTGGGCGAGCGCAACCGCGGGAGCCGCCAACGCGGCCACCGGGATCGAACCCGAGACAATGGTTCCGCTCTTCGAGATCGTCCTTGGCCGGCCCGGAACCTCGCATGCGCTCCAGACGGCCGCCCGGCTCGGCCTGCCGGCGGCGGTTGTCGCCGACGCGCGCTCGCGCGTTGCACCCGAGCGGCTTCAGGTGGCCGAGCTCGTCGCCGAGGCCGAGGAAGCGGCCCGTGCCGCGCAGGCTGGTCGCCACGAGGCCGAGCAGGAGCGCGAGGCCGCGGGGCAGGCACGGCGCGCCGCCGAACAGGCCGAGAGCCTTCTCCTCGAGGAGACCGAACGCGTGCGTGCATCGGCGGCGGACGAACGGCAGCGGGCGCTCACCCGGGTCGAGGAGGAGCTGCGCACGGCCCGGGGCGAGCTCGAGTCGCTGCGCACCGAGATCAGAGCTGCCCGCCGGCTCGAGAAGGAGCGTGGGCGCACGACGACGACGACGGCGGCCCAGCGGAGAGAACGCGAGCGCGACCGCCGTCTCGGCGCCGCTTCCGAGCTCGCGACGCGAGCCGCAGTCGAGATCGCCCGGCTCGACGAGCCGACAGCGCTCGCTGCGCCGCTCGCCGTGAACGACCCGGTCGTGGCGCCGGACATCGGCGTACGGGGAACGATCGCCGAGATTGCCGGTGGCGAAGCCACGGTCGTCGGGAGTGGCGGCCTGCGTGTGCGGGTGCCGCTCGATCGGCTGGCGCCCGACCACAGCCCACGGGGCGCCGACGGTGTGACCCCACCCGGCGTCACCGTGCGCGCGATGATCCAGAACGACCTGCCCGACGAGATCGATCTCCGCGGCAAGACCGCGCAGGAGGCGAGAGAGGCGGTGCGTGACCTCGTCGATGCCGCCGCGCTCGCCGGCCGGGCCGAGGTGCGCGTGATCCACGGCCGCGGCACCGGTGCCGTCCGCAAGGCCGTCCGCGACGAGCTCGCCCACCATCCGCTCGTGACCGAGCAGGAGTCGGACTCCGCTGACGGAGCGACGGTCGTTCGCCTCGGCAACTGACTACGAGCGCCGCATGACCTCCACCGCGACACGTATCCTCAAGGGTTGGTGTCCACGCCCGCGACCATCCAGGCCGAGGCCGCTCCCGCGCGCCCCACGCTCGAGATCCTGTGGCAGCAGGACGTCGGCGCCAACGTGTTCGCGCGCGGCTCCGACGGCTCTCTCTCGGCCGGCGGGCTGCAGTTCGGGATTCCAGCCGTCTCCGATCCTGGCGAGCTCGGACACGGAGCGACGGGCCGACGGATCGGGCTCGCTGAGCTGATCGAGCTCGCCGCGTCACCCCCGCCCGACCTCGAGCTCGGGGGATCTGCCCGTGCGACGTTCGCCGTCATGGAGCTCGCCGCTCGCTCGGTCAGCGAGGGCCTGCTCCATCCGCAGCTCCAGCACGGCGGCCGCAACTGGCTCGCCTACTGGGGTGCGACGATCGACGAGACCGTGCAGACAGCTCTCGACGCGATCGCGGCTGCGCTACCCGCTGCCTGCGCCGACGCCTTCGACGGCGACCGCGATGCTCACGTCCACGACCTCTATGCGTGCACCGTCGACCAGATTGCGCGCGACCGGCTCGGCGCCGCCAGGGTCCGCCTCGGCCACCGGCTGCTGCGCGCGAGGCCGAGCGCACCCGAGCTCTTTCTCGACGGGCTCACCTCGGCCGAGCCGGAGCTGCCACCGCACGCCGGTCTCCGCGCGCTCGAGCGCCGGCTCACTGAATGGGTCGATCGGGGCCTGGAGCGGCGGTCGGCGGCGCCCTGGCTGCTCAGCCTGCGACTCGACGAGCGCGACGGCGACGGAGCCGACCAGTCGCTCGTCGTGCTCGAGCTCTGGCTCCAGGCGGCCGACGACCCGACGCTGGCCCTTCCCGTCTCCCTCCTCTTCGACGGTGAAGATGGCGTCTTCGGCTTCCTGCGCGCGGCGGATCCGCGACTCGCCCTGCATCGCCAGATCGGCCTGATCGGGCCCGTCCTGGCCGAGGGCGGTCTCGCCTTCGACGAGGCTGAGCCGACGGCGATCGCGCTCGACGATGATGCCGTCCGCTTCCTCTTGCGCACCGCGATCCCGCGCCTGGAGGAGCTCGGCGTGACGGTGCTGCTGCCACGAAACTGGGTCAGCTCCGCCGGGCGCATTCGCGTCAGCCTCGCCGCGACGAGTACCGGGACCCGCACCTCGAGCGGCCTGCTCACGACCGAGTCCCTGGCGCACTTCGACTGGAAGCTCGCGATCGGCGATACGACGCTGACGGAGGCCGAACTGGCCGATCTCGCCGCTGCAAAGGAGCCTCTGATCCGGGTGGGTGGCCGCTGGCACGCACTGCGGCGCTCCGAGGTCGAGCGGGCGCTCAGCTTTCTCGAGCGCCGGCGCGAGGGATCGATCATCGACCTCGTCCGCGCCGTCTCGGGGGTCGAGGTCGAGGAGGCCGGCCTGGAGCTCGGCGAGGTCGATCTCGACGCTGCACTCGGCGAGCTGCTCGCCGGCGGGGACGAGCGGCGCTTCCACCCGCTCGGGACCCCGGCCGCGATGGCCCACCCTCTGTTCCCGTTCCAGGAGAGGGGCCACGGCTGGTTGCGGCTGCTCGGCGACCTCGGTATCGGGGCGATCCTGGCCGACGACATGGGGCTCGGCAAGACCGTGCAGGCAATTGCGATGCTCGCCTCCGAGCGTGAGCAGTTCGGGGCCGACGCCTTCGACCCGACGCTCGTCGTCTGCCCCATGAGCGTGACGCGACAGTGGGCCCGCGAGCTCGATCGCTTCGCGCCCTCCCTCCGCGTGCACCTCCACCACGGCGGCGAGCGGCTCAGCGGCGACGAACTCCGGCAGGTCGCCCGCGCGAGCGACGTGGTCATCACCTCGTACGACATCGCGACGCGCGACGTCGACGTACTGGCGGAGGTCACCTGGGACCGGCTCATCCTGGACGAGGCGCAGGATGTGAAGAATCCCGCCACCAAGCGGGCGCGCGCACTCCGACGCCTCTCGGCCCGCCGCAAGCTCGCGATGACGGGGACGCCGATCGAGAACCGGCTCGACGAGCTCTGGGCGATCATGGACATCGTCAACCCCGGTCTGCTCGGCTCGCGCGAGCGCTTCCAGCGCACCCTGGCACGACCGATCGAGGCCCAGGGAAGCAGCCAGGCCCTCGAGCGGCTCCGCGCGATGGTGCAACCGTTCATCCTGCGCCGTCCCAAGGACAGCCCCGAGGTCGAGCTCGAGCTGCCGGCGATCACCGTCACCAAGGAATACTGTCCGCTCACCCTCGAGCAAGCGAGCCTCTACCGCGCCACGGTCGACCGCTGGATGCCGCGAATCGAGGAGCACGAGCGCAGCTTCGGCCGTCGCGGCGCGGTGCTTGCGATGTTGAGCCAGCTCAAGCAGGTGTGTAACCACCCGGAGATGGTGCTCGCGACCGGGCGCCCGCTCGACGGGCGCTCGGGCAAGCTCGAGCGGCTGGTCGAGCTGCTCGAGGCGATGCCGGCCGACGACAAGGCGCTCGTCTTCACGCAGTACCCCGGCTTCGACCGGCTCGTCCCGTATCTGGGTCGGCGGCTCGGTCGCGAGATCGGGTTCTTCCACGGCGGCCTGCCGGCCCGGCAGCGAGACGAGCTCGTGGCGGCGTTTTCGCACCCGGACGGCCCGTCGGTGCTCGTGATCTCGATCCGCGCCGGCGGCCGCGGCCTCAACCTCCCCGCCGCGAACCACGTCTTCCACTTCGACCGCTGGTGGAACCCGGCCGTCGAGCAGCAGGCGACCGACCGCGCGTACCGGTTCGGCCAGCACAAGGACGTCTTCGTCCACAGCCTCATCTGCAAGGCCACCCTGGAGGAGCGCATCGACGCGCTGCTCGATTCCAAGCGTGAGCTGGCCGAGAAGGTCGTCGCCGGGAGGGCCGATGACTGGCTCGGCGAGCTCGACCTCGACGCGATCCGCGCCGCCGTCTCGCTCGGCGACATCGACAGGGAGGCGGCCGCATGACGATGCTCGCCGACGGGCGCCCGATTCACGTCGAGGGCGACGGCGACCGCATCGGCCGGGGGCCGTGGGCGCGCTGGCTCGCGACCTCGGTCGTGCCGGACGAGGGCTCGCCCAGGGCGGAGCGCGGACGGGTTCTCGCCCGCACCGGCTTCGTCCACGACGTCACCGTTAGCGAGGGGAGGGTCACGGCCCGTGTGACCGGCTCGGGCGGCAGCGAGTACCGCGTCGGCCTCGCCGCGACGCCGGTCGCCCCCCGGGTGTGGGCGGCGGTGATCGGGTCCGTGCGCGGCCGGGAGCTTTTCGAGGCCGCGGCCGCCGGGCGTGACCAGTCACTCCAGCTCGAGCACGTGATGACGGTCGACTGGGACGAGCCGCTCGTCCCTCCGAGCCGGTTCCTCTCGCGCTCGTGCACCTGTCCAGATGCCGGTCGCGGCGACACCTGCAAGCATGTGATCGCGCTCGCCTACGTGTTCGCCGACGCGATCGACGGCGATCCGGCACTCCTGCTCGAGTGGCGCGGCTGCATGACCGACGAGCGCCCGGTCGCCCCGGTTCCGGCGCGCGAGGCGAGAGCGGACGCGTGGGAGACCGGACTGCTGCCCGTGCTCGGTCCTGCCCGCGCACTGCCGGTCGGTTCGGTTCTGAAGCGGCTCGGGGTGAGTGGCGTCGTCATCGACGGCATCGACCTGCGCGATGCGCTCGAGCCGGCGTACGCGGCTTTCTCGCGCAACGCTTAGCCCTGGAGGATGTTCACGGCGCGGGCGGCGACGATCAGCACCGTCACCGCAGCGACGAGCGACTCGATCCCCATGAAGAGCTTGGCTCGATGACTGAGCGGCATCGCGTCGGTCGGGCTGAAGGCGATCGAATTGGTCACCGCGACGTAGAGGTAATCCTTCAGAACGGGCGCCCAGCCGTCGGCTGCAAGCATCGGGTTCTCGTCCTGGGGGAACTGGAAGTCCGGCGTGACGCGACGCTCGGCAATCGCCCGCGCGATCGGCCCGCCGCAATCGAGCTCCCAGAAGAGCAGCGAGAAAGTGATCACGTTCACCGTGAGAACGGTGCCGGCGCTCGCGAGCAACTGGACGCCGGTCATGTGGCTCCCGCCGGAGACGAGCGAGCCGAGCACGAGGCCGACCGCGACGAGATTCGCGGTCGCGAGCAGGCCGAGCAGGAGCACGGCCGCCCTGCGCCGGTGCTGGCTCGCAATGCCAATCCGGCCGAGGCCGAGCACGAACACCACGGCGAGCACGATCGCCGGCAAGGCAAGCACGAGCCAGACCCACCAGTCGTTCGTCGAGTACAGGCGCCATCCGTGCCAGGCGCTGACGACGGCGAGGAGCGCGTCCACGAGCGCCGCGACGAGGACAGCCGGGGCCGCCTCCCGCCGGGCCGCATGCTGGGCCTCGTCAAAACGTGCATCGCTCACCCCTACGGGGTTCGCCGCCGGCCGCCGCACACCTACGGCGGCGTCGGCCCTACTCGGCGCTCGAAGCAGCCCAGATGTTGACCGACGCTTCCGGTGCGATCGCATCAATCTCGTCGAGCTCGGCCTTGCTGAACTCGAGGTTTTCGAGCGCGCCGAGGTTCTGCTCGAGCTGGGCGACACTGCTGGCACCGATCAACGTCGTCGTAATGCGCGCGTCGCGGAGCGTCCAGGCGAGCGCCATCTGAGCGAGCGACTGGTGGCGCCGGGTGGCAATCGCGTTGAGCGCTGCGACCTTGGCGAGCGCGTCGCTCGTCAGCGTCTTCGGATCGAGAGACTCGTTGCGGCTTGCCCGCGAGCCGGCCGGAATGCCCCCGAGGTAGCGATCGGTGAGAACACCCTGCGCGAGCGGCGAGAACGTGATGCAACCGACTCCGAGCTCTCCGAGAGTGTCGACGAGGTCCGGCTCGATCCACCGGTTCAGCAACGAGTACGAAGGCTGGTGGATCAGCAGCGGCGTCCCGAGGTCGCGCAGGATTGAGGCGGCCTCGCGCGTCTTCTCGGCCGAGTAGGAGGAGATTCCGACGTACAGCGCCTTGCCCTGCCGCACGGCGCTGTCGAGGGCGCCCATCGTCTCCTCGAGCGGCGTGCCCGCGTCGAGTCGGTGGGAGTAGAAGATGTCGACGTAGTCGAGCCCCATCCGGGCAAGGCTCTGGTCGAGGCTCGCGAGCAGATACTTCCGCGAGCCGCCGTCACCGTAGGGTCCAGGCCACATGTCGTACCCGGCCTTCGTCGAAATGATCAGCTCGTCACGGTAGGGCCGCAGATCATCCCGAAGGATGCGTCCGAAGTTCTCCTCGGCGGAGCCGTAGGGCGGCCCATAGTTGTTGGCAAGATCGAAGTGCGTGACGCCGAGGTCGAACGCCCGGCGCACGATCTCGCGTCCGGTCTCGAGTGGGCGCACGCTGCCGAAGTTGTGCCAGAAGCCAAGGGAGATCGCCGGCAGCGAGAGACCGCTGCGCCCGCAGCGGTTGTAGCGCATGAGGTCGTAGCGGTCGTCGGCGGCAAGGTAGGTCATGGGAGCTCGTCCTTGGGTTAGGGGCGTCGCCTCGAACCTAGCCGATGAGCGTCCCGTAGGATCGCGCAATGGAGGAACGGACACTCGGAGGCAGCGGCGTCTCGATCACGCGAGTCATCCTCGGCTGCGGCAACTTCGGTGGAATCGGCTCCTCCCCCGCCTTCTTCGGGCAGGGCACGTCGAAGGAGGATGCGCTGAGGCTGCTCGACACGGCCTGGGACAACGGCATCACCACCTTCGACACCGCCGACGCATACGGTGGCGGACGGAGCGAGAGCTTCATCGGCGAGTGGCTTGCGAGCAAAGGCCCCGAGGTTCGCGATCGCATTGTGATTGCGACCAAGACCTTCAACCCGATGGACGAGGGCGGAGATCACGGTCTTGGCAGGAGGCGAATCGCGCGGCAGATCGACGAGAGCCTGCGGCGCCTCGGCGTCGAGCGGGTGGCACTCTACCTTGCGCACGACTTCGATCCCGACACGCCTCAGGAGGAGACGCTCGAGGCTTTCGGGGAGCTCGTCCGGAGTGGCAAGGTCGGCGCGATCGGTGCCTCGAACTTCACGGGCGAGCAGCTCGCGGAGGCGCTCGAGCTCTCCGCCCTCGAGGGGCTCCCGCGCTACGAGTGGGCCCAGAACGGCCTCTCCCTGCTCGAGCAAGGAGACATCGAGACGGTGTTCCCCCTCGTGCACGAGCACGGGATCGGCTATACGCCCTTCAGCCCTCTCGCCGGCGGGTGGTTGACCGGGAAGTACCGGCGAGGAGAGCGGCCGCCGGCGGGGTCGAGGATGACACTCCGCCCCGAGCCCTACTCCGCGTACTTCTCCGACAAGGTGTTCGACGCACTCGAGGAGCTCGAGCGCAGTGCCGGCGAGCGCGGTGCGTCAATGGCGGGGCTCGCGCTCGCCTGGGCGCTGGCGCTGCCCGAGTTGACGGGCGTCGTGGTCGGCCCGGGCCATGCCGGCCACCTGGCGCCCGCGCTCGAGGCGCTCGAGATCGAGCTCTCCCCGATCGACCTCGACCATTTGACGGAGGTATTCTCGTGAGTGTTCTCGTTCTCTCCGAGCACGACGTGCGCGAACTGCTCGACATGGAGTCCTGCATCGGCGCGATGGAGGACGTCCTGGCTCGACTCGCAAGAGGCGAGCTGACCAACCCACTGCGCACGTTGATGGCGCCTCCGGGCGGCACGGCCATGGGCCTGATGCCCGCTCACGCTGCAGGCGCGTCGCCGGTCTACTCGCTCAAGGAGATCGTCGTCGTGCCGGACAACCCCGCTCGTGGGCTCGATCCGCACCAGGGTTCCGTGATCCTCCACGACGGCGAAACCGGCCGGCTGATCGCGGTGCTCAACGCCTCGCCCATAACCGAGATCCGCACCGCTGCCGTCTCGGGGGTGGCGACGAAGCTGCTCGCGCGTCCCGGCTCCCGCACGGTCGCCGTGCTCGGATCGGGCGTCCAGGGCCGCTCGCACGTCAATGCCATGCAGACCGTGATCGATGACCCGATCATCCGGATCTGGTCGCGCAACCCGTCACACGCGGAGGCGCTCGCGCTCGAGACGCACTCGCTCGTGGCGGCATCGGTTGAGGAAGCGCTGGACGGCGCCGACATCGTCTGTACCGCGACCTCGGCCACCGAGCCGTTTGTCGAGCTCGGCTCGCTCGCCCCCGGCACCCACATCAACGCCGCCGGCGCCTTCCCGGGCGGCCGCTCCCGCGAACTGAGCTCCGAGACCGTTGCCTCGTCGCGGTTCTTCGTCGACCGCCGCGAGTCCACGCTCAGTGAGTCGGGTGACTTCCTGCTCGCTGCCGCCGAGATGGGCTTCGGGCCCGAGCACATCGTTGCCGAGCTCGGAGAGCTCCTGAACGGGACAGCGGAGGGCCGCCGCTCGGACGATGAGCTGACCGTCTTCAAGTCGATGGGCATCGCCTCGGAGGATCTGGCGGCAGCGCAGCTCTGCTTCGCGCGCGCGCGCGAGCGAGGCATCGGCACCGAGGTCGAGTTCTGATCCCGCTCGCCGAGATCCGGGCGGCCCGCGAGCGCATCGCCGACGTCGCGATCCGCACGCCGCTGATCCGCCTCCAGGCCCCCGAGTCGGCCGCGGAGATCTGGCTCAAGCTCGAGTGCCTGCAGCCGATCGGCTCGTTCAAGATCCGCGGGGCTGCAAACGCGATCCGTTCCGCCCCACCCGAGGCGATTGCCCGGGGCGTGTGGACGACGAGCGCCGGCAACATGGCCCAGGGTGTCGCCTGGATCGCTCGCGAGGAGGGCGTACCGGCGACAGTGGTCGCGCCCGAGCACGCACCGAAGACCAAGCTCGACGCGATCGCCCGGCTCGGCGGCACGGTGATCAAGGTGCCGTTCGAAGAGTGGTGGCATACGATGGAGGAGGGCGCATACCCCGGCGCCGGGGGATACTTCGTGCACCCGGTTCTCGACGATGCCGTGATGGCCGGGAACGGCACGATCGGCCTCGAGATCGTGGAGGCCCTCGACGCAATCGACACCGTCCTCGTCCCCTGGGGCGGCGGTGGGCTGACGACGGGGATCGCCAGTGCTCTGGCAGCGCTGAGCCCGCGAACCCGGGTGATCGCATGCGAGCCCGAGACGGGGGCTCCGCTTGCCGCCTCGCTGGCCGAGGGTAAACCGGTCGGCGTCGACTACCAACCGTCCTTCGTCGACGGTGCCGGCGGCAAGGGGCTCCTCGGACCCATGTGGGAACGGGCGCGGCCGCTTCTGGCGGGAGCGGTGACCCTCTCACTCGACGAGACAGCCGCCGCTGTACGCTTGCTCGCCGAGCGGACGCGCGTGATCGCCGAGGGCGCGGGTGCGCTATCGGTTGCAGCCGCCGTGTCGGGTCGGGCCGGTAGCGGCCGAACCGTGTGCATCGTCTCCGGTGGCAACATCGATGCCGCTCGACTCGCCGCGATTCTCGGCGGTCACACCCCGGAGTGACCGGCGCGGCGTCGTGAACGACGTTCCGCCGGGGTCTCGGGCACACGGCTCGTTCAGGTTCGAACTGCAAAGGGGTAGGCTTCGCGGTCACGGGTCGGGGGTGCCGTGCGGCGCACCCCCGACCCGCTCTCCTGCTGTGAGAATGGCGCCGTGAGAACGATCTCCACCACGGCGCTTCGTCGCGTCTCGATCGCCGCCCAGGGGTATGTCGTACGCCCCCGCACGGGGACCGGGGGCGAGGTGGAGGCGGCGATCCGTCGTCTCTCCTGCGTTCAGCTCGACTCGATCTCCGCGGTCGAGAGGAGCCACCGGATCGCCCTCACCTCACGGGTTGGCGCCTACCGTCAGGGCAGCGTTTCCCGCCTGCTCTCCCGGGGGCGGGTGTTCGAATACTGGGCCCACGAGGCCTGCCTCCTGCCCGTGGAGGACTGGCCGCTCTTTGCCTCACAGATGGAGGAGGGCGGTCGCCGCTGGTATCGCGACGTGGGCGAGACGCACCCCCACCTGGCCGAGGAGATCCTGGGCGAGATCCGGGGCCGAGGGCCGCTCGGCTCGAGGCATTTTGAAGGCACGAGCGAGGGTGGGATGTGGAACTGGAAGCCCGCCAAGGCGATGCTCGACCGGCTCTGGAACCGGGGCGAGCTCGTAATCGCCGGCCGTCAGGGGTTCCAACGGCTGTACGACCTGCCCGAGCGGGTGCTGCCGGCGAGCGTGCTCGACGCACCGCGGCCCGCCGAGCCCGACCGGCTTCGAGCCCTCGCCCTCAAGGCTGTCGCTGCCCGGGGAGCACTCACCGACGGCGGGATCGTTGAGCACTGGCGACTCAGAGGCGGTCTCGCCCGGATCCGGCCCGTTACAGACCGGCTCGTCGCCGATGGGTTGCTCGAGAGAGTCGCAGTCGAGGACGGCGGTGCCCCGGTGCTGGTTTCGGCCGGAATCGACCTCGCGCCCTCTGTCCCGTCCGCCGCGGTGCTGCTCTCGCCCTTCGACAATCTCCTCTGGGATCGACCCTTCGCCCGCCGCGTGCTCGGCTTCGACCACCTGATCGAGGTCTACAAGAAACCCCTCGAGCGACAGTACGGCTACTACGTGCTCCCGTTCCTGTGGCGCGATCGGATCGTGGGCCGGGCCGACCTGAAGTCCGAGCGTGGCGAGGGAGCGCTCGTGCTGCGGGCCTTCCACCGCGAGCCCGGCGTTCGGGCTTCGGGTGCGCTCGACGATGCCCTCGATCGCGCGCTCGACCGACTCCGCCGCGCCTGCGGCCTCGAGACCGTGCGCCGCTGACAACGGCAGAGATCGTCGCAGGGAGCAGTCGTTGTGGAGAGATCGTTCGTCTCTCCGCACAGATCCTGTCTCCCCAGGGAGACAGGAGGAGGGAGACACCCCGGCGGCGACTAGCATGCGGGCATGGACTTCGAGACGCGCGCCATCCACGTCGGGCAGGAGCCCGACCCGGCCACGGGGGCCGTCACGACGCCGATCTATCAGACCTCGACCTACGCCCAGGAAGCCGTCGGCGTCCACAAGGGCTACGACTACGCCCGCGTCGGCAACCCCACCCGCACCGCGCTCGAGGAGTGCCTTGCGTCGCTCGAGTCGGCCGAGTTCGGGCTCGCGTACTCATCCGGTCTCGGAGCAGCGACGACGATCATGCATCTCATCGACCCCGGCGATCGCCTGGTCTGCGTCAACGACGTCTACGGCGGCATGTACCGCATGTTCTCGCAGGTCTACCAGCCGAAGGGGTACTTCTTCGACTATGTGACGCCGGACGAGGTCTCGACGAACCTCGCCGCCCACCTCGACGATCGCACGCGCATCGTGTGGATCGAGTCTCCGACGAACCCCCTCCTCAACGTCGTCGACATCCGTGCCGCTGCCGCCGCAGCCCATGCGGCAGGCGCTCTCCTCGTCGTCGACAACACCTTCGCGACGCCGTACCTGCAGCAACCGCTCGAGCTCGGCGCCGACATCGTCGTCCACTCGACGACCAAGTACCTGGGCGGCCACTCTGACGTCGTCGGCGGCTTCATCGGCACGAACGAACCCACGATCGCGGAGCGTCTCAAGTTCCTGCAGAAGTCGCTCGGCGCCGTGCCCGGCCCGTTCGATTCCTGGCTCGTGCTCCGCGGGCTGAAGACGCTGGCCGTACGGATGCGCCAGCACTGTGAGAATGCGCGCGCCGTCGTCGCCTTCCTCCAGGATCATCCGAGCGTGGTCGAGGTGCTCTACCCTGGTCTGCCGGATCATCCGGGCCACGCGATCGCGGCCGCGCAGATGAGGGACTTCGGGGGCATGGTCTCATTCCTCGTCGAGTCGGAGGAGGAGGCCGTCGACCTCGTCGCGCGCACCAAGCTCTGGACGCTGGCCGAGAGCCTGGGTGGCGTCGAGAGCCTGATCGAGCATCCCTACCGGATGACGCACGCCGCGACCGCCGACGGGCCGTTCGCGTCACCGACGAACCTCGTTCGGCTCTCGGCTGGAATCGAGTCGGCCGACGATCTCGTGGCCGACCTGGCGCAGGCCCTGGCACACGTCGGCGCCCGCACCGCCTGAAGGCTTTCGACGCCCGGCAACAGGCGTGGCAGGCCGAGGGCGTGGCAGGCCTCGCCCCTACAGCTTCTTCACGCGGACAGCCGTCCCGTACGCGCAGATTTCGGTCCACGTGGAGCCGAGCTCGGACGTGTCGAACCGCATCGCCAGGATCGCGTTCGCACCCTTGCCTTCCGCCTCCTCGACGAGGCGGTCGATCGCCTGCTCACGCCCCTGCGCGAGCATCTTCGTCATCCCGGCGAGCTCACCGCCGACGAGCGACTTGAAGCTCGCGCCGATCTGTGAGCCGATGTTGCGGGCTCGAACCGTCAAGCCGAATACCTCGCCGTAGACCTCCAGCACCTCGTAGCCTGGGGCGTCGTTTGTGGTCGCGATCAGCATCTCCGTCCTCCGTCGTCGGATACGTTGACGGCGGTGACGGTACCGACGCCTATCGACCTGCTGCACCTCGGCCCGCGCACGGTCGCGTGCTTCCTCGTCGAGACCGACGACGGGCCGGCGCTGTTCGACTGTGGCCCGGCAACCTGCCTGCCGGAACTGAAGGCCGAGCTCGCCAGGCGCGGAACCCCCCTCGCGGAGATCCGTCACCTTCTCCTCTCCCACATCCACCTCGACCATGCGGGGGCGGCGGGCACGATCGTCCGCGAGCAGCCGGACATGCGTGTGCACGTCTCCGAGCTCGGCGCGCCACACCTGATCGACCCGACGAGGCTCGAGGCGAGCGCGCGGCGGCTCTACGGCGAGAGGTTCGACGGACTCTGGGGTGAGCTCGCGCCCATCCCGGCAGAGAACGTCAGCGTCGTGACGGAGAGCGTCCTCGGCCTTCGGTGCTTCTCGAGCCCCGGGCACGCGCACCACCACGTGTCGGTGCTCGACGACGACGGCACCCTCTATGCAGGTGATTCGCTGGGAGTGCGAGTCGCGCCCGGACGCTTCGTGCTCGCGCCGACGCCGCCACCCGATATCGACCTCGAGGCGTGGGACACGACACTCGAGATGACCGAGCGCCACGCGCCGGCCCGCCTCGCCCTCTCTCACTTCGGAGTCTTCGAGGACGTCAGCGACCATCTCGCCGGCTTCCGGGAGACGCTCGAGCGGTGGGCGGAGCGCGTCGGGCACGGGATGGACGACGCGACGTTCATCGCCGCCGCGCGCGCCGACTTCCGCGAGTCGGACCCCGAGCTGGGTGCCGCCTACGACCGCGCCGCTCCTCTCGACCAGTGCTTCGCGGGACTCGAGCGCTACTGGCGCAAGCGGCGCGAGCGAGCGGAGCACGGCACCTAGACAGCCGCTCAGGCGAAACCGGTAACGAGCCACCGGCGCCGGAGGAAGCGGGCGCCCATCAGCACGAGTCGCATCACGATCAGCACCACGAGCGCTCCCCACACCCCGCGCACGCCCCAGCCCTCGTGCACCACGACCGCGAGCGCAGCGGCGCAGGCCGCGAAGGCCGCTGCCATCGAGAGTGCGAGGTAGCGTCCGTCGCTCGCCCCGATCAGGATCCCGTCGAGCGCAAAGACCGCCCCGTTGAGCGGCTGCATCAGCGCAAACACGGGCCACAGCAGGGCGCATTGCGCGAGCACCTGGGGATCCGAGGTGAAGACGCGCGGGATCTCGTCCCCGAGGGCGAGAAGTCCCACCGAGAACAACGCCCCTGTCAGCACGGAGAGCCAGATCATGCGCGCGCTTGCCGCAAAGGCCTCGTCGGGCCGACCGGCGCCCAACCGGCGCCCAACGATGATCTGCCCCGCGATCGCGATCGCATCGAGGATCAGCGCCAGGAAGATGAAGAGCTGGAAGGCGATCTGATACGCCGCGAGCGGCGCATCGCCGAGCCGGGCCACCACGGCGCCGGCGAGGAGGAACGCGGCGATCAAGGAGGCCGTGCGGATGAAGATGAACTTGCCGAGCGACAGCAGGCGTCGGGCAAGCGCCGGGCGGATGCCGTAGTTCGCCCTGCCGACGCGGCGCAGGATCGCCGCCGCCATCGCAAGGCCCATGCAGGTCTGGGCGATCACCGTCCCCCACGCCGACCCCTTGATGCCGAGGTCGAGCCCGTAGACGAGCCAGAGCTCGAGCACGATGTTGAGAACGTTTCCTCCGACGACGATCAGCAACGGCGTGCGCAGGTCCCTCACTCCGCGGAGAAAGCCCTGCCCGCCGATCGCGATAAAGGCGGACGGGATCCCGAGCGCGGCGATACGGAGATAGGTGACGGCGTAGCCGGCGCTCACCCCGTCGACGCCGATCAGCCCGACGAGCGTCGCGGCGAGCGCGGCGAAGATCAGCGCGAGCGCACACCCGAATCCGAGCGAGAGCCAGAGCGACTGGGCCCCGAGGCGCGCCCCGACGACGTCCTCCCCGGCGCCCGAGGCACGGGCAACCTGCGCGGTCGTGCCGTACTGGAGGAAGTTGAACATGCCGAGCGCCGACAGGAGCGCTGCCGCCGCTCCGAGCGCGGCGAGCTGCGGACGGCCGAGGTGCCCGACGACGGCCGTGTCGACGAGCACGTACAACGGCTCGGCCGCAAGAGCGCCGAGGGCGGGAAATGCGAGTCGGAAGATCTCCCGGTCGTACCGCGACCGGAGCTTCACGTCTCCCGGCGCACCACCCGCGCGCCGGACGACTGCGCCAGCGCCTTGATCACGATCTCGTCCAGGTTCACGTGGAGCGGCCGCGTGAGCGCGAACATGATGCAGTCCGCCACCTCGTCGGGCGTGACGGGGTCGACGCCCTCGTAGACGGAGTCGGCCTTGTCCCTGTCACCGTAGAAGCGAACGAGCGAGAACTCGGTCTCGACGAGCCCCGCATCGACCGTCGTTATGCGGATCGGCCGCCCGAGCAGATCCTCGCGCAGGGCGTAGGAGAAGCCGCGCACCGCGAACTTCGCGGCGATGTACGAGGCTCCGTTCGGGTAGGCCTGCCGCCCGGCCACCGAGCCCATGAAGAGGATGTGACCCTCGTCCCTGATGTGCGGCAGCACGAGCCGGGTGATCCGCAGGACGCCGTCGACGTTCGTGTGGATCACGGCCTCCTCGTCCTCGGGCCGGGACTCCGTGAAGGGCGCCCGTCCCAGGGCGAGGCCCGCGTTGTTGAAGAGGATGTCGACTCCGCCGAGCTCCGCGACCGCAGCCGCGACGAACGCCGCCGAGCTCGACTCGTCGGTGACGTCGAGCTCGAGCGCGACGTCAGAATCGATTCGCTCGACCCGACGCGCCCCGCCTGCGACGCGCACGCCTGCTTCGCGCAGCTTGCGCACCGTCGAAGCGCCGATGCCGGAGGAGGCCCCGGTGACGATGGCCGTCTTGCCGTTCAAGTCCATGAACGCGAGCCTAGCGGGTGAGCGGACGGCGGGAGTCAGGCCGACGATGCCTGACCCCCGCCCGTCTGACTAGGAGAGGTCGACGCTGTCGATCGTGACCGGCGTCAGCGGACGGTCGCGGCCGTCCCGGTCGACCTGCTGGATGCGGTCGACGACGTCCTGGCCGCTCATGACCTGGCCGAAGACCGTGTGCTTGCCGTCGAGCCACGGCGTCGCCTCGGCCGTGACGATGAAGAACTGCGAGCCGTTCGTGTTCGGGCCCGCATTCGCCATCGCGAGCGCGCCCTTGACGACCTTGTGCCGGTTGAACTCGTCCTCGAACTGGTAGCCGGGGCCACCGGTTCCCGTGCCCTGCGGGCACCCACCCTGGATCATAAAGTCGGGGATCACGCGATGGAAGATCAGCCCGTCGTAGTATCCCTCGCTCGCGAGCGTCGTGAAGTTCGCGACCGTCTTTGGGGCATCGTCGGGGAAAAGCTCGATCTCGATCGAGCCCTCGCTGGTGTGGAGCGTTGCCTGTGTCATGGACGCGACGCTAGCAGGACGTCTGAGCCGCACTGACCGTTGAGCCGTCAGCCCGCTACGAGCACAACGCGGTTGCCGGAAGGGTCGGTGAGAACAGGGCGGCCCTCGTCGTCCGGCTCCGGCTCCGCGCCGACCGGTGCGCCGAAGGCTGTCTCGTCGGGAACGATGAGCGTCCATGAGCGGAGCCCCCGCGCCCCGGCCGGAGGCGGTGGCGCATCCCGCCCAGCCCACGTGTTGAGGCCGACGTGGTGGTGGTACCCGCCGGCCGAGATGAACAGCGCTCCGGGGTAGCGACGGACCGTCACGTCGAAGCCGATCCCGTCCACGTAGAAGACCTCGGCCTCGAGGATCGAGCCGACTTGCAGGTGCACATGGCCGATACGCGTGCCGGAGGCCATCCCGTCGCCTGCATCCCCGTCCTCCACGCTCGCGAGGACGCCCTCGACGTCGAGTGGCAGCGTCGCCATCTCGATCTCTTCGCCGGCGAGCGCCCACTCCTCGCGCGGCCGGTCGCGGTAGATCTCGATTCCGTTCCCCTCCGGGTCGTCGAGGTAGAGCGCCTCCGAGACGAGATGATCCGACGCACCCGAGAACCGGTGCCCGGAGCCGACGACGCGGTTGAGCGAGCGGGCCAGGTCGGCGCGCGAGGGCACGAGCAGCGCGAGGTGGAAGAGGCCCGTCGTCCGCGGCGGCCGAAGCGGTGCGTCGGGGTCGCCGATGAGAGTCACGAGGGGCGTCCCGTCCTCCGCCGCGCCGAGCTCCACGACCCCATCCTCGCGACGGAGCTCTCGAAGGCCGATCGTGTCGCGGTAGAAAGCCGCGACCCGGTCGAGGTCGCCAACCGTCAGCGCAACGGCGCCGACGTGCGCATGTGGATCGAGCCTCAGAGCGGCACGACCGCGTCGCCGACGCGGACCCGGCCCGGCTCCTCGACATGGCCCCAGACGCCGATCGGGAGCGGCTCCTCGCTGACGACGTCGGAGCGGTAGCGGGTGAGGACCCGCAGCGTGTCGAGATCCGGCACTCCCGTCTCGGGGTTCTGGGTCGTGACGGCGCAACGACCGACGTGCGCCTCGAGCCGGATCACGGCAGCGCCGATCGCGACCCGACCTCCGAGCCACCGCTCCTCCTCGTGCGCGTCGACACCGTCGATGTGGAACAACATCCGGAACCTTCGAGGGTCGACCGTGTCAACGGCGGCCTCACGCGCGAGGACATCGAGGGTGCCTGACGACACGACGGACACGCTCCCTTCGACGCCGCGGTCAGACCCCGCGCCGGGCTCGTCGGCCCGAACGAGCCGCAGCGGCATCCCGGCGAACGACGACACGGCCGCCACGTACTCGCCACCAACGAGTCGTCCCGCCACGGGCCGCCCGAAGAAGTTCGTCTCGATCATCTCGCCCAGCTCGACCTCGCCCGCGACGCTGGTGCCGTCGGGAAAGGCGAGCGAGAGGGTGGTGCCGTCGGTATCGGCGCTCGCGCCGATCTGGACGAGCTGGCCTGCGACCTTGCCGTTGACGAGCCGGCCGTCCTCTGTGACGAGGTAGAAGCGGCGGTTCTCGCGCACACCCTCAGCTTCGAGCTCGACGGCGTCGACGGAGGCGAGCGCGAGCCCCTTGACCGGGGCGAACATGATCGACACGACCGAGGCCATGGCTGGAGCCTATCCCGCGGGAGCTACCCCATCTCGATCTCCGGCGGCAGGCCGAGCTGGCCCATCGACCGGAGATGGAGGAAGTGCGAGCGTAGAGCCGCGCCGAGCGAGCGGTGGGTCGCGTAGCGGACACCGTGCTTGACGCAGTTGCGGCGCACGATCTCGGCGATCTTTGGATAGTGCGTGTGCGGCACCTTCGGGAAGAGGTGATGCTCGATCTGGTAGTTGAGGCCCCCGAGAACCCAGGTCAGGACGGGGTTGCGCGGGCAGAAGTCCACCGTCGTCTCGACCTCGTGCACGGCCCAGATGCGGCGCTCCGCGCGGAGCTCGTCCGGCGAGGCAAACGATGCCTCCTCGACGCAGTGCGCGAGCTGGAAGGTCGTCGCCATGATCAGGCTCGTGACCATCGTGAAGACCAGGTAGGTGGCGAGCACCGCCCACCAGGGGTAGACGAACATCGGGATCACGAACGCCCAGGTGATGAAGATCGCCTTGCCCGCGAGAACTCCCGCGAGCGTCCAGCCGCGCGGCGCACGAAGCGCGCTTTCACCGACCCTGCCGCGACGGAATGCGGCGACGTCGCCGACGACCTGCCAGCGCAAGCCCATCAGCATGTACATGGGCCAGATGTAGTACTGCTGGAAGCGATACCAGGGCCGAGCGGGTTGCGACGGCGCGAAGCGCAGGAGGGGCATCTGGGTGGCGTCGTCGTCGAAGCCGTCGACGTTCGTGTAGGTGTGGTGGGCGACGTTGTGCTTCACGCGCCAGGCGTAGCTCGAGAAGCCGAGGAACGCGTCCGCCGACCAGCCGACGAGGTGGTTCCAGCGCCGCTCTTTGAAGTAGGAGCCATGGTTGGCGTCGTGTTGCACACAGAACGCGGTCAGCGTCGAGCCCATCACGAGCGCCACGAGGCAGAGGAGCGCAACGATCGGCCCCGGGTGGGCGAAGATCAGCACCGCCCAGGAGGCGGCGGTCAGGGCCAGAGCGACGGGCGCCTTGGCGTAAAGGCGGATCGCGCCGCTGAGGCGCGTATGACCGCTCGAGAGGTACTGCTCGACCTCGCGGCGCGTATCCTGGATGAACGCTCCGCCGTTGTCGAACGCGAGCTTTTGTGTGGCTGCCAACGTGGTGGCCTCCCCGTCATAGCGAACGGAATAGGAGAGCGCACTGTGGCCGCCGTCGCACTTCGTCCTGGTGTGGCCTCAGCGTAGCGGCACCCCACCCGATCCTGCGTTGCAGTCTTGGAAAGTCCTGGCCGCTGAACGAACTAGAGTTGACTCGATGCCGCGAGAAGACTCACCGACGCTCGAGCCGACCCCGTCGGACTTCGACTTCTGGGTCGGGACGTGGCAAGGCACCTGGCCGGCCGGAGGAGGGATGGAGGCCGGCTCGGCCGTCAACACGATCACAAAGGCGCTCGGCGGCAAGGTGATCCACGAGCACTTCGTCGCGGACGGCCCGGAGCCGTTCGAGGGCCTATCCGTGTCGGTTCTCGTCGAGGCAGAGGGGGTCTGGAAGCAGACGTGGGTCGACAGCGACGGGGGCTACCTCGACCTCGTCGGCGGGCCACTCGAGGCCGGCGCGGAATTCCACCGAGCCCAGCTGACCCCGGAGGGCCCCGTGCAGCAGCGGATGCTCTTCACGGACATCGAAGCTGAGCGCTTCGAGTGGAGCTGGCAGCACTCGCGCGACGACGGCGCCTCCTGGCAGACGACCTGGGCGATCAGCTACGCCCGGATCGAGTAGCGCACCGCCCCAGGTACGATCCGGCGCGCCGCCCCCATCGACTAGCGGCCTAGGTCACCACCCTTTCAAGGTGGCTACACGGGTTCGAATCCCGTTGGGGGCATCTTGCTGTTCACAGGTCGGATCAGACTCGGGCGACCGATGGTCGCGTCGGTCTACACCATGGTCGAGGGCTGAGCGGCGAACTCCGCTTCGCGTCACAGCGCCTTGACCATCCGGTGGACGCTTGCTCCGCCGAGCAAGCGACTCGGCCGCGAGGTAGCGACGACGCGGAGGCCCAGGCGCTCGTAGAGCCTGACCGCCGCGGGATTCTCGACGTCCACGTCCAGAGCGTCACGGCCGAGGCCGTGAACGCGCGCGCCTGCCGCTCCGCGTCCGACAGGAGCAGGGTTCCGAGCCCGCGCCCGCGGGCCGATGGCTCGACTGCGATCGCCTGGACGTACAAGTCTGAGGGCTCGTGGCGGGCAAGCGCCCGAAAAAGCGGGCGCCCGACAACCTCGAGCGCCACTGCCCGGATCGCCCGCAGGCCGGCTGATCGCAGCAAGGGAGCCTCTCGCGCGGCATCCACGCCGCTCATCGAGTGCACCATACCCACCGTCACACCGTCGGCCGAGACGAACCTTGCGTGCTCGAGCGAGAGATTGTGTCCGGGGATCAGAGTCACGTTCCGGAGGATCCGGGCAGCGGCTCGGCCGAGGAGCATCGCGAAGAGACCGTCAGCTGCCATCTCAACGTAGTGGGCAAACGCGTCTGCGTCGCTTTCGAGGAGCTCGGCCGGGCGCAGAACCATGGACATCGGCGTGTGCGAAGCGGAGTCGGCCACGTTGGCTCGGCTCGTCATACCGCCGACTCGAGAAGCTCGGCGCGCCCGTCCTCGACCGGCGAGCCGTAGACGTAGACGAGGAGGTCGACGTCGCCATGGTTGACCGACTGGATCGCGGTTCCCGCCGGAACGTGGATCAGTCCGCCCGTCGGCACATCCTGACGCACGGGCGGCTCGCCGACGTAGATCGAGAGCGTCCCGGCGAGGACGACGAACGTCTCCTCCTGGACCGGCTCCCGGTGGCGGCGTCCCCTGGCACCGGGCTCATAGCGCCACATGTTCGCCCGCGTGTGGGCAAAGCCGACGACCTCGCTCAGCTCCGAAACGTGCCGGGCAGGCTCCCCGGGCTCGTGTGGGCGCGTGATCCACTCGAGCTCCTCGGGACGGATCGTCCGACTGGCCACGCCGGAGAGCCTACCCGCGCTATTGCAGCAACCCCGAGGAACGAAAAAGGGGGCCGCCGCCGAGGCCCCCGATTCCGTCAGGCCCCCGCCGCAGTGGGAGCCGGTATCTCTCGACCTCCGCGTCCGCCGCACCGTCGCGTTCCGTCGAGGTAGCTGCATCGTGCATCACGGGGCGCAGGTGCGCTCTCACCTTTTCGGGGTTGACTCATCCCCCGCACGGGGTTGACGACCGCGGTTCACAGAAACCGCTTCAATACTCCGACCCGGGCGGTTAGCTCAGTTGGTAGAGCACCTCGTTTACACCGAGGGGGTCGGCGGTTCGAGCCCGTCACCGCCCATCCGTTTGAGCCCGGCAGAGAGCTTTGACCGCGAGGCGTTTGTCGAGGCCCGAGGGCGAACGCCTCGGCGCACGATGCAACATTCGGGTCGACACGCGGAAGACTACGGGGCCGTGTATGCCCAAACGGCTTGAATGACGCAGTTCAACACGCCTTCCTGCTGGAAGGTGAACGCGAACCCGTAGCGTCCGAGCTCGGAAGAGTCGTAGCCCTGTTCATTCTGGCATGCCGCGGCGTTCCACTGGAAGAAGTAGATGCACACTTTGCCCGCCGGAGCAGTCGGCGACGCGGCGCTGCCCGTGCATGCCGGGTCCGCGTCGTAGCCCTCGGCTGTGTTCACGTGGGCGCTGTCTAGCGCGGTCGGAGCCCGAGCGGGAAGCGAGACGTAGTTGGTTATGCCGCCCCCCCCAACCCAGTCGTTCCCGCCCGCAACCCCATAGACCGTCTCTCCGCTTCGGAGCGGCTCGGACGCGTTGCGACCATCCGCTCCGGCTGTCCCCGCCTGCCCCCCAAGGCCCGTCGCTCCAGTCGATCCCGTCGCTCCGGCCGCTCCCGGGGCGCCGCCGGCACCCGTCTCTCCACGCGCCCCGCGGAGGAGGGTTCCATTGGCGAAGTCGGCTGAGGTCAGCGACCCGTTCCTGACGTCGACGCCGCGGATCGTCCCGTTCTGGATCTCGCGCGTCGTAACGCTGCCTTCCGGCAAGGTCGCCGCCGCCCAGGCAGTACCTCCGACGGCCAGGAAGAGCGCGATCGTGGAGCAGACATTCGCGTATGTGGGGCGAGGCAACCGCATCGAGACCTCCATTTCGGGTTGGTGCCTGGACTTGACTTGTTCTCGGAACGGTGTCGGCATCCTGCCGTTGCACGAAGACCCCTGGACGAGGCCCGAGGGAGGGGTCACGAAACTAGTCCCACTTCGGCCAGGCTGGCCGCCCGAGCACGCCTATCGTCCGGCGTCCGTCTGGCGCCCGCTTGCTGGCCCGATCTGAAGCCCGTCCGAGGTAGGGCAGGGCATCGGGCTCGAGGATACTGAGACGACCATGCGCCCCCGCCCAGCCAGCACGCGACGCCGACCTCGCAGAGAATGCCGCGCGACGAGTTGTGGGCACGCGACCACGGCTCGGCGGCCATGTCGCGTGCGTCCGAGTTGCACACCAGTCGGTACCACGCGCGGGCGGATTCAAGCGGAGGAGAGCGGACTCCGGCACCGGCTCGTGCGACAGATCAAGACCGCGCGGTGGTCCTTCTGCGTCGCCAACTCCATTGGGCGCAAACCCGATTTCTGTGCCCGAATCGGCTGGAATTGCCCCGAATCTCGTGCAATCACATCCCACCACGAGCGAAGCGATGACGCAGCGACCCCTGTAACCATGAGGGTTACCGGGAGTCGCGGCCTCTTTCGCCTTCCCGCTTTACACCGAGGGGGTCGGCGGTTCGAGCCCGTCACGGCCCATTCCGGTTCAAACATGCCCCGCTTGGTATGAGGCAATCGGTCACCTACCCGGACTCAACCGGTCGTCGCAACACTGGTTTGTTGACTTGACAGTAAATACTCGGTCAGCACCTCTGCCGGTGTCTTCCAGCCGAGGGTTTTGCGGGGTCTGCTGTTGAGCGTGGCGGCGACGGCTCCGATCTCGTCGGCGCTCCAGCGGGCGAGGTCGGTTCCTTTCGGGAAGTACGGGCGGAGGAGGCCGTTGGTGTTCTCGTTGCTGCCGCGCTGCCAAGGAATCTGCGGGTCTGAGAAGTAGACCGGGATGCCGGTCTCGACCTTGAACGCTGCGTGCTGGGAGAGTTCTTTGCCTCGGTCCCAGGTCAGCGATCGACGCAGCTGCTCGGGCAGGGTCGTCATCGTCGAGGCCAAGGCGTTCTTCATCGTGACGGCGCCGTAGCCGGCGAGCGGAGGGCCGTTCTTTGTGCGCGGGATCGTGCCGTAGCCGTCCTCGCGTGGCAGGTGGATCAGCAATGTGAACCTGGTGGAGCGCTCGACCAGCGTCCCGATCGCGGAACGCTCGAGCCCGATCAGCAGGTCTCCTTCCCAGTGCCCGGGAACGGCACGATCGTCGGCCTCGGCGGGCCGCTCGCTGATCATCACCTCGGGTGTGAAGTGCGCCCATGCCTTCTGACGGGCTCGGGCCCGCGGCACTTTCGTCCCTTCCACGGCGCCTGAGTCGGTTCCACGGTCCGGGTTCCGTCCGGCTGGTGGATCTTTGCCCGACAGCCGTTCCTGTACATGGGCACGAAGCCGGCGCGCGTTCTTGTGCAAGCGATCCTTAACGGTGTTCCAGGAAACGTCCGTTCCAGCAAGTTTCTGCGAGAATCACTCGAAATGAAGGAGTCCGCGGTTCGAGTCCGCGCGTCGGCTTAAGCCCTAGACGCGTGTCCCTACTGACAACATCTTGACCTCTGAACCGACGCGAGGCACGAGGTAGCCGCGATGCGTGCGCTACTCGGCTCTGAGGTGCGCGAGGACCGCGTGAACGCGTCGGTTGTTGGACGATCCCGCCGGCAGCTCGAGCTTGCGCAGGATGTGCCGGACGTGGGTCTCGACGGTCCTCGGAGTCAGCCATAACCGCTCGGCGATCCCGCGGTCGGTGAGTCCTTCCGCCATCAGCGCCAGCACCTCGTGCTCTCGCTCCGTGAGCTCGTCGAGCGGGTTCCCGATCCTTCGTCGAGCCAGCAGCTGCTCGACGAGCGCGGGGTCGACCACGACCTCGCCCGCGGCAACCCTCTCGACGGCGGCGACGAGCTCGCGGGCATTCAAGACGCGGTCCTTGAGGAGGTAGCCTCGACCGCCGTCGTCCCCGTCGATCAGCCGCAGGGCATAGGCGGGATCGACGTAGTGGGAGAGCACGAGCACGCCCGTCCCGGGAAAGCGCTGACGGATCGTGTCGGCCGCCGCGAGACCTTCGTCGCTGTGATTCGGCGGCATTCGGATGTCGACGATCGCGACCTCCGGCCGCAGCGCCTCGACCAGCTCGAGCAGAGCGACCGCGTCTCCGGCCTCACCGCTCACCTCGATCCCGGCGTCGACGAGCAGCCGCGCGATGCCCTGTCGCAGCAGCGCCGCGTCGTCTGCGATCACGACGCGCATGGGATCTCCGCGTTCAGACGAGTGCCTCCGCCCGGCGGACTCTCGACGCGGAGCTTCCCGTCGAGGGCACCGACCCTGTCCGCGAGCCCGCGGAGACCGGAGCCACCGACGTTGAGATCCGCACCACCGACCCCGTCGTCGCGGACTTCGACGAGCGCCCGGTCGTTGCGCCGCTCGATCGTTACGCATGCGTTCGAGGCGTGAGCGTACCTCGCCACGTTAGCGAGCGCCTCGGCGACCACGAAGTAGATAGCCGTCTCGACGTGGGCGGGGAGGCGCGCAGACGTGTCGTGGATCTCAACGGGGATCGGGGCGCGGTCGGCCAACGTCCGTATTGCTGCGCCCAGGCCTTGATCGGTGAGAACCGCGGGGTGGATTCCACGTGCGAGCTCGCGCAACTCGGTCAGGGCGCCCTGGACCTCGAGCTCGGTCTCGTCGAGCAGCGCGATTGCCTCCTCGTTTCCGCCCACCCTCGACTTCACGAGCTGCAGCGCCATGCCGATGCCGAGCAGACGTTGCTGGGCTCCGTCGTGGAGATCACGCTCCAGGCGTCGGCGCTCCTCGTCGCCTGCCTGCACGATCCGGGCGCGCGAGGCGCGCAGCTCCGCCAGCTGCGCGCGGAGCTCCACCTGGAGTCGTTCGTTCTCGAGCGCCAACCGCGCGGCTGAGCCGGCCGCCTCGAGGAGCGCGGGTTGGTCGAGAAGCACCGGATCGTGCACGATGGCTGCGAGATCCTCGCCGACCAACGTCACCGCGCGGTCCCGACCGGCTGGCAGTGTCACCTCCCGCCCCTCCTCGTCGACCCAGGTGCCGCGCACAGGTAGCCAGAGCGCAAGCTCGAGCGTCGGGTCGCCGAGTACCCGCGACAGAGCTCGGCGAGCGCCACCCGGCCCGGCCCGATCCAACTCGACGACGAGATCGCCGACCCTCCCGCGGGCCCGCTTTGTCATGCCCAAGCCGATCAGCGCGGTGAACGAAGCGACGAGGGCGCCTGTTGTCTGCACCCATGACAGCGGAGTGAGCGCGTTGTACCGGTCGGTGAGGAGGACGTAGCTGTAGACCCACGACGTACAGGTGAAGAAGGTGAGGGTCGCGAGGACTGGGCCTGTAGATCGCCGAGTACCCGGACTGGCCTGGGCAAACGCGCGATAGACCAGGAAGAGCCCGATCGGGAGGATGGCCATGATGAACATGAACCACGCGTTGTTCCACGTCCGGAGCGAGAATGGCGCAGCGCCGATGTGAATCAGGGTCGGGACGCGCGGCGGCGGGCAGAACGGACAATCGCTCAGGTCCCAGTAGAGCATGTTGACGACGTTCTGTACCACCTGGGCGAGATAGCCCAGGATGAAGATGTAGATCCACGCTAAGCGGCCAGGAAGCAACTTCCCGGTTGGGTACGACAGCGCCATCTGAGCGAAGACGATGTAACCGAACACGATCAGCCCCAGGCCAATCGTGGATGCGAGCGACGACTCCGGGAAGGCGCTCGGAAGGTCGGCCGCGAGGAGGAGGGCGGGCCACCAGAACATGAGCTTCCCGATGCGCGACGGTGTACGCCACGCCCACGCCCAGAGGCCGACGAGCATGCCGACGGTCATCGTCAGCGCGAAATAGACGCTCTGTGGACTCACAACCCGCACGTGGATTTGACCGCCCAGGTACGTGGTGACCAGAAGGAGCGCGAGCGCCGCAGCGAGCCACCAACCGGCCGTGTGCGAACCCGTGCGCCAGTAGCTCATGTGCTCGTCACCAGTTCGGTAAACGCAGCGCCCGTGAATGCGGCCTTGGGAATGAATCCGCGCGCCGGCGTCTCGTTCAATGCGACGCCAAGGTCGCATGCGCTTCGGCTGGACGTGAGCACGACGGCAGGTGCGTAGTGAGCCTTGGCGAGCGTGCTCGCTACGTCGAGCCCGGACCCGTCGGGGAGGAGGATGTCGAGGAGCACGGCGGCCGGCTGCAGCTCGCGCGCCGCCGCCAGGCCGGCTGCCGCGTCAGCAGCTTCACCGACGACCGCGAACCCTTCGTCCTCGAGCAGGCGTCGGGCGAACCTCCGGAACAGCGGATGATCGTCGACGATCAGCACGGTCGCGCGCACCGGTACATCGTGACACGAGCACAGCTCCGGTCAACTCCGGGATTCCCCTGAGGTTCGGCGATCTCCGGGATCCCCCTGACGAGGCGGCGCTCGATGCCTCCTACCTTGCGGGCAACCCTGCCGACCGGCGGGACATCGAGTCCGAAGGAGGCACCAAATGCTAACCCGCTACTGTCATACGCGCACCCGGTTTGGGGCAAAAGGCGCCCAACTGATCCGGGCGATAGCGCTCAGCACGGCACTGGCAGTTCTCGCCGTCCTGGCAGTTGCCGCTCCAGCGAGTGCCGCTCGCGCAGTCTCAGTGCAGGTCAGCGGGAGCTGGTCGATCACCTCAGGCGTCGTGGTGGAGCAGCGTCAGGTTGGCCAACTGCTCTACGTTCGCCAGCAGGGCACGTCGGCGTTCACCGGTGATCTGGCGGGTACCACCGCATTCGATCTGCGCGCTTTCCTGCGGCCGGACTTCAGCTCGTTCGGCTGGGCAACCGAGCCGTTTACGGGCAGATACGGCGGTCGCACGGGGTCATTCGTCATGGTCGAGTGGGCGACCGGAAACGCGGACGGTTCAGTGCGGATCGACGCGCTCATCGGCGGCGGCACAGGCGGGCTTCGAGGAGTCCACGGCCACATCACATTCGTATCCGACCTGTGTCTGCCGGAATCCTGCGCGGGCACGTACACCGGGTCGCTGACCGGCTGATCCACCGTGCCGGACGAGATCACGCCGGCGAGGGGAGTCCAGGAGGGGCGGCGAGCGCCCTTCCTGGATTTCACGGTCTGGGATGCCTTGCGGCCGTTCTGGCAGTCCCCCGGCCTCGTGACAGCCTCGTCGATGCACGCTTATCCTATGGAACCGCTCGCAGTTCGCCCTGTCAGATGTCGGGAGGCCTTTTCATCGTGCTCTCGCGTGTCGCTCGCGGGTTGACGGAGTCCGGATCAAGAAGGTTTTCCCTGAATGGACACGTGAGCAACTCGTCGCGCACCTCTGTCAATTTCCCGCGGAGGTGCTCGATTCTTTACCTCAGCAGCGCCGATGTGGAGAAATACTTGGGTGCCTCCGAATGAGGCTGAGAAACCGCCTCATCCTTCGGGGTAGTGCGACGCCGCTGACAACTGATTGGGCACAACCGCCATTTCCGTGCCCAATCCAGCGTAATCGCCCCGAATCCAACCCAATCTGTTGTCATGGAGATATGTTCAAGGAGTACGCGACCCATGTAAGTATGCGGGTTACCGGGTGTTGCGGCCTCTTTCGCCTTCCCGCTTTACACCGAGGGGGTCGGCGGTTCGAGCCCGTCACCGCCCCTGTTCGTCCGCAGACGCGGAGCCCCTGCAGAAGTCCATAATCGCTCTGGCAGGGTTCAACCGTCCCCACGCACCGAGGAGAGGTCACCGTGTCCACCACCCCCACCGGTCTTCGCTTCGATCCCCCCGAGTCCGGATTCTGGACGCAGGACTCGGTTCACTTCCCACAGCCGCTGACCCGCTACTGGACCGAGACCCACCCCGAGGGCTTCAAACGGGGGACCGCCGAGTTCGCGCGCAACTACGGGATGATGATCGGCGGGCTTGCGATGATCTACCCGAACGGCATCGGCTACAACACCGTGCTGCCGCCCCCGGAGGACGAGATCCCGGCCCGCTTCGCGCGCGCCGAGGAGGCCCTGGCGACGAAGTTCTGGCGCGAGCAGGTCCGCGAGTGGAACGAGACGGTCAAGCCGGCCTCGATCGAGGCCCACCTGGCGATCCAGGCCGTCGATCCCGAGACGCTCTCGGACACCGACCTCGCCGCGTATCTCGAGCGCTGCCGTGACCACCACGCGACGATGATGTACCAGCACATGCGCTTTACCGCCTCGGCGGTCGTGCCGACCGGAGACTTCCTCGCCCATGTCGGCGACTGGACAGGCCTACCGCCCGCCGAGTTGCTCGGCCTCATGCGCGGCACCTCGCCGGTATCGGCGGGCGTCTCCACGCAGCTCGAGAGGCTGATCGCGGCCGTGCGGAGCGATTCGCGGGCACAGGAGCTGCTGGACTCGGAGGACGACCCCGCCCAGGTGCTCGACGCGCTGCGCGCGCTCGACGGGGGCACGGGGGCGGCCGTGACGGCGTATCTCGATCTCGTCGGCTACCGACTGCTCGACGGCTTCGACATCTCGAACCCCTACGCGCTCGAGATGCCCGACGCCCTCCGCCGCGCGATCCGTGCGGCAGTCGAAGGAGCGGACGTCGACTCGTCGGACGTCGAGGCCAAGATCTCCGACGTCCGCGCGAAGGTGCCGACGGAGCACCAGGCAGAGTTCGACTCGCTTCTCGAAGAGGCGCGCGCCACCTACCACCTCCGCGACGAGCGCGGAGTGTTCAGCGACATCTGGGCCTCCGGGCTGATGCGGCGCGCTGCGCTCGTCGCCGGCCACCGCCTCGCGACGGCCGGCCGGCTCCACGACGCAGAGCACATGGTCGATGCCGGCCTCGAGGAGATGAAGGCCCTCGTCTCCGGCACGGGCGGCCCCTCGGCCGACGAGCTCGCGGCCCGCGCGGCGCATCGCGCGTCGTACAGCGCCAAGGCCGCCCCGCACACCCTCGGCACGCCCCCTCCGCCGCCGCCGGATCCGTCCACGCTGCCCCCCGCCGCCGGCAGGCTGATGCGCGCGACCGGCGTGGCGCTCGGCGCGCTCTTCGGCAGCTCCGAGGCCGAGCACGAGGCGGACCTCCTGCGCGGCCTCGCCGCAAGCGTCGGCGTCTACGAGGGAACTGCTCGCCTGATCGCCGGGCCGTCGGAGTTCGGCCGGATCGAGCAGGGTGACGTCCTCGTCACCGTCTCGACGACCGAGGCGTTCAACATCCTTCTGCCGCTGCTCGGCGCTATCGTCACCGACAGCGGTGGCCTGCTCTCCCACTCGGCGATTGTCGCGCGGGAGTACGGGATACCCGGCGTCGTCGGGACGCGTGAGGCGACGGAGCGAATAGCCGACGGGGCCCGCGTGCGCGTCGACGGTGACGCGGGTGAGGTGACGGTGCTGGCGTGAAACGCGCCGTCCCGCTCGAGAAGGCGCGCGACGAGGCCCAGTTCGGCTCGAAGGCTGTCGGGCTCGGCCAGGCCATTCGGGACGGCCTGCCGGTCCCGCGCGGCGTCGCGCTCTCCGGCTCCATCGTCGAGGAGGTTGCAGCGGGTGACCCGAAGGCAATCAAGGAGGTCGTCAGGGCAGCCCGGCATCTCGACACCCCGCTCGCCGTCCGGTCGTCGGCCGCCGACGAGGACGGCGCCGACGCGAGCTTCGCAGGCCAGCACCTGACACTCCTCAACGTCCCCTCGACCGACACGCTGACGGATGCTCTGAGCGAGATCTGGTGGTCCGCGAACTCCGACTCCGCGATCACCTACCGCCAGCGCGTCGGGCTCTTCACCCGCCCGAGCGTCGGCGTCGTCGTCCAGTCGCTGCTCGACCCCGAGGCGGCCGGGGTGATGTTCACGCAGAACCCGATCACCGGCGCCGACGAGCGACTGATCGAGGCGAGTTGGGGGCTCGGCGAGGCGGTCGTCGCCGGAATCGTGATCCCCGATCACTTCCGCGTCGACCGCACGGGCCAGGTGCTCGAGCGGAAGGCGGGGCTCAAGCGCATCGCGATCCGGGGGATCCCGGGTGGGGGCACGGTCGAGGAGCCGGTGGCGGCCGATCGCGCCGAGCTGCTCTGTCTCGACGACGGCAGGCTCGCGGAGCTGAACGACCTCGCGACCCGCTGCGAGCAGGTCTACGGCCCCGGCCGGGACGTCGAATGGGCGGTCGCGGACGGGAAGCTGTACCTCCTCCAGTGCCGCGCCGTCACGACGATCGCGCGATGACCACGACCACCGACCATCCCCGTTAGGAGCCGGCCATGGCAGGCGCACCGGTCGAAGCACTCCAACGCATCCCTCTGTTCGCCGACCTGAACGGGCGCGAGCTGAAGCAAATCGCGCGATTGTTCAAGCAGCGACGCTTCGCTGCGGGCGAGACGGTCGTGCAGGAAGGATCGGGCGGCGCAGCCTTCTTCGTGATCGAGTCTGGCGAGGCGACGGTAGTGGCGAAGGGGAGGCAGCGCCCGAACCTCGGGCCGGGCGATTACTTCGGCGAGATCGCGCTGATCGACGAGGGTCCCCGCACCGCGACGATCACCGCTGCAGTCGAGCTTGTCTGCTACGGCCTCACCCACTGGGACTTCGGCCCGCTCGTCGAGGCGAACGGTGCGATCGGCTGGAAGCTGCTCCAGACGATGGCGAAGCTGCTCCGTGCCGAGCGGGCGGACTGACCGCCGCAGCCACACCTTGACGAGAGTCACGATTGGCTCTATTGTTGTTGGTCGATCGACCAACCAATAACAATCGGCACGGGAAGGAGCAGGACACGAACCCGAACAAGGCGCTCTGGGAGAAGGGCGATTTCACCCGCATCGCGGAGAGCATGCGAGAAAGTGGCGACGCGCTCGTCGAGAAGGTCGGCGTCACGAGCGGCCTCGAGGTGCTCGACCTCGGCTGCGGCGACGGCACGACGGCGCTTCCCGCAGCCCAGCGAGGAGCAGACGTGCTCGGCGTCGACATCGCAGCCAACCTCGTCGAGGCGGGCAACCGGCGGGCAGCCGCCGAAGGTCTCTCCAACGTCCGCTTCCAGGAGGGCGACGCATCCGACCTGAACGAGCTCGCCGACGACAGCTTCGACCTCGTCGTCACCATGTTCGGAGCGATGTTCGCACCGCGGCCGTTCGACGTCGCGACGGAGATGACCCGTGTCACCCGGCCCGGCGGCCGGATCGTGATGGGCAACTGGATTCCCGGCGACCCGACGCTGGTGGCCCAGATCCTGAAGATCAGCGCCGCCTACTCTCCCCCGCCGCCGGAGGGGTTCGTCAGCCCCGCCACCTGGGGTTTCGAGGACAGCGTCGTCGAGCGCTTCACGGCCGCAGGCGTGCCGGAGGACCGGATCTCGTGCGAGCGGGACATCTGGACGTTCCGGCTCCCGGCGCCCCCGGCCGAGTTCCTCGCGATCTTCCGGAACTACTACGGGCCGACGATGAACGCATTCGACGCCGCAGCAGCGGCCGGGCGCGAGGACGAGCTCCAGGCCGAGCTGGAGGAGCTCTTCACCGCCCAGAACGAGAGCGGCAGCGACGAAAGCACCGACATCCCCGCCGCGTTCCTGCGGGTCACGGTCGGCGTCTGAGCCAGAGCCTGCCCGGGGTCCCCTGCCGGGGATCCCGGTCAGCGAACGAGACAGGCAACCAGAGCCTCCTCATCTGGCTCGATCCCGAAACCGATCGCCGTGGGAACCTCGAGGCAGCCGTTCACGAGCACCGGGCGTCGGGGAAAGAACATGTCCCAGATCCCGTCGCCTGGGACACGGGCCATCTCGATCAGAAACGCGTTCGGCGCCGCCGCGGCAAGCTGGACGTGGATCTCGGGGCTGCCGTGCGGTGCGATCGGCAGGTCGTGCGCCTGCGCGAGCGCACAGACCTTCATGAACTCGGTCACACCTCCGACGAACTGCGCATCGGGATTGAGGATCGTCGCGGACCCGTGCTCGATGATGTCGCGGAAGCCGTAGCGTGTGTACTCGTTCTCCCCCGCGGCGATCGGGATCCGGGACGACGCCGCGACCGCCGCCATACCTGCGTAGTCGTCGGGCATCAACGGCTCCTCCAGCCAGTAGACGTCGAAGGCCTCCAGTCTCCGCGCGACATCCACCGCTTCGTGGCGCCGGTAGCCGTTGTTGGCGTCGACGAGGAGCTTGACGTCGTCTCCGATAGTGGCCCGCACCGCGGCGACGCGGCGCAGATCCTGCTCGATCGTGGCTCCCCCGATCTTCAGTTTCACAGCCGTCGCGCCACTCTCCACGAATCCGGCCATCTCGGCGGTGAGTTGCTCGATGTCGTGATCCGCGCGGTAGTACCCGCCCGCGACATACGCCGGAAGCAAATCGTGGTGGCGGCCGAGGAGATCGGCGATCGACACACCGAGGGTCTTTGCCTTGAGATCCCAGAGCGCGAGGTCGATGGCGCTCACGACCCGCGTCGTGAAGCCCCGCCGCCCGAGGAGCTTTGGGCTCCACATATCGGCCCAGATCCGCTCCGTCCGCAACACGTCCTGCCCCAGTACTGCTGGACGAAGGCTCTCCACCGTGGCCCTGATCATTGCCGGCGCCGCCGAGAGGCAAACCCCACCGTCGCCGACGCCGAAACCCACCAACCCGTCGTCGCCGGCCACCCGTACGAGGCACAGGTCGTGGCTTGCATAGGTGTAGCGACCGTTGCTGATCGGTGGTTCGATCGGCGTCCGATAGGAGCCGACCGTCATCTCGGTGATGGTGCCCATGCCTCTCCTCGCCCGACTCAGTTGATGATGGCGCCGCCGTCGACGTGGATGCACTGGCCGGTGATGCTTGCGGCATCGTCAGAGGCGAGAAACGCGATCGCGACGGCGACCTCCTCGGGGCTCTGCGGTCGGCCGAGCGGCGTCAACGGCGCGTAGTACTCGAGGAACGCCTGATAGGGCTCCATCCCGGCGTAGGCCGGATCCACCTCTTCGGGATGCTCGAACGAGCGCGCCTGCATGCCGGTCCACACCGCGCCCGGGCAGACGGCGTTCACATTGATCGAGTACTTCGCCTCCTCGGCGGCCAGGCCCTTCGTGTACCGCAGCGTCGCTCCCTTGCTGACGCCATAGGCTCCTGATGTGCCGCGGGCCGAATGGCCCGAGATCGACGACACGTTGATGATCTTGCCGTAGGCGTTCTCGCGCATCCCCGGGAGAACGGCCTCACAGCAACGGACGGTGCCGAGCACGTTCACCTGAAAGGTGCCTTCCCACTCCGACTCGTCGACACCGGGCCGCGCGCCACCGATGCCCGCGTTGTTGACGAGGATGTCGAGACGTCCCCAGGCCTCGAGTACCCGGGCAAAGGCCGCCCCGACGGAGGCGTCGGAACCGACGTCGAGCTCGACGGCGATCGCTTGCCCGTCCGGAATCCCGTCGGCGATCGACCGTGCCTGCTCGAGATCGATGTCGGCGAGAGCCACTCGGGCTCCCTGCCGCACGAGCACCTCAACAATCGTCGCCCCCATCCCCATGCGCGTGCCCGCTCCGGTGACCAGCGCCGTGCGACCTGTGAGATCTGCGATCAACGTTCCGACTCCTTCCCGGGGTGAGAGCTAGACAGAAATGCACCGAGAGATGCGCGTGACTCAGAACTCGGCATACGAGCCGTCCGGATGCCACCAGATCGGCTGCTTGTGGTTGTGGCCGATCTCAGCCATACGCTCGACGACCTCCTCGTCGACCTCGATCCCGAGGCCGGGCCCGAGCGGTCGCTTCCAGCCGCCCTCGTAGAAGTCGAAGACCGAGGGGTCGGTGACGTACTGGAGGAACTTCTCGCCGAAGAACGTGATGCTCTGCTCCTGGATCAGGAAGTTGGGAATGGCGAAGTCGAGCTGGAGCGACGCCGCGAGCGTGATCGGCCCGAGCGGGCAGTGTGGGGCAACCGAGACGTCGTAGGTCTCGGCATGGGCAGCGATCCGCCGTAGCTCGGAGATGCCGCAGGCCTGGGAGACGTCGGGCTGGATCACCGCGACCCCGGACTGGATCACGTCGGCAAAATCCCAGCGGGAGTAGAGGCGCTCCCCCGTCGCGATCGGCACCGGCGACGTGCTCGTCAGCTCGCGAACGACGTGGAGGTTCTCCGACAGGATCGGCTCCTCGAGGAAGATGAGGTTCAGCGGCTCGAGCAACGGCATCATGCGCCGCGCCATCGTCTTGGACCAGTGGCCGTGAACGTCGAACGCGATGTCGCAATCCGGCCCGATCGCCTCCCGCAGCGCCGCCAGGCGGTCGACGATTGCAGGGCCGTGTGATGAGCGCTCGATCGCACTTGCCTTCGGCGGCGTCAGCTTGAACGCGTTGAACCCCTGGGCGACAAAGGCGAGCGTCTCGTCGACGATCTCCTCGGCGGAGAGCTCGCAGAGGTCGTCGCCGGCGATCCAGACGTAGGCCCGAACCGTGTCCCGCACCGGCCCGCCGAGGAGCTCGTGAATCGGAACTCCATGCAGCTTGCCGACGATGTCCCAGAGTGCGATGTCGACACCCGAGAGCGCACTCGACAAGACGGGTCCGCCACGCAGGAAGCTCGACCGGCGCATCACCTGCCAGAGGGCCTCGATCCGGGTCGGGTTCTCCCCGACGAGGAGGCCGCGCATGTCGTGGACGGCTGCCTGCACCGCGCGGGCCCGGAAGCCCATCCCCGCCTCGCCCCAGCCCGTGATCCCCTCATCGGTGCGGATCCGAACGAACGTCCATTGCGGCGGGACGAGAAACGCGTCCACACTCGTGATCTTCATGCTTCGTGCTCCTTTCGCTTCATGACGGGACATCACCGAGCGTCTCGTGAAGGACCCGGTCGCTCCCTCCGGGCAACGCGTCCTCCCAGTGCGGGTAATCGCCGGGCCGGAGATCGTGAACGGCGTCGAGTAACTCCCGCGTGTAGGGCGCTCTCGGCTCGTCGAAGAGTTGAGCGCGCCCTGCCGACTCGACGATCTCGCCTGCCCGAAGCACGATCACCCGATCGCTGATCGAGCGGACGACCGCGAGATCGTGCGAGATGAAGAGCATGGCGAGCGATCGCACCAGCCGTAGCTCGCGGAGCAGCTCGAGGATGCTCGCCTGGACGGCAACGTCGAGGGCCGAGGTCACCTCGTCGCAGATCAACAGATCGGGCTCCGCCGCGAGCGCGCGGGCGATTGCCACCCGCTGCTTCTCGCCTCCGCTGAGCTCGCGGGGTGGCCGCGACGCCATCGCCGGGGAGAGGTGAACTTGCTCGAGAAGCTCAGCGACCCTCGCCGTCTCCTCGCTCCGAGAGAGCTCGAAGAACTGGCGCAAGGGGCGGCGGACGATCGCGCCGATCGACATCATCGGGTTGAGCGAGCTGTCGGGATCCTGAAAGACGATCTGGATCCGGCGCCGGACGTCCGGAGGCCGCGTGCGCGCCAGCGGCGCCAGAGGCTCGCCGGAGAAGCGGATCTCCCCGGAGATCGGGCGGTGCAGACCCGCAAGGCAACGACCGAGGGTCGTCTTGCCGCTCCCGCTCTCCCCGACGACGGCGAGGCACGAGCCTGCCGAGAGCGAGAGCGAGGCACCGTTGAGGGCGACGTTCGTGACCCTGGAGGAGCCGATCCCCTGACGTCGGCCGCGGTATCCGGCGACGAGATCGCTCACCTCGAGCAGCTCCGGCGCTGCTGCAGCGGTTACGGCTGCCGCGCTTGCCGTCCGGCGGCGAGGCTTGGCCGCTTCGTCGAGATCACCGGAACGCCAACACCGCACGTGCCAGTTGCCGGCAGGCTCGCCGACCGGCTCCTCCGGTGGCATCTCCGCGTCGCACCGGTCGATCCGCATGGCGCACCTCGGGGCGAACGGACAACCCGGAGGTCGATTCCACGGCTCGACCGAGCTGCCCGGAATGCCGCGAAGCTCCCCCGTATCAATCTGCGCCCGCGGGATCGCCTCCAGGAGCCGCCGCGTGTAGGGATGTCGCGGGTCGCGGAAGATCTCGTCCACCGGCCCCGCCTCGACGATGCGCCCGCCGTACATGACCGCAACGTGGTCGACGACGTTGCGGATGACACCGAGATCGTGGCTCACGTACACGATCGCGACGTCCCGCTGCTTCCGCAGATCCGCGATCACCTCGAGTAGGCGCGCCTGCGTGATGACGTCGAGCCCCGTCGTCGGCTCGTCCATGACGATGACCTTCGGCTCGCAGACGAGCGCCATCGCAATCGCCACGCGTTGTTGCTGCCCCCCGCTCAACTGGTGTGGATATCGTCGCAACATCTCCGAGGTGAATTGGAGCTGCGCGCCTTCCCAGGCCGATCGCAGCAGCTCCGTCGGGTCGCCCGGGACCGAGTGGGCCGTGATCATCTCCTGGAGCTGCGCGGCAACCTGCATCCCCGGGGAGAGGGCCCGCGAGGGATTCTGAGGGACATACGACACGACTCTGCCCCGCGTTCGGGTGAGCCCTTGGCGGTCGAGAGCGAGGATATTCGTCCCCTCGACGATCACCTTTCCGGTGCTGACCTCGGTGCCCGGCCGGCCGTAGCCGAGGAGGGCCATGGCCACGGTTGTCTTCCCACAGCCCGACTCGCCGACGACGCCCAGGGCTGTTCGCGCCTCGACGTCGAACGAAACCTCCGAGACGATGTCGACAGCGGAGCCGGAAACCGAAACGCCAAGGTCGCGGACAGTGAGCTCCGCCAGATCAGACATGGGAATGAGCCTCGACCTGGTCTGTCCGGCCGGGCGTCTCCGGCCGCAACCCGTCGATGATCAGATTGATTCCGATCGTGAGGCAGGCGATCGCCGCGGCAGGCACGAGCACTGTCCACGGTTGCACGGTGAGCGCAACACGATTCTCGCCGATCATCAGGCCCCAGTCGGCTGCCGGCGGCTGGAGTCCGAGCCCGACGAAGCTCAATGCAGCAACGAGCAGGATCGAGGTGGTGAGGCGAAGCCCGAAGTCGACGAGCAACGGGCCCCGGACGTTCGGCAAGATCTCGGCTGTGAGGACATAGCTCGAGCGCTCACCACGGGCCCGAGCTGCTTCCACGTACGGCATGTCCACGACCTCCAGAGCAGCGGCGCGCGAGATTCGAGCGGCACCGGGGGCTGTGGTCAGGGCGATCGCGAGGACGACCAGCGAGAGGCTCGTGCCGAACGCCGCCAGCAGGAGCAACGCGAGGATCAGCGCCGGGAACGCAAGCGCAAGGTCCGTCGTGCGACCGAGGACTTCGTCCGTCCACCCGCGACGATAGGCCGACACGAATCCGACCGCGCAACCGGCGAGGAATCCGACGACGGTGCCGACGAGCGCGACGAGAATCGCCGTCCTGCCGCCCCAGAGGAACCGACTCAGGACATCACGCCCGACGAAGTCCAGGCCGAGGTGGTGCTCGGGAGTTGGGCCCGCGAACGCCGAACCGAAGATCTCATCCGGAGCGTAGGGGGCAAAATAGCGACCGAACATGCCGATCCCGATTGCGACGGCCGTCAGGACGATGCCGACAGCGGTGATCGTCGAGATGCGGGGACCGCGGCGCAACGCCCGGCCGGTCTGGTCGCCCGAGCTCATCCGAGGGCCTCTGTCCGCAGCCGTGGCGTGAGCATGATCGTCGCGATATCAGAGATCAGGTTGGCCACGATGTAGATCGCCACGAGAATCAGCGTGACCGCTTCCACGGTGGCGGTGTCGCGCGAGCGGACCGAGTCGATCAGGAAGACGCCGATTCCCTGGAACCCGAACAGGTACTCGACGATCACGATGCCGGCAGGCATCGAGGCAGCGGTAAGCGCAAACGCCTGGATCGCCGGCACGAGCGAATTCGGGAGAATGTGCCCCTGCACGATCCGCGGCTCCGGGAGCCCCTTGAGGCGTGCCATCTGGACGTAGTCCGAGTCCATGGCGTTCACAACGCCGGTCCTGACCATGCGGGCAGTGAACGGCATCCACCCGAGAACGAGGACCGTGACGGGGAGTACGAGGGCCGCAGGCGCCAGCGTCAGCGAGACAGCGGGGAACAGCGGCCAGACGAACGAGAACATCAGGATCAGGCCGATCCCGACAACGAACGACGGAAGCGAGGCGAGCACCAGGGTGAAAACCTGGAGACCTCCATCGACGGCTGAACCGCGGCGGAGCGCCGAGACGGTGCCGACCAGGAGCGCGACGGGAAACATGATCGCGAGCGCGAGCGCGAGGAGGATTGCGGTTCGCCGGAGCCGCGGGCCGATCAGCGTCGAGACCGGCAGGTCGTTCGCGAACGAGTGGCCGAAGTCGAGCTGCACGGCGCCGCTGACCCAGTCGCCGTAGCGCACGACAAGGGGCCGATCTAGACCGTACTCCTCCTGCAGTTGCTTGACGGCCGCCGGGTCCGCCGCGCCCTCCCGCCCCAGGTACGCCGTGGCGGCGTCACCGGGGAGGAAGTCGAGCGTGATGAAGATGAGTGCTGATGCGGCGAGAAGGGTCACCAACCCGACCACAAGCCGTGTCCCGACTATCCGGAGCATCGGCTCGCGTCTCGCCGCACCCGCACCTCATTCGATTGTCGTCCTATCCGAGCCAGAAGTTCCAGAACCTGTACCAGCTCAACGCCGGGAAGACGTGGGGGACGAGGCCCTGCACGCGCTTGTTGGCTCCATCGAGCGTCTGCTTGAAGTAGGGGATGATGTACCCACCGTCGTCCCAGTGCAACTGCTGAGCGGCTACCGCGAGTTGCTTGCGCTTGACCGGGTCAGCGGTGGCAGCGGCCTTGTAGACGAGCCTCGACGCCTTCTTTTGCGAGCCGTCGTTCCACCGCGTTTCCTGTGCGTTGTAGGAGACGAACGACTGCAGCCACTGTGTGAAGAACGTGCGATACCCCCACGAGCTGAACGTGAACGGAGCGACGCCCCAGGTGTTGTCCCAGAACGTGTCCGCCGGGTCCTTCTGGACAGTGACCTTGATCCCGGCCTTCTTCGCGTTCTGCGAGAACACCAGCGCGAGTGGCACGAAGTCGGACTCGGCCTCGGCCGTCCGGAGCACGAACTCGGTGTCGAGCTGACCCGCTGCCTTCAGGAGTGACTTGGCTTTCTCGGGGTCGTACTCCCGCTGCGGGATCTGCGACGCGTACAGCGGATCGTATTTCGCAAACAGGTCGTTGCCGATCGTGCCGTACCCCTGCCGCGCCACGGCGACCGCCTGCTTGCGGTCGAGGAGAAGCTTCATCGCCTGACGGACGCGTACGTCGTTGTAGGGTGCCGCATTCGTGTTCATGACGAGCGGCGTCCAGCCTCCGCCGGGGTTCACGATTACCCGTCGCCCGGCGTTCTTGACGATCGCCACCTGCGACGGTGGTATGTCGTTGGTCACGTCGATCTGACCAGAAGCGAGGGCATTCACGCGTGCGACTGCATCCGGGATGCCGATCAGCGAGACGGCGTTGAGGTACGGCTTGCCGGTCTCGAAGTAGTTCCGGTTCGCGACCAACTGGTAGCTCTCGCCGGGCTTCCAGTCAGTCAGCTTGAACGCTCCGGTTCCATTGGCGTTCGCAGCCGTGAAGGGCGGTGCGGCGCCGCGCTTGATGATGCTGATGTAGCGCTGCCCGACCGCAGCGGGAAGATCCGACCAGGGCCGCGTGAGCTTCACCGTCATCACGTACTTGCTCACCTTCTTCATGCCGTTCGGATCGATCATGTCGATGTTGCCGCGAGCGGCGTTGAGCTTGTTGGCGGGATCGAGAATGCGCTTGAAGGTGTAGATCACGTCATCAACGGTGAGCTCGCTGCCGTCGTGGAATGTGAGCCCCTTCTTCAGCTTGATCATCCACTGGGTCGCGTCCGCGTTCGCCGACATGGACTCGGCGAGCTGCGGCGCGAAGCTGCCGTTCGGCCGCATGTCCATGAGCTTCGAGTAGACGTTCTGACGGTAGGCCTGGCCGAAACCGGCGACGCCCTCGAGATGGGGATCGAGGTTGTCGGTGCTGGCCGGCCCGCCGGGAAGCCCGACCCGAAGCGTCCCGCCGCGCTTTGGGGTCGCGGCGATCGCCGCGAGCGCCGGTCCGGCCTCGAGTGCACTGAGCGCGCCAGCGGAGACGGCGAGAATTGAGCCTCGCTTCACCACCTCGCGTCGTGTAAGGCCTGTGCTGTCCTCGATGCTCATTGCCAGATCCCTTCTCGAGACGGGGCCGTCAGGAGGGCGGCCGGAACTGCGGTGAGAATATGACACTGTGAGGACACTGTCAATGCCAATAGCAGACCAATTTTGGAAGAGCCTGCGTGAGCATCGGCGTTTCGGTGCGGCCGAACGCCGTCGCTCAATATCCGAGACCGAGATCCACGAGGCCGAGCAGGGGCTCGCGTCGCGCGAACCGGCCGGTGTTCTCCTCGACCCGCCGCGCGAGAAACGGAAGCCCCATCTCCATCGTGTTCGCGACGTGGGGCGTGACGATCACGTTCGGGAGGTGCCAGAGAGGGTGCCCGTCGGGAAGCGGCTCGGGCTCCGCGACGTCGAGCGCTGCGCCGCCGATCGATCCCGAAGCGAGTGCTCCGACCAGCGCATCGGTGTCGACGAGGCTGCCACGGGCGATGTTGATCAGCCAGGCGTCGGTGCGCATCAGCGCGAGCCGGTCAGCCGAGAGCATCGCCCTCGTCTCCGGGGTAGCGGGCGCGGCAAGCACGACGTAGTCACTCTCGGCGAGGAGCCACTCGAGCGCATCCGGGCCGACATTGTGATCCGCCCCGACGTCACGGCCGCTGCGGGTGAGTGCGATCGTGCACATCTCGAAAGAGGAAAGAATGGCCAGCACTTCCTCGCCGATCCCTCCCGCGCCGACGATTCCAACCGTTCTGCCGTAGAGAAGGCGACCCGACGGGTCGCCCCAGTTGCGGGCGCGGATCCGGTCGGGCAGATTCCGGCTCGCGGCGAGCATGAGGGCGACCACGTGCTCGGCGATCGGCCTGGCGTAGACACCCTTGGCGGCAGTCCAGGCGACGTCAGGCCGCATCACTCCCGCCTCGAGCCACATCTCGATTCCGGCGGATCCGAGCTGGACCCAGCGGATGCCCGGAAGTAGCGCGCCGCGGAGCCAGTCGAGATCGTCGTCGGTGCAGATGATCGCCTCGGCCTCCCTGAGCGGGGCGACCGCGCCGCCCGCTCGGATCACCGCTTGCTCAAGGGCAGGGATCGAGGGCCTGACGTGAACCCCGACAGCGCTTCCTTCAGTCGGGGGCACGGCTCGACCTCGCCACGAGATCCTCGTAGACGGACGGCTCGACCTGGATCGACAGACGAGAGCGACCGACGGACTCTGGCTCGCCCGGAGCGAGAACGTGGTGGTCGCCGCCGCCGGAGGCGTGCAGGCGATTGCGCAGTGCCTCGACCGCGAGGCGAACGTCGCCCTCGGGTCGGAAGCCGCCGGCGGCGAGACAGATCACGAGGGCTCCTTCTGCCGGCGCCAGGCCGTCTGCATCGGCGCCGGTGACCATCACTGCGAGCACCTCGATCAGAGCGGAGAGCCCGAACCCCTTGTGACCGGCGAATGGCAGCAGGGATCCTCCCGCATAGAACGCCGCCGGATCATTCGTCGGCCGGCCGTCCGCGCCGACTATCGCCCCCTCTGGCAGCGGCGTCCCCCGCGACCGGGCGATTGAGACCTTGCCCTCAGCGACGAGGCTCGTAGCCATGTCGAGCACGAGTGGAGGGCCTCCGGCGGGAACGCCGATGGCGATCGGGTTCGTGTGCAGGGACGCAGTGGTGCCTGGGGCGGCGGCGAGCACGAAGGGTGGGTCGCTGCCCCCGAGCAGCACGATCGTCACCATCCCTTGCTCGACACCGCGCTCCGCCCACCCGCCGGCCCGACCGGCGTGTCCGCACCGGACGACCGCGCAGGCGCCGATTCCGGAGTCGCGCGCAGTTGCCGCCGCTGCATCGACTGCGAGTTCGAGTGCCCGGTAGCCGAGGCCGCCGTGTGCATCGACGAGTGAAAGCGCACCGGGCCGCGCGACCAGCTCGGGCTCCTTGTCGAGCCGGCACCCATCGCTTCCCGCACGATCGCAATAGCCCGCGATCAGCCGGAGGCCGTGACTCGGATGCCCGGCCAACTCTGCCTCGACGACCTGGAACGCGACGCAGGCAGCAGTGTCCTTGCCTGCGCCGGATGCGAACAGCGCGCTGCAAACGAGCTCCCTTGCAGCCTCCACATCAAGCGTCACGAGACCACGTTCGCCGCCTGGGTCCTCGCCCCCGGAGCCCCGGCTTCCAGCCGCCACCTCAGGATCGCTCAGGTCCGACGGCAGACGGACGGTATCGCCCCTGGCAGCTCACCATTAGGACTCAATTGGTATCATATTGGCTTGACAGAAGAGGGAAAAGCAGCTTGACTCTCGGCATGGCCATCCCAGAGCAAGGAGTTGAGCTGCTCGCCGCCAGAGCCGCGCAACCCGGGTCTCCGAGACCGACCTACGACGGCGCCGCGGCGATCCCGTACAGCGGCGTGACGCGGTACCTCTGGGGGGACGACGAGTCGGGAGAGGTCTCGGATTGGATCTACGCCTCGACCGATCTGATCCACATGCTGATCTATGCGCTGCCGCCGGGCGGGAAGTGCCTGCACTCGGATGCCCATCGCACGGTGTTCGGGGCCGACGTGACCTATTTCGTGCTGGGTGGCGTGCTCGCGCTCGCGAACCCTGAGACCGGCGAGGTGCAGGTGGCCCACCCGGGCGAGGCGATCCTGTTCCGCAGGGACACCTGGCACCACATCTTCTCGCACAGCCTCGAGCAGCTCCAGGTACTGGAGTTCTTCGCCCCACCCCCGTCCACGGGGGCCTCCAGGAAATACGCCCAGTCTCGGCCAGCTCTCGAAGAGGTGCACCACGCCAACGACGAGCTGCTCGGCTCGTGGCCACCCGTCCTGCCCACGCCGACCCTGCATCACCGACGTCAGAGCGACTTTCAGTGGCGCCGTGACGGCGACGCGCTCGTCGGGATCGTCGTCAGCACGGAGCATCTCACGGTCGGCACCCTGAGCTTGCTGCCCGGGCAGCGTGGCGATGTGGAGCAGCACGGAGGCGACAAGTGCCTCTACGTCCTCGACGGTGTTCTCAACGTCCGCAGCTGGGACAGTGGCGGCGACGACTGGGTCGAGCTCCATCCCGGTGACGGCTACTACTGCCCGGAAGGTACCCCGCACCGCTACTACAACTATGGAACAGCCGTCGCGAAGGCCGTGTTCGGCGTAGCGCCGCAATGGCGCCAGTGACAACCGTCCTCGGGATCGACATCGGGGCAACGAAGATCGCAGCGGCGATCGTCGACCCGACTCGTGGGACAGTCACGGCCGAGGCGATCGACCCGACACCGCTCGGTGCGACGCCGAGCGAGCAGCTCGCCGCCTGCGTCGCGCTCGCCGAGCGGGTGACAGCCTCTCTGCCGGTGGATGCTGTCGGAATCGGTCTCTGCGAGCTGGTCGACCCGGGCGGAGAGATCCGAAGCGCCGAATCGCTCGACTGGAGAAGTCTCGATATCGAGAGGGCTTTCGCACACTTTGGCCCCGTCACGATCGAATCAGACGTTCGTGCGGCGGCGCTGGCCGAGGCGAGCCACGGCGCAGGGCGAAACCTCTCCAGCTTCCTCTACGTCAACGCCGGGAGCGGCACCAGCTCGTGCTTCGTCGTCGAGGGCCGGCCGCACCGTGGCGTCCACGGCGCAGCGATCCTGATCGGGGGCGCCCCTCTGAATGCCGAGGTGACCGCGGGAGGTACCGGGATCGCCGCGCAGTTCGGTGCCGGAACCGTGCAGGACGTCGTTGCCGCAGCCGCCGCCGGCGAGACGAGGGCAGTCGATCTGCTCCAGACCGGTGGCGCGGTCCTGGGACGCGCTATCGGCTTTGCCGTCAACCTGCTCGATCCCGAGGCGATCATCGTCGGCGGCGGCCTTGTGCTTAACGTCGCGATCTATCGGGCCGCGTTGGAACGGAGCCTGCGCGAGACGATCTGGGCGGACGACGTCCGCTCCGTCCCGCTCGTCGAGGCCGCACTCGGTGTGCACGCAGGCGTTGTCGGGGCCGCAGTCGCCGCCTCTCAACGTACGCTGGCCGGGGTCAGCTGATGTCCGGGATTTCTCCAAGCGGCACGATCGCACCGGCGCCCGACCCGCTCTACCAACAGGTGTACGAGGCGATCACGAGCGCGATTCGCTCCGGCCAATTGCGCCCCGGGGATCGCCTGCCTCCCGAGCGCAGCTTCTGCGAGCAGTTCGGGGTCAGCCGCGCGACTGTTCGACGCGCGCTGCGCGGACTCGCCGAGGAAGGCCTGGTCGAAGCCACGGTCGGCCGAGGCTCGTTCATCAGGGCCACCGGGCTCGCCGAGCCGCCCAACACATTGATGAGCTTCACCGAACTGGCCGCCGCGCGAGGGTTGACGCCGTCCGCGAAGGTGATCGACCGTGCGGTGCGTCCTGCCACGCCTGAGGAGACCTCGGTGTTCGGCCTCGGCGTCCAGGCCCTCGTGTTCGAGCTTGTCAGGCTGCGGATGCTCGATGATCGACCCGTGGCGCTCGACCGCGCCCGGATCCCGCTCGCCGTTGCTCCGGCCGTCGCCGAGCAGGACTACACGGTGGCATCGGTCTACATGGCGCTCGAGGCAGCCCTTGCTGCCCCGGTCAAGGCCGACGTCGTGGTCAGTGCGATCGTCGCAGACGACGTAGACGCGGCGGAGCTCGGCGTCGAGGTCGGCGCACCGCTGATCGTCTGCAAGACGCTGTCGTACGACGCTACGAGCCGCCTCGTCGAGCTCGGAGAGATCACCTACCGGGCAGACCGATATCAGCTGCACACGATGCTCGTCCGATCACCGGAAATCGCCGACGCGCGTGGCACGGCGCCGAAGGGCACGGCATGAGCACCCGCCTCGCCGGGAAGGTCGCCTTCGTCACGGGCGCAGGATCCGGCATCGGGCGGGCGGTCGCGGTCCGCCTGGCGGAGGAGGGCGCGAGCGTCGTCGTCACCTCCCGCACGCTCTCGCACGCCGAGGAGACCGCAAAGCAGGTCACGCGTTCGACCCAGAACGTGCCGCTGACGCTCGCGCTCGATCAGACCGATCCCGAGGCGATCCGAGTTGGCCTCCAGGCGGCAGTGGACCGGTTCGGGACGATCGACATTCTCGCGAACAACGGGGGAATCGACGATCCCTCGGAAACGCCGGTCGCGGAGACGTCTGACGCGATCTGGGACTCGACGTTCGACGTCAACGTGAGCGGCGTCTTCCGGCTCTGCCGAGCAGCGATTCCGCTGTTAAGGGACGGAGGCTCGATCGTGAACGTCGGCTCGACGAACTCGATCCTCCCGAGGGCGAACGCCGCCGCCTACTGCGCCTCGAAGGCGGCGCTGCTCCAGCTGACGCGCTCCCTCGCCCTCGAACTGGCGCCGCGCCACATCCGGGCGAACTGCGTCTGCCCGGGGATCGTTGACACGCCCTTGACCGACCTCTTCCTCAACCTGACAGACGACCCGGCGGCGACGCGCCTCGAGTACGCAGCCTCGAATCCGTTGCAACGCATCGCCGACCCGCGCGAGATCGCCAACTGCGTCCTGTTCCTCGCGTCAGACGAGTCGAGCTTCGTCACCGGATCGGCCCTCGTTGCCGACGGCGGCAGCCTGGCTGGAGGTTGAGCCGGTGAGAGACATGCGGCGGGCTCGATGACGGTGATGCCAGTTCGGATTGGCGTCGTCGGGATCGGCGCTCTGGCGCTGCGGGGCATCCTGCCGCACCTCACCCAGGACGATGTGGCAAACGCGGTGCGCCTGCACGCGCTCTGCGACCCCGTTGCCGAACGCGTCCGGGCGACGGCCGAGAAGTACGGTGTCCCGAAGACCTACCTCACGATCGAGCAGTTGCTCGGCGACGACGAGATCGAAGCTGTCAGCATCGCCTCTCCGATCGGCCTTCACTTCGAGCATTGCCGTCTCGCCCTCGAGGCCGGCAAGCACGTCCACGTCAACAAGACACTCTGCACCACGGTGGCCGAGGCCAACGAGCTGATCGCGCTGGCGCAGCGGCGCGAGCTCCGCCTCGTTGCGTCCCCGGGCGAGGTGCTGCGACCGCAACTTCGGCGGGTGCGCGAGCTGATCGACGCGGGGGCAATCGGCTCCCTGTCCTGGGTCGTCTGTGGAGGTGCCTTCGAGAGCTACCACGAGGACGACGAACCCGAGCGGCTCGATGCACCGGGAGGTATGGCGATCAACCCGGCGTGGTACTTCCGCAAGCCGGGTGGCGGACCTATGTACGACATCACCGTCTACGCGCTGCACCAGCTGACGAGCGTGCTCGGGCCTGCCCGCAGCGTGACCGCCGCCTCGGGCATCCTCATCGCCGAGCGGGCGTTCCTCGGGGAGACGATCCGGACCGAGGCCGACGACAACACCCTCCTTCTGGTCGACTTTGGCGCCAGTCGGTTCGCGGTCGTCCACGGCACGGCGGCAGGCGGGATCTCCGATCAGTTCGCGGCCGGCCGGTACTTCGGCACGCGCGGCACGATCGACGGCGTCCTGCTGAACGGTGACCCGTTCGAGTATCCCGGGCGCGACCAGACCGAGGGAGCCCCTGTGACAGACTGGGAGGCGCAGATGCGGGTCCTGCCACACGTCGTCGGGCCGCACCGCGCGATACCGGAGTCGCATGTCTTCGAGGACATCATGCAGCTCGTGAACTGGGTTCGGCACGACACGCCCAGCCTGGTCACAGCGGAGCATGCGCGGCATGTGATCGACATCATCGAGAGCGGCTACCGAGCCGCCGAGAGCGGCCAGCGGCAGGAGCTCCGCACCACGTTCCCGCACCCGAGCGCGAGCGCCACCGCCGCCTGACGGATGGAGGCGACGGTGCCGGAAGCGGCCTGTCTGGCAGAGCCCGCCTTCTGGCTGCAGCCCGACCGCGAGCAGGAGTTCGCGCGCCTGCGACACGAGGCTCCCGTCAGCCGCCAGGCCGAGCCCGACACGATCTGGTCGAGCGGCGGACGCGGTTTCTGGGCGGTCGTCCGACATGCCGATGTCAGGCACGTGAGCCGGCGCACGGACATCTTCGTCTCGGGACTCGGCACCGAGCTGTTCGACCTCCCCGTCGACGTCGCGCGGGCCTACTCGGGGATCCTGAACATGGACGCCCCGGAGCACACCCGCATGCGCGGGCTCATCACGAAGGCGTTCTCCCCGCAAAGGATCCGCCAGCTCGACCACGACATCCGCCGACAGGCGCGCGAGATCGTCGATGCGGTCTCCGGAGCGGGCGGATGCGACTTCGCGACCGAGATCGCGGATGCGCTGCCGACCGCCGTGACCTGCGGCATGCTCGGTGTGCCTCTGGCCGATCGAGCTACGATCGCACGACTCTCGCGGGCGGCGGTGCCGCTCGGCGATCCGGAGTTCCAGACGGTCCATGATCCCTTTGAGGCGGCCCAGCTCCTGATCGACTATGGGAGGGATCTCGTGGCCGAACGGCGCCGGCGACCGGTCGACGATCTGATGGGGCTCCTGGCCGGCGCCGAGATCGAGGGGGAGTCTCTCGACGAAGCCGCTGCAGGAACCTTCTTCGAGCTTCTCGTGACGGCAGGAATCGAGACCACGGGCGCAGCGATTGCCCAGGGCTTTCTCGCCCTCTGCGAGAACCCCGATCAGCGGACGTTCTGGAGAAACGATTTCGAAGGGGTCGCGCCGAAGGCGATAGAGGAGATCCTTCGCTGGTCGACACCGGTCGTGCACTTCCGACGAACGGCCCTGGTCGACACGGAGATTGCCGGACAACCGATTGCCGCCGGGGACAAGGTCGTCATCTTCTACAACTCCGCGAACCGGGACGAGATCGTCTTCGACGACCCGTACCGGTTCGACCTGATGCGCTCGACCAACCCGCACATGACGTTCGGCGGTGGCGGCCCCCACTTCTGCCTCGGTGCCCATCTCGCCCGACTCGAGATGAAGGTCATCTTCCAGGAGCTGTTCGAGAGGCTGCCCGACGCCAACGTGGCGGGGACGCCCGTGCTGATGCACTCGATGTTCTTCAACGGTGTCAAGGCACTTCCGTGCGCCTTCACGCCCGCCGGCTGACGCGGGCGACGCCCTACCCGACGGGCGTTTCGGGCCTCTGTAAGTAACAGCGCACGCGCAGGATCGACTCAGGGTGTTCCCAGGAGCCGGCCGCACGATGGGTTGCGTCAGGGCAATGAGGCTCTGGCAGCGACCGACAGGAGAACGACATGTCCAGCTCACACAAGGTCCGGTGCATCGCGGCGGTCCTCGCCACCGCAGTGCTCGTCCCGACCGCCCTGATCGGGGTCGGCTCGGCTACCGCCCAGAGCAGCGCCACGACGGCGTCGACTGCCCAGCAGCAGGGCCCGGGCGGTCCGATGGGCCACCGCGGCCCCGACATCGCGAAGCTCGCCGCGAAGCTCGGCGTCACGGAGGCGCAGTTGAAGGCGGCACTCGATGCGACGAGGCCCACCGGCGCAAGACCGGACGGCGATCGCGGCGCCCGGTTCGCGAAAGACATCGCCGGCGCCCTCGGCGTCAGCACCGACAAGGTGCAGACGATCCTGGAGGCCAACCGGCCCTCCCAGCCGCCGGCACCGGGCACCAAGCCCGACATGTCGGGGCTCGTCACCGCCCTGAGCGGCGGCCTCGGGATCGACAAGGCCGCCGTGCAGACGGCGCTCACGAAGCTCGAGACTGCACACAAGGCAGAGCACGAGGTGCGCGAGACGGCGATGGCGACAGCGCTCGCGAAGCAGCTCAACCTCGACGTCGCAAAGGTGAAGCAGTCGCTCGCCGAGTTGCGGCCCGCCGGCGCGTAGGAGTGGGTCTCAGCAGTCGAACGAATGAAGCGCCGCCGGGTCAGCCCCGGCGGCGCTTCGTCGTCGAAGTGTCGGCTTTGCCTACTGCTGCGGCTCGAGCTCGAGTGCGCAGGAGTTGATGCAGAAGCGCTGGCCCGTCGGCCCCGGCCCGTCCGGAAAGACGTGACCCAGGTGGCCGCCGCAGGCGGCGCAGGTCACCTCAGTGCGGATCATCCCGTAGCTCGAGTCCACGTGCGTGTCGACGCTCTCGAGCGACGCGGGCTCGACGAAGCTCGGCCAGCCGGAGCCGGAGTCGAACTTCGCGTCCGAGCGGAAGAGCTCGGTACCACACCCGGCGCATCGATACATGCCGGGTGTCTTGTCGTCGGTGTAGGCGCCGGTGTAGGCCCTCTCCGTCCCCTTCTCGCGCAGCACCGCGTACTGCTCGGTGGTGAGACGAGCGCGCCACTCGGCGTCGGACAGCTGTGTCTTTTCCATGCTCATGACCGTACAGTCACGGGGCGCGGGCGGACGTTACATCGCGTATCGTCGGCGTCGTGCTGAACATCGTCGTCTGGAACGAGCACGTGCACGAGCGCGAGGGCGGCATTCCGGCGCAGCTGTACCCGGACGGGATCCATGCCGCGATCGCAGAGGCGCTGCGCACGGCATGCGGGGAGAGTGCGAACGTCACGACGGCGACGCTCGCCGAGCCCGACCATGGGCTTCCCGACGCTGTCCTCGACGCGGCCGACGTCCTCGTTTGGTGGGGCCACAAGGCGCACGGCGCCGTTCCCGACGAGCTCGCCGCCCGGGTGCACGACCGCGTGCTCGCCGGCATGGGGCTCGTCGTCCTCCACTCCGCGCATTACTCGAAGCCGTTCCGCCTCCTCATGGGAACATCGTGCGCGCTGCGTTGGCGCGAGGCCGACGATCGCGAGCTCGTCTGGACCGTGAGCCCGGGGCACCGGATCGCGGCCGGGATTCCTGCGGTGATCCCGCTCGAGCGGCACGAGATGTACGGCGAGTTCTTCGACATCCCGGCGCCCGACGAGCTCGTGTTCATCAGCTCCTTCAGCGGCGGCGAGGTCTTCCGAAGCGGGTGTTGCTTCCGTCGTGGGAAGGGGAAGATCTTCTACTTCAGCCCCGGCCACGAGACGTACCCCATCTACCACGACCCGGTGATCCAGCGCGTGCTCGCGAACGCGGTCACCTGGGCCGCACCAGGCGAGGGCTCGGGTGTCGAGCTCGGCATCCACGAGTCGGCAACGGGGTGGTTCGAGCCATGAGGACGTTCCGGGCCGCCGTCGTCGGCCTGGGGAACATCGCCGGATCGTGGCTTCGTCCCCTCGTCGCTCGGAGCGACGTCGAGATCGTGGCGCTCGTCGACACCGATGCCGCACGTGCAGAGGAGCGCCGCGCCGAGTTTCAGCTGACGTGCCCCGTGCTGACCGCCCTGCCCACCGCGCTCGCCACCGAGCGACCCGATCTCGTGATCAATCTGACGCCGCCGACGCTCCATCGCGAGGTGGCCGAGACCGCGCTCGTAGCCGGCTGTGACGTTCTCGTCGAAAAGCCGCTGGCCGGCGACCTCGGCGACGCGGTCGAGATGGCGCTCGCCGCCCGACATGAGGGCCGCACGCTGGCGGTGATGCAAAACCGGCGCTACCACCCGGCGGTGCGTCGGATGCGGGAGCTCGTGTCCGGCGGCGAGATCGGCCGGGTCGTAGACGTCTCGGCAGACATGTTCCTCTGGCACATGCACTCGAACGCCTACCTGGCGAAGACGGACAGCCCGCTGCTCCGCGATATGGCGATTCACCAGTTCGACGCGGCACGCGCGATCACGGGAGCGGACGCCGCGACCGCGCTGGCACTCGAGTGGAGCTCACCGACCTCGTGGATGTCGGGGGCCGCGGCGGCGACAGCAGCGTTCGCGCTCTCGACCGGAGCCGTCTTCTCGTACCGCGGCTCCTGGGTGGCGGAGGGCGCGTCGACTTCCTATGACGGCGCGTGGCGCGTCGGCGGTACCGCTGGGACGCTTACCTGGGACGGCGCCGATCTCCTCGTGCTCGACACGGTGCGACGGCCGGATGGGCCTCACGCGGCCGGCGTGTCGGCCACGGTGGTGGAGCACGTCGGTCCCGTCACCAGCATCGGCCACGCGACCGCTCTGACCGCGATCCTCGACGCGCTCCAGGGCGGCACCCCGCCGGAGACCGTTGCCGACGACAACCTGCTCAGCCTGGCGATGGTCGAGGCGGCGATCCGGAGCTCGCGCGAACGCCGCACGATCTCGGTTCCCGACCTCCTCGCAGAGGCCGGCTGGCCCGGCTGACGCCGCGGCTAGAGAACGACTATGGAGACCGCGACGAACTGGGTCGCGGCGGCGGCGACGACGAGCAGGTGGAAGACCTCGTGGAATCCGAACGTCGCGGGGAACGGGTTCGGCCAGTGGAAGGCGTACGTCAGCGCGCCGAGCGTGTAGAGGATGCCGCCGATCATCACGAGCACCGATCCGGGTAGCCCGACGCCCGAGAGCATCTGCGGGATCGTGATCACCCCGACCCAGCCGACGGCGAAGTAGGCGAGCACGGTGACCCAGCGCGGAGCATGAAGCCAGAAGAAGTTGAGCACGAGCCCGAGCGCGGCGCCGAACCACACGGTCGTGAGCACGATCCAGCTGATCGCTCCGCTGAAGGCGAGCAGGGCGAACGGCGTGTAGGTGCCGGCGATGAAGAGGAAGATCGTCGAGTGGTCGAGCCGCCGCGCCCACACGCGCCGGGCCGCGGACTTGAACGGGTAGCGATGGTAGAGCGCGCTTGCACCGAACATGGCCGCGAGCGCCATCACGTAGACCCACGCCGCGAAGCGCGGCAGAGCGCCGTGGGCGAGAGCCACGAGCACGGCCCCGGCCACGATCGCGACGAAGAACGCCCAGAGGTGGAAGACGCCACGCAGGCGCGGCTTCTCGACCGTGGCCACGCCTGCATTGTGCCTGGTGAGGCAGACTGTCGCCGTGAGCACGATCCCGCCGAGCTCCGTCCTGTCCACTGACGCAAACGCCGGCCGGGTCGCGCTCGTCACCGGTGGCGGCACCGGGATCGGCGCTGCGACCGCCCTGGAGCTGGCGCGCACCGGAGCCTCCGTCGTGATCTGCGGCCGGCGACCGGAGCCGCTGGAGCGGGTTCGCGCCGCGATCGAGGACGCTGAGGGCGCCTGCCTCGCCGTGCCCACTGACATCCGCGAGCTCGACCAGGTGGAGGCGCTCGTCGATGCCGCGATCCAGCGGTTCGGCGCGATCGACCTGCTCGTCAACAACGCCGGCGGACAGTTCTCGGCGCCCGCCGAGGAGATCTCGCCGAACGGCTGGCGCGCGGTACACCGGCTTACGGTTGACGCAACCTGGGCGGTTACGCGGCTCGTCGCAGAGCGAATGATGATCCCGCGGCGAAGCGGGGTCGTGATCTTCGTCGGGTTCAGCCCGCACCGGGGCATTCCCGGCTTCGCGCACGCCGGGGCGGCGCGCTCCGCGCTCGAGAACCTCGCCTCGGGGCTCGCCCTCGAGTGGAGCCGCTTCGGGATCCGGACGGTGTGCGTCTCGCCGGGGACGATACTCACGGAGGGGCTCGAGCAGTACGACGCGGATCTCGACGAGTGGGCCCGTGGCATCCCGCTGCAGCGCCTCGGGACGGCGGCCGAGGTCGCCTCGGTGATCGCCTTCATCTGCTCCCCCGGCGGCGCCTACGTCACCGGTACCACCGTCACCGTGGACGGCGGAGCGGACGCGTGGGGTCAGGCGGCGTCGCCGCCGCCGCTCGAGCGCTGACCTGACACGAATTCCTCCACGGCAGCCTGGGCCTCCGGTGTCTGCGAGAGCGCCGCGTAGGCGACCCGCTCGATCAGCAGTCCCGACTCGCGCGACGACTCGGCCATCGCGTCGATCGCCTGCTTCGCCAGCGAGAGCGCGAGCGGCGGTAGCTCGGCAAGCCCGCTCGCGAGCGTGACGGCCCGTTCGACAGCGGTTCCCTCCGCCACGACCTCCGTGACGAGTCCCAGCCGAAGCGCCTCCTCGGCAGCGACGCGCTCCCGCAGGAGAATCAGCTCCTTTGCGCGGGCTACTCCGAGCAGGCGGACGAGGCGATGGGTTCCGCCCGAGCTCGGGATGATCCCGATCGCGATCTCGGGCAGCTTGAACCGTGCCGTCTCGTCCGCGATCCGGAAGTCGGCGGCAAGCGCGAGCTCGAGCCCACCGCCCACGCACCAGCCGTGAATCGCGGCGAGGGTCGGCTGCGGCAGGGTGGCGAATCGCTCGTAGACGCCGCCGGTCTCGCGGAAGTACTCGAGGATCGAGGCGGGGGTCGCCTCACGGAACTCGGTCACGTCCGCCCCGGCCGAGAAGGCGCGACCCTCGCCCGCGACGACGACGGCGCGGCTCGTGCGAACCTCCTCCGCGTCGAGCGCCTCCCCGAGCTCGCGCTCGACCGCCGTCGAGAGGGCATTGAGCTTGTCGGGGCGGCGCAGCGTCAGGACGCACACCTCACCGCGCCGCTCGACTCCGATCAACCCGTTAGACACCCCTCCGACGATACAAGGCACCGCGGGTATCACGCACCCGCATCACGGGAACCGGTGGCGACAAGGGGGCGCCGAGGGCGTGCGTTGTAGGCTGCCGCAATGACGGTCGCGCTCCCCGTCCTTCCTCGCGTGGTCGCGCGAGCGGGTGGCGGGGGACTGCGCAGGAGGAGGGACGCGCCTACGGCCCGAGCCTCGCGCTCCTGGCAGATCACTTCAGGAAGCTGGTCTTCGAAGCGTCGATTTCTGACCGGGAGGACGCGTCCGAGCCGCTCCAGGCCGGGTAAGGCAGCCGCTGACCGTTCGGTAGTTCGTGGCGGCGGGATCAGTGGTGGCGCTGATGCGCCGCGGGGGCTGTGAGAGCAGGATAGTGGCGGCGGTGGCGACCAGGGGGACGGTGGTCGCCGCCCCATGTCTGTGCTCGCCAAACTGCGCTCTGCGCCGATCACGTGCCGTGGGAGTTCGGTAGGTCGGAGCGGCGGGATCGGCGGGATCGGCGGGATCGGCGGGATCGGCGGGATCGGCGGGATCGGCGGGATCGGCGGGATCGGCGGGATCGGCGGGATCGGCGGGATCGGCGGGATCGGCGGCGGTGTAGCAGACCCTAGTTACCGCGCGCTGCGGGTCGGCGCGATGTGCCGGAGTCAGGAGAGGGGATCGGTGGCGTTGGTATGGGGAGTTGGTTCACTCGTTTGGGGGATGTACTTCGTGTCTGGTGGCGAACATGCTCTTGGACACGGCACTGCGGCTCGGGGGGGAACCGGAATTGACTGCGGCTGAATTACGTGCTCTTGGGGGCGTCCCCGAGGACGAGTTCGAATGCGTGCGGGTCTGGCGCTACGAGGAGTTGCGACGGGTCGGGTATGACGAGGAGGACGCGGCCGAGATCGCCTTCCACCTCGATATCGATCTTCACAAAGCGGCCGATCTTCGCCGTCGGGGCTGCCCGAGCGCGATCGCAGCGAGCATCATGCTGTAGTCCGGCGGGCACCAGACCGACACGCGCAATTCGGACGCCCGGACTAATCATCTCCTACGGTCGCGTCGTGGAGCTGATCTTAACCGCGGAGCTCGTCGCTCTGCTCAACTCCGGCGGGTAGTCCGCAGCAAGTCGATTTTTAGGTGGCGCGACACCGTGCTCCAGGGGCGTTTCGTGTTCTGCCCGGAGTCAGCGGGCGCCCCCGTCAAAGCTTCTCCGTTGGTCATCAGAGCGGCAGTCCTCTTCGTCTCGGCGAGCTCAGACTGGCCAGCAGGCAAGCATGTGTCGGGGATGGACTCCGCTTTGATGCGCTTGGCTCAGCTCGTCTTCATCGTGCGAGCCCTTCGACGTTCCGCCGGCGTGACGGCTGAACGCCGTCGGTAGTTCGGAGCGGCGGGATCGGCGGTGACGCTGATGCGCTCCGGGTAGGGGTCGAGGGAGGATGGGGCTGAAGGGAGCGCGGTATGCGCGGGTTGAACCGCTCCGGGAATGTTGCAGGCTCTGGTGTAGCCCCGGTTTCGTAGGGTCTGTTTTCTAGACTCGGGCCTCCTCAGAGGAGGTCTGATGGCACGGAAGGGTTATCCGGCTGAGTTTCGCCGTAGGGCGCTGGATCTGGTCGCGGCGGGGAAGCCTGTGGCGGAGGTGGCGCGGCTGCTCGAGGTCTCCGATCAGCCGATCTATATGTGGCGGCGGCAGGAGCTGATCGACCGCGGCGAGCTGCCGGGGCTGAGTTCGGAGGAGCGAGAGGAGCTTCGGGTGGCTCGGCGGCGGATCCGTGAGCTCGAGACTGTCTCCTACGGCAACTACGGCGCCCACCGGGTGCACGCGGAGCTCGTGCTCGGCCGCGGGATCCGGGTCGGCCACAACGCGGTCGCGATGCTGATGCAGCGCGCCCGCATTGCAGGCCGCAGCGGAGCCCGGAGACGCTGGGGCCTGTCGGGGGCCGCCACGGCTGATGACCTCGTCGACCGCATGTTCATTCGCGAGCGGCCCAACCAGCTGTGGGTGACAGACATCACCGAGCACCCAACGAGGGAGGGGAAGGTGTACTGCGCGGTTGTACTCGACACGTTCAGCCGCCGCGTGGTCGGCTGGTCGATCAGCCATAACCCGACCGCCGGCCTGACCTGCAACGCTCTCGGGATGGCCGTCGAGCACCGCGAGGCACAACGCGGCGAGACAGTAATCCACTCAGATCACGGGACGCAAACCGGGCTCAACCGGTCGTCGCAACACTTTGCTGTTGACTTGATAGTAAATACTCGTTCAGTGCTTCTGCCGGTGTCTTCCAGCCGAGCGTCTTGCGGGGTCTGCTGTTGAGGGCCGAGGCGACGGCTTCGATCTCTTCCGCGCTCCAGCGGGCGAGGTCGGTTCCTTTGGGGAAGTACTGACGGAGCAGGCCATTGGTGTTCTCGTTGCTGCCGCGCTGCCAGAGGCTGTGCGGGTCGGCGAAGTAGACGGGGATGCCCGTCTCGACCTTGAACTGCGCGTGAGCGGATAGCTCTTTGCCTCGGTCCCAGGTCAGCGAGCATCGCTCTCGCGACACCGGGACTCCGTTTCGGTGCCTCTCCGATCGACGCACCCACGGCGCAGACTGAGTCTCCCGAGCCCTCGGTAGTTCGCAGCAACGGGATCAGCGGCGACGCTCACGCGCCCGTTGCCCCCCAGTCGGCTGGGAGGGCGCTGAGATCGCGCAATCCCGCATGAACACTGATGGGCCGTGCTGGGATCGAACCAGCGACCTTGGGATTAAAAGTCCAGCCGCGTAGGCTGCGACAAACTGCAACAGACTGAATCTGCCTGCAAGTGGCCGCTTTCAGCACTGCAACAGACTGCAGCGAACTGCACCCTGCGGAGACAGGCCGGTACGCTCACCGTACGCTCACCGTACGCTCAGGCGAGGGCTAAGTTGAGTGTCCTCGACGGTCGGGTCAGCGGTCGTCGCTGGTCGTTAGCGTGCGCCGGCGGAGGGTGAACGTCTCCTCGAGTGCGCGAGCTCGCTCAGGCCCGATGCCGGGGACGGTGAGCCACTCTGCCGGGTCTGCAGCCACGACTGCGGCGACGCTGCCGAACCGTTCCAGTAGTGCGCGCGCTGAAGTCGTGGAGATCCCGGGCACGGCCGCGAGCAGCGCTTCGGCAGTCTCCTTGCCTGCCTTTGGTCTGGGCCGCTGCGCATACGCCGGCCTCTCAGCAGCCGGCTCGACCTGCTGACAGCGGACAGCGAGACGGTAGATCCAGAGCGCGGAATCGCGCTGGTAGCCGCTGCGCAGCAGAGCGATTCCCTGGTCGATCACCGCCAGGCATGCGCCACGGACGGCGTTGTGGTGGAGCGGGCCGCGATCGATGTCTGTGCCCTCGACGAGTAGGTACGGGAAAGCACAGGCGGCACGGAGCTTGCCGAGCTGTGGCCAAAGGCGGCCCTTGAGTATCGCCGCGTGGAGGTCGAGCACCCGCTTGCGCTCGACCAGTGTGTCCACGCCGACCGCGTAGTCGCCGGCAGGAAGCGAAGCGACTTCGATCTTGGCGCCGAGCTCGGCAAGGGTCTCCGCGATTCCGCTCTGCCGCTCGTGCACGTCAACGATGATCTTCACCCCCACGGATTTCGCGCGAGCCATCGGCGTGTTCTCACTAGAGCTCAGGGCCGAGATCGCGTTCGTGCTCTTGACCGTGTTGGCGACGGTGGGAGAGCTCGATCGCTTGCTCGCGCCAGCGGACGATCTCGCGGGCGAGCTGCTCGTACTGCTGAGCGTCGATCCCGAACTCCTCCTGGCGGAGCCGTGAGAACCGGCCCAGCATCTCGGCGAACAGCGACGGCGTGAACCCGCGGTCTTTCTCGGCCGCGAGGGCGCAGAGCCGGTCGAGACCGTACCGCGGCTCGAGCGCCATCAGGTCGACGAAGTCTCGCGCCTCGGCCCGTCCGAACACTGCAAGCACCTTATCGACCGCGAGTTCCTCACTGGTGAGCGTCGGCGCGAGCCGACCTGGCTCCATGGGGAAGAGCCGGGCATCCGCGCCCAGGTCCAGTTCCGTACGGTCGTCGCCGCTCTCGACGATCAAGCGAGCGAAGCCCGGATTCTCTTGAACATGGCGGACGACGAACCCGGCATCCTGCAGAGCACGTTCGACGGCTGGAACGAGCCGGTCGACAGCGTCGGCTGTGAGCCCGAAGAAGTCGAGGTCGCGCGTCTGGCGGCGAACGTCACCGCGAACGATCAGCGCTGCACCGCCGGCGAGCGCGAAGCCCTCCGCTTCCTTCAGGCCGGCGATGATCTCGGCGACCCGCTCCTGTAACGGGCTGAGCACTTATGCGGCGAGGCGGCGGCGCTCGATCCAGCCCGTCCACGCCTCCCGGACTGCGGGCGGCAGCACGAGCTCGTCCCAGAGCTCGAGGAGCCGTTCGGCGTCGACGAAGAAGCGCACGTCGTCTACGGTTCCCTCTCGCAGGACCTGCTCGTACACTCGGGCACGGTCGCTGCGGTCGTTGAGGTCGTAGGTCAGGGGTTGGCCGCTCCAGCGAATGTGGGGCGGTAGCTCAATCCGTCCGCTTGCCTTCGGCAGCGAAGGGTTGTCCAGGTCGGCGGGGACGGCGACGGGCCGCGCGGCGGGGCCAAGCGTGCGAGTCCGCGTCTGTGCCATCTCGGAATCAGTGTACGGATGCGGGGGAACCGCGCTCGCAAACCGGACGACGGCGCCGCACCCGAGCTGGCCAGCCTCGGGCGCCTATCTCCCGGCCGAAGAGGTATCCGAGGCTGCAACGAACTGAAACTAGCTGAAACAAGCTGAGTGAGCGTACGCACATACGTACGTCGTTCAATACAATTATGAAAACAGAAAATGCCAGTTTTGCAGGTTATTTACGATGGGCCGTGCTGGGATCGAACCAGCGACCTTGGGATTAAAAGTCCAGCCTCGTAGGCTGCAACGAACTGGAACAGACGGAATCTGCCTGCAACTGGCCGCTTTCAGCATTGCAACAGACTGCAGCGAACTGCACCCTGCGGAGACAGGCCGGTACGCTCACCGTACGCTCAGGCGGTCACTCGCTATGCCGCGTTCTCGACTAGAATCGCATGATGCGTTTGACGGCCGCGATCACGCACGAGGCTCCCTGGTATGTCGCTCGCTGCCTCGAGGTCCAGGTTGCCAGCCAGGGCGAGACGGTCGAGGAGGCGCTCGATAACCTTCGCGAGGCGCTCGAGTTGTACTTCGAGGACGCTCCCGTGCCGGACCTGGCGGAGCCGCCGATTATCGCGTTGGTCGACATCGCTGCGTGACCCCACGCCTCCCGTCATCTCGGGACAGGACACCGTGCGAGCACTACGTGCCGTTGGCTTCGAGCAGATCAGCCAGCGGGGAAGCCACGTGAAGCTCCGGAACACGGAGGGTCGGAGTGATCGTGCCGATGCATCGGGAGCTCGCTCCCGGCACTCTGCGCTCGATCCTTCGCCAGGCGGGTCTCTCGGTCGACGAGTTCACAGCCCTTCTCTGAGCGACGCCGTGAATCATCGCCGCGCTCGCGCTCCCGAGCCTCGCCACGGTCAAAGGCCCTGAGCGCGTCACTCGCAGGCCCCGGAATCGGGCGCTCGCTCGCCCTTCGTGGCCAGGGTGAGTTGGGACCCGGCACACGTCGCCCCGCCTGATCGCCGACGACAAGCACGTCGCCGGCGTGAGCCCAGGCACGGATCGATGTGCCCGAACCGTGATCGCCGCTCCATCCGACGATCGTCCTACCGTTCGCTGACCGATTCGCATCCAAAGGAGCAGCCGATGAGCGAGTACAGTCGCAGCCACGATGTCATCGTGCAGATCAAGGTCAAGCTGCTCGGAGTTTCCAAGCCGCCGGTCTGGCGGCGGCTTCGGCTCCGCGGCGACACCCACCTCGACCACCTGCACGAGCTGCTGGTCGCCGCGTTCGGCTGGCAGGACTACCACATGCACTGCTTCTCAAGCGGCCCTGACGAGTTCGGAGTGCCCGACCCCGAGCTCGGGTTCATCGATGAGCGCCACGTCACCCTCGGGGTGCTGGTCGGCGGCGTCGGTGACCGGCTCCGCTATACCTACGACTTCGGCGATGACTGGCAGCACGAGATCGTCGTCGAAGATCTGCTCGACCCCGACCCTGAGGCCGACTATCCAGTTCTCATGGCCGCGAAGGGAGCCTGCCCGCCGGAGGACTGCGGCGGCCCCTGGGGATACGCCGATCTGAAGGAGATCCTCGCTGACCCC
>JBBQRN010000009.1:0-93376 GCA_038214705.1 Gaiellales bacterium | reverse complement strand
AGTGCCCAGAAGAGATCCGGGTGGTTGTCGTCGTCAACGGACAGGACGTCGCCGTCCGCGGTCACGAGCTCGACCGCGAGGAGGTTGTCGACGGCCAGGCCGAATCGCCGCTCCAGCCAGTTGGAGCCACCCCCCATCGTGAAGCCTGCCACCCCGGTGGTCGTGACCCGACCGAGAGTCGTCGCCAGCCCGTGAGCCTGGAGGGCCTGATCAACGGCTCCCGTGAGGCAGCCACCACCCACCTTCGCGGTCTGCGCGGCCGCGTCGATCTCGATCGAATCGAGCGCGCGCATGTCCATCACGAGGCCGTCGTCACACAGGGACGCGCCCGAGACCGAGTGCCCCCCGCCGCGAATCGCGAGCTCGAGGCCGGCTTCCCGCGCGTACGCGATCGCCGCGACGACGTCGGCAGTCGTGCGCGGTCGCACGACGAGCGCCGGACGGCGCTCGATCGCGGCGTTGAACAGCGTGCAGGTGTTGTCGTAGGCAGGGTCGCCCGGCAGGTGCACGCTCCCCTGCAACCGTGTGGTGAGATCGAGTGTGGTCATGGCAGGATTCTCACCGACGCGGCATCCCGCCGCGTCGCCCGCGCGGGCCATCCTCGCCGGGCCATGCCGTGGCCCGCCAGTCGCTCAGATCAGGAGCAGGTCGCGAGCCCGAGCCGCCGCATCGGTGCGGGAGCTCGCGTCGAGCTTGCGCATGATGTTCGCCAGATGACGGTGCACCGTGTGCGGGCTGAGGAAGAGCCTCGTGCCAATCTCGGCGTTCGAGAGCCCCTGCGCTGCCAGCTGGAGGACCTCGATCTCGCGCGCAGTCAGAGGGCCGGGCGTCCCGACGGCCCGCAGATCGCGGAGGGTCTCCTCTCCACGCGTGCGCTCGCGGTCCTGATCGTCCGGACGGCCGAGCAACCCGAGGACCCGTGCCAACTCGAGCCTCGCGAGCGCCGCCTCATACGGTGTGTGACCGCGCTCGAGCACGTCTGCCGCGTCGGCGAGAGCCACCCGTGCCGCCGGAAGGTCGCCGTGGCTCTCGGCCAGGGCCGCACGAACCATCAGGGCCGAGCCGCGGAGGGGCGCCGTGCGGACGGTTGCCTCGAGCTCGTCGAGAGATGCGAGCGCGGCCTCTGCTTCGGCGGTGCGCCCTCGCCCCGCCTCGGCCCTCCCGATCAACTCGAGCGCCGTGGCGCGCTCGACGTGCCAGGCCCCCTCGGCCTGCCGCAGAAAGGTTCCCGCATGCTCGGCCGCTCCGTCGAGATCCGCGTCTGCGAGTGCGAGCGACGCCCGCGTCAGGCGACATGCGGGCTCCGGCTCAGCATCGTCGAGGAGGTGCCGCGCCTCGTCGATGCGGCCCTGACGGACGCGGACGTCGGCAAGCCAGGCCCGTGCCAGACGCGCGTGATGTGGTGCCGTCGTGCGGTACGCGATCTCGGCCGCGATCAACATGCGCTCTGCTGCCGAGAGCTTGCCGCGCGCAATCAGGATCGGTGCGTAAAAGCAGCGCGCCACGCTCAACACCGACCAGATGTTGAGCCGCTCGCAGAGCTCCTCGATCCTCTCGCACCATTGCGTGGCCCGGTCGTAATCGCGAACGCGGCTGCAGACGCCGAGGAGCTGGCAGCAGGCAAACGTGATCGCGAGCGGGTCGTCGATCTCTCCCGCACAGGCAGCAGTGATCGCCTCGTCCATCAGCACCAGACCCTCGTCGATCCTGCCGGCGGCCACGAGCGCGCGCCCCTCCAGACAGAGAGCGGCCATCTCGGCGTCGATCGCCCCGAGCTGCCGGGCAAGAAGACGGGCCGCTGCGAAGACATCGGGGGAAGCCTCGTCGAGCGTTGCGTCCCTGAGGGCGAGCCAGACATGATCCGGCCCAACCGGCTGGCCCTCGAGCAGGCTCCGGCCACGGGCGGCCCAGCCGCGCGCGACCGCCGCATCCGACCGGAACACGGTTGCATCCCAGGCGAGCTGGACCGCGACCTGCGCCGCGCCCGCCGTGTCGCCATCGCTCCGCCGGAGCCTGAACAGCCTCTCTCGGGCCGAGACGGCAGTATCGCCGTCGTCCAACCACCACGCTGCCGTCCCGAGCATCTCGAGGGCTTCCGCCGACTCGGAGGTCGCGACGACGGCGAGCAGGAAGCCACGGGCCTTTCCCCACTCGCGCTCCGAGAACGCATGCCTCGCACTCTCGAGATCGGTCATGGTAGGAGCATAGGGACCGATGCCCACGAGAAGGCCGCCTGCGAGGATGGGAGCCATGGCTGCCTGCCGACCGCCGCTCGTCCTCCTCCCTCCCAGCGAGACGAAACACGCGCCGGCACGCGGGAAGCCGATCGACCTCGCCACGCTCTCCTTTCCGACCCTGACACCACTCCGCGAGGAACTCCTCGACGCGGAGCTCCGCCGTGCGCCTACGATCACCGCGAGCCGCCTCTACACCGGCGTCCTCTACGCGGCCCTGGACATCGAGACGCTGCCCCGCGGAGCCGCGCGCAACCTGGTGATCATCTCTGCCCAGTTCGGTGCTCTCCGAGCCGGTGACCGCGTGCCCGCATACAGGCGCGAGATGGATGCCGGCCACTGGCGCGCAGGTCTCCGCGAGCCGCTCGACGAAGCCGCGGCGAGCCGGGTGATTCTCGACTGTCGCTCGGCCACCTACGTCGCCCCGTGGCGGCCCGCGTCTGCTGCCGCGGCCAGGCACGTCCACGTGTCGGTCGTCGAGGAGCGGGACGGCGTCCGCCGCGTCGTCTCGCACATGGCGAAGAAAACCCGCGGCGAGGTGGCGCGGCACCTCCTCGTCTCGGACGCGCGGCCACGAGACGCAGCCGAACTGGCCGCGGCCGTGGCCGAGTGCTTCGCCTGCGAGCTCCGGCCACCGGAGCGGCGCAGTGCACCCTTCGAGCTGACGATCATCAAACGCCACACGGGTTTCGTCCCGGCCTGCTTCACGCCGCCGGCCGGCCTCACCACCGAGCTCTTCAGGCTGGAGCCGCTCGGCCCACAGCACAACGAGCGAGACCACGCAGCCTGGAGCTCGAGTATCGAGCACATCCACGCCACGCCGGGCTGGCAGGGTGCCTCGGACGATCCGTGGCCGGTACCGATGTCCCTCTCGCGCAATCTCGCCGACCTCGAGATGCACGCCCGTCACTTCCGGGACGGCAAGGGATTCACCTACACCGTGCTCGACCCGTCAAGCGACGACGTGATCGGCTGTGTCTACATCTACCCGGGAAGCGTTCGCTCTTGGGTGCGCGCATCCCGGGCCGAGCTCGACGGTCCGCTCTGGCGCGCCGCCTCGGAGTGGCTTGCGAGTGAGGCCTGGCCACTCGTAGGGCGCAACGACGCGCCGCGCGAAGCGTGAACGTCTCTCCGAGGCTCTGCCCGACCGAGCGCTTCCCTGATCGTGAGGCGGCGGCTGGCGTCCGTGGCGCGGGCGACCTCGTCGGCCGTGAGAGCGGCGCGCGCCTCATCGACAAGGTCGCGCCCTGGGGTCTCATCGGAGTAGGCGTTCACGATGCCCTGGAGAAAGCACAGCGGCGCTTGCGCTTCGAAGCGGGCGAGGCGAGAAGGAATGTCACCGCAGAAATCAACCAGCACCTTCCGAGAACCTTCGACTTCCTCATCGAAGCCGCCAGGCAAGACCGCACACCCAGTTCGGCACACGGACAACGACGCCGACAACGTGGAGCGCGTGCGAAAGGTGCGGGAAACAGAAGACCTGAGCCCACTCTCCGCGAGCGAGCCGAAAGCACAGCGGCGCAGCCGCGAAGCGGGCGAAGCGGGAAATGGCCCAAGGCGGGCAGCAACCCTGACGTCCGACACCGAGGGTTCGTACGAGGCACATTTCCTCACCCAGCGATCGGACACGAAAAGACGCTCCTTTCCAGGGGCGTCGTTGTGTCTCTGACAACGGATGGAGCCAGGCGGGATCGAACCGCCGACCTCTTGCGTGCCACGCAAGCGCTCTCCCAGCTGAGCTATGGCCCCGTACCGGCAAATTGTAGACGCTCCAGACCGAAGTCGGCCGCCCAGTTCACTAGCTGACTCTGGTTGTTCCGTGAGGGGTGCACCCGGAGTTGAAGCGCCATCCGACCGGCGATCTGCTCAATCGGTAGATAGAAGCAACGGCGTAGCTCGAAGCAATACGCCGCGATGCCGTCGATCTCATCGGCCTCGTAGCCACGATGAAGAAGCCCCGCCTTTGTCCGGCGGCAGCGCCGGCAGCGAACCACGACGACCGCGTCGTGCAGGTTGGCCCACTTGCACTGAACACGTAACAACCTGCCGTCGACATCGAACACCAAGTCATAGCGACCCCCTTCCGCAACGGGGCGATAGACCCCGACTCCGAGCTCGACCGCGCGCGCTGCGATCGCCAGCTCGCGATCGCACCTTTCTGACCGGTGGACAGCATGTTCTCATTCTAGAGAACATATCGGACGCCATCGTCGCCTCTACAGGCAACGGGTCACGCGGAAACGGCAGCCCCGAGCTTCGGCACGTCGTCCCAGAGGTCATCGAGGCGGTAGTAGGCCCGCGTCTCGTCGTCGAAGACATGGAGGACGGTGTCGTTGTAGTCGGCGACGATCCAGGTCGCCTCGCGCTCACCGGCGACGGCGCGCGGGAGCAGGCCGTGGTCACGCTTCATCACGAAGTGCACCTCATCCGAGATCGCCTTCGTCTGGCGCGTATTGCCGCCGGTCGCGATCACGAAGAAGTCCGTGTAGTCGCACACCGTCCGCATGTCGAGGATCGTGACGTCGGTCGCGAGCTTCTCCTCGCAGAGGGCGGCGATGTGACGGGCTTGCTCGAGCGATGTCAGGTCGGTCAGCTTCCTCGGTCGCGATCCGGTCGGATCGCAGTGTAGCGGCGGTTCCAGGGGAGATCAGGCCGCGTCGTAGAGACCCAGGCGCTCGATCTCGGCCGCAACGGGTGCGGGAACGAGCTCGTCGATCGACAGGCCTGCGGCGACGCGCGCGCGGGCATCCGACGAGGACACGGCGAGCGGCGTGATCGGGAAGAGCTCGACGCGACCGGGCCGGGGCAGGAGGTCGATCACGCGCTGCAGCTCGGCGAGGTCGGTGCCGGGGCGGGTCGCGGCGCCGATCCGGGCCAGCTCGAGCACCCGGTCGGGGCTGGTCCAGGTGAGGAACGCGGCGAGCTGGTCGGCACCGACGACGAACACGGGGTCGTCGAGCCCGAGCTCCTCCAGCGAGTCCACCGTGCGTGCGAACCGGTCGAGTGCCACCTGCGCGCCCGGGACCCGGGAGAACGCGAGCTTCGCCAGTCGAAGCCTCGTCTCCGCCGGCGTCTCGACGCGCTTGTGTCCAGGGTCGGCGACGACCCTGACGAGGAGCCGCTCGAGCCCGAAGTGTGCGATCGCCTCCCGGGCGAGCGCTACGTGGCCATTGTGTGGCGGATCGAACGCGCCACCGAGGATGCCAACGGAGCCTCTCACTCCCAGACCACGACCTCGTCGCCGATCTCGATCTCCGAGCCCGAGCGCACGCCGGCATCGAGCAGAGCCTTCTCGAGCTCCTCGCCTTCGGGTGCCTCGCCGACCACGCGGAATCCCTGGCCTGTCCGCAGCACCTTGAAGCGGCGGCGCTCGGGCGGCCGGGGCGTGTACTCGAGGAATTCCGGCAAATCCTCCGGCACCGGGACGGCGATCTCCGGCGCCTCGGCGGGGCAGAACGTGAAGAGCAAAGATTTCAGCTCGTCGATCCCGGCTCCGGTCGCGCACGAGATCCGTTGAACCGCGATGATCCGCTCGTCCTCCACGGTGAACGGTGCCGGCTCGGGGTGGAGGTCGGACTTGTTCAGCACGACGAGCTGGGGGCGCTCGCCCAGGCCGGCCCCGTACGCTTCGAGCTCGCGATCGATCACGGCGAACCGCTCGTCGGCGTCGCCCTCGGAGGCGTCGATCACGTGGAGGAGGATCCGCGCCCGTTCGAGGTGGGCGAGGAACTCGTGCCCGAGGCCGATGCCCTCGCTTGCGCCCTCGATCAGCCCGGGTACGTCGGCGACCGTGAGCTGACGTCCGTCCGGGCCGTCGACGGTGCCGAGCATCGGCGCGAGCGTCGTGAACGGATAATCGGCGACCTTCGGCCTGGCGTTCGAGATCCGGCTCAGGAGGGACGACTTGCCGGCGTTCGGCAGGCCGGCGCAGGCGGCGTCGGCCATCAGCTTGAGGTGGAGCTCGAGCTCGCACGCGCCGCCCGGCTGGCCGGTCTCGGCGAATCGCGGCGTCTGCCGGGTGGGCGTCGCGAAGTTCGAGTTGCCTCGCCCACCCCCACCGCCACGAGCGACGACGATCCTGACGCCGTCCGCCTCCAGGTCGGCGACGAGCGTGCCGTCGTCCGCGTTGCTCACCTGCGTCCCGACGGGCACCATCAGCACGATGTCGCTGCCGTCCGGCCCGTGCTTGCGCGTGCCGCTGCCGTTGCCGCCACGCTGTGCGTTGAAGACGGTCTTCGAGCGGAAGCTCGAGAGATCCCGGAGTCGCGCATCGGCGACGACGATGATGTCGCCCCCGCGGCCGCCGTCGCCACCGTCCGGCCCGCCCTTGGGCACGAACTTCTCGCGCCGGAAGCTGAGCCCGCCGTCCCCACCACGCCCGGCCTTGACCCGGATTCGCGCCCGATCCTGAAACATGCTCACGGGCTGCCTCGTCGATTAGTGCCGTCGACCGTCAACGCGTCGCCGCACTATCTAGCTGCTTTCCGACGTCAGTCGGAAAGCACTGAGATGAAGCGCTTCTCGCCGGAGCGGCGAAACGCCACCACGCCCTCGCGCTTGGCGAAGATCGTGTGGTCGCGGCCCAGGCCCACGCCCTCGCCCGGGCGAAATCGGGTTCCGCGCTGACGCACGATGATCATCCCGGCCTTCACTTCCTGGCCGGCGAAGATCTTGACGCCGAGGCGCTTGCTCTCCGAGTCGCGCCCGTTGCGCGAGGAGCCGAGGCCCTTCTTGTGTGCCATCTAGCTCTCATCCTCCTTGGCCGTCTCCGCGACGGTGTCCACGGCGGCCTGTGCTGCCGGAGTCGCCTTCGGCTTCGCCGCAGCTCTCGGCTTGGGTACCGCATTCGGCTTGGGCTCCGCCACGGTCGTGGCTTCTGCCTCGACAGCCTCGACCTTGGCCTCCGCCTCGACCTGGTGCTGCGCCTTCGGCTTGGCCGCGGCCGCACGCTTGTTGCCGCCGATCGACTCGATCTCGATCTGCGTCAGCGCGGCGCGGAAGCCCGTGTGGCGCTTGTAGCCGGTGCGCTTCTTGTACTTGCCGATCCGGATCTTCGGCCCGCGCTGCTGGCCCACGACCTTGATCGTGACGGTCACGTCCTTCGGTGAGAGCATCGCCGCCCCGTCACCGCCGACGAGCAGCACGTCCGGCGTGAATGTCCTACCGTCCTCGGTCGGGAGCCGGTCGACGAGCAGGCGCTGCCCTTCGCTGACGCGATACTGCTTGCCGCCGAGGGAAATGATTGCGTAGCTCATGCGTGGGTCTCCGACACGGAAAACGCGGGCAGGAGCCCGCGAGCCGAGGGAGTGTAGCGAAAGGCCGTCATCACCTGCGGTCGAAGTCGTCGAGCCACTCGGACATCGGTACGTAGCCCTCGGCCTCTGCCTCTGCCTCGGGCTCCGCCTCGAGCACCGCGTCGTTGACGGCCATCTCCACGACAGGCTCCTCTGCCGACGGGTGCTCGAGAACCGGCTCGTCGGTGACAACGGAAACGGTCACGAACGCGTCTGCGACCTCGAGCTCGTCACCGGCCGGAGCATCATCGACGAGGGCCGTGGCAACGGCCCCGCCCTCGGGCTCGGACGTTGCATTGACCTCAGTGCCACTCCCGGCGGGCTTCTTGCGCCGGTTCTTGCCACCGCGGCTGCCGCGGCGGGTCTTCTTCTTGACGACGGCCGGCGTCTCGCCGTCCGCGGCAGGATCACCGTCGGCGGAGAGGGCATCGTCGGCCTCGACGATCCCGGCCGGCTCCGCTCCGTCGGCGACCGCCTCCTGGATCACCTCGGGGGATGATGCGGGCGCGGAAGGGTCTCCCGGCACGTGGATCCTGGGCGTCCGGCGCCTGCCGGCAGGCTTCGCGACTACCTCGACCGATCCGTTAGGAGCGGTCTCTGCGAGGTCGGGCGCCTCCACCACATCGTCGCCGCCTTCAGCCGACCCGGCGTCGGCCTCGGCGTCGGTCTCGACCTGGCCGTCGGCCGCCACCCCGCCGCCGGCCGGCTTGCGACGTCGGCGGCCGCCACGGGAGCCGCGCCTCGTGCGCTTCTTCGGCGTCGTTGCCCCGTCCGCGGAGAGCTCCATTCCGTCCTCGTCGGCTTCAACCTCCTCGAGATCTTCATCGTCGTCCGCCTCGTCGAGATCGGCATCGACCACCGGCTCCTCCGCGGCGTCTGCCGTCGTCTCACCGTCGGCGGGAGCGTCGACCGGCTTGCGCCGCGCCGGCGCACGGGTCGGCTTCTCGGCCTCGCTCTCGAACGTGATCGGGCTGTCGATCGCACCGTTCGCGGCAACGAGCGTCGCGAACGCCTGACCCTCGAGCACGCGGCCGACGAGAACGGTTGCCTTCTTGCCGACGAGCTTCGCCGCGTCGGCGACGAGCACGTCCACGCCTTCGACCTTCCCGGCGCCCCAACTCGCGTCGTTGCGTCCGATCTCGCCCAGCTTGATCTCGATGGTCGAGCCCTCGACGACCGGTGAGACGGGCTGGAGATCGACGAGCTTGCCCTCTGCCACGACCTCGAACTGATCCGTGTGAATGTGCCCTTCGGCCGGCACGAGGAAGAAGCGGCGGCGCGTCGCCTCCTCGATTGCGGCGAGCCGCACCCCACCCGGCCCTGCAAGCAGTTCGAGTACCCGGGGATGGAGCGCGACCTTGTAGGCCTGCACGCGGTTCCCGGGTGAGGCGAGCGCCCGCAGCCGGCGCTCGACCTGCATCGCGACCGTGTGGTCGGAGACGACGATCCCGTCGCCGGCGCAGGTCGGGCACTTGCTGGTAAGGATCTCGCGGGGGCCGTCAGTCACGTTCTGGCGCGTCATCTCGACGAGGCCGAGCGGCGAGATCTCGACGACGTAGGTCTTCGTCCGGTCGCGCTCGAGCTCGCCCCGCAGCGCGTCCTCGACCGAGGCGCGGTTCTTGGGGTTCGCCATGTCGATGAAGTCGATCACGATGATCCCACCGATGTCCCGCAGCCGAAGCTGGCGCACGACCTCCTTCACGGCCTCAAGGTTGTTCTTCGTGATCGTGTCCTCGAGGCGCTGCGTCGAGTTCTTCGACCGCGAGCCGACGAAGCGGCCGGTGTTGACGTCGATCACCGTGAACGCCTCGGCGTAGTCGAAGACGAGGTAGCCACCTGAGGGGAGGTCGACGCGGCGATCGAGCGTCGATTCGATCTCCTTCTCGACGCCGGTCGCGGCGAACAGCGGCTCCTTCTCCTTGTAGCGGTGAACCCGCTCGATCATGTGCGGCGAAGTCTTCTTCAGGTAGCTGACGATCCGCTTGTGGGTGCGCTCGTTGTCCACCTGCGCGGAGACGAAGTCGCCGGCGAACAGGTCCCGCACGATCCGCAACGGCAGCTCGGCCTCCTGATAAACGAGTGAGGGGGCAGTCGCATCCTTGGCCTGCGCCTGGATCGTCTTCCAGAGGCGTTGCAGGAACACGAGATCGCGCTCGACGTCCTCGGCAGAGGCGCCCTCGGCCGCGGTGCGGACGATGACCCCACCCTCCTTGGCGTCGAGGTTCTTGATGATGTCTTTCAGGCGGGCACGCTCGGCATCCTCGAGGCGACGGGAGACGCCGAGCCCTTCACCGTTCGGGACATACACGAGAAACCGGCCGGGGAGCGAGATCTCGGTCGTCAGCCGGGCGCCCTTGGTCTTCATCGGGTCCTTGACGGCCTGCACGAGCAGCTTCTCACCACGCGAGATCAGGTCTTGGATCTTCTTGCCGTGGTGGCGCTTGCCCTCGAGCTCGGGGACGACGATCTCGTCAACGTAGAGAAAGCCGTTCTTCTCGAGGCCGATCTCGACGAACGCCGCCTCCATTCCCGGCAGCACGTTGTCGACGACGCCCAGGTAGATGTTGCCGGCGATCGAGCGACGTTCGGGCCGCTCCAGATAGACCTCGGCGACGCGGTCGTCCTCGATGATCGCGACACGCTGCTCGCCGACGTCGACAGAGATCAGCAGCTCGCGCTTGGCCGCCGGGAGTGGTGCGCGCCGGGGCTGCTGACGCCGCCGCTGGGTGCCACCGCTCTGCCCACCGCGGCGCCGGTCGGCCGCACGCTCGGCACGCTGGCTCTGCTCGGGCTTGTCGCGAGCAGCGCCGGCCGCGGGCTTCTCGGACGCCGAGGAACCACCGTCTCCCCCGCCGCCTTCGCCGGCCGGGCGCTTGCGGCCGCGACCGCCACGGCTGCCCCGCCGCCGCTTGTTGCGCTGCGCATCGGTCTCCCCGGCTACGCCGGCTGCTGTCGCAGATCCTTCAGTGGTCGGTTCTGGCGCTGCTTCCGGCTCAGCCGGAGCTGCCGGGACTTCTGTCGTGGCGGCGTCGGGCGCCTGCTGTGCGTCCTTCTTGTTCTTCCATCGAAACCAGGGCAAGTAGTGCCTCTCTTCGTTGTAGCGCGCGCGGGCATACGGCGTCCCACCGGGAAGCCGGCCTCTCGCAGCGGATGTCGAAAACCGTGGCCAGTGTCATGGGCCTCGGTATGCAGCGTATCAGCGCACGGCCGGGGCGGTCGCCGCGGCGTGGAGTCGAGCCGCTCAGGCGGCCGCAGGGCGCAGCCGCGCGCGGCGGGCTCGGACGGCGCGAAGCCGCTGATTGAGACGTGCCCACGCCCACGGCTCGACCTCGGCATAGCGGGTCTCCGACTGAACCCGGGTCCCCTCCAGGTACTCGAACCACGCATCGGCCTCTTCGATCTGCAGCAGTTCCTCTGCGAGCTCCGTGTCCAGCACCGGCACTCCCTTCGCGTCCCACGTCGGATCTCAGTGTCGGTGCGATCCTAGGACCCGGTCCGGACGGACTCCGTTCCGAGCGGCTCTGGGAGGGTCAGAGCCGGGTGCCGAGGGCGCCGAGCACCCTGGTGCCGCCGTAGGCGACTGCGGCCCGCACGAGTGGGCCCCGCAGGGGTGAGCGACGGACGAGCGAGCGAGCACCGAGCCCGACGCCCAGCGCGGCGGCGAGCGCCGGTCCCACGGCGAGCGCGAGCGCCTGGGGATCACGTGGGAGCGTCTCGCCGCAGCTGACTCCGAGCGACATCAACATCCGGCACTGGCTCAGGGTCAGCAGTGGGAGATGGGCGCCGTGACCGAACGGCGACCCGGCGAGAACCGCGTTTCCGAGGGCGGTCCCGACGACCAGCTTCCGGGTCACGGCGGGACGCAGAACGGGCAGCCGCGCCGCCAGCGATGACGACCGATCGCCGGCGACATCGGCGACCCGAGCGGCGATCTTCTGAACCGGAACCGGCTCTCCGGCCCCGATCTCGATGACAAGCTCTGGTAGCACGTACGGAACGTGCCCGGCGCCTCCCCGGCGCACCACGACAGTCGGTGTCTCGCTTCGGGAGAGGCTTCGCAGGACGGCCACCTCGGCAGCCGACGGGTCGCCGTCGAGCAGCCTGATCGCGACCGTCGCGCCGGCCGGGTCGCCGTCGACGACCACGGCGGTCGAGTCGCCCTCCGCGGCAAGGCGGACGGCCAGCTCTACCGCTCCCGGACCTGACACGACGATCCGTGCCGCCGCGTCCTCGAGCGAGCGGGTCGCGCGCACGAGACCGACCACCTGCCCGATCCCGGTCCCGGCAGGCATCAGCGGAAGGCCTCGCGCTGGCCGCGCGCGTGAATGGACTGGAGCACGCCGACCGCTAGCAGGTTCGCAACCATCGACGAGCCGCCGACCGTGACGAACGGCAACGGGATTCCCGTGACAGGGGCGATCCCCATCGTCATCCCCACGTTGATGAACACCTGGAAGAGGAAGGCAAAGACGATCCCACCCGCGACGACAGCGCCGTAGAGATCACCCGCGACCGTAACGACGCGCAGGCCACGCCACACGACGAGCAGGTAGAGCAGGAGCAGGATCGACGTCCCGACGAATCCGCGCTGCTCGGCAAAGGACGCGAACACGAAGTCCGTCGCATGCTCGGGAAGGTAGTCGAGGCGCGTCTGGCTGGCGCCGGCGACACCGCGACCCGCGAGGCCGCCGGCACCGACCGAGGTGATCGACTGGCGCAGGTTGTAAGTCGACCCGCCGGGATCGCTGTCCGGGTTCGTAAACCCTGTCAAGCGTGCCGTCTGGTACGGCTTCAGCACCTCGATCCCCGCGCTGGGGAGGAACCAGACGACGCTCGTGAGGAGTAGCGCTGCCGCGATTCCGAGCACGAGCAGGTGGCGCCAGCGGACGCCCGCGAGGAAGAGAACGGCTACGAGGGCCGCCCCGTAGACGAGTGCGGTGCCGAGGTCTGGCTGGAGGAAGACGAGCGCCATCGGCACGAGCGCAAGGCCGATCGCCGTCGAGACCGTTCGGAACTCAGTGACGCGCCGTCCCCGCTCCACGAGAAACCCGGCGATCGCGAGCACGAAGAAGAGCTTGCCGAACTCGGAAGGCTGGAACTGGAACGGGCCGAGATCGATCCATCGCTTCGAGCCGCGGATCGCCTCCGCGAAGATGAAGACGAAGATCATCAGGCCGATCGTTGATCCATAGACGACGCGCCAGTGGCGCTGGTAGGTGGACGGCGGCACAAGCACGGCAACGAGCATCCCGCCGAGGCCGAGGGCGGCCGCGATCATCTGACGGGTGACGAAGTAACCGGGGTCGCCGGGCACGTCGAAGCGGGTGATGCCCGAGATCGCCCAGAGGCCGTAACCCACGAGCGTCGCAACGGCAAGAAGCAGCAACCAGTCGAGCCGCCGCGCGACCTCGCCCACATCGAGGACCCCGAGGGAGCGCGAGCGGAGCCCTGCAGGCCGGTGTCGCGCCTCGACGATCAATCGACGTTCACCAGCGCCTGGGCCGGAGCCTTCCGATTGAAGAACTTCTCGAAGACGCTCAGGGCAGCCGGCGCCGCAGCCGCCGAGCCGTGGCCGCCGTTCTCGATCACTGCACAGACGACGAGCCGGGCATCCTCCGTCGGCCCGTAGCCGCACCACCAGGACTGATCCTCGAGGTGCCCGACCGGGTAGCCCGGGAGGTTGACGACCTTCTCGGCCGTGCCGGTCTTGCCCGCGATCGAGATGGGGTACTTGCCGAAAACGCTCGATGACGTGCCGTTCGTGGAGTGCGTCGCGGCCCAGAGGCCGTCGCGCACCGCCTGCAGCGCCGCGGGATCGACGCCCGCGTCGATCGGCGGGTCGGGCGGGAACTGCTTCAACGTGACCGGCTGCTGGCCTTCGGTCCCCGGTTGCTCGACACCCGAGACCAGGTACGGGGTGACGAGCTTGCCACCGTTCGCGATCATCGCGTAGAAGCGCGCCATCTGCAGCGGCGTCACGGTGACGTCCTTCTGCCCGATCGCGAGCTGGATCGAGTCACCGGGGTTCCACGCCTTGTCCCAGTCAGTCTTGAAGTGCTGCTCGCGCCAGGCGGGCGTCGGCACGATCGTCTGCCAGGAGGGCGCCTCGTTGCCGATGTCGAGTCCCGTGGGCGCTCCGAAGCCCCACTTCCGGGCCCACTGCTGGAGTCGGCTTCGCTCCGCCGAGCCGCGCTCGTAGAACCGGTTACCGACGTTGTAGAAATACGTGTCGCACGACGTGGCGAGCGCCTCGGGGAGGTTCATCGGACGGTTGACATACGGATCCCAGTTCTTGAAGACCTGCTGGTCTCGGCCGTACTTCGCGCTGCCCGTGCACTGGATCGAGTCGTAGGGGGAGAGGAGGTGCTCCTGCATCGCTGCGAGCGCCGTCACCGGCTTCCAGGTCGAGCCGGGCGGGTAGGGAACCTGCGTGACGCGGTTCAGACCGGGGAAGTCCGCCGCCTTCGCCGCTGCGTCGTTGACGAGCGGTGCCAGCTTCTCGGGGTCGACCCTGCCGACGTAGACGGAGGGCTTGTACGTCGGGAAGGACGCCATCGCGCGCACGGCGCCGTCCTTCGGGTCGATCGCGATGATCGCGCCACCCGCGACGTGGTACTGCTTGTTGGCCCTGGCGAGAGCGATCCCCTCGTGGATCGCCCGCTCGGCAGCTCGCTGCAGGCCGATGTCGAGCGTCAGCCGGACAGCTGTTCCCGGCTGGGCATCGCGCCTCATCTCCACCGGGCTCTGCTGCCGGCCGCGCGAGTCCACGCGGATCTGAGCCGCACCTGAGATGCCGCGGAGGTACGCGTCGAAGGTCGCCTCCACCCCGGACTTACCGATCTTGTCGCCGCCCCGGTAGTCGTCCTTTGCACCCCGGTGCGCCTTGAGTTCCGCGGGCGAGATCTCCCCCACGTAGCCGAGCACCTGAGCCCCGAGGGACTGGTAGGGGTAGTCGCGCAGGTAGGTCTGCTGGATCTGCACGCCGGGGAACTCGGAGGCGTGCTCCTGGAGGAAGTAGACCTGGTCGTCGTGCAGTGCCGTCTTCACCGTGATCGGCGAGAGGGGGTCGTTGCGCCGGTCGTCGACCGCGCGTGCAAGCTTGACCACCGGCACGTCGAGGACGGCTGCGAGCCGCTGGATCATCCGGTAGCGGCCCTCCCGCTTGGGCATGTCGCCGACCCACAGCTTGACCGCGGTCCCGGGCACGTTCCCCACGATTACCTTGCCGTTGCGGTCGAGGATCGGGCCGCGCGGTGCCTCGACCCGGATCGTCCGGAGCTGGTTGTTCTGGGCGGCGTCGAGGTAACGTGCGCCGGAGAGCACCTGGAGCGACCAGAGCCGGAAGAAGAGGACGGCGAAGATCGCGAGCGCGACCGCGCCGAGCACGCCGACCCGCAGCGCGAGCCCAGGTGTCAGCCGGTACGGCGCACTGACGCTCGGGTCGGGCGGCAGGAACCGCCGCGACGGGTTTCGGCGCTCGCCGTACGGCGCGTCAGACAAGGAGCTCTACCTCCCGCACGCGGTCGACCCGAGCGTCCTCGCCGATCACGCGTCGCGTGAGGCGGAAGACGGGATAGGCGAGCAGGGCGTTCCACGCGAGGGTGGCGGGGAGCGCCGAGAAGAACGACCGGGGAGCGACGGACTCGCCGAGCACTGAGTAGAGGCCGTACCCACCGAGCGCCACGAGCATCGTGGCCGCCACGGTCGCTACGAGCGGAGCCCGCGTCTGACCACGCCCGGTCGTCTCGCCGTACCGGCCGGCCCAGTACCCAGCGAGCGTCAGCAGCAGAGATGTGACCCCGAGCGTTCCGAGCGTCGCGATGTCGACGATCAGCCCTGCGGCGAAGCCGGCCACGGCCCCGGTCAGCGAGCCCCGGAGCAGGCCGATCGAGACGAGCGTGACGAGCAGCACATCCGGACCGCCGCCGAACAGAGAGATCGTCGAGAACGCCGACACCTGGAGGATCGCGATGACGAAGAGTAGGACAGCGAGGCGGATGGTCGCGGGGACGGTCATGGCGGCTACCTGGCCCCGTCCTTGCGCACGAGCACGAGCACCGAGTCGACCCTGTCGAAGTCGGCGAAGGGCTCCACCTGCACCTGCTTCCAGAGGTCGGTGTCAGCCTGACCGACGCTCGTGACGCGCCCGATCGGGATCCCGCGAGGGTAGAGCGAGGCGAGCTTGCTGGAGCGCCAACCGGCCGTCACGATGGTGTCTCCCACCGACACCTTCAACTTCTTCGGAACGCGATCGAAGATGAGCGTCGAGGCGGCGGCGCGGCCGTGCTTGACGATCCCCGCCGCGCCGGAGCGGACGTCGAGCGCGGACACCGCCAACTGCTCGTCGGTGAGCAGCGTCACCCGGGCCGAGCGTGAGTACACCCGCGTCACGCGGCCGAGGAAGCCGTCCTCACTCACCACGGGCGCGTCGAGCGTCACGCCGTCGCTCGAGCCGACAGCGACGACGATGTCCTGGGCAAAGCCTCCCGTCGGACGGGCGATCACGGCAGCCGCGACGCCTCTGTAATCGGCCGGGAATCGTGGCCCGTCACGGAAGGCGAGGAGCGCCTTGAGCCGGGCGTTCTCGCGGGCGGCAAACTGGTTCTGGATCACCTGCTGGCGCAACGCCGCGTTCTCCTCTCGCTGGCGCTTGGCGTCGGAGCGCGCCGTGAGGAGTGAGTCCGCCCACGCGTACGCATCACGGAACGGCTGCGCGACCCGCTCGCCCGCCACCGTGAACGGGCGCATCACGGCCGCGGCGGTGCTCTGGGCCGAGGCGACGAGCCCGTCGTCAGGCTTGCGGAACGAGACCGTCATCAGCACGAGCGCGAGCACGATGAGCACACCCACCACGATGCGCCGCCGGAAGGCGGAGGTCGTTCGAGAGGCGGGCTTGCCGGTGGCCGGACGCCGGACGGTGACGCCCAGCACCGCCGTGCGTGCGGTGCGATGACGGGGCACAGCACTCGATTGTACCGGTGACAATTAGACGAACGGACACCCCACAGTGCCTTGGCCGGAGAGAAAGACGGACGGGGTGTCTCCCCTGCTCGTTCGAGAGACACCCCGTCACCGATCTACGAACGCGCCACCCCGCCCGCCCGTTACCGATCCACGAACAGGCCACCCCGCCCGCCCTTCACAGATCTACGAACGTGGCCGAGCCTCGCCCCTCTAGCGCCGGCCGCCGCGCCTGCTGCGCGACGAGCGGTTCGAACGGTGAATCGCCTCGAACTCCTCGAGACTCCGCCCGGATCCGACGGCGACGCAGGTCAGCGGGGACTCCGCGAGATGCACCGGCATCTGGGTCTCGTGGCGCAGCCGCTCGTCGAGCCCCTGGAGCAGCGCGCCACCGCCGGCGAGCACGATGCCGCGGTCCATGATGTCGGCCGCAAGCTCGGGCGGCGTCTTGTCGAGCGTGGACTTGATCGCGTCGATGATCTGGGAAACGGGCTCGTCGAGCGCGCGCCGCACCTCCTCGGAGGAGATCACGACGGTCTTCGGCAGGCCGGTCAGCATGTCCCGCCCCCGCACCTCGGCCTGGACCTCCTCCTGCAACCGATAGCCGGAGCCGATCTCGAGCTTGATCTCCTCGGCCGTCTGCTGGCCGACGAGCAGCTTGTACTCCTTCTTGATGTGGTTGACGATCGCGTCGTCCATCTCGTCGCCGCCGACGCGCAGCGACTGCGAGACGACGATCCCGCCCAGCGAGATCACCGCCACCTCGGTTGTGCCGCCGCCGATGTCGACGATCATGTTCCCGGTCGGCTCGCCGACGGGGAGTCCAGCGCCGATCGCGGCCGCCATCGGCTCCTCGATCAGGTAGGCCTGGCGGGCACCGGCGGCGAGCGTCGCGTCCTCGACGGCACGTTTCTCGACTCCAGTGACACCGGAGGGAACGCAGACGATCACGCGCGGGTGCGCGAACCGGTGCTGATGAACCTTCTGGATGAAGTGACGGAGCATCTGCTCGGTCACGTCGAAGTCGGCGATCACACCGTCCTTGAGCGGGCGGATCGCGGAGATCGTCCCCGGCGTGCGCCCGAGCATGCGCTTCGCCTCGACGCCGACGGCGTGGACGTCGCCGGTGCGCTGGTCGATCGCGACGACCGACGGCTCGGAGAGCACGATGCCACGACCGCGCACGTAGACGAGCGTGTTGGCAGTGCCGAGGTCGACCGCCATGTCGCGGCCGCCGAAGCCGGTGAGAGCGTTGAACCAGCTCATGGACGCCGCAGTCTAGCTGCGGACTTGCAGCAACTCGGGCGCGTGCGTGGCGAGCTGCTCGAGGAGAAGTGCCGCGGGCAGGCCGACGACGTTCAGGTAGTCGCCTTCGATCCCCGCCACGAGCCGCGCTCCGAGCCCCTGGATCGCATAGCCGCCGGCACGACCGCTCCACTCGCCGCAGGCGAGGTATGCCTCGATCTCCTCGGGGCCCAGCCTGCGGAAGGTGACGCCCGTCACCGCGTGCTCGACGACGACGAACCCCGGTCCCAGCAGGCAGAGCCCCGAGACGACGAGATGGGTGTTGCCGGAGAGCTCTCCGAGCATCTCCCGGGCGCCGTCGCGGTCGGCCGGCTTTCCGTAGAGGCGCTCCGCGAGATGGACTGTCGTATCGACGCCGAGCGTGACCTGCCCCTCGGCGTGGCTCGAGCGGGCCTTGCCCTCGGCGTGGCTGCGCACGAGGTCGACGGGATCGGCGTCAGGCGGGTCATCCTCGACGTACGACGGCGCGACGACCGAGAACGGGATCCGGAGCTGCTCCAGGATCGCCCTGCGCTGGGGCGAGGTCGAGGCGAGGACGAGGCTCATCGCCGCTTCTCGGCGACCCAGATCTCCTCGACCGGCCACTTGCGGGCCCACTCGGCCGAGAACCCGTCGTAATACGGGTGGTCGATCGCGTCGTCCCCTGCGTAGAGCTCGACCAGGTCGAGGACGTCGAAGCCACTCTGGCGGAGCAGCCGGAACAGCTCGCCGTGCGGCAGCTGCCACTCGACGCCGATCTCTCCCGGCCACTCGAGGCGCCCGAGGCCGCGTTGGGGCCGCAGCAGCGCCTCCGACGGCTTCCCCTCGTCGGGCGTGCAGAGGATCGAGAGCGTGCTGTTGCGGAGGAACCAGAGCCGGCCCCCGGGCCGCAGGAGCCGCTGCGCCTCGGGGATCCAGCGGTGGGGATCGCACCAGATACTGGCCCCGTACTCGGAGACGGCGAGGTCGAAGCTCCCGTCGGGCAGCGGGACGTCCTCGGCGCTCGCCTCGACGAGCGGGAACTCGACCCCGAACTCGACCTGACAGCGGCGGGCCGTGGCGAGCTGGGCCGGCGTTACGTCGACACCGATCGGCCGCGCGCCCCGCCTCGCGAGCCACGCAGAGACGTACGCGGTGCCGCAGCCGAGCTCGACGACGTCGAGGCCGGCAACCTCGCCGAGGGTGCCGAGCGAGGCTTCGGGAATGTCGAAGACGCCCCACGTGATCTCCTCGGCCGCCCAGTTGCCGCCCGCCTTCGCGTCGGTGTACTCGGCGTTCGCCTGCGTCCAGTCCTCGCGGTTTCGCTTCGCGTCGTCGGAGATCTCGGCCACGCGAAGATCCTACGTCCCCGGAGGCAAGCCTCTACGGCCTCCGGGGACGGTCGAGTCAGCTCGGTTTCAGACGAGGCCGTCGGGAAAGAAGAGGGCCAGCTCACGCTTCGCGCTCGCCTTCGAGTCCGAGCCGTGAACGATGTTCTCCGAGAGCAGGGTCGCGAAGTCGCCGCGGATCGTGCCCGGTGCCGAGTCGGCCGGGTTGGTGGCGCCCATCATCCCGCGCACTCCGAGGATCGCGTTCTCGCCGCGTATGGCGAGCGCGAGCACGGGGCCCGAGGTGATGAACGTGACGAGCTCGTCGAAGAACGGCTTGCCCTTGTGCTCGGCGTAATGCTGCTGCGCGAGCGCGCGGGAGACTTTCAGCAGGCCGGCGCCGCGGAGCTCGTAGCCGCGACGCTCGAAGCGGGAGACGATCTCGCCGCAGAGTGCGCGACGGACGCCGTCCGGCTTGACGAGGACGAGTGTGGTTTCGGTTGCCATAGGTGCGGAAGCGTAGTCGCTCTCATGCAAGCGCGGTGGGGGGATCAGCTCGTGCGACGCACGCGAAGCGGCTGCAGGGGCTCCTCACCGCCGAGCACCGCGGGAGGAACGGAGGTAGCGCAGTACGGGCAGGCCTGCCAGATCGGCTCGAGCGGCGAGCCGCACTCGCCGCACGCCTGCTTGAGGCGGGTCGTGCAGACCGGGCAGACGAGGAACGAGGCGTTGACGCTACCGCGGCAGACGGGACATCGGAGGTCGCTCTCGGCCAGCCGCTCCTCGATGGCGCGATTCTCGAGCTCGCGGTCGCGGCGCTCCTCGATCGAGTCCGGCGGGCGAAGGAAGAGGTAGACGATCGGGCCGAGGAACGGCGGCACTAGCCCGAGCAGGGTGGCCATGGCGACGAGCCAGGGGTCGTCGATCCGACGTCGGGCGTCCTTGAAGACCCAGAAGGCCGTCGCGAGCCAGAAGACGGCGACGAAGAAGCCCGCAAGATTGCGGGCGAGCGTCCAGCTGCTCGAGTGGAAGGTGGTGGCGACGAGTGTCACGAGAGTCACGGTCAGAGAAGGAGCTTGCCGAGGATATACCCGGCGGCGAAGGCAATTCCTACGACACCGATCAGAACGGCGAGCGCAAGGGCGAGCACCGAGATCCGTTCTCGCATCCGCGAGGGGCGTTTCACCGGCGCTCCGCCGCCTCGAGGTCGGCCAGAAGATAGAGCGAGCCGGTCACGAGCACGGGCTCGCCGAGCTCGTGGGCGCGGCGAACTGCGGCGACCGGATCGGCCACGCACTCGACGGTGGCGAAGTGGTAGCGCGCGTGACCAGCGAGCGTCTGGCCAGCGAGCGCGCGGCCGTTCGACGAGGCGGTGGCGACGAATCGGTCGCCGAGCGTCGCGAGGCGCCTCAACATCTCCTCGACGTCCTTGTCGGCCAGGATCGAGGCACAGATAGTGAAATCACGGCGATCGAGATTCGAGCGAAGCCACTCTACGCCGTCCGGATTGTGGGCGCCGTCCCGGATCTCGCCCGGCCGCCGCTCGAGCCGACCCGGCAGCCGCACCTCGACCGGCGTGGCGATCGATTGGCCGGCGAAGGCCTCGGCGGCCTCGCGCGCCCCTCCGAGGACGATCCGCCCCCGCGGTACGAGTCCGGCGAACGTGTCGTCCGGCAGTACCACTACGCTGTCGTCAAAATGGGCAACAGCAAGCTTCTCGGTTGCGATCGCCTCGACCGTCTCGCCGAGGACGTCGGTGTGCTCGAGCCCGACGTTCGTCAGCAAGACCACCGCCGAGCGCAGCACGTTGGTCGCGTCGTGGCGCCCGCCGAGGCCGGCCTCGACCACGGCCACGTCGACGCCTGCGTCGGCGAAGGCCGTCAACGCGGCGGCGGTGATCGCTTCGAACTGGGTCGCCTCCGTCCGCTCGGCGTCGGGCCGGATGCGTCGCAGCGCGGCAGCGAGGTCGACGGGATGGCCGCCGACCCTGATTCGCTCCTCCCAGGCACGCACGTGGGGCGAGATGGTGGCACCGACCGAGAGCTCCTCGCCGAGGAGCAACTGCTCGATCGTGAGGGTCGCAGTCGACTTGCCGTTCGTCCCGACGACGTGCACGGCCGGATAGCGCTCCTGCGGGTCGCCGAGTGCAGCGAGCAAGGCTCTCATCCGGTCCAGGCCGAAGCCGTCACGGGGCCAGGGGCTGAGGCCGGCGAGCCAGGCGACGTCGTCGCTCATCGGGCGACTCGATGCGGCGGGCTCCCCGCGACTCTCACGTCGGCCGGCGGCGGGATCGACATCGGGCCGTCAGCTCCCGGAGCCGGCGAGAGCGTCGAGCTCGCGCCGGAAGCGCTCGAGTTTGTCCTGCTCGGCAGCGACGACTTCCGGGGGCGCATTCGCGACGAACCGCTCGTTGGCGAGCATCTTCGTGGCACGCGCGATCTCCTTCTCGAGACGCGCGATCTCGGGACCCGCATCGCCCGGCGCCTTCTGACGCTCCGGGCGGACGACCGCGGCGAAGATCCTCCGCTCGTCGTCCGAGCCGAGCCCGACCTGCACGCCGCTGCGCCGGAACATCACCGCCGCCTCGTGCACGCGATCGAGGGCGTCCGCGTCGGCCTCGAAGCGCTCGTCCGCCGACGGCCAGGGCGAGACGATCAGCCGGCGACGCTCTCCCGGGAGGAACGACCAGATCTCCTCGGTCACGTGCGGCACGACCGGGTGGAGCAGCGCGAGCAGCCGCTCGAGGGCCCCGAGTGCTGTCCCACAGGCGGCCGGCTCGTGCGCGTAGAGGCGCGGCTTCACCGCCTCGGCATACCAGTCGCAGAAATCGTCGAACGTGAGGTGGTAGAGCACGTTGGCCGCCGTCGCGAAGTCGAAGGCGGCCCATGCCTCCTCCACCTGCTTCCGCGCAGCGTCGATTCGGGCCAGGATCCACCGCTCCTCGAGCGCCATCGGCTGGAGCGCCGGCTCGGCGCCCTCGGCGTTCTGCAGGATCAGGCGCGATACGTTCCAGAGCTTGTTCGCGAGCTTGCGGCCCTCCTCGATCGCTCCCGGCGAGAAGCGGACGTCCTGGGTCGACGAGATCTTGAGCAGCCCGTAGCGCGTCGCGTCCGCGCCGTGCGCGTCGATCGTCTCGAGGGGATCGATGCCTGTCCCGAGGCTCTTGGACATGCGCCGGCCGTCGGCCGCGAGCACCGTCGAATGGATGATCACATCGGTGAACGGCACCTCGCCCATCACCTCGAGCCCCGTCCAGATCATCCGGTTCTCCCAGAGGCGGATGATCTCGCGGGCGGTCGAGTTGACGTTGCCGGGGTAGTACGCGACGAGATCGTCGGTCTCGTCCGGCCAACCGAGGGTCGCGTACGGCCAGAGGGCCGAAGAGAACCAGGTGTCGAGCACGTCGGGATCGCGCGTCAGGACGACGTTGGGGCCGGCCTGCTCCTGCGCCTCGGCCTCCGTCAGCGCGCAGATTGCCTCCCCCTCCGGCGTCGTCCAGATCGGCAGCTGGTGGCCCCACCAGAGCTGCCGCGAGAGACACCAGTCCGGCGTGTTCTCGAGCGACGCTATCGCGAAGCGGTGCTGCGACTCGGGGTGATAGCGCACCCGGCGCTCGCGGAGCGCCGCGATCGCAGGCTTGACCGGCTCCTCCATCCGGCACCACCACTGGAGCGTGATCAGCGGCTCGATGCGCGAGTGGCATCGCTCGCAGGTGCCCACTGCGTGCCGGAGGTTCTCGCGCTTCACGAGTTGCCCTCGCTCCTTCAGCCAGTCGATGATCGCCGCATCGGCCTCGTCCTGCGTCCGGCCTGCGAGATCGCCGGCAGCGTCACTCATCCGGCCGTCGAGGCCGATCACCATCGGCTCCGACAGGCCGCGGTCGCGGCCGATCTCGAAGTCGGCCGGGTCGTGGCCGGGCGTGATTTTGAGCGCACCGGAGCCGAAGGCGGGGTCAACGCGCTCGTCGGCGATCACCGGCACCGCGCGCTCGACGTAGGGGACGACGACCTCGCGGCCGACGGCGTCGCGGTAGCGCTCGTCGTCCGGATGGACGGCCACGGCGACGTCAGCCAGGATCGTGGCGGGCCGCACGGTGGCGATCACGATCCCGTCGCTGCCGCCCGCGGCCCCGTCCGCGAACGGATAGAGCACGTAGGTGAGCACGTCGTCCATCTCCTCGTGCGCGACCTCGAGGTCGGAGATCGCGGTCTGGTGAAACGGGCACCAGTTGACGATCCGGTTGGCGCGGTAGATCCAGCCGCGCTCCCAGAGGCGCACGAAGAAGGTCGTCACGGCCCGGGAGTAGCCCTCGTCGAGCGTGAACCGCTCCCGGCCGTAGTCGAGCGACGCGCCGAGCCGCCGGTACTGCCCCATGATCGTCCGCCCGGTCTGCTCGAGCCACTGCCAGGTGCGCTCGACGAACGCCTCGCGGCCGACGTCGTGCCGAGTCAGCCCCTCGGCGGCGAGTTGCTTCTCGACGACGTTCTGCGTCGCGATCCCGGCATGGTCGTAGCCGGGCTGCCAGAGGGTGCGATAGCCCTGCATCCGGTGCCAGCGAATCAACACATCCTGGATCGACCCGTTCAACGCGTGCCCCATGTGCAGGTCCCCCGTCACGTTCGGCGGGGGGACGCAGATCACATAGCTCTCGTCCCTCGTCGCGCCGGTACCCGCGGCGTAGAGCCCCTCGCGCTCCCAGGCCTGCTGCAGACGCGCCTCCACGGCGGTGGGGTCGTAGAGCGATTCCATGGGGCCGGAGGATGCCATCGGACGCCGAAGTGTACGGCGCGCCTCCGCGGGTGGGGCGTCGAGCCGGCCCGCCGCGGCCTCGAGCGGCGGCTACGCGGAAGCGGCAAAGGCGGCGACGAGCCCTTCCGGGTCGTCGACCGAGACACGAAGCCGGGTCACGGACACGGGAACCATCGTCACCGTGGCCTTCATCGGGGGCTCGAACCGGAGCTCGACGAGGCCACGCCCGGCGCCGTTCACGAGCCAGTCACCCCGCCACCCGTGTACGCCTCGACTAACGACCGAATCACTCAGCGCGGTTGCGCTGACGACGCTCGACCGGGGCGCGCGCCCCCCGAACAGCCGCCCCATCACGCAGGCGACATCATCGTCGACGGCGATCCCCGATCGCTCCGGCCCCGCGCCGAACGGCTTCAGCAGCCAACGCGAAGCGGTGTCGTAGCGGAACGTGAACCAGAGCGGCGAGGCCACGTCGATTACGACGCGGCGCCACCGGCTGCCGCGTCGAACTCCTCCTCACTCTCGCCTACCCCACTCGTGACGAGCGTCGGGTTCAACCCCTTGGAGATCGTCTCCTTCGTGATCACGCACTTGGAGACATCCTTGCGCGAGGGCAGCTCGAACATGACGTCGAGCAGCGCGGCCTCGATGATCGAGCGCAGGCCGCGTGCGCCGGTCTCGCGCTTGAGTGCCTTCTCGGCGATCTCGAAGAGCGCGTCGTCGGTGAAGACGAGCTCGATCGTGTCGTACCCGAAGAAGCGCTGGTACTGCCGCGTGAGCGCGTTCTTGGGCTCGGTCAGGATCTGGACGAGATCGTCACGGCGCAACTGGTGCACGGCCGACACGACCGGCAAGCGCCCGATGAACTCCGGGATCAGGCCGAAGTTGACGAGATCCTCGGGCATCACCGCGGAGAGCAGCTCCGCGCCTTCGGACGAGTGCTTCGAACGCACGTTGGCGCCGAAGCCGACGGAGTTGGCTCCGATCCGCCGCTCGACGATGCGGTCGAGCCCGGCAAACGCGCCGCCGCAGATGAACAGGATGTTCGTCGTGTCGATCGAGAGGAACTCCTGGTGCGGGTGCTTGCGGCCGCCCTGGGGCGGTACCGAGGCCACCGTTCCCTCGAGGATCTTGAGCAGCGCCTGTTGCACGCCCTCGCCTGAGACGTCGCGGGTGATCGACGGGTTGTCGGCCTTCCGGGCGATCTTGTCGACCTCGTCGATGTAGATGATCCCGGTCTCGGCCTTCTTGATGTCGAAGTCGGCAGCCTGGATCAGCTTGAGCAGAATGTTCTCGACGTCCTCGCCGACGTAGCCGGCCTCCGTCAGCGCGGTCGCATCGGCGATCGCGAACGGGACGTTGAGAATGCGCGCCAGGGTCTGGGCGAGCAGCGTCTTGCCGCAGCCGGTGGGGCCGAGCAGGAGAATGTTCGACTTCTGGAGCTCGACCTCGCCTTCCTCGACTTGTCCCATGCGCACACGCTTGTAGTGGTTGTAGACCGCCACCGAGAGCGTGCGCTTGGCCTCTTCCTGCGAGACGACATAGTCGTTGAGGACGGCGTAGATGTCTTTCGGGCGAGGCAGGTTGTCGAGGTCGAGCGAGACCGGAGCGGTCAGCTCCTCGTCGATGATCTCGTTGCAGAGATCGATGCACTCGTCGCAGATGTAGACGCCGGGACCGGCGATGAGCTTCTTCACCTGGCGCTGGCTCTTGCCGCAGAAGCTGCAGAGCAGCTGCTCGTTTCCGTCGCTCGCTCGGGCCACATCTCTCCTTTTACTCCGAAATCGCCTGGTTGGCTAGACCAACCAGATTCAGCGGTGGGCGATCACCCGATCGATGAGGCCGTATTCGACCGCTTCGTCGGACGTCATGAAGTAGTCGCGATCCATGTCGTGCTTCACCTTCTCCATGTCCTGGCCTGTGTGGTGGGCCATGATCTCCTCGAGCTTGCGCTTCAGTGCAATCGTCTCCCTGGCATGGATCTCGATGTCGGACGCCTGGCCCTGGTAACCGCCCCAGACCTGGTGGATCAGAATCCTCGAATTCGGCAGCGCCATTCGCTTCCCTTTAGCGCCGCCGGTGAGCAGGAGTGCACCCATGCTCATCGCGATCCCGACGCAGATCGTCGAGACGTCGGGCTTGATGAACTGCATCGTGTCGTAGATCGAGAGCCCGTCGTAGACGGAGCCGCCCGGAGAGTTGATGTAGAGCGAGATGTCCTTGTCGGGGTCCTCTGACTCGAGATGCAGCAACTGGGCGTTGATCAGGTTGGCGATCTGCGAGTCGACCTGCGTGCCGAGGAAGATGATCCGCTCGTTCAACAGGCGGGAGTAGATGTCGAACGAACGCTCGCCGCGCGAGGTCTGCTCGATCACCATGGGAATCAACGGGCTCATTGGGGCTCCTTGCTGCCGGGTGTCCACAACTTCTTCTCCGGCTCGGTGTTTTCCTTGTCAGGTGTCCACAACTTGTCCCGCGCTTCGGCGAGATCCATCGAGATCGGCTTCACGTCGGCGACGAGGCGGTCGAGTGCTCCGCGGAGACGAAGATCCTCCCGCAGCGACTCCTGGTGGCCGTGCGCCCAGATGTCCTCGATCACCTGCTCGGGGTCGTCGCCGGATGCCTCGGCCTGCTCGCGGATCAGCTCCTTCACGTCGTCGTCGGAGACCTCGATCCCGGCACGGTCGGCAAGAGCCTCGAGTGCGAGCTCGCGCGCGACCGACTGCGCTGCCTCTGCGCGCATCTGGGTGACCAGCACGTCGGGAGTCTGGCCCGTGACCTCGAAATACGTGTCGGGGGTGATCCCTCGCCTGCCAAGCGAGCGCACGAAGCCGTCGAGCAGCTCCCGGGCTCGCGTCTCGACGAGAGGCCCGGCCGGCTGCACGTTCGACGCGGTGACGAGCGCGTCGACCGCGGCCGCGCGGAAGGCGCCGTCGATCTCCCCGTCGATCGCCTCACGAACGCGCCCCTCGATGTTGGCACGTAGCTCGGCGAGGGTGTCGAACTCGCTCGCCGACCGCGCGAGGTCGTCGTCGATCTCTGGCAGCACCTTCTCGTTGACGTGCTTGACGGTGATCGTGACGGTCGCAGCGGACTCGTCGGCCAGGTCGTAGCCGATCTCCTTCGTCTCCCCCACGCTCGCCCCGACGAGCACCGCCTCGATCTCCTCGACGAGCTGTCCCGCTCCGAGCTCGACGACGGTGTCCGACTGGGACTCTCCGTCGGGGCTCTGTAGATCGACCACGAGCGTGTCACCCTCCTGGGCGGGCCTGTCGTCGGCCGGAACGAGCTCGGCGACGCTCTGACGCAGTGCCTCGAGCTCCTGATCGACGAGCTCCTGCGGCACCTCGGCCTCCGCGCGGGGCACCTCGAGCGTCGTCCAGTCGACGATTTCGGGGGTCGGCTGCACCTCGATCGTGGCCGCGAACGACCACGCCTCCTTCTCGGTGGTCGGCAGCTCGAAGTCGTAGTTCGGCGGCGAGATGGGGCGCAGGCGCGTGCGCGCCGCGGCTGCCCAGAACCAGCCGGAGATGTGCGAATCAACCGCCTCCGACCAGATCCTCTCTCTGCCGATCTTGGAGACGAGCACCGGCATCGGAACCTTGCCCTTGCGGAAACCCGGGATCTTGACCGACTCGGCCAGGTCGTTCGTCGCGTGCTCGACGGCGTGCTCGAGCTCGTGCGACGACACCTCCACGGTCAGGCGGACGCGATTCTCGCCGAGCTCTTCCACCGGACTGGACATCAGGGCGCCATTCAAGCAGACACGGTGGGGCCTCCCGTCGGGTTGACCGCTGGTCCGGTCCGTCCGATCGCGGTCCTACCCTTCTCGCATGGTGCTCGGGATCGTGATCTTCGCGGCCGTGTTCCTCGTCGGGTTCGCGGTGGGATCCGCCACACGGCGGCCCCTGGCGACCGCATCACTCGTTGTCGCCGCCTTCGTGGCGGTTCTCGTCGTCCAGACGCACGAGCCGCTGGCGGCAGTGGCGGTCTTCGCCCTGATTGCTCTCGCCGGCCTCGTCCTCGACTCGTTGCGCGAGACCGTCGGAATCCTGCTCGGCCGCTAGATTTCACCTACACCTCGCGGGTGTGGCGAAACTGGTAGACGCGGCGGGTTTAGGTCCCGTTGGGCTTCGGCCCTTGGAGGTTCGAGTCCTCTCGCCCGCATTGCCGGCGTCGTGCGAGGCCTCTACGTGCCGAGCTCGACGACCATCATGAACACGACGATCCAGAGCAGGACGAGCTCGATCCGCGAATAGCGCAGGACGGTGCCGATCAGCTGCTGCGCCCGCGGAGTCGCGCCGCCGGCCTCCATCTCGGCCTTGATCTTGCCCGATGTCGGCCCGAGGTAGCCGACACCTGCGACGAACGAGATCAGCCAGACGAGCAGACCGACCGAGATGAACGGCTCGCTCCACGAACAGTTCCCGTTGAGCACGAGGCCCACTCCGGTCAGCACGAGCACGATCGACGACGGCATCAAGATGCGCATCCCGAGCACTTCGACGTCGCCGGCGAAGGCCGCCGTCCGCGCCTCGTCCTTCGATCCGAGGACGCGCAGGACCAGCATGCTGGAGGAAGAAGCCTCCGCCGACCCAGAGAATCGCCATCGAGATGTGGAGAAACAGAAACAGCTCGTACCAGGTCACGGGAGACCCCCCCAGTCGTGAATACCGGACGGCGGACGGCGGCCTCGTACTCTGGCCGTCGGGTGACGCCACGACGGCGGCCGCAACGAGCCGATCGGTCCACACAACGAGGGAGGTTCCCAATGCAACCGTAGGTCACAGGCTTCAGGGATTCTCGCAATCGGGAATCCCCGCTAGGGGATTCCCGATCTGCGGACCAGTACAGCCAGGTGGCGGACGGGACTTGAACCCGCGACCACCGGGATCACAACCCGGGGCTCTACCAACTGAGCTACCGCCACCACGCGCGCTGCACAGGATACCGTGCATGACGCGCACGGCCCCGTAGCTCAGTGGATAGAGCGGTGGACTTCGAATCCACGCGCGGAGGTTCGATTCCTCCCGGGGCCATGAGCGCGGGGGAACCGGGGGTTCCCCCGCGGGCCACCCTCCTCTGCCAGGCCGCATCGCATCGTCGGCAGTCGGCCTCCCGCCGGGCAAAGACCGGTTCCGGCCGAGGGGCCCAGAAGCATGGAAGTGCTGGTAGGCATGCTCGACGCGCCGCCGGGCCGGAGAGTCGTAGGATCCCCCTGATGCGGCACACTCGCTACGGCTACTGGCTGGAGGAGGCAGGACTCGTCGAGCCCGCTGCTCCGCTCACGGCGGACACGACCGCCGATGTCGTGATCGTCGGGGCCGGCTATCTCGGGCTCTGGACGGCCTGGCAGCTGAAGGCGCTCGAACCGGAGCTCGACGTCGTCGTGCTCGAAGCGGGACTCGCCGGTCACGGCCCGAGCGGGCGCAACGGTGGCTTCGTCTCGACTCTCTGGGACGACATCTCGATCCTGCGCGAGTCGGTCGGCGACACGCGCGCCGTCGATGTGTGTCGCGCCTCCGAGCGCGCGGTAAGCGCGATCGGCACCTTCTGCGAGACGCAGGGCATCGACGCCTGGTACCGGACCGGCGGCACGATGCACGTCGCGACGAGCGAGAGCGCGATCGGCGACTGGGACGAGGTCGTCGAGGCCTGCGCAGCCGTCGGCGCTCCGGACGAAGCCGTCCCGCTCACGGTCGACGAGGTGCGTGCGCGGTGCAACTCGACCGCCTATCTCGCCGGGATGTTGCTACCGAAGGCGGCAAATGTGCAGCCGGCCCGGCTCTCGCTCGGCCTGCGTCAGAAGGTGATCGAGGCAGGCGTCCGGCTCTACGAGCACACCGCTGTCCGCAAGCTCTCACGGGACGCGGTTGCCGAGACCGCGGGCGGCACCGTGAGGGCGGGCGCCGCCGTCCTGGCGGCGAACTCCTCGACGGCCGGCTTCGCCGGCTACCGCCACGCTCTCGCGGTCGCATCGAGCCACATGGTGATCACGGAGCCGGTGCCCGACGTGATCGACGAACTCGGCTGGACCGGCGGCGAGAACATTCACGACTGCCGCACGCTCCTCCACTACTTCCGCACCACGAACGACGGACGGATCGCGCTTGGCTGGGGCGGCGGCCGCATGGGTATCGGGGGCCTCCACAGCAATCGCCTCGACGTCGATGCCGCAGCCGCCCAGCACGCTGTGCAGGCGCTGCACCGGTTTTTCCCGCAGCTCGTCGGCCGCGAGATCACGCACGCCTGGGGTGGCCCGATCGACGTGTCGCCCACCCACCTCCCGATCTTCGGCTCACGTAGCCAAATCCACCACGGGTTCGGCTTCACCGGCAACGGCGTCGGCCCGAGCTACCTCGGCGGCGAGATCCTGGCGCGGCTCGCGCTCGACCGCCGCGACGAGATCACGGGACTCGCGATCGTCGAGCCGAACCGCAAGCTGATGCCGCCCGAGCCGTTCCGCTGGGCCGGCGGGTCGGTGATCCGTGCCGCACTCGTCCGCCGCGACGAGGCGATCGACAGCGGTAGCAAGCCGAACCCGATCACGAGCTTCATCGCGTCGCTCCCCCGCCGCGTCGGGCTGCATCTTCCTCGCTAGCAGACCCCGGCGCCCACTCAACGCGCCCGGGCCAATTACCCTACGCCCATGCGCCCGTAGCTCAGGGGACAGAGCAGCGGACTTCTAATCCGCGGGTCGGAGGTTCGAATCCTCCCGGGCGCGTCGAATCGCCTGCAAATGGCCATAATTCGGCGCACAATTCGAGAGCGTCGCGACCGAGCAGCACGGCCGAGGACGATTTCTTATCCGAGATCGACACTCCGCCGCGTGCGACGGAATCGTCACTTCGCTCGTTTCGCGGGGCGACCGGGGCGAAACGGTCCGTGCTCGGCGCCCCAGGCCTTGACCTCGGCTGCGTCCCAGATCGTGCCAGATGACAGCCGGGCAAGAGGTTGGGGAAAGTCGGAGCGCTGTGCGTATCGGCTCGCCGACCGCTTGCTGACCCCGAGCAACTCAGCAACTTCGGCAAGCCCAGCGAGACGTGGTGACCCCATCTGTCGCAAGCGTAAGGCCGCTGCCGGAAGGTGATCCCTCGCCTTCTTGTTACTGTCTTGAGTATGGCCAGTTATGAGGAGGGGGCATTCGCGATCGAACAGCTCCTCCTGAGCTTCGACAGCAACCTGCGCCGGCGCGTGGCCGTGCCGCCTCGACGCGACGCCGGTACTCGTACTCGCTGCCGAGCTTCGTCGACTGGCTCGGAATCGGACCCGTGGGTGACCTCACCGCCGCCGACCTCGAGCTGTTCCTTACCCACTGGGAAGGGGAGTTTCAGATCCGCCACGGCCATTTCCCCAGTCCAGCGACGATGCGCGGCACGATCGGGGCGCTGCGTGTCTTGTTCGCCTACCTCGAGCAAGCCGAGTTCCTCGTAGGCAGCGACGGCGCTCCCCGCCGGAACCCCGTTCGGACGATCGACGCCCCACGGTGCCCACAGCGCCCAAACGACTTCCTGCGCTCTTACGAGGATCGCGCACTTCTCAACGCAGACTGCCCTCACCACCATCGCATCATCGTGTGGGTGCTCCGCTACACGGGAATCCGCGTCGCGGAGGCGCAGGCGCTTACGGCTGCCGACATCGACCTGACTCACGACCGTGAGGCACTGACCGTTCGCGCTGGTAAGACGCCCGCGAGCACCCGCACAATCCCGCTTCTCCCCCAACTCGTTCCACTGCTCCACGAGCATCTCGCGTACATCCGGCGACATACCCTCGGGACGCCTGACGCACGCTTTCTGGCAACGAGGCACAGCACGCCCGTGACGACGAACTACATGTGGCGGGTGGTCAAACGCGTAGCGCACCAGGCCGGCGTCCGACCGATCGCCTGCACCTGCGGGACCACACGCCAAGACCATCACGACAGCGGCTACCCCCGCACGAGTTCAGGCGAGAACCGATCCGCCGTGAGCCCTCACACGCTCAGACGCACGTTCGGCAGCGACCTCATCAATCGAGGCCTCCGCCTCGAAACGGTCAGCTAGCTCCTCGGCCATTCCAACACCGCCATCACGGAACGCGCGTACGCCCAACTCCTCGCACCCACCATCCGAAGGGAACTGTTCGAAGCGTTTGGACACGACTCACCCAGCGAAGGCCCGATGTTAGGAAGGGCGTCGCTGCAGAACCGCCGCTGAATGTGCCGCCATCTGCGGGGGAGGCGTGTGGCCTCGAGAAACCACCAGCACACACAGGGTAGGCACTGATGACGGCACCACGACGTTCGAGACCGTCTCCTTTCCTCGTTACAGAGGAGGTCGCAGCACGCCTCCGCTGCTCAGTTCGCACGATTCACGAACTGACCCGCGCAAGATCCGTCCCTGCGAACTACGGACCTCCGGTGTCAGCGGTGGAGTCGTTGTTCGACTTGGCTGCGCGGGGTGAACGTGAGGGTGTTTCCGGCGCTGATGTAGAGGCCGTCGGGTTCGAGTTGGGCGTTGACCGGAGTCGTCGTGGGCTGGGCGATGACGATGCTGCGGCCTGTCTTGAGGTCGAGGAGGTAGACGGCGTTTCTGCGGATGTAGACGGCGATGTTGCCGTCGAGGTCGACAAGCCGTAGTTGCGGGCTGGTGCATTGGAACTGCAGGATTGGGCCTTCAAGGCAGGCAACGGGTCGATCCGGTCCGTATGAGAACGCGTTCGGCACCGTTCGCGCGATTCTGCTGCCGGAGCTACCGGGTAGCGGGATGACGTCCAGCGCGCCCTTACGGAGGACCGCAAGCGTCCGTCCGTCTGTAGCAGCGGCCCGTACTTCGCCTCGCTTGTACCTGTAGGTCGCAATCAGACGTTCGGCGTTGAAGTTCTCATGCGCGACACGCGGCGCGGCAGCGCGCGTCGGGGCGAGCACAATCAACGGCCCCGACCACTCGCGAGCAACGATCCGGCCGCCGCCGACCGCGAGCACGGTCAGGTCGCGACCGGAGGTTGCGACCGTCCGTCTCGCTTGTCGCTCCATCACTATCTGATCGGACGAGATCGAGCGGTCTTTGTAACCGGGCGGGCACTGCACATCGGAGTACTCGCTGCTCACGCAACGGTTGTAGCTGTTGTAAACCAGCAGTTCCCGGTCGCCTTGGGCATTGGCGACGAAGCTGCCCCAGCCCCCTTGACCGCCAGCACCAGCCCTGCCGACGACGTCGCTACGGCCCGTCGCCAAGGGCGAAACAAACATCAGCGTCTCAAACGTGTTGCCGCCACCCGACTGCACCCAGACGGCATCGCTGCCTGCCAGGGCAACGCCGTAGTACGCACCCAGGATGTCGAAACCACGACACTGCTCCCGCACATGATCCACGACCACGACACTCGCGCCCGTGGAGGGTCTCCAAACAACAACATCGGCGCAGTGCACCTTGACGCTCGACTCCGAATCGGCCAACTCGATCAGCGCGATCGCCCGGCCCGCGTCGGCCTTCAACTCCACGATTGGCCCACCGAGCGTCACCGACCGCGACGAACCCGCCACCGTGCTCACGGCGGCACCTGAACCCGCCACGGCCAACACGACCAGCACAGCACCCACAAGCAGCATTAACCGGCGCATACGCACCTCCACCCTCAACACTGCACCCACCCCGCGTCGAGCGCATCAGCGTCGCCGCTGATCCCGTCGCTTCGAACTACGGACCCGTCAGCCGCTGCGGAGCGTCCAGAGGACGGCGTGGGTTTGCCCGGTCTTGGTTGTGCTGGAACCGATGACTTCGCCGTGGTTGTTGATCGCGGCGGCGAAGCTGCTCGCGCCGCCGAGGGTGCCGAGGGCGGTGGCCTTACCGTTCTGCCAGACGTAGGCTCGCTCGACCGTCGTGGTGCGCAGGGCCATCGTCGCAACCACCTGGCCGCGGTCGTTGATCGTGGGTTGCGACCACCACGAGTTCTTGGCGTCGGGAAGCCTCGCGGCGAGGTCGGTCATCCGGCCGTTCTGCCACAGGAAGGGGTGCCACCGTCCGTTCGCCGTCGTGCTGGTGCCGACCACCTGACCCGCCTCGTTGATCGCGTGTGGGTAGTAGTTGGAGAAGTTCAGGTCGCCAACCCGGGTCACTCCGTCGATCGAGCTTGACTTCCCGCCAGGAAGGGTGCCGAGGTCCAGGATTCTCCCTTTCTGCCACAGGAATGCGTGAGAGGTGCCCTTCGTGGTCTGGCTGTATCCGACGATCTGGCCGCGCTCGTTGATCGAGGCTGCGCGACTGCCGTCGAACTTTCCTCCCAGCGTTCCCAGTTTGGTTGCCCGTCCCTTCTCCCAGACGAGCGCCTGCTCATCCCACACGTTGATGAGAACCTGGCCGCGCTCGTTGATCGCGGCTGCAACTGAGTTCGGTACTGCAAGCGTCGACATCGCCCCTTTCGCCCAGAGCAGCGCCTGCGGTGCGATCGACATGCTGAGTGAGCAGCTCTCCTTGTCGCCACCCCAGCCCACGACCCGGCCGCTCCCGTCCACCGCGACCGCTGTGCCGCTGGAGCAATCACCAAACGACGAATCGAGGATCCTCGCCTTCCCCTTTTCCCAGAGGAGGGCCTGTCTTTGATCGCGATAGCGCCCAGAGTCCTTGTAGCCAACCGCCTGACCGTGCTCGTTGATCGCAACCGCGTAGCCCACTCCTAGGTCGCGCAGCCGCCCCTTCTCCCACAAGAACGCCCGCGACCTACCGTCAGTCGCCACCGCATACCCGACCACCTGGCCCACCTCGTTGAGCGCCAACGCCTCACTCTTCGGCAGACCGAGCGTTCCCAGATCCGTTATCACCCACCGCGGCCCGGCGGAACCACCTGCACGCGACACACCAGCCACCACGGCAAGCGACACGACCAGCAGCAGCACCAACCGGCGCATCAGCGCCTCCCTTCACCCACAGGCTGGCGCACCCCCGCGAGCAGCGCATCAGCGTCGCCGCTGATCCCGCCGCTGCGAACTACCGAACGGATTTGCCGCTGCGGAGCGTCCAGAGGACGGCGTGCTTCTGGCCGGTCTTGGTTGCGCTCCAACCGACGATCTGGCCCTTGTCGTTGATGGCGGTCGCGACACTCGTTCCGCCGCCCAGCGTGCCGAGATCGGTCATCTTTCCGTTCTGCCAAGTGAAGGGATGCGTGTTGCCCCTTGCCGTTGCACTAGTCCCGACGACCTGGCCGCGCTGATTGATTGCGACGGCGCGGCCCGTCCCCCCGCGCGTGCCAAGATCCCGCATCTTCCCTGTCTCCCACAGGAACGGGTGATTCCCGCCAGCGTCCGTCGTGCTCGCCCACCCCACGACCTGGCCCCGGACGTTGATTGCCAGAGCTTCGCTCCGTGTCCCACCGGGGAGCGTCCCGAGATCGGTCTTGCGGCCGTGCGCCCAGACGAAACCATGCGTCTGCCACGGATACGAGGGAAAGGTGGAACCGACAATCTGGCCCCGCTCGTTGATCGCCACCGGGTGCACGGTTCCACGAATCCCGAGATCGACCATCCGCCCGGCCTGCCAGAGAAACCCATGCTGCGAGAAATTCTTGGTGGCTCTCGTCCCCACGATCTGGCCGCGTTCGTTGATCGCGACGGCTTCGCTGCTGTAGCTGTACCGACCCGGCAACGTGCCGAGAGCGGTCACTCTCTCACCCACCCACAGTGGCGCCGACCTCGTATCGGAGCCTCTTGCTGCCGTCCAACCGACGATCTGGCCGCGATCATTCAGCGCCTCGGCATAGCTCTCCCTGCCAAGGCTGAGTGCGGTGAGCCGACCCGTTACGCCAAGAGAACGCCTGGCTCGGCTGTATGTAGTCGGCGTCGCAACCCGCCGTGAGCGTGTTGAGAACAATCAGCCCGTCACCATTGACCGCCTCGGCGTAGCTGGGACCGCTGGACGGGCCCAACTCCGTCACCCGCCCGTCGTTCTCCACGAAGGCGCTGGCCGTGAAGGTGCGGTCGTACTCACATACGTTCAGCGGTGGATTGGCCCCGTCAAGATCGACCTGAGTGTGCAGCGTGTGCCCGTTCGATGCGCGGTAGCCGATGATCAGCCCTCGCTCGTTGATCCCGACCGCATGCGTGTATTTCCCCGCCACACCAAGATCCCGGATCACCCACCGCGACCACACCGCCCCCGCCGAACCAGCATCCCCCGACACCGCCAACACAGCAACCGCAGCGACCACGAGCAACATCAACCGGCGCATACGCACCTCCACCACCATCCTGCGCCCACAGTTCTGTCGGCGCGTCCGTGCCGTCGCTGATCCCGCCGCTGCGAACTACGAACGGTCAGCCGCTGCGGAGCGTCCAGCCGCTCACCCGGCTGCCTGGAACTACCGACCCGAAGCGGGCCAGATCCCGTCGTGTTCCGAACGCGGGACCCCAACCTCGGCGATGATGGGGCTGTGACCGTTGTCGTACTCTTCGGTGCCGTCGTCAGCCTGCTCGGCGTGACCGTCTGGCTTGGGTTGCTGATCTGGGCGGCGAAGGGCGACGGGCGCGTGCAGCGAGAGCACGAAGAGGATGCGAGGCGTGGCCGCCGGCATCCACGGTAGGCGGCTCACTTGGTGGTTCGCCTGCGCCGTAATAGCGGCCTGCGTCGTCGCGTCCACCGCCGCTGCTGCCGGTCCCGTGTTCCGCGTCGATTACGTCGCTGACGGCGACACGATCACGCTCACCAACGGCCAGCGCGTCAGGTTCGTCCAGATCGACACACCCGAGGTCTACTTCGGCGTCGAGTGCTACGGGAAGAAGGCGTCTGCGACCACGAAGAGGCTGCTGCCGACCGGCTGTTGCGATATGTCATCCGAGTCAGCGACGGCATGAACGTCGACCTCCGCCTCGTCGCTATCGGGGCGGCGGCGCCGTGGTTCTACGACGGCGAACGCGGCCGCTACTTCGCGAGCCTCCAGGCGGTCGCGAAACGGGCCGGGGCGAAACGGCTGGGCTTGTGGGGAGCGTGCCGACGCACGGTTTACGACCCGTACAACGCCGTCACGACGCGACGGTGACCGACGATCCTGAAGAACTGCGTTGCGCCAACTGTCAGCGCACCCCTCGCCCCGACGAGAACACCGACGACGAGTGGCGGGTCGAGCCAGACGGGGCGAGCGAGCCGAGTTCGGAGCCGGAAAGGGGGAAGGCCCGCCCGGGCGGACCTTCCCCGAGGTCTCGTATGTGTTGGGTGTTAGCAGCCGAGCACGTTCTTGATGCGGTTGGCGTCGGCCCTGAGGGAGGCTGCCTGCTGGGGTGGGATCTTCTTGCCCGATAAGGCTCGTACTTCGAGGTTGAAGGCGGTCAGTGTCATACAGGCAGCCTGGTTCTTGCCGTGAGCGACGAACCGTTCCGCAATTCCGACCTTGACCGCGAGGCTCTTGCCAGGGCCAACTCCCTCAACCGCCTGCTTGAGGTCGGCTAGCTGCTCGGTGGCTCCCTTCACATGCACGGTGAACGCGGCGGTCGCTGTGTTGCCCGCCGTGTCGGCGGCGCTGCATGTGACGGGCGTGTCTCCGATTGGGAACATGCTGCCCGAGGCGGGCGTGCATGTCACCGGGACGGCGCCCTCAACCGCGTCGACGGCCCAGACTTCCTTCTCGAAGTCGACCGTCGTACCGGCGGGGCTGGTCGCTGGAACGGTCTTGTCCGCCGGGACGGTGATCTCGGGCGCTACCCAGTCACCGGTGAACAGCCAGAGGACGGCGTGAACGTTTCCTTCGGGCAAGCTCGCGTAGCCTGCGACGTCGCCAGCGGTGTTCACTGCCGAGGCAAAGCTCTCACGTCCACCGAGGGTGCCGAGGTCGACCATGCCCTCTTCCTGCGTCCATGCGAATGCGTGACGGTCACCCGACGCCGTGGTGCTGTGACCGACGACCTTTCCGGCGTCGTTCACCGCGGATGCGTAACTCTCGGCTCCACCAAGGGTGCCGAGGTCGATTTGGCGACCTTCAGTCCAGAGCACCGCGTGGAACTCGCCCGACTCGATTGTGCTGTACCCGGCGACCTGACCAGACGCGTTTATGTCCATGGCGGCGCTGCGATCTCCGCCGAGCGTTCCGAGATCGGTCAGCGTGCCCCTATCCCACACGAACGCGTGGTCTCTAGCGAGGTACTCGTGAGTCGAGGCGTAACCAACAATCTGACCTGCGTCGTTCATCGCGATGGCGGTGGCGACGTTGCCACCGGGCAGGGTGCCGAGGTCGACCATGCCCTCTTCGTGAGTCCACAAGAACGCATGCCGGTAGCTCGTCGGAGTGCCGCTATTCCCAGCGACCTGCCCCGCCGTGTTCACCGCGACGGCTTCGCTGCCGTAATCGCCAAGCGCACCCAGATCCGTCACCCCGCCCTCGGGCGTCCACAAGAGCGCGCGCGTGTCACGTGAGCCGACGACCCAACCCGCGTCATTCACTGCCACAGCAGAACTGACCCCGCTACCGCTGAGGGTGTGGAGATCTCTCTTTCCTCCCTCCTGTGTCCACGAGAACGCGTGCCAGTCGCTCTGGCCCACCACCTGACCAGACGCATTAACAGCGTTCGATCTGCCCAGCCCAAGGTCGACCATGCCGCCTCCACGCGTCCACGAGAACGCGTGCCACTCACCGGAGATGTCGGTGCTCATCCCCACGACCTGGCCGGCGTCGTTCAACACCGCCGACCGATACGAACTCGTGATGCTCTGGAACCCTCCGACCGTGCCGAGATCGACGGCCGATGGAGGGGAACCAACTGCTTGTGCCGCTGGAATGAGGCAGAGAACAAGCACAACCAAGCTGCCTAGTACTCGCCTCACCCAACCGGTAATAACCAGGCTTCTCACGGGAATCACCTCTCAGACACGACCCAGGCAGGACGCCGGGGTACGCCGTTTCTGCTTCGAGGTCGCTCGTCCATTGCGCCTGCGTCGTCACCCGACACCACAGCGGCGACAGCAACAATGGGCAGCACCAACCGGTGCATTACGCGCTCCTCTCACCCACACGCTAGGTCAGCCAACGCATGGCGGAATCCGCGCGAGCACTGAACCCGCCTGCCCTCATATACGTAACCCGGCCGGGTTAACATACGTAACCCGGCCGGGATAAGGGCCACAAGCCTCCACACCGCGGCATGCTGCTTGGGGCCTGAGATCGTCAGCCTAGGCGACTGACCGCTACTCGCCCGCGGTGCGGAACTCACGGCGAGCGCACACGCGGCAGAACGGCATCAGTTCTCCGACGCCGTCGGAGTAGTAGCGCCAGCCCTCCCGTTCGGCGTCGGCCTCATTGACCGCCAGGCCGCACTCTGAGCAGACGACACTGTCGGGTTCGTTCGCGCTCGGATCTGGCGTTACCCTCTGTTGGGGGAGGCGCGCTGGTGTCGGCGCAAGTTTTCTGAGTGAAACGACTCTCTAATGGTGAAGCCCGAAGTATTTGGATGCTGTCCACGCAATCGTGAGGAGCAAGATGCTGACACGCAGAGAGATTGTTTCGGTAGCCGCAGGGGTCCTGATTGCCGGGGTGGGGGTTGCCTCCGCGTCCGCGGACGGTGTGCCGCCACAGCAGCCGGTCGTTGCGGCCAGTGTGGGGCAGAACGGCCAGCAGGGAACCGACGAGCAGGGGGCCGCGAACGACATTGCCGCCGCTGCAAATGATGTGCAGGCGGAGGTCGAAAGCGAGACCGCCGATGATCAGAGCGGCGACGATCAGGGCGCAACCGGCCAGAGCGGCACCCAGCAGACCGGCACGTTCACCGGTGTGCAGGCAGCGACGAGCACTGTTGCTGGTGCCGCGACCGACGTCGAGTCCGAGGTCGAGAGCAACACCGCCGATGATCAGAGCGGCGACGATCAGGGCCAAGACGATCAGAGCGACCAGGCCGACGGCAACTCGCAGGGCGGCCAGGACAAAAGCGACAACTGAGACCACCCTGGGGTGCCGCGGGAAGCGATCCCGCGGCACCCTTCTTGTTCGCTCGGCCGACGAAAGGGATCAGCGGTGTTCAGCAACCACGCTCTGGGGCGATCGGTCTGGAGGGGAGCGCCGGCGCTGCTGGCGGTCGCTGTCTCGCTCGCGTTCTCGCCGGCAGCGGGCGCGAGCGACACCACGCTTGCCACGACGCTGCACAAGTGGTCGAGAACGATTGGCAGCGACGCCCACGCGGTCGCGGTCGCAGCCCAGCAGCGCCACCCACGCCACATGAGCACAACCGCGGTCCGCTTCCACAAGGACGCGCTTCGCGCCCGCACTGCGATCGCCGCCCAACACACCTCGAGCGCCAAGGGAAGACAGGCACGCACTCTTTCTCTGCGCGCCTACAGCGACTACGCCAAGGCCGGCAGCCTCTGGGCCGCCAGCGGCCGCGCCCGCGCCAACGGCCACAAACCCGCCGCAACCCGACTCGCCCACAACGCAGCAACCACCGCCCTCGCAGGCAACCGACTCCTCACCACAGCAGCCACACTCCTGCCCTAACGGGCCAGAACACGCCTCGGAGGCCCAAAATAGTGGCACCACCTATCGAGCGAGATTCCAGCGTCGATTCCGCGCCCCGATAGGGAAGCCCTCGAACCGGAGGGCTTCCATCTTCCCGGCTCAGCGTGGGCGGGTCATACGACAGACTGCGACAACCACGAAGTCGAGGGCGCATCCCGAGTTGCCCAACAGAATGTCGACACTGGCGATGCGACGCGGTCGCACCGATCCCGGCGCTCGCTGCGGGCGGGATCGGCGACGCGCATGCTCGCGCTCCATCCTCGCGTGCACCACGACGTGCTCTGGTCGAGCACCGCGGCCGGCGTCCGGTTGAGGGAGAACCGCCCTGCAATACGAGCAGCATCCGTCCTCGCTCGCGGCTGACTAGCTGCCGGTGGCGGCGAAGAGGTGCCATTCGCCGGGAATGCCTTTCAGGTTGTGTGTGCCGCGGTCGTCGAAGGTGATGCCTGAGCCGGCGACGAGGTCGCGGACGGTCTGCGAGACCAGAACCTCGTTCGGCGCGGCGAGGCCTGCGACGCGCGCCCCGATCGCGACGGCGATCCCCGCGACCTTGTCGTCCGTGATCTCGCACTCGCCGGTGTGGATCCCGGCCCGGATCGGTACTCCGAATTCAGACAGGTCGTCGCTGATCGCGCGGGCACAGCGGATCGCACGGGCGGGGCCGTCGAAGCTCGCGAAGAAGCCGTCCCCGGCAGTGTCGATCTCGCGCCCTCGGAACCTCGCGAGCCGTGCCCGCACGCGACGGTGGTGCTCGCCGACGAGCTCGGCCCAGGCGCGGTCGCCGAGGGTGGCGGCGCGCTCTGTCGACCCGACGATGTCGGTGAAGAGCACCGTCGCGAGCGAGCGCTCGTGCTCGGGTTCCTCCCATTCGTTTCTCTCCCAGACGCCGCAGAGAAACGATTCGATCGCGTCGACGACTCCCTCCCAGTCCCCGAGAAAGGGGAAGTGCAGGTCGCCCTCGAGCTCGACGAACGCTGCCCCCGGGATCTGCGCTGCCGTCCACCGCGCCCCGGCCACCGGGTGGTGATCCCCGCCTCGGTGCAGGACCAGCGTCGGCACGGCGATAGCGGGCAACACGTTACGGACGTCGATCACCATGTTCATCTGCTCGATCTGCCGGTAGGCGCTTGGGCTCGCGCTCAACCGCTGCCGTCGCGCGAACTGCTCCGCATCTGCCTCGCAAAGCTCCGGCACCCATTCGTGCGCGAGCCCGACCGTCCCCCAACGGCGGACGGTTTCCTCGAGGTCTCGCTCCCACTCCCCCAACGGCTGCCCCCACGGGAAGTCGAGCGCCCAGGAAAAGCGTGGCAGCGAGCCGTAGACGACCAACGCAGCCACCCGCTCAGGGTGGGTCGCAGCGAACATCAGCGCCATCGGCCCACCCTCTGACGACCCGACGATCGCCGCCCGCGCTGACCCGACCGCGTCCATCACGGCCCGCACGTCATCGATCCGGGTCTCCAGGTCGGCCACACCCACTGCATCAGACGCCCCCGTTCCCCGCTTGTCGAAAACGATCAAGCGGCAGAACCGAGACAACCGCTCGAAAAAACGCGCCCGCAGCGGATCGTCCCAGATCAAATCGACATGGGAAACCGCACCAGGGATGTAGACGACATCGAATGCGCCGGCCCCCACCACCTGGTAGGCGATGTTGACATCACCGCTGCGCGCATAACGAGTGACCGGGGTAGCCATCAACCTCAGTCTGGCGGCCCGGAGGCAAAGACTCAACCCGCAGCCTCCACCGATCCCGTCCGCTCGCCTCGGCGGAGTCCCCGTGCTCGAGGTTCACAGATCCAGCGGAATCGCTTTGCCGAGGGCGCTCTCGATCGTCCACAACCCCAGGCCGCTGCCTGCCGAGCCACAAGTCCAGGCAGCGCTACTGGACGCAGCAGTGCCAGTCCCAGTCGTGCCGACGACACCCAGCCATGCAAACGAGGCAATCACGCAGGCCGTGGACTCACTTGAGATCCGCCGGCACGACCAGCGAGCCGAGTCGGACAGCCTGGGCGAGCTTTACTGTGTTAGGCCCGGAGTGCTGGCAGCGGGAGTTCGGGGCCGAGAAGTAGGCAGGCCCGCCGGAGCGCGAACAGATTGCGCACCGCCGCCCGTCCCAATCGGGCGGGGTCGCACCGTCCGCATGAGCGGACGGTGAGCGTACGGGCCTGTCTCCGCAGGCTGCAGTTCGTTGCAGTCTGTTGCAGCACGGGGAGCGACTATTTGCAGGCAGATTCAGTCTGTTGCAGTTCGCTGCAGCCTGTCCGGGTGGACTAATAGTCCGCAGGCTGAGATATCAGCGGAGTCCTACCGATTGCTGGGGGGGTGCCTCGGCCAGGATCGCAAACCCCCTCAGCACCCTGCAGCAATCCGGGCATCCGCTAGGGCGTCGGCCGCCACAGCCGTCGAAGTGCCCAACTCGTCCGCACGCTCGAAGATCGCCCGTAGCGTCAGACCAATCCCTTCCAGAGCCGTATCGAGCCGGTCCGTCGTCCAGCCCAACTGTTCGAGACCGACCAAAGCCAGCGACCCGCCGCTGTTGATCACGTAGTCGGGCGCATAGAGAATTCCGCGAGCCCGCAGCATCTCTGCAGCCTGCCCGTTAGCGAGTTGGTTGTTGGCGGAGCCCGCGACGACACGGCAGCCGAGCCGGGCAACCGTCTCCACGCCGAGCACGCCCCCGACGGCGCATGGCGCATAGACGTCGCACTCGTGCTCGATGAGCGCACTGTCAGCCGGTACTGCCATTCCACCGACGCGCGCAGCAACAACCCGAGCGCGGTCTGAATCGACGTCCGCAACCCTCACCGCCGCACCAGCCGCAGAGAGGTGGGCGGAAAGGGCTGCCCCAACGCCGCCCGCGCCCTGTACCAGGACCGACCGGCCAACGAGGTCTGCCGAGCCGAAGGCGTGCGCGACGCTGGCGCGAATGCCGTGGAGGACTCCCACCGCCGTCGGCAACGCGGGATCACCGGACCCGCCTGCAGATCGTGAGCGCCCGAACACGTACCGAGTGCGCTCACCGATCACATCCATGTCGGCTTGATTCGTGTTCATGTCCGAGCTCGTCCGGTACGTTCCCCCGAGCGACTCCACGAGTTCGCCGTAACGCCAGAGGAGCTCGCGACGACGCGTGCCCCACGGAAGCGAAGGGACAGCGATCACGGCCTTGCCGCCGCCAAACGGCAGGCCGGCGATTGCGAGTTTCCGCGTCATTGCGGCCGAGAGGCGCATCGCGTCCTCGAGCGCTGCGGCGGGAGCCGGGTAGACGTTCATGCGCGTTCCACCCCCTGCGGGGCCGAGACGGGTCGAGTGGAGGCAAACGAACATCCATGAGCCGCTCTCGTCATCCCGCCTGATCACGGTTGATTCGCCGTCCCAGCAGGCGAGCAGCGCCTCGAATGTCGGAACGCCCTCCCTTGCTCGCACCTCAAACTCCATCCGCGTCCTCACAGGATCGGGAGGCCGACATACGACTCCGCCAACGCTGTCGCGGCAGCCCGTGACGATACCACCTGCTCGAGCTGGGCCAGCTGGAGACGCCTGACGAACTCCCCCTCGTCGGGAAACCGATGGAGCATCGAGGTCATCATCCAGCTGAAGCGCTCGCCCTGCCAGACCCGCTTCAGGCAGGCAGCCGAGTACCGGTCAAAGCCGGTTTCGCTTCCGGTGGCGTAGTAGTCCGCGATCACGTGCGCGAGCACGACAACATCGGCGACCGCGAGGTTCAGGCCCTTTGCGCCCGTCGGGGGCACGATGTGGGCAGCGTCGCCCGCGAGGAACAGTCTGCCGTAGCGCATCGGTTCGGCAACGAAACTCCGCAAGGGCGCGATCCCCTTCTCGATCACCGGGCCTTCCTGGAGCGCCCACCCGTCGTCGCTTGCGAGGCGTTGTTGCAGCTCTGACCAGATCCGGTCATCCGACCATCCGGTGAGATCGTCACCCGCGGCGACCTGGAGATAGAGCCGGCTAACCGACGGTGAACGGAGGCTATGGAGGGCGAAGCCGCGGTCGTGGTATGCGTAGATGAGCTCGTTCGTCGAGGGTGCGACCTCTGCGAGGATTCCTAGCCATCCGAACGGATAGACGCGCTCGTACTCGGTAAGACAACCTTCGGGAATCGAGGCTCTGCTGACACCGTGGAAGCCATCGCAGCCCGCCACGACGTCGCATTCGAACGACTCCTCACGGCCGTCGTGCCGGTAGCGAATCGTGGGCCGCGTGGTATCGAGATTGTGAAGTGACACATCGGACACCTCGTAGAGAAGTGTGCCCCCCGAGGTCGCCCGGGCTGCGATCAAGTCCTCGACAAGCTTGTTTTGCCCATAGACGGTGATCGTGCGGCCACCCGCGAGATCGCTCATCGCAATACGGTGCCCGTGGCCGTTGAAGCGGAGTTCGATGCCTTCGTGCACCAGTCCCTCGGCCTCGACGCGTTGTGCAAGCCCAGCTGCGCGAAGGACGTCGACGACGCCATGCTCCAACACCCCGGCGCGAACGCGCGCGATCACGTACTCCTGCGTGCGGTTCTCGAGGACGACCGAGTGGATTCCCAGCTCTTCGAGGAGGTGCGAGAGCAGCAGGCCCGACGGGCCTGCTCCGACGATCCCCACCTGGGTTCGCGCCATTCCTACCTCCCAGTCCCGCCGTAGCGATCGCCGAGGCAGGCCGGAGAGTGGCCGACTGCACGGATCAACGATCCTCCTCCACGACGTCGAGAACGGCCTCGGCGATCGCGAACGCGCCGTTCGCGGCTGGCACGCCGCAGTAGACGGCGCACTGGAGCAGAACTTCCCCGATCTCGTCGGGGGTGAGGCCGTTGCGAAGGGCGGCCCTCACGTGCATCTCGAGCTCGTGCTCGCGCCCGAGGGCGACGAGCGCGGTGATCGTGATGCAGCTGCGAGTTCGGCGATCGAGACCAGGGCGCGACCAGATCTCGCCCCACGCGTAGCGGGTGATCAGATCCTGGAAGTCCTGCGTGAACGGGCTCGTCTGCTCGATCGCGCGGTCGACGTGCTCGTCACCGAGGACCTCCCGCCGGACACGCATGCCTCGAGCGTGCGTTTCCTCGCTCATGCGGCCTCCTTGCTCGTGGTCAGATGGTGGAGAAGCGCGTCGGCGACGCGCTGCGGCTGCTCGACGCTCGCGAGATGGGCGGCCTTGTCGACGACAACGTGGATCGAGCCCGCAATCGCAGCGGCGAGGGCGTCGCCTGCTGCAGGCGGCACGACCGGGTCCTCTGATCCGGTGATCACGAGGGTCGGTGCAACGATCTCTTGGAGCCGCGGGGCGAGATCGATCCCGGCGATAGCCTCGCAACAGGCGGCGTAGCCCTCGGCGGAGGCGGCGAGGAACATTGTCCGGAAGCGTGCAACGACATCGGGCTGTTCGGCGCGAAAGGACGGGCTGAACCAGCGATCGAGCACCGGATCGGCGATCGACGCAAGTCCCTGCACGCGCACGCTGGCGGCCCGGTCGAGCCAGCCTGCGGGATCCCCGAATGACGGTGCCGTGCAGCAGAGCACGAGCCGATCGATCCGCTCGGGGGCGTTGACGGCGAGCCACATTCCCTCGAGACCTCCAAGCGAGAGCCCGCAGAACGAGACCTGCTCGAACTCCAGGTCGTCGAGCAGCGCGAGGATGTCCCGCCCGAGCTCATCGATCGAGGTGACCGTCGCGCTTACTGGCGAGCGACCGTGGCCACGACGGTCGTAGCGCACGACGCGGAACTCATGAACGAGGTGGGAGATCTGCGGCTCCCACATCTCGAGGCTCGTCCCGAGCGAGCTCCCGAGGATGATTACCGGCGCGCCCGCCCCAGCCGGACCGTCGAAGCAGTGGTGGAGGATCACTGCCCGCCACCCACTTCGACGGCATACCGTGCGAGCGCGCGGCCGACGAGGGTGTCGACTGCACCGAGCGCCGAGTGCGGATCGACGAGCGCGTCTATCTCCTCCTCCGAGAGCACCTCCCGGACACTTGCGTCCGCGAGCAACTCGTCCCGCAGCGAGCATCCCTCGATCGATCGATCGCTGAGACGGGCGAGTATCGCCCGTGCCTCCGTCAGACCGACGCGCTCCGCGAGGGCGAAGGTAGCCTGCTCGGCCAACACAACCCCGCCGGTTCGGTCGAGATTGTCACGCATCCGTTCCGGAAAGATAACGAGCTCCTGCAGCACCTCCCTGATCGCGGCGGCGGAGCCGCCTGCGTAGAGAAGCGCATCCGACAGAGCACCCCACTCTGCGTGCCACGCACCGGCTGCCCGTTCGAGCTCATGGGGTGGCGAGGCTACGAGCAGCCCGGCCGCCGCGGCCGCTGACCGGGCGCAGGCGACGGCGATCACCGAGCCGATCGGGTTGCGCTTGTGTGGCATCGTGGACGACGCGCCACGGCCCGCGAGAGGACGTTCAACGACTTCGCCGACCTCTGTCTGTGCGAGCAGGGTGATGTCGCGCCCGATTTTTCCGGAGGCGCCCGCAGCGGCGCAGAGTGCACCACCCAGCTCGGCCATCCGAACGCGGTTCGTGTGCCAGGGCAGGGTCGGCTCGGCGAGGCCGAGCTCGCGGGAGAAGAGCTCCAACATCACTCCGCCGGCGCTTCCGTACGCTGCCAGCGTCCCCGCGGCACCCCCGAGCTGGACCGCGAGTCCGTCGCGTCGCACCCTCCCGAGGCAGTTCCAAGCGTCGAGGAGGCCGACGAGCCAGTTGGCCGCCTTGAGACCGAAGGTCGTCGGTACTGCTTGCTGGAGTAACGTGCGCGCTGCCATCACCGTCCGCTGGTGAGTTTCGGCGAGCCCAGCCAACGCCGCAGCCGCACCAGCCAGCTCCTCGAGGATGAGGTCGATCGAACGGGCCGCGACGAGCATGGCTGCACTGTCGAGCATGTCCTGGCTCGTCGCCCCACGGTGCACCCACTCGGCCCCCTCCACGCCGACCCGTTCCCTGATTGCACGAACGAGTGGCTCAACCGGGTTGCCGACGTCCCGGCCGGCGGCCAGGATCGTCTCGACGTCGTAGAGGTCGACACGGCAGCATTCGGCGACGAGCTCGGCTGCGCGGAGAGGCACGATGCCGCAGGCGGCGCCCGCGTTGACGAGCCCGCGCTCTGCATCGAGGATTGCCTCGAACCACGCGCGGTCGTCGACAGCGGCGCGGATCTGCGCAGGGGCAAAGATCGGAGCGAAGGTCGTCACGTCGCGAAGAATGTTGTCTGCCCGGCCCCCTGGAGCCGGATGTCGAAGTGGAGCGACCCGTCCCCGGCGGACTCCGCGATGAGCGTCTCGCGGGTTCTCCGGTCGAGGCCCGACAGCACCGGGTCGGAGGCGTTCGCCGCTCCTTCGTCCGGGAAGTACATCCGAGTCACAGCGCGCTTGAGGAGGCCGCGTGCGAAGACGCCGACGAGAAGGTGGGGGGCCTGCAGACCCCCGTCAGGCCACGGCACCGGGCCGGGCTTGACGGTCACGAACTCGAACCGGCCCTCGTCGGCGGTCCCAGAGCGGCCGAAGCCGAGAAACCCCTCCTCGAGCGACGCTTCGAGGCGCGCGTCGGATGGGTGGTTGTAGCGCCCAGCCGCATTCGCCTGCCAGATCTCCACGATCCCGTCCGGGACGGGATCGCCGAGCCCGTCGAGCAGTCGTCCCCGGATCCGGATCGCGCGTGGATCTGCCTCCTCGACGAGCCGAGCGGTGATCGGGTTACGCAGCAGGCCGATACTGAGGTACGGACCGACAGTCTGTGAGCCCGTGAGGCCGGAATCAGTCATCGTGAAGATCCTCCAATGGAGTTGCATCCCGACTGCCGAGCACGATGTCGAAGCGGTAGCCCAGCGCCCAGTCCGCCTCGGTGAGGGAGAGATCGAGGTTGCTGACGAGCCGCTCGCGAGCCTGTTCGTCACGGATGGAGTGGAAGATCGGGTCGTAGGCGAAGAGCGGATCCCCGGGGAAGTACATCTGAGTCACGAGCCGCTCCGTGAACGCCCGCCCGAACAGCGAGAAGTGGATGTGGTTCGGACGCCACGCATTCGGGTGATTCTTCCAGGGATAGGCGCCGGGCTTGACGGTGGTGAAGCGGTACCAGCCATCGCCGTCGGTCAGCGTTCGGCCGGCGCCGGAAAAGCTCGGGTCGAGTGGAGCATCGTGGGTGTCGACGACATGAAGATAGCGTCCTGCCGCGTTGGCCTGCCAGATCTCGACGAGTTGGCCGCCCAACGGCCTGCCGTCGCAGCCGAGAACACGGCCCGCGACCACGATCCGCTCGCCGAGTGGTTGTCCAACGTGCTGGCGTGTGAGGTCGTTGTCGAACTCTCCGACGGCAGCGTCGCCAAACGCTGGCCCTGTTAGCTCGGAGAGGGTCTGCGGGACGATCACGAGCGGCTCCTTCGGCGCCCGCAGCCGTGTGCCGACGTACTCAGGGAAGTCGTACGGTGGGTCGGCGCCCTGCCGGTCGAGATCGGCGATGATCGGAAACGTCGTACGCTCAGCGTCCATGTGCCTCCTCGAGGGCGACGGTGAATGATGCGGCGGTGACCGCCTCGATGTCCGCGACCGTGGCGCCGCCGAGCAGTTCGGTGAGCGTGAGGATGCCGCCCTGCAGGCGGAAGACGCCGAGCTCGGTGACGATCACGTCGGCGGCCTGCGCGGCCGTCAACGGATACGCGCAGCTCTCGACGATTTTCGGCTCGCCTGACGCAGAGGTGGCGGTCATCGTCACGATCACACGCTTCGCTCCGAGAACGAGGTCCATCGCACCGCCGACGCCGAGGACCTCCTTCCCCGGCACGGCCCAGTTGGCGATGTCGCCACCGCCGCTGACCTGCAAGGCCCCGAGCACAGCGACATCGATGTGCCCCCCGCGGATCATCGCGAAGCTTGCGGCGCTGTCGAAGTACGAGGCACCCGGCAGCGCCGTCACGGGGCGCTTCGCCGCGTCGATTAAGTCCGGGTCGATGTCCTTCTCGCCCGGACGCGGGCCGACACCGAGAAGGCCGTTCTCGGTGTGGAGGAACACACCCGCCGCCTCGTCGAGGAAGCCTGGGATCAGGTTCGGGATCCCGATTCCCAGGTTGACGATCTCGCCCGGCCGCAGCTCGCGGGCCGCCCGCTCGGCGATCAGCCCCTTCGCGTCGCCCGTCATCGCCGCTCCACCAGGTGGTCGACGTAGAGGTGCGGCGTCGCGACGGATTCGGGCTCGAGCTCGCCGATCGGCACGAGCGCGCCGACCTCGGCGATCGTGACCCGCGCCGCGGTTGCCATCACCGGATTGAAGTTGCGGGCCGTGCGGCGATACCAGAGGTTTCCCAGGGTGTCGCCACGGGCGGCGTAGACGAACGCGACGTCCGCCCTCAACGGCGCCTCCAGGACGTGCAGCACGCCTCCGAGCACCCGTTCCTCCTTGCCCTCCGCGAGGAGCGTCCCGGCTCCGACCGGCGTGTAGAAGCCACCGATGCCGGCGCCGCCCGCCCTGATCGCCTCGGCGAACGTCCCTTGTGGAAGGAGCGTGGCCTCGATCTCGCCGGCGTTGGCCGCCGCCACGGCCTCCGGGTTCGAAGTGAAGTAGGACGAGACGCCACGGCAGATGCGGCCCTGGCGGAGGAGCCTGCCGAGGCCCTTCCCGGGCTCGCCAATGTTGTTCGACACGATCGTCAGATCCGTGGCGTCGGAGTGATCGACGAGGGCGTCGATCAGCGTCAGGGGCGCGCCGACGAGCCCGAAGCCGCCCACCATCACGGTATCGCCGCTCCGCACCCGCGACACCGCCTCCTCCGCGCTGATCACGCCCGCTGCCGTCATCGTCGTCTGCGTCCCGGCTAGAACGGGAAGTGGCGCGTCCCGCTCTGGACTGTCACCCAGCGCAGCTCGGTGAACTCCTCCATTGCCGCGCGGCCGCCGAAGCGCCCCCAGCCCGAGTCCTTGGTGCCGCCGAACGGCATCTGCGGCTCGTCGCCGACCGGCTGGTCGTTGACGTGGACGATGCCGGACTCGATCAGCCGGGCGATCGACATGCCGCGGTCGAGATCGGAGGTGATGATCCCTGCGGACAGCCCGTAGCCGGTCGCGTTCGCCCGCGCGACGGCGGCATCGGCGTCGTCCACGATCTCGATCGAGGCGACCGGCCCGAACGTCTCCTCGCACGAGAACGACGCGTCGTCCGGTACGTCCGTGACGAGCGTCGGCTGGTAGCACGGCCCCTCGGCGCTTCCCCCGACCAGCACCGTCGCCCCGCGGTCGACGGCGTCCTGGACGCGCGCGGCGACCGTCGAGAGCGCCTGGCCGTTGATGAGCGGGCCGATGATCGTATCGTGCTCGGTCGGGTCGCCGACCTTGAGCGTCGCCGTCTTCGCCACCAGCTTCTCCGTGAAGGCTGCTGCGATCGGCCGCTCCACGATGATCCTGCGAGCGGACATGCAGATCTGACCCTGATGCAGGAAGCACCCGAAGGCCGCAGCGTCGACCGCGTAGTCGAGGTCGGCGTCGGCGAGCACGACCAGCGGGTTCGAGCCGCCGAGCTCGAGGACGACGCGCTTGAGATGGCGTCCACACGCCTCGGCGAGCCTCCGCCCCGTTGCAGTCGAGCCTGTGAAGTTGAGTCGCCGCACCGCCGGGTGCTCAACGAGCGCGTCGCCGACGGCAGCCGCCTCCCCCGGGGCGTGCGTGACGATGTTGAGCACCCCCGCCGGGAGGCCCGCCTCGGCGAAGATCTCGCCCCACAGGGTGCCGCCGGTTACGGGCGACCATTCTGACGGCTTCAGTACGACGGTGTTGCCGAGCGCCAGCGGCGCCGTGATCGATCGCAGCGACAGAATCAGGGCGGCGTTCCACGGGGCGATCGCGCCGACGACTCCGACCGGCTGGCGCAGCCCCATCGCCATGTTGCCGGGGATGTCCGACGGGATGATCTCGCCCACGGGAGCGTACGCGGCGGCAGCCGCCTGTCGCAGCAGGCCGGGTGTGAAGATGTTCTGGAACATGCCGAAGCCGAAGGTGCAGCCGGTCTCGCGCGCCAGCAGCCCGACCACCTCCTCGCGGCGGCTTTCGAGGATATCGGCCGCCTTCAGGAAGATCGATTGCCGCACGACGGGCGGCGTCGCAGCCCAAGTCGGGAACGCCTCTGCCGCCGCTCCGATGGCGCGCTCCGCGTCGGCGCGCCCTCCGGCAGCGGCGCGAACCGCAGTCTCGCCCGAGAACGGCTCCTGCACGTCGAAGGTCGCGCCGCTCGCAGCGGCGACCCACTCGCCTCCGACGAAGAGCTGCGAGTGACGGATGGTTGTTGCGGTTGTGCTCATGCGGGTGCTCCTTTCCGAGCGGGTGATCGCCGGCCAGGCCGGCAGCAAGACCGTCGCTGCGGCAGCTCTTCTCGGTCGCGGGAATCGAAACGGCGTTCGCCGCCGGGGTCGTGTGGCGTGGGGTCAGTCGTCCGCGCCGCCGGCTGCGGCGACGAGCAGGTCCACGAGGCTACGCTCGGGATCGCGGCCGTGGGCGACGCCCACGAGATACGCCGCAAGAGGCGCGTTGGTTCGGTCGCCGCTCTCGTGGGCAGCGACCCGGGCGAGCTCGAGGATCCCGACGATGTCCTCGCCAGTGAGCGCGGGTGCGGCGTTCGGATCGCCGGTCACCGCCTCGATCCGGAGTCCTGCCGCGTCGAGCCAGGGCCTGTCCATGCGCGCACCCTATACCTAACCCCTATTGCCGGGCAATAGTCTCTACCTCTACCTTTGGTTATGGGTTAGGAAGCGATGGCTAATCCGTATTTCCCGCTGATGGCGCCCGGTCGAACTCGACTCAGAATTGACAGATCCGACAGCCAGGGAGGCCCGGGTGGCGACACGTACGGAGGAACGCAGCACGACCGCCTCGGATCGTTGGGTTCCGAGCGCCTGCAAGATGTGCCTACACGGATGCGGGATCCTCGTACGCATCGAGAACGGCGTCGTGACGAAGATCGAGGGCGACCCGTCGAACCCCGACAACATGGGCAAGCTCTGCCCGAAGGGCAACGTCGGGATGCTGCGACTCTACGACCCGCGCCGGGTCAAGGCGCCCATGGTCCGCACGAACCCGGAGAAGGGCCCGGGCGTCGACCCCGGCTGGAAGGAGATCGGCTGGGACGAGGCGATGGATCTCGTAACGGAGAAGCTGAAGCCGATCCGCGAGTCCGACCCCCGTAAGCTGCTTGTCGCCAGCGGAGACTTCCAGCGCATCTTCAACTGGGCCTGGCCGGCCGCGTTCGGCTCGCCGCACTTCTTCAGCACCGTCGGCCAGTACTGCGGTGCGGCCTACCACCCGATCAACGGCATCACCGATACGAGCTTCGCCGTCGTCAACGACTACCGCTACTGCAATTACTGGCTCCAGATCGGCTCAGGAGATGGGTTCTCGAGCCACCTCCACCTGTCGGGCTCGGCCCTGCGCATGGCGGACGCACGCATGCGCGGCATGCGCGTCGTCACGGTCGAACCGCGCATGTCACCGGCCGCGGCGAAGGCCGACGAATGGGTGCCGATCAGGCCCGGCACAGACCGCGCCTTCATCCTCGGGCTCATGCACAGCCTCGTCTTCGAGCACGGCCTCTACGACCGGGAGTTCCTCCGCGATCGAACGAACGCGCCGTACCTCGTCGGGCCTGACGGCCACTACGCGCTCGACACCGACGGCAAGGCGCTCGTCTTCGACGGCACCCTCGGTGCCGTTCGGGCCTGGGATGCTCCCGACCCGGGCGAGATCGTGCTCGAGGGGCGCTACGACGTCGGCGGCTTGGAGTGCGCGACCGGCTTCCAGCTGTTCCTGGACATCCTTGCCGACCACGCCCCGGAGCGAATGGAGGAGGTCTGCACCGTTCCGGCGACGACGATGCGACGGCTCGCGCACGAGCTGGGCGAGGCGGCCTGCATCGGCGAGACGATCGAGCTCGACGGGAAGACGTATCCCTTCCGCCCCGCCGCGGTGAACTACTACCGTGGCGCGATCGCCCACCAGGGCGGCGGCGAGGACTCGATGGCACTGAAGATGGTGAACACGCTACTCGGGAACATCGACGTGCCCGGCGGTCATCTCGGCGTCCCGCTCGACATCCGCGGCTTCTTCATCGAGCCCGATGAGCACGGGATGCTGAAGCCGCAGGCGCACATCCTGCACCCACCCGTCCCGTTCAAGTTCCCGGCCGACAGCCTGCAGATGATGGAGTGGTTCCCCCTCGGCATGGACGCGGGGCACATCGCCGTTGACGCAGTCCTGAACCCGGAGCGCTACCAGCTCGACTACACGCCCGAGGTGCTCCTCACCTACCACTCGAACCCGGTCTGGAACATGCCGGCGCAGGAGAAGGTACGGCAGGCGATTGCGACGTTCGACTACGTCATCTCGATCGACGTCGTCGTGAACGAGACGACGGAGTGGGCCGACCTCATCCTCCCGGACCACACCTACCTGGAGTCGACAGTCGCCTTCATGTGCGAGCCGCCAGCCGTACGCGGGCTCGTTCTCCGCCAGGCCGTGATCGAGCCGCTGCACGACACGCGGGACGCCACGGAGATCCTGATCGAGATCGCGGAGCGCTGCGGCTTCCTCGACGTCTGGAATGGCTTCCTGACGTTCTTGCTCGGGCTCGGAGAGCGCGAGGAGCTCGCGCTTGCGCCCGACCGCACCTACACAAACGACGAGATCATGGACCGCTTCTGCCGCGCCTGCTACGACGACGAGCACGGCCTCGAATGGTTCCGGGAGCACGGGCACATGGTGCGGGAGAAGACTCCAGCAGAGGCATATCTCCCCTACGACGGCCTTCGAATCCCATTCTATTACGAGGTGATCAAGGTCGCAGGTGACCGGTTGCGCGAGCAGTTCGAGGAAACGGGCTACGCGTGGGACACCTCGAACTACGTCCCGCTCCCATCGTGGCACAACGGTCCAATTCACGGCGAGCAGCCGGATTACCCGCTCTACGCGATCACGTTCAAGACGGCCGAGACCAACTTCGCGGAGAACATGTCGATCCCGATGATCGAGCGGATCACCGCCGGCGCCGCCCAGACGCGAGGCGTGCTCCTCAACCCTAGGACGGCGGCTGCACTCGGCCTCGCGGACGGCGACCCGATCGAGGTCGTCTCCCGCTTCGGGCGGGTCGAGGGCGACGTCGCCCTCAGCGAGGGCATCCACCCCGACGTCGTCGCCGTCTCGAATGCGCTCGGCGGCCGAAACGGTGGCAAGGGGCGCAAGTGCACGCACTTCAACACGCTCCTGCCGGCGGAGCTCGAGTACACCGATAACTTCAGCGGCGCGCTCGAGTCGGTCGCCCGCGTCCGGATCGAGAAGCCGACGAAGGAGGTGGCGGCATGACGCGCTGGGGCATGGTGATCGACCTCGACCGCTGCGTAGGGTGCAACGCCTGCACGGTCGCCTGCAAGATCGAGAACGGCACGCCGCCGGATCACTACTGGGCACGCGTCTACACGGAGGAGTCCGGAACCTACCCCGAGGTGAAGACCACCTATGTGCCCGTCCTCTGTAATCACTGCGAGGATGCTCCCTGCGTCACTGTCTGCCCCACGGGCGCCAGCTACCAGCGCGAGGACGGCATCGTCCTCGTCGACCAGGACAAGTGCATCGGCTGCCGCTTCTGCATGATGGCGTGCCCCTACGCGAACCGGTTCTTCCTGCGCAAGGGCGTGCTCGAAGCCGGCTACCACGGCGAGCGCACAGCGTTCGAGGACGCGAAATGGAGTGCGTTCACGGAAGGCACGGTCACCAAGTGCACCTTCTGCGCGCACCGCGTCGACGACGGTCTCGAGCCGGCCTGCGTCGTCACGTGCCCGACCGAGGCGCGGATCTTCGGTGACCTCGAGGACCCGGAGAGCAAGCCGAGCACCCTGATCCGGGAGCGCAACGGGAAGCAACCGCTCGAGGAGCTCGGAACCAACCCGTCCGTCTACTACGTGCAGGGCCGCTGACATGGGCGCGCCAGCACGGTGGAGGCACCTGCGATGAAACGTGACCGCGCGCCGCTCGTCAGCTCGACAGACTTCCTGATCGGCTACCAGCTGCAGACCGAGTGGGCGTGGCTGATCGCGGCTGCATTTTTCTTCGGCACGGTCGGCGCCGGCCTCTACTCCATCTCGTTCCTGACCGGGTTTCACACCGGCGCAGTCGTCGCCCTCGTCATCGTCGGGGTGCTGAAGGGAGCAGCCCACATGCTCTTCCTCGGCAAGCCGATGCGCTTCCCGATGGCGATCCGCAAGTGGCGCACGTCGTGGATCTCGCGCGGCGTGATCGCGATGTTCGTGTTCCTCGGGTGCGGCGTCGTGTACATCGCCGGCTTCCCGGAGGGCTCGTTCGTCTCTCCCGGCGTGTCACGCGGCTTTGGCTGGGTGGCGCTCGCTGCAGCGCTCGTGATCATGGTCTACGACGGGTTCGTCTTGCGGGCGTGCCGCGGCATCCCGCTATGGAACACGCTCCTGATGCCCGCGGTGGGCCTCTCGTACGCGCTGCTCGGCGGTTCGACGATGACTCTCGTCCTCGAGGCACTCACGAACGAGCCGACGAACGACTGGCTGGAATGGCTCCAGGTCGGCCTGCTCCTGCTCAACGTCGTGCTCATCGCCGCCGTGCTCGCATCCTCACGAGGGAAGGCCGGTGCTCCGCGTGTCTCCGCTTCGCTGCTCACCCAGGGGTCGGTGGCCCCCCTCTTCCTCGTCGTTGCCATAGGGATCGGGATCGCGGGGACGCTCGCCCTCGTCGTGGTCTCGCTCATCACAGGCAGCGAGGCGGCGCTCGTCGCCGCGGGGGTGACGGACCTGCTCGGCGAGTTCTTCCTCTTCTTCTCCCTTCTGCGGGTCGGGCTGCATCCCGCGATCCGGCCGGTCGAGATTGCCCCGTTCCGAGCGGCTAGCCTCACGTAGTGGCGCTTCCAACCGGCGCCCGGCGGGGCCTCTAGTCCTTCGCGGTTGCGACGAGGGGAGCGTCGCGCACGTAGAGACGGTGCTCGAGAACCTGCACGATGAAGGCGGCGAGGTCGGCACGCGTGATCGGCGTCTTCTTGCACGACGTGCTCGCGTGGTGCTCGATGTTCCCGGTCGCGGCGCCCTTGGCGATCCGTGGCGGGCGGACGAGTGTCCCGTCGAGGTCGCTCGCGGCCCACACTGCATACTCCGCCGGCTTGTCCTTCGCGGCCGCGCCGCCGACGGTCTGGATGAGCTTCGAGACAAAAGCGATCCCGCCCCGACTTCCTGTCCCCGGTATATCGACGTCGTTAGCCTCGTGCCATCCCGAGCAGCAACAGGTCGCGCGTGAAATCACACGACCAGCCCACCCAGGCGTCATTCAGGTAGCGGGCTGCTCGATACTCAGTCGTGACGCCGTACGCCCCGAGCGTCTTGACGGCCCGCTGGGCGGTGCGGATCGCGGCATCGACAGCGAACACCTTCGCCGCAGGGGCCTTGCGTGTCGCAGCCAGCATCGGGTCGGCATCGGCAGCGATCGCGGCGTCCCAGACCATCAACCGCGCTGCCTGGACATCGATCGCCATCTCCGCCAGCCGCTGCGCCACCGTTTGATGTTGCGAGATCGGAACCCCCCAGCTCACGCGCTCGTCCGCGTAGTCGGCGGCAAGCTCGTAGGCCGCGCGTGCGAGGCCCACGAAGCAGGCAGCGAGACCGATCGAGATCTCGGGTGCCGAGGCAAAAACAAGCCCAGCCTCACCCACGTTGCCGATCACATCCTCAGCCGGGACCTGCACGTCGTCGAGCACCAACTCGGCGTGGTGGGAGGTGCGCCATCCAGAGAGCATCGTTCGCGAACCGACCGACAGGCCGGCCGCGTCGGCGGGAACGTAGAGCATGGTCAGCGACTGCGCGGGAGGCGCGTCGAACCGCGTCCGAGCCATCACGAAGTAGGCATCGGCGATCCCCGCGTTCGTGACGAACGCGGACTTCGTCCCGCTGACGGCGAAGCCGTCCGCTGCCTGACGAGCCACTGTCTGAACCCCGATTGTCGGATCCGCCTGCGGGGAGAACAGATCAGAGCCCGCGCGATCCGGCTCGCTCAGCGCCCCGCTGAAGAGCACCGGCTTGCCCGCGTTCACAGGCGGGAGCCAACGTCGCTTCTGCTCCGTTGTCCCGGCCCGGGCGATCAGCTGAGCCATTGTCGCGCTGAGACTGAAGTAGCTCGAGGCGGCAGCGACGTCGACGGCACCCAGTTCCTCGAGGAGGATCGCGGCGTCGAGGCAGGTACCGCCGCCCCCACCCTCTGCCTCGGGCACGAGCAGCGAGACGAACCCCAGCTCACACCCCTTCGCAACGACCTCGCGGAGGAGCGGCCAGGGCTCGAGCGCATGGCCGTCGCCGGCGTACACCCGCTCGACCGCAGGGGCGAGCTCGCGCGTCGCGAAGGAGCTCGCCATTTCCCGGAGGGCCTGCTGTTCCTCGGTCGGCGTGAGGTCGATCATGGCCTCACACGCACCTTGCTCACGTCCACTGCTCCCCCGTGTCCCAGCGCCACTTCGTACGCTCGGCCCAGGTTCGGAAGTGGGTGGCGTCCCACCACACGGTTGCCAGATCCGCGGCGGACATGCAGGGGAGGGCGGCAGCCGGGAGCACGGCGAGAATCCGCTTCGGCGGCACGGCCTGCGAGATGCAGCTCGAGTCGTCCGGGAGCGGCTTGACTGACGTTCCGCCGTGCGCCCCCCTCTGCGTGTCCGCCGCGCGAAGCGCGAGCCCCGCGGCCACGAGGAAGCCGGGCCGACCGAGCCGAGGCGGCGCTTCGGGCGCGACGAGTTGGGAATTGTTGCTCATGCAGCCCTCCCGGCCAGCTCACCTTCGTAGATCGCGATCGCGACGTGGCGCGGCGCAATGCAGTCGCCGATGCTCTGCAGCCTTGACACCACTGGCTCGAGCTCGAGTGAGAGCGCCGACTCCGACACCTTGTTCCCGACAACAACGACGGAGCCGACGCCCGTGATGGTCGACTGCGTTCCGTCGAAGACGTTGACGAGGTCGACCAGCCCTGCCGCGACCCTCGTCACAACGGACTCGGGCACGCGCCTCACTTCGTGCTGCGCAAGACGGGCGAGCAGCCGCGGCAGCGTTGCAGGGTCGAGCTCCATTCCGACAGCGGGGGTCGATGCGACCCACGTCACCTCGTTGCCGCGCGAGACGAGTGTCTCGACGACGGCCGAAGCCTCCGCACGGACGCCGAAGTCGACGACCACGACGTGCTCGTTCATCGGCGCCGGTCCGGCGAGAGCCTCGAACTCGTCGATCACGCGGGCAGCGTCCTCGACGGCGAACGGGGGTGGGCCGGGGAGCGCTCCAGTCGCGAGGATCACGGCGTCGGGACCCTCGGCGACAACGAGCTCGGCGGTCGCCGCCACGCCGAGGCGGACATCGATAGCGAGCCTTTCGAGGCGCCCTGCGAGGTGATACGCGATCTCCCCCCACTCCTCGTGCCCGGGCGCCGACGCGGCCCGCGCGACCTGACCGCCGAGGGCGCCGTGGCGCTCGAGGAGCACGACGTCATGCCCACGCATAGACGCGACCTCTGCCGCCTTCATCCCCGCCGGGCCGCCGCCGACCACGACGACTCGTCGCACCGTGCGGGCGGGGTGTAGCGTTCTCGTTCCGAGCGACTCCTCACGCCCCGCAGCCGGGTTGTGCACGCACGAGATTGGCAGCTCCCGAACGAGGCGGCCAACGCATTCCTGGTTGCAGTGAACGCAGGCGCGGATGTCCTCGACTCGTCCTTCTGCCACCTTCAACACCCAGTCCGGATCCGTCAGCAGCTGACGCGCCATCCCGATCAGGTCGGCCCCACCCGAGGCGAGGAGGTGCTCGGCGTGTCCGGGGGCGACGATGCGTCCGAATGCAACCGTCGGCAGGCCAGTTGCGCGTCTCGCCGCCGCCGTCGCCGCATCGGCGTACCCCTCGGGAACCGACATCGGTGGCACCTGAGCATGAACGCTCATCCACGTTCCCATGTCGGCAGAGAGGTAGTCCACGAGCCCGGTTGCGGCGAGTTCGGCCGCAATTGCAACCCCTTCGTCGAGGCCGTATCCGCCCGGGAACCTCTCGTCCAGGCAGAAGCGGATCCCGAGTGGTGCGTCGCCGATTTCCTCCCGTACGGCGGTCAGAGTCTCGACCACAAAGCGCATGCGGTTCTCGGGGGAGGCAGTTCCATACTCATCCTCGCGCCTGTTGAAGTACGGGGAGAGGAATGCGCGAAGGAGGCCGTCGTGCCCCACCTTGAGCTCGATACCCTCGAATCCGGCTTCGATGGCGTGGGCCGCAGCCTGCCGGTAGGCTCCCTGCGCCTCCCGGATCTCCGCGAGCGACATCGGCTTCGGGATCTCGCGCACGACCGGGCTCGGTACCGCGGAGGGAGCCCAGAGTGGCGACATCGTGTCGGCGCTGAATGCCTCGACGCCGTGGTGGGTCAGCTGGGCAAAGATCCTCGTGCCATGGGCCGTGACTGCCTCGATCGTGTCATGCCAGGCCAGCATCGCCTCACGGCTGCTCGCGTCTACGCACTTGCCGTGCCCACCGGTTCGGTGGACGATCTGGCTTTCGGTCACGATCATGCCGACACCGCCACGCGCCCGCTCCTCGTAGTAGTGCCGATGTCGCTCCGAAGGTTCCTGCCTTTCCGCGAAGAACGTGACGTGGGGCAGAAACACGATTCGGTTCGGGAGCACGACACCGCGGATGACGAGCGGTTCGAACAGGTGAGGAAACGCCTTCTTCACGCCGCATCGGAGCGCGCGCTCACGGGCGAGGGCGCACTCGAGAACCCTTTTCTGAACCAGACGATCGGCACGTCGTCCGGCCCTGGCGGCGAGCCGCCCTCGACAAGCCCCGTCAGGATGACGTGGTCACCCACTTGCAGCTCGGCGCCGGTGGTGCACTCCGCATGGGCCACTGCGCCCTCGTGCAGGATAGGGAGGCCGCCGGAACCAGGCGTCCAGGCGACAGCGGCGAACTTGTCCTCCGTCTTCGATGCAAATCGACTGCAGAGCTCGGCGCAGTCGTCCCGCATGAAGTTGACCACGAAGCGTTTGGCGTGGAGCAGGGCGGGAAGAGTCCTCGAGGTCGTTTCAACGCACACCATCAGGATGGGCGGATCAGCCGACACGCTCGCGACGGCGTTCGTCGTCAGGCCCCGTGGCACTCCGTGCTCGTCCAGCGTCGTCACGATCGCCACCCCGGTCGGGAAGGCGCTCATGATGGCGCAGAACTCGTCGCGTTCGATCGGCATTGATGGCGAGGGCTTTCCGCCGTCAGCCGCCCGCTGGCGACCCTGCCAACGCCGCGGCCTTGGCGGCGTTGACACGGCCGACGAAGAACTCCTCGTCATTCTCGCTCGGCTGCACGCCGATCGCCCGTAGGACACCTCGCGCTTCGTCCATCTCGTACTGCACCATCTTCATCACGGGTTGCCGCGTGAAGCCACCGTTTCCACCCGTCAGCCACTGGTAGTACTTCTGCTGCGGCCAATGGTAGGTACCGATCATCTGGGTCGGCATGAACTGTTTCTCGAACACGAGTCGGACTGGAGTGAGCTTCCAGTAGGCATCCATCGCCTCGTCGACCCGCCCCTCGAGCAGCAACTGGAAGTAGTCGGTCAGGCGCGGTGCCTCCGGCGACTGGAACAGCTCATACGCCCCCGCACCGCCGTACTGCAGCCCCCATTTTGCCGCCAGCATCGGCCACCAACGCTCCCAGGGGAACTGGATCACGACCTTGTCCCCGAGGCGCGTGAACGCCTCGTGGATGAAGCCCGGCTCGAGGATGCCGAGCTTGGCGCCGACGACGTTGTCGAGGTCGTCGGCTAGGCGCTCGAGGACGTCGAAGGGGAAACCACTCGGATGGAAGCGACCGAAGTTGAACTTGTGACTCGGATAGAGAATGAAGTCGATGTCTGCTGATTCGCAGACCTGGCGGCTGACCTCGTACACCTCGTCGGCGCTCGAGGGGTAGAAATTGAACGGGTAGCCAAGGAGCGCGTGCTGCGCGCCGACCTTCGCCGCATGCTGGGCGAGCTCGATGTTCGCTTCGATCGAGTCGAGAATGAGCGTGACGCCGACAAGTAGATCGTTCCCTGCCTCGTCCACGACAATCTCGAGGAACCGCTTCGATTCGCCCATCGAGAGGCCTGTTTCGGTGGCGACCAGGGTTCCCTTAAAGCCGTGGCTGATCGCCTGGCGGACGTCGAGGCGGATGCCGTCTTCGTCGAGCTCCTTGAGGGTCGGATCGAATGACGGGAACGTGCAGTTTTCGATGCCTCGCAAATGCTCGCGAGCCCAGGCCTTTCTGTCGGACATGCCGCTCACGGATTCTCCTTCAGTAGAGACGGGTTGATGATCATCGTTCTAGTGCCCGACCTTGGCGCGGATCCGATCGATCGCATCGATCTCCCACTGCCTCGGCTCGGTACGCGGTTCCCACTCCGTTCGGTGCTCCGGCACCTTGATCAGCGCATCGATCATCACCTGTTGCCCGTAGGCTCGCCAGCCGAGCGGGCCAGCAATCCCGGACGGATCACCCCATGCGCACAGGCCATCCTGAATCACGATCGAGTCGCGCACGGGCTGGGCGCGAGTGCCGAGAGCCCACATCACGTCGCGCAGGTTGTACGGATCGATATCCGGTCCTACCGCGATGTAGTACTTGCTGCCGTTCCCGATGTAGCCGTGCGGGCACGCGTATATGGCGCTCAGGATCTGCTTGCCGTAGTGCGGCGATTTCTCCAGGCCATCAACCTCGGTCTGAACGATGATCGTCTCGAGGTCGTACGAGACGACATCCTTAACCTTGTAGTCGTTCGCACGCAGGTAGTTGATCGCCTCGCACTCGAAGAAGAGATCGGCGAACGCCGTGTGCGGCCCCTCATGGTTGAAGCCGCTTGCCGACCAGGTTGTCATCCACATCGGGTCGCGCCGGTGAGTGATGCAGTTGATTTTGAACACCGGCATGAGATGGTTGCCGAGCAGGTGTCCTTGATAGACGCCCTCCGCGTACTTCGGAACCATGTAGTCCTCCGGCAGGAACTCGCCCTCGATCACGAACTCCGCGTTCGCGGGGACCATCAGGCCCGGGATCGTCTCCGCCTCGACGAGCTCGACAGGCTGACCGTCCCAGCCGCCCACGACGGCGTATTCGTCCGCCCCGTCCTTCGGCCAGACGAGCCCGCTGCGCACCGCCGACACGGCCGCGATCGTGGGCTGAGGGCACATCGCGTACGCAGCCGGCATCGGCTTGTCGAACCGGCGAAACTTCTCGCGGTAGTAGGTGCCGCCGTCACTCGCGATCGGGCCGTCGTAGATCATCGCAACACACATGTGATTGCGACGGCGCTCCTCCGGCAGCGGGCGCGTCGGGTCGCCGTCGTCCCACTCGAAGAAGCCGCCGCGCCAGATTCCGAGGTCATGCGTGTTCGTGTCCGGATCGTGGATGATGAAGCTGCCGCCGCCGCAGGGGCTCCACGGCACGGTCTCGAACTCGACCCAGTTGCGCGGCAGTTGCTCGTAGATATTCACCTCATCGGGGCCGATCACGACCTCTTTGCACGGAGCATCCTCGCGGGCGACCGTCACCGGCGGGATAAGGCTTGTCTTCAGCGTCGCCAGCTTGTGGCAGAGCTCGTTCTTGGATGCAACGCCGGACAGGCGCAGCATCCGCTCTCGCGTCGCCCAGGGATTGATCACAACGGGGATATCCGGCCGGTTGTTCACCGGCTTCTCCACGATCCCGATCGGGTTGTTCGGGAGCGTGTGCAGGTAGCGGCAGGCCGCTCGGAGCTCCGTCTCCATCTGCTTCCCGTTCGCGCCCGCGCAGTTGATGACCCGCAGTTGCTCCTCGCGCAGGTCAGCCGGTACGGCGTCGACGATGGAGTCCGGGTCCCCCGCCTTTATCGGCACCTGGAAGCGGAAGACGTTCTCCGCCGCCTCTTCGTCTGCCACCCAGTCGCGGAACGATTTCCAGGGGAACGCCATCGTGCCTCCCGTCTGCCCTAGTACGTGTGAATCAGCTTCGTGCCCTCGATGCGGAAGCCGACCGGGATGATGTAGGCACCGAGGATCTCATGCGGCGCAATGGCCGTGTGCTCCTCGAACAGCGACTCGTGATACGTGAGCTCCCCGTCCCCCGCCCAGAGCTCCCCGAACGAAAGGTTGCTAGAAACGGTCTGCACGAGCTGGTGCAGGAGCGGCTTGTCGGTGCCGTTCACGTCGGCGCTCGGGAAATGCAGCGTGTGGAAGAGGTCCGTGCCGAAGGGCTTTGGGAGGTCCGCCGGCGTGATCGCCGTCTTGACATCGATCCGCGCGGTGACGAGGCGCTCGCCGTGCGACTCACAGATCGCGCCGTAGGAGGATCCAGGGCCGCAGGGCTGCATCGCGGGGTTGAGCGCGTGCAGATGCCGATTGGTCGTGCCCATGGCGACGGTGCCGATCTTCTTCGGGAAGCCCATGAACCAGCCGCGCGTCATGCTGAAATCCTTGTCGACCCAGATGTAGACGACGCGCTGACCCTCGACGCCGTTGTAGCTGCAGCGCACGCCGATCAGGCACTCGGTGTAGAGGGAGCGCTCGGGGTTGACCGCGAGCATGTCGTCGTGCCCGCTCCACAGCCCCTGCCAATCGCCGAACCAGACGTAGGCGACGTCGGGCTCCTCCTTCGAGGGCTCGAGCGGCTCGGGCAGAAGCTTGGCGATTTCGACCGGGTCAGTGCGGTACTGGACCGCGAGAATGTCGACGCCGAAGTTCCACGGCGTGCCGCCGACGGTCTGCGCTGTCCCGCCCGGTGAGAGCGGAACGGAGTATCCCTTCAAGTCTGCAAGGCCCATGTGCGCAACTTCCCCTGGAATCGATGCCCGGATCACGGGAGGACAAGGGCGATGATCGTGGCACAGCCCATAGCTGTCAATTGATCGTTCGTCGCTAACCCATTACCGATGGATTGCGGTACTAGACTAGAGCGTCATCGTGCGCTCGCCGAGCTGGCGCAGCTGCGTCGCGAGATCGAAGTAGATCGTCTCGTTCACCATGCGCTCCCCCTCGAAGCGATAGATGACGCATGCCCGCACGTCCATCCGCGCGCCCGTCGCGGGAAGCCCCAGGAACGCTCCTCGATGGGTTCCGACCGAGCGGCCTTCCACGATCACGGCGTCGTCGGAGTGGTGGACCCGCTCGGGAACGAGCTCGAGATCCGGGAAGGCCGTGGTGAGCTCGGTCAGGTGGGCGTGGACCGACTCAGGGGTCGGGTGCGTCAGGTCCTGCCCGACCGGATTGACGAATGCGAGTGGAACGACGTCGTAGGTCGCCTGCCCATCCGAGAAGGCCGCCACGGCGCCGTCGATGTCGGTGCCGTGCACTCACAGCGGATGTGCTCGGCCACGACCGCCCAGCGGTGTGCGCGCATCCATTCCGGGGTCACCTAACACCCCTGAAGCGGAGCCGGTCGATCAATAGCGCGAACACGAGTACGGCTCCGGTGATGAACCCGTTCCAGTAGGCGGAGATGTCGAGACGGGTGAGGCCGTTCGAGAGGACGCCGAGGAAGAGGACGCCGAGAAAGGTGCCTAGCATCGTGCCGCTCCCGCCCATGAAGCTGGTGCCGCCGATCAGGACGGCCGCGGCAGCCTCGAGCACGACGAACTGACCCGCCTGCGGATCGGCCGAGGCGAGATGTGCTGCCTGCAGTACGCCGGCCACGGAGGCGAGGCAGGCTGCAATGCCGTAGACCACGGTCCTCACGGTCGCGACGTCGATACCAGCGAGGCGCGCCGCCTCCTCGTTCCCTCCCGTGGCATAGATCATGCGGCCGAACCCCGTGTATCGGAGCACGAGCGCGCTGACGACGAGCAGTCCGAGCGAGATGACGACAATCCAGGGCAGGGAGCCGATCCCGCTCGTGCCGATCACAGTGAGGCCTGTGACGCTGAGCAGGGACTGGGTCTGCCCGTTCGTGATCAGGAGCGCGAGGGCGGTAAACGCGCCTCCGGTGCCGAGCGTGACGACGAGAAACGACAGTCGCAGGCGAGCGATGAGCATCCCGTTGACGAGGGCGCCGAGCAGGAACCCCGTCCCTGTGACGAGCACTACCGTGAGCGGAACCGGGACGCCCCACTCGAGGAACTTCCAGGTGAGCACGCCCGCGAGCGCCAGCACGCCGCCCATCGAAAGGTCGAGACCGCCGACGATCATCACGAAGGTCAGCCCAACCGCCACGACGAGGAGTACAGCCTGCTGCTGCAGGATGATGCTCACGTTGTCCCAGGTGGCGAAGTTCTGCTGCGTGATCGCGAGGTAGGTCACGAGGACGATCAAGACGATCCCGACGCCGCTGTACTGCGCCGCGACGCGCCGCACTGCGTGCGCCGCGCGCGACGACCGACGGGCGGCAGGTGCAATTGTCGGCGCGTCGGCCGGCTCCGGCCCGGGGGTGGCCGTCATGCGACCTCCCCGAGGGCGGGCGGAACGCCTCCTGCGGCGAGCCTGACGATCCGCTCCTCTGTCGCCTCGGCGCGCGAAAGATGCCCGGCCACCGCTCCCTCGCAGAGCACGATGATCCGGTCAGCGAGGCCCAGGAGCTCAGGGAGGTCAGACGAGGCGAGGAGGACTCCCGCGCCACCCGCGACGAGCTCGCCGACGAGGCGGTAGATCTCCTCGCGAGCGCCCACGTCAACTCCACGGGTCGGCTCGTCGAGCAGAAGCACCCTCGGGGCGTGGGAGATGCAGCGAGCGAACACGACCTTCTGCTGGTTGCCGCCCGACAGCGTGGCCACGTCTGCGTCGACACCGGCGCATCGGATCTCGAAGCGGCGAACGGCCTCTCGCGCCCGGGCACGCTCGGGACCGGCGTGACGGAAAGAGAGGGCATGCCAGCGCGCCATCGCGATGTTCTCCGAGACGGATGCCCCGTGCACGAGGCCCTGCTGCCGCCGATCCTCCGGCACGAGCGCGATGCCGGCCCGAATGGCGGCAGACACCGATGCCGCGCGAACATGCCGCCCGGCCACGCGGACGTCACCCGCGTGCCGGCGGCGCGCTCCGGCGATCGTCTCGAGAAGCTCCGTCCGCCCGGAGCCGACGAGCCCTGCCAGGCCGACGATCTCGCCCGCGTGGACGTCGATGTTTACGGGCGCAGGAGAGCGGTCGGTGACGACTCCACCCACCTCGAGGACGACGTCGCCGGAGACGGCTCCGTCGATCTTGTGGAAGAAGCCACCGAGGTCACGGCCGACCATCAGCTTCGTCAGTCGGTCTTCGTCGAGCTCGTCCCTGGAGAGCTCGCCGACGACCCTACCGTCACGTAGGACGACAGCGCGATGGGCGAGCCGGAGGATCTCCCGCAGCCGCTGCGTGATGAAGATGACGGCAACCCCGCTCTCGCAGAGCCGCTCGACCAGCCGGAAGAGGTGCTCGGCGTCAGGGAGGCGCGTGGTCGCCTCGTCGAGGATCAGGATCCGCGGCTCCGACGCAAGCGCCTTGGCGACCTCCACGAGCTCGCGTCGGCCCGGCGGCAGCGTGGAGAACGGCTGCAGCGGAGGAATGTCGAGCCCGACCAGTTGCAGGTACGGCTCGGCGCGGCGCGCGAGCCGGCGCTGGTCGACGATGGCTGCAGGGCTCCGCAGGCTCGGCAGCACGATGTTCTCTGCGACCGACAGTTGCGGCACGGCGGTGAGCTCTTGCGTCACGATGGCGATGCCTCGGTCGAGGGCGTCGCGGGGACTCGTGAGCGCGCACTCGGCACCGGCGATCTCGATCGTGCCGTCTTCCGGCGAGATCACGCCGGCGAGGATGCGGGCGAGCGTCGACTTCCCTGAGCCGTTCTCCCCGGCGAGAGCGAGGATCTCGCCCCTGCGGACGTCGAGATCGACGTCCGCAAGGGCGAGGACGGCGCCGAAGCGCTTCGTCACCCCCCGCGCCCGGAGGAGAGCGGGCTCGGAGGTCATCGGCTTACGGGTTGCTCCCGAGCCCGACGGTCGTCTTGCGTAGCTTCGTCGTCAGCTTGACCGTGAACGGGAGCGCCGGCAGCTTGTCCCAGCTCACCCACTGGGAGACGTTGCTCTTGTCCACCTTCGTCACCGGGACGAAGATGTTCCGAGGCATCTTCAAACCGCAGACCGCGCGGTGTGAGGCCCAGGCGAGCGTGTGGGCGATCGCCTCCGGATGCAGGTTCCAGGTCGCCGCAGCCTGGCCGCCCTGGATCATTTGGACGAAGGGCGGGATGCCGTTGTCGCCCACGATGGCGGGGTTGAAGCCGCCGTTCGCGAGCGCCGGGGCGGCGAGCGCGAGCACGTCGTTGAAGATCCAAACGCCCTTGAGCGAAGAGCCGAACTTCACTCTGTACGTTCCTAGGATCTTGGCGCCCTCGTCTGGCGAGAACGCGGTCGCGGTGTCCTGGGCGACCAGGTTCAACCCGAACTGCTTCGCCCCTGCAAGGAACCCCCGGTTCCGGGCGGCGATGACCTCGCCGGCGAACGTCGGAGCCAGAATGGCGGCGACGGCACCGTTGCCGACGGTCTGCTTGAGATAGCTGGCAGCCTGGAAGCCGGAGTCCCAGGGGCTGGTGGCGACGTTGGTGGCGTAAGGCCCTCCGACGAAGATGTCAGTTGCGACGATCTTGACGCCCTTCGCACGCGCCGCGTTGAGCGCCGGCTGGATTGCCTGGGGGTTGACGGGCGCGACGATGAGCACGTTGACGCCGGCGGACACCATCGACTGGACGTCGGCGATCTGCTTGTTCGGGTCCAGGTTCGCCTGCGTCAATTGGCTCGTCCCACCCGCCTTCTTCACATCGCGGGCGATCATGCCGTAGATCAGGTCGTAGTTGGGATCCGGCAGCGGCGCCGCGAACCCGAGCTTGAGTTTCTTCCCCGCGCAGGCCGGCTTGGCGGGATTGCCTCGCGTCGGGTCAGCCACCTTCGACGCGCCGCCTGCGCTGGACGTGACCGTCGCCATCGCGGCGACGACCGATACGAGCACGATCAGCTTGAGCTTCATCAATCCTCCAATGCTCCGGCAGAGCCGGGTCGGTTCTTCGCCTCGCAACAAGACTGCGGCCCGCGGGATTAGCTGTCAATGTCATGATCGTCGCGAAGCCATAGCCATTGGGAAACCTTTTCAGGAACCCCAGAGCCGCTAGGATCGCCGATATGAGACTCCTCGTCATCGGAGCGGGCATCGGGGGACTCGCTGCCAGCGTCGCACTTGAGCAAGCCGATCATGAGGTCGTTTTGGTCGAGCGCGCCCAGCCGGGTGAGCCGGCAGGCCTCGGGATCGCGATGGGGCCGAACGCCCTCGCCGCTCTCGGCCGCCTCGGCGCAGCGGATCATGTCCGCGAGACCGGCAATACCGCGGCGGGGCGAAGGATTTTCACGCGCTCCGGGCGGCAGCTGAGTGAGGGTCCGTGGCAGGGCGGGGTGATCCGCCGGGCCGACCTGCACGATGCTCTTCGCCTGCGCCTCTGCGTGGCCGTGCAGTATGGCCGGCGCTGCGTCGCCGTCGAGCAGGACGGCTCGGGAGTCGTGACCCGGTTCGAGGACGGCTCAAGTGAGCTGACCGACGCGGTGATCGCCGCGGACGGGCTTCGCTCGACGGTCCGCGCGCAGCTCTTCCGAGATGGCGAGCCCATCTATCGCGGCTCCACCTCGTTCCGCGGCATCGCCCGGTACACACATCCACTGATCGCCGACCACATCACGGAGACCTGGGGCCACGGCAGCCGCATTGGCTTGCAGAACCTGGGCGAGGGCTGGACGTACTGGTTTGCGGCCCTCAACGCCCCGCCCGGCACCCAGATGGCGCCCGCCGAGGCCAGGACGATGCTGCTCGAAACGTTCCTCAACTGGCACGACCCGATCGAGGACGTGCTCCGTGCGACCGAGGAGGAGCGACTTCTTCAGACCGACCTGTGCGATCGCGACCCGCTTCCCCGCTGGAGCACCGGCCGGGTCGCACTCCTCGGCGATGCAGCGCACCCGATGACGCCCGATCTCGGGCAGGGAGGCGCCCAGGCAATCGAAGACGCGGTCGCACTCGGCCAGGTCATGGACGGCGCAACGGACCTCGTTTCTGCGCTGCGTCGCTACGAGGAGCGGCGCATGCCTGTCGCCTACGACGTCCTCCGCCGGGCCCGCCGGCACTATCGGATCGCGCAGCTGTCGAACCCCGTTCTCTGCGGCGTGCGTGACCGAACCGTCGGTCACCTGCCGGCGGCGGCCGCGCGCCGCCTCGGCCTGCGGCGGCCGGCGTGGATCGAGACCGAGCGTTCGGCCGCGACGCACCTCTGAACACCGCGCGGCTACGTGGACGCGAGGAAGCGCTCGATCGCCTCGGCGACCTGCTCGGGCGACTCGACCATCGAGAAGTGGGTCATCGTCTCGAGCTTGCGCACGGCGAACCAGGGATGGGCGTCGGCAAAGCGCTCCTGCTCCTCCAGGTAGGCGGGCTGCTGCGGCTGTCCGTAGAGGTGGAGCACGGCCGTCGCCGGCTCGAGCGCGGCGAGAGCCTCGAGCGGGCTGCCGGAGCGGGCATAGGCGGCGAGGATGGCCCGGCCGGCGCGGCGCCACATCTCCTCGCCGTGTGCCGCCATCACCGCCAGCGTCCGCTCCAGCTCCGAGCTTTCCTCCCCGGCCGCCCAGATGCGGAACAGAGACTGCCGGGCCACCGCCCAGTCGCCCGAGACGAGCTGCGAGATCAGAAAGCTGAACGCCTGCGGTGGACGGGTCACCAGCCAGTCGCTGTGGACGATCGCCGGGACGCGCTCCGGGTAGCGCCGGCGAAGCTCGATCGCAACCCAGCCGGCGTGCGAGGCCGAGCAGGGCACGAACGTCTCGATCTCGCAGGCATCGATCACGGACGACGCATCCTCGACGAGTTCCTCGGCGCCGAAGTCCGCGGGTGCGGGGTCCGAGTCGCCATGCCCGCGCCACTCGAGCGCGACCACGCGTCTCCGGGTGGCGCAGATGCCCGCCGCAGCACGCCAGCGCTCGCGGCTCGAGCACCAGCCGGGAAGCATGACGAGGGCGGGCTCCCCGCTGCCCGCATCGTCATAGGCGATGCCGAGGGTTCCGGAGGTGCGGCCCGTCCGCATCAGCCCCGCCGCCACGGTCGCCGGGGGGCGAGGAGCTGTTTGCCGAGCAGGTATCCGGATCCGGCGCCGACTCCGGCGCCGGGCCACGTCCCCGCGCCGCACACGTAGAGGGCGTCGACCGGCGTGCGGTATCGGCTCCACCCCCCGACAGGCCGCAGGAAGAAGTGCTGTGAGGGATGCATGCTGCCGCCGAGATGGTCACCCCCTACGAGATTCGGGTTCGCGCGCTCGAGATCCGCGGGCGAGATCACGTGGCGGCCGAGGACGAGGTCACGTACGCCGGGGGCGTACCCCTCGAGCAACTCGAGGACGCGGTCGGCGTACGACTCCTTGGCGGCGTCCCAGTCAGTCGCTCCGATCCGCCCGGCGGCGTCGCCCCGGATGCGTCCGGGCAGGACCCGCACCTGCACCCACAGGATGTGCTTGCCGCCCGGAGCACGGGTTGGGTCGATCGCCGTGGGCTGTCCCACGACCAGCGTCGGCCGCTCGGGCAATAGGCCGGCCATGGCCTGCTGGTAGGCGAGGCTCATGTCGTCGAGGTACGGGCCGAGGTGGACGTAGGAGTACTCGCGCACGTGTCTGCCGGCGCTCCAGTGCGGCAGGTCCGACATCGCGAGGTGGATCATCAACGTCCCCGGCGCATACCGGTAGGCCGCAACGCCCCGGCGGAAGGCGGCCGGAAGGGACTCGAGCGGGAGCAGCCGTCCCCACAACGCAGCCGGCGTCAGGTTCGCGATCACAGCCCGCGACGCCGTATAGCGCTCGCCTCCTGCGACCTCGACGGCGACCGCGCGGCCGTTCGAGACGACAATGCGATCTACCGCGGCGCCGGTTACGATCGTGCCGCCGAGCGAGCGCAGAAGCGACGCCATCGCGTCGACGAGCGAGGAGGCGCCACCCCGACCAAGCGCCATCCCGTGGGTTGCTGAGGCGAAGGTCTCGAGGAAGGCGAAGAGCGCACCGCCGGGCAGGTCGGGCGGGAAATCGAGGTGCATCCCCCACGACGCGACGAGGGCCTGAACCTCGCGGCTCTCGAAGGAGCCCTCGGTCAGCTCACGAGTGGACTGGGTGACGAGCCGAGCCAGCTCGAAGGGCCATTCCTTACCGAGTGCGCGCCGGCTCGAGGCGAAGGCACGTGCGGATCGAGCGGAGGGCATCGGCACGCCCAGCATCGGGAAGAGGTGCGGGGCGATGCGATGGAACCACGACTCGAGCCCCTCCCAGGCGACTGCGTCAGGCTCGGAGAGCGCCGCGATCGAGGCGCGCGTCTCGGTGCCGTCGGTCGAGACGCCGACGAAGCGGCCGTCGGGGAAGGCGGAACCGAAGGGCCGGGGAGCACTGGCGATTGCGAAGCCGTGGGCGAAGAGCTCTTTCCCGAGCTCTGCAAAGAATGGCGAGCCGACGAAGAGGTTCAGATTCGCGGCGTAGAGGTCGTGCCGGAACCCGGGCAGCGTCACCTCGGCCGTGCGCACCGCACCGCCGGGCCCGTCGGAGCGCTCGAGAACCGTGACCTGCCACCCCGCCCGGGCGAGCAGGATCGCCGTCGCGAGCCCGTTGTGCCCCGCCCCGACGACGACGGCGTCGGCCCCTCGCACCACGCTCACGGGCCGGCCACCGCCACGTCGAGGACCGCCGCCTGACCGCCCTGCACGACCTCGAGCGCCCGCCGCAGGGCTCCCCGCAGCTCTGCGGGATCCTCGACACGGGCCGCGTCGGCCCCCGCGCTCTCGGCGACCTTGCAGACGTCGGGCGCGGAGGGAAGGTCGAGCGCCGGAAAACGGCCCGACCGGGCCGCATAGCCGTCCGGATACTCGTGCAACAGTCCGAGCTTGATCGCGGCGAACTGGGCGTTGTCATAGACGACGGTGAGCGTCGGGCTCGCGAGCCGCGCGGCCGTCCACAGTGTGGCCTCGGGCGCGCCGTGCACGAAATTCCCCTCGGAGTTGAGGTTGATCACAGTTCGGTCCGGGGCGGCGAGCTTTGCCCCGACGGCGGCAGCAGCCCCCCAGCCCATGCTCGCGCCGCTCGGCTGGAAGTAGCTTCCCGGCACGCGCGTCGGCATGTAACGAGCGGCGACCCACCGCGCGGTCGTCGAATCGTCGACGACGATCGTGCCGTCGTCGACGAGTTCCGCGACGCAGTGGCTGAGGAAGTCAGCGCGGATCGGCGACGAGCCGGCGTTCGCCTCCGCCGCCTCCGCGAGCGACTGCCTTCGCGCGGCATGTTCGGCCGCCACGCGCTCGCGCCTCTGCGCCGCCGCCCGGACCTGCGCCTCCGTGCGCCGCTCCTCGACGAGGGCCGCGAGCAGGGGCAGCGCCGCTGCCGTCGACCCGCTCAGCGCGATGTCAACGGGGAAGCCCCAGAGCGAGATCGCGGCCTTGATCGGGTCGATGTCGATCTGGACGATCGTCGCGTCGTCGGGTGGCCGTCCGAAGAGCGGCGTCCAGGGAACGTCCGCGTCCAGCACGAGGACGAGATCGGCCTCGGCGAGCCAGGTTCCGGCGGGGCCCGTGCCGAGGTACATAGGCGAGTCTGACGAGATGTTTGCGCGGTCGGCGTGGGAGAACACCGGCACCGCGGCCTCCTCGGCGAATTCGCCGAGCGCGTGGAAGCCCGCGGCGCTCCGCCCGACGTGGCCGGCGATCGCGACTGGGCGCTCGGCTGCGGCGATCAGCGCGGCGACGTGCTCGAGTGCGGCCGTGTCCGGGACCGGCGGCCGCGGCGGCCCGTAGCGACCCGGCGGCAGGATCTGCACGGAGCCCATCGGCTCCATCAGCATCTCGCGCAGGAGCGAGACGAAGACAGGCCCGGCAGGCTCGGACGCCGCGATCTGGAACGCACGCTGCACAACCTGGGGGAGGATCTCGGTGCGGTGCAGGTCGTAGTGCCATTTGACGTAATCCCGCGTGATGCTGCCGAGATCCTGGCGGTCCTGCATCCAGTGCACGTCGATCACCCGACCCCCGCGCATGCTGCCGTCGGCCGTCATCGGCGTGCGGCCCGTAAACACGACTACGCCAGCCCGCCCGCGTTGCGCGTTGTGGAGCATGCCGCCTGCTGCCTGCAGTCCGATGTCGACGTGGAAGAGGCACGCCTGAGGCTGCCCCGAAACCATGTAATGACCGTGCGCGGCGGCAAGCCCGGTCACCTCGTGCATGCAGGTGACGACACGTGGGGCCTGTTTCCCGAGCGCCTCGTACTTCGCGGCGGCCTCGAGCACCGGGAACGCATCACCGGGCATGACGAATAGCTCCGTGACGCCGTTCGCATTCAGGACCTCGAGCAGCGCCTCGCTCGCCTCGCCGACCTCGACGGTGCGAGTCTCCCTCAGGTCTCCCGACACTTCAGCCGCCTTTCCGTTGCCTTGCTTCGAGGATCACACCGGGACTCGGAGGCCCGCGTCGACGAGCAACGGAAGAATCTGGTGCTCGAGGCGCTCGAGGCCGTCGTCGTGATCCGGCAGCGAGATCGCAAGCCCGTCGAAGCCGGCCTCCGAAAGCCGCACCATCTCGCCGACGACCTGCTCCGGTGTCCCGACGAGAGGGTAGGCGAAGAAGCCCCTGATGGTCGATTCGAGCAGCCGCCGCGTCTCGAACGCGTCCCAGTCGATCGTCTGTGAGTTTCCCATCAGGGTCTGGAGGACGTTACGCCCGGCCTCCCAGTCGCCCTCCGTCTTGTAGACGCGATCGTAGAGCTCTCGGGCCTCCTCCTCGGTGTCACGGCAGATGACATTGCCGTGCGTGAAGACGAGGATCTCCTTGCCGTGCTCCTCGCGTGCCAGGCGCTTGAGGTCCTGCACGGTCCGCACGCGCTGCTCCTCCTCCTCGACGACCGCGAAGACGAGGTCGGTGTGCTTGGCGGCGAAGGCGCGACCTGCCGGGCTGATGCCCGCGCTCATCAAGAGCGGGTAGGGTTGCTGGAGCGGCTTGGGCTCCGATACCGCGCCCGGGGCGTTGAAGAACCTCCCCTCGAAGTCGAACGGCGTCTCCTCCGTCCAGAGACGCTTGACGAGCTCGATCCACTCGTCCGACACGTCATACCGCTCGTCGTGCTCGTAGTACTGTGCCCCGAACATGCCGATCTCGGCCGGTTGCCAGCCGGAGACGATATTGAGGCCGAAGCGCCCGCCGGAGATGTGGTCGATCGTCGCGGCCATCTTGGCGCCGAGCACGGGATGGACGGTCGGGATCAGGAACGTGGCGAAGACGCCGATACGCTCGGTCACGCTGGCCAGCCCCGCGGCCCACGTGAACGGCTCGAACCCTCTGCCACCCGTCCCGGCGGCGCTGTACGGCTGCCAGCGCGCGAGGGGGATCAGCGCCTCGAGGCCCATACGGTCGGCAGCTATCGCGGTGCGAAGGCTCTGCTCCCAGGTCGCCTGCGGCACGCCTTCGTAGAAGCTCATCACCAGCCCGGCACGGAAGTTGAAGCCGAACAGTGCGAGCCGGAAGCGGTTCGGGCTCCCGAGCACGGGGCCGAGCCTCTTGTCGAGCACGGGATCGGGGATGGCAGTCATCTCGGGACTCCTTTCGATCGGTTACCGGGACGAGCCCGCCGTGGCTTCACGGCTCGACCGTCTGGCCGCCGCCGACTACGAGATCGTGCCCGAAGACGAAGGACGACTCGTCCGAGGCGAGGAAGAGGGCGGCGGCCGCGATCTCCTCGGGTCGCGCGAGGCGCCGTGCGATGCGGTTCGACTCGACGAGCTCGTGCTCGAACGCGGTCGGGTCGGGCGACGCTTCGATCGCCAGGCGCACGGCCGGCGTCTCCGTTGGCCCGGGCGAGAGCGAGTTGACGCGGATCACCGGGCCGTACTCGACGGCGAGCTGCCGAGTGAGGGCAATCACGGCTCCTTTGGTGGCGTTGTAATGCGGAAAGCCGCGCAGGCCGTGGGTACCCGCCACGGAGGCGACGTTAACGATCGTCCCTGCCCCCTGCGTCAGCATGTGAGGGATCACGGCCCGCGCGCAGAGCCAGTAGCCCTTCGCATTCGTCGCGAACAGCCGATCCCAGTCCTCCTCCTGAAGCTCGTGGGCGCGCGCGAAGTGAACAACTGCCGCACCGTTGTGCAGCACGTCGATCCGGCCGAAGGCTTCAATCAACTCTGCCGTCGCCCGCTCAACGTCCGAGGCAGAGCTGACGTCGGCAGTAAGGGGAACTGCCTCGCCGCCGTCCACGCGGATCTGGTCGGCCACCGTCGCCGCCGACGCTCCGACGACGTCCAGCACGCCCACCTTCGCGCCCTCGTCCGCGAACATGCGTGCGACCGCCTCGTTGATCCCGCGGCCGGCGCCGGTGACGAGCGCGACCTTCCCCTCGAGGCGCGGCCGCCCCGACCTCATGAGGCACCGCGCCGGAGGCGGGCGTCGACACCGGCCGCGACGAGGATGATGCCGCCGTACACGATGTTCTGGTAGACGGGGTCGATGCTCAGCAACGTAAACCCGTTGCCGATCACGCCGAGGAGAAGAACGCCGACGACGGTTCGCCAGACAGCGCCCTCGCCGCCCCAGATGCTCGTCCCGCCGACGATGATGGCGGCCACCGCCTGGAGCTCGAGGTTGACACCGCTGTTGGCGTCGGCCTGGCCCGTGCCGATCCGCGACGCGCTGAGGACGCCTGCGATGCCCGCGGCGAGGCCGCTCAGGGTGTACGTCGCGGTACGCACCAGGCCAACTGGGACGCCCGAGAGGCGCGCCGCCTCGCGGTTACCGCCCGAGGCGAACACGTACCGCCCGAACACGGTGCGGGAGAGGAGGATGCCCATCGCGACCGCGAACAAGAACCAGATCCAGACCGAGTACTTGACCCCCAGCGTGCCGTTCGAGCCGAGGTGAGTGAACGGGCTGGCGAAATCGACCGTGATCAGGTCGCCATGCGTGATCCGCACCGCGAGCCCGCCGATCAGGAACGCGGATCCGAGGGTCGCGATGAAAGGGTTGATCCTGGCAACCGTGACCAGGAGGCCATTGCCTACACCAAACGCGGCTCCGGTCAAGATGCCGACGAGGACTGCAACGGTTGGGTCGCCGTGTACGGCGACCTCCGCCGCCGCGACGCCCGAGATCGCGAAGATCGCGCCCACCGAGAGGTCGAAGCCGCCGGCGATGATCACGAGCGTGCCCGCAGCGGCAACTATTCCCAGTCCCGCGGACTGCTCCAGCACGTTCTTCAGGTTGCTGACGGTGAGGAAGTTGTCCGCACGCACCGCCAGGAAAACGACCAGAGCGATCAGGGCGATCGTGATCGCATAGTCCCTGAGCGAGCCGATCTTGAACTGCCGCCGCTTCCAGGATGCCGGTGGGCCGGTGGGTGGAGGAGCGCCAGGTGACGGCGTCAGGCTCACGGTGACCCTCCTGCAGCCATCGCCTCGAGGGTGCCGAACGCTGCTCTGAGCAGACCTTCGCTCGTCGCTGCCGCTGCATCCACCTCGTTCACGAGCCTACCGTCTCGCATCACGAAGATGCGATGGGCGAGGCCGACGACCTCCTCTAGCTCGGAGGAGATGAGCAGGATCGCGAGACCCGAAGCGGCGAGCCGGACGAGCAGGTCGTAGATGGCGCGCTTCGCGCCGACGTCGACTCCACGTGTGGGCTCATCGGCGATCAGCAGACGCGGCTCTCCGAAAAGCCACTTCGAGAACAGCACCTTCTGCTGGTTCCCGCCCGACAGCACACGGACTGGCTCCCCGATGCGCGGCGATGGGACGCCTACCTCGTCGAAGATCTGGCGCAGCGAGCGGCGCTCGGCACGGGAGCGAACGACCCCCCCGCTGCTAACGCGCTTCAGGTGAGGCAGGGTGACGTTCTCGTAGATCGGCCGACCCATCACGAGCCCCAAGTCCTTGCGGCTCTCGGGCAGCATCGCGACGCCCGCCCGCACCGCTTGCCTTGGCGAGCGAATGTCAATCGGACGCCCGTCGAGCTCGATCGTCCCCGCAGAGCGTGGTAGGGAGCCAAAGATCGCACCCGCCAGCTCCGAGCGACCGCTCCCGATCAACCCTGCGAGGCCGACGATCTCGCCCCGCCGGATCGTGAGGGAGGCGTCGTGGACGAGACCCGGGACTGAGACACCGTCGAGTGAGAGGACGAGCGGTGCGTCGGGCGGAGGTGGCTGGCGCTCGGGGAACGTCAGCTCGAGAGAGCGGCCGACCATGCCGAGCACGAGCTTCTCCGGCGTTTCCTCGCTGGCGGGGCTCGTGCGCACGAGCTTCCCATCCTTCAGCACCGTGATCTCATCACACAGCTCGAGCACGTCGCCGAGTGAGTGCGAGACGAAGATCATGGTCGTCCCCTGGGCCGACAGCTGTCTCATGATCCCGAACAGCTTCCGGGCGTCATCGCGCCCCAGGCTAGCGGTTGGCTCGTCCATCACGATCAACCGCGTCTCGCGGCCGACGGCGCGCAGGATCTCCACCTTCTGCTGGTCGGCCACGCGAAGGGAGCCGACCGTGGCCTCGGGATCGAGGCCGAAGCCGAACGTGTCCAGCTCGTGGTAGCGACGCAGGATTGCACGGCCGTCGACGAACCCGGCCCGGCTGCTCTCAGCGCCGAGGAAGATGTTCTCAGCCACCGACCGCCGGGGCACGAGGGCGAGCTCCTGGGCGATGATCGTGAGCCCGTCTGCGAGCGCCTCCCGCGGCGAGCCGTAGGAGACGCGCCTCCCGTCGACGAGCATCTCGCCGGCGTCCGGTGGGTGGACGCCGGCGATGATCTTGCCGAGCGTGGACTTACCGGCGCCGTTCTCGCCGACGAGACCGTGGACAGTGCCCCGGCTGATCGAGAGGCTGACATCGTTCAGAGCCAGCGTCCCGCCGAATTGCTTGCGCACCCGGCGGAGCTCGATCAGCGGGGCACCGTCCATTACCGGCGCTCTAGGCGGGGAATGTGCCCTTGAACTGCGGCAGCCCCTTCAGGACGTCCTTGTTGATGACCTGAGGCGTGCCGCCGGCCTTGGTCGAGTCGACGGAGCGCACGACCTTCTGGCCCCGTGCCGCCTTCGCCGCGAGCTCGATCGGGATTCGCCCCTCGGTGTCCGCGTTCGACACAGTGGTCGCGTACCAGGTGCCGGCCCGGAGGCTGGCAACGCCCGGGACGCTGCCACCCTGCGTGATCACGAGGATGTCTGTCCCGAACTTCTTGTTCGCAGCCTTCGCGGCAGCCTGCGCGCCGAGAGCCATGTCATCGGACATCGAGACCAGGATGTTCAGGCCTGGATCCTTCTGCAGCAGGTTCTGCATCACCTTGAGTCCGCCACCACGCTGGTAGAAGCCCTCGGCCTCGCCGACGAAGGTCATGTTCTTCGTCCAGACGTGCACCGTCTTGCTTGCAGGCCCGGTCAGCGCGAGCGCCTTGACGCCCATGATGAAGCCTACGTGACAGTTCTTGCCCCCGCCCTTCGCCTGACAGGCCGCGATGAGCGGCTTTCTGACGGCGTCCCACGCGACCGTCGCGGGGACGAGCACCTGCGAGGTGACGCCCGGCACGAGCGGCTGGTAGTGGGACAGGTCGGAGCCGACGGGGACGTTGGTGGTGATGAGCGGGATGCCGGCCTGTTTGGCGAGCTTCGCGCACGGAACCATCGCCGGGGACGCGGCGGGCAAAGTCACGATCGCCTGGAACTTGCCTCCTGAGATGACGTCCTGGCACTGAGCGAACTGCTTCTGAGGGTTGAACTGTGCATCGAAGACGGTCAGCTTTACGTTGTTCGCCACGGCGGCCTTCTTCGCGGCCGTGAGGATGCCACGGGTGTAGCCGGCCGACGTGGTCGCGATGAGAAACGCCACGTTCACGGGCGTTGCGCTCTGCCGGGTCGGCGTGGCCTGGCGGCTCGCGCCGCCGAACGCGCTTGCGGTGACCGCGAGCGTCAGGAGAAGCGCCACCCCGATGCCGGCGGTGCCGCGCAATGCTGGTGCTTTCATCTCTTTCCTCCTTGAACGAAGAGACTGCGAATACGTGATTCGTGCCCTGTTCCTTGACGTCCGCGATCGACTTTTGTTTGGGCGCTGACCGTCCGGCCCTAGCTCGACCCCGGGCCAGGTGAACGATGATCCAGCCGTCAGGCCTCAGCTGTCAAGTGCCCATCTATGCGGGAGGCATAACCGGAGGTTCTAGACAGAGGCGCGCATGGCGCCCCCGTCAACGACAACTGACTGCCCTGTCATGAAGGCGCTGTCGTCGGAGGCGAGGAACGAAACGACCCCGACGACGTCGGCGGGTTCCGAGCGTCGCTTGATCGCCTGCGACTCTGCCACGTCGTCGTACCAGCCGGCCTGCGGGCCTGCCTGCGTCCCGGGAGTGACGACCAGGCCCGGACAGATGCAGTTCACGGTGATGCCGTCCTCCCCCAGCTCGCTCGCGAGCGCCCGGGTCAGCCCCACGACGCCGTGCTTGCTTGCGGCGTAGTGCGTGAACCCCGGGATCGCCATCGAGCCGACCGTGGTCGCGACGTTCACGATCCGGCCCCAGCCACGCTCGCGCATCCCCGGTACGAACTCGCGGCAACAGATGAACGTGCCGTCAAGATTTACCGACAGCACCCGCCGCCACGTCGCGAGGTCGATCTCCTCGAAACGCTGCACGGGATAGATACCAGCGTTGTTGACGAGCACGTCGCAGCGCCCGAGCCGCTCCGCGACGAAGAAGCCGAGGGCGGCCACGCTCTCCTCTGAAGCGACGTCGCAGACGGCGCCGAGCACGGTGCCGCCGGCGGCCCGGATCAGCGCCTCCGTCTCGTCGGGCGGGACGAGATCGGCCACGCACACCGTGAGCCCGTCAACGGCGAGGCGACGCGCGTACGCCTGTCCGAGTCCCGCCGCCGCGCCAGTGACGACGGCGACGCGCGTGCCGCAGGGGGAGGCTTGTCGAGAAGCGGCGACGGCCATGGCCGCTGATCGTACAGCGTGGCCTCTGTAGGATCACCCACCATGCAAGGGCGAAGCGCGAGCGAGCGGGTCGACGTGCTCGTCGTCGGCGCCGGGCCAGCCGGGGCCGTCGCCTGCTCCTACTTCGTCGAGGCAGGGCTCTCCGTCGTCTGCCTCGAGCAGGGCGACTGGCCCGACTACAGCAACGCTCGCGCGGCGTACCCGGACTTCGAGCTGCGCTCGCAACGCGACTGGAATTGGAACCCAAACGCCCGCTGCGGACCTGCCGACTACCCCGTCGATGACTCGGGCTCCGACGTCGCGGCGCAGATGTGGAACGGCGTCGGGGGCGGCTCCGTCGTGTACGCCGGAGTCTGGGAGCGCAACCTCCCGTCGGACTTCCGCGTGCGGTCGCTGGACGGCGTCGCCGACGACTGGCCCCTGAGCTACCGCGACCTCCAGCCGTACTACGAGCAGGTCGACCGCCAGTTCGGCGTCTCCGGGCTCGAGGGAGACCCGGCGCACCCACCCGGGGCGCCGCCGCCGCTGCCCCCGGTCCCACTCGGCACGATCGGGCGCCTGGGCGCGAGGGCCCACAACAAGCTCGGCTGGCACTGGTGGCCCGGCCCGAACGCGATCGCCTCGCGGCCCTACCGCGGCCGGACGCCTTGCGTCCAGCGCACGGCCTGTCTCTGGGCGTGCCCGGACGGCGCGAAGGCGTCGGTCGACCGCACCCACTGGCGCCCCGCGATCGAGCGCGGAGCGCAGCTCGTGACGGGCGCGCGAGTGCACCGGCTCGCCGCCGGGAACGGGCTCGTCCGCGGCGCGCACTGGGTCGACCGGGAGGGCCGGGAGCACTTCCAGGAGGCGAGTGTGACCGTCCTTGCGGCCAACGCGGTCGGAACGCCGCGTCTCCTGCTCCTCTCCGGCCTCGCCAACTCGTCCGGGCTGGTCGGCAAGCGGCTGATGATGCACCCGTGGGCCACGGTCACCGGGCTCTTCGACCGCGACGTCGGCGGCTCGCAGGGGCCCTGGGGTCAGCTGCTCCACTGCCTCGAGTTCTACGAGACGAATGCCTCTCGGGGCTTCGTGCGCGGTGCCAAATGGGGCCTGATGGTCACGGGTGGCCCGGTCGGCACGATGTTCGCCCCCCATTTCGGCGGGCCGGTCTGGGGCAAGGGCTTCCACGAGGCCGTCCGCGCCCGCCTCGGGCGCTCGGCGATGTGGGGCATCGTCGGCGAGGATCTTCCGAGCGAGGTCAATCGGGTCGAGCTCGATCCCGTCCTCGTGGACTCGGACGGGATCCCCGCGCCGCGGATCGTGCATGCGGCCGACGACAACTCCCGCCGCCTGATGGCGTTCAACGTCGAGCGCGCGGCGGAGTCGCTGCTCGCGATGGGGGCCCACGAGACGATCGTTGGGCCACCAGACCGGGAGATCGGCTGGCACATGCTCGGAACCGCACGCATGGGGGACGACCCAGAGACCTCGGTCGTCGACGCCTACGGCCGCTGCCATGACGTCCCCAACTTGTGGATCGTCGACGGCAGCACGTGGCCCACCTCGGCTGCGGTCAACCCGACAGCGACGATCACCGCGCTCGCACTGCGCAGCGCCGAGCGCCTCGTCGCGCAAGGGCGCGACCAGGAGACCGCCGAGTGAACAACGGACGGCGCAGAACCCTGGCGGGGCTGGCCGACCTGCTCGTTCCCGGCGCCGACGGGATGCCGTCCGCATCCGATGCGGGCGTTTCGGGGGCGGGTCTCGACCGGCTGCTCGAGGCATTGCCCGACCTGGAGGCGCCGCTCGAGGCACTCCTCGACGAGGCGGCCGGGCGGGAGCCGGAGGCGGCGCTCGCCGCGCTCCACCGCGAGGGGCGGGCTGCAGTGTTGGAGATCGTGACGGCGGGTTCGTATCTCACCGACGGGGAGGTCGCAGCGCTACTCGGGTACGGAGGCCGGGAGGCGACGCCTCTTGCCGACGACCTCGACGACGAGGTGGTCGAGCTGCTCGAGTCGGTGCTGGCGCGCGGCCGGGCGTACCGCGAGGCGTAGCGGGAAAGCTACGAGCCGGTGGTGAGGACGTCGATGAGCGCGGGCTGCCCGCTTCGGACAACGGCCCGGGCCGCCTCGAAGGCCGCGGCGACCTCCTCCGGACGGGTGACTGGCCCCGCCGACCAGACGCCGAAGGAGCGGGCGAGGGCGGCGAAGTCGACGGCAGGTTCGTCGAGGCCAGAGCCCACGTAGCGGCTGACCTCCCCTCGTTCCCGCTCAGCGCCGATGCGCGCCGCGTGGTCGACCGTGTTGCGGTACTGCCGGTTGTTGTGCATCAGGAACAGGACGGGAACGGAGTAGCGTGCAGCGGTCCAGAGAGCGCTGGGCGCGTAGAGGAAGTCGCCGTCGGGCTGGATCGAGAGGCACAGAGTCTCGCGGTCGAGCGCCAGGCCCGCCCCGATCGCCGCCCCCGGGCCGTAGCCGATGCCGCCGCCCCCGTGCCAGCCGATGTGCTGTCTATGCCGCTCGAAACGCCAGAGGCGCTTCTCCCAACCGTCGAGCGTCCCGTGCGCGAGCATCCAGTGCTCCCCTTCCAGCAGCGGTGCGAGCTCCGCGGCGAGCCGGGCAGGAGGAATAGTTCTCTGGTCGTCAAAGGCCGCGGCCTCGGTGTGCCAGCGCCTGAGACTCGCGGCTCTCAGGCCCGCAAGGCGGCGTCGGCGGGTGTCGACGCGCTCTGGCGCCGGCGGCTCCCGGCGCAGGGTCTCGATGAGATCGGGGAGGATCGCCTCGCATGATGCGGAGAGGTGCTCGCCTGCCCGCAGCAGCGGCTGGTAATCGTGCGCCCACGAGCGGAGGCGCAGGTGCGCGGGGCTGATGTTGACGACGTATGCATCGCGGTCGCTCCACGGCGACTGTGCGAATCGTCCTGCCGGGTCATCCACATCGAGAAAGACGACAGCGTCCGCGTCGGCCAGCTCCTCCTCCTGCCCCGTCAGATTGAGCTCGTGACGGACCGGAAAGCTAAAGCGGGCTCCGAAGTCGACGACAGGTGCGTGGAGGAGCTCCGCCAGCTCGCGGAGTGACGCAAACCCTGTCTCCGTGTCGCCGGCGTAATCGGTCACGAGGACCGGGAGCTCAGCCTCGCGCAGCCGGTGCGCGAGCGCCGCGACGTCGCCCGCTGCCGCCGCCGGCGGCGTCGGCAACGGGTAGCCGGCAATGGGGCCTGCGTCGAACCTGGCCGGAACTTCGTCCTCCTGGATCGTCACGTCGATGCAGAGGTAGACAGGCCCTGGCGGGGCCGAACGGGTCGTTGCCCACGCCCGCGCGAAGGACTCGGGCAGGGAGGCGAGATCTGCGGGCTGGTCGTCCCACTTGACGTAGTCGCGCACCTGCTGACCCTGGACGAGAGCCGTATGGACCCAGTCGATCCACGGGCGCCGACGGGGCTTCGACATCGGGCCCGTGCCGCCGAGGCAGAGGAGCGGGACGCGATCACACCACGCGTTGTAGATGGCCATCGATGCGTTCTGCAGGCCGACCACATCGTGGAGCAGAACTGCCATCGGCCTGCCGGCGGTCTTGGCGTAGCCGTGGGCAACCGCCACGCTAACGGCTTCGTGGGTGCAGAGGACGATCTCCGGACCAGCGCCACTGTGGGCGAGGGAATCGTGGATCCCGCGGAAGGTTGCGCCCGGGTTGAATGCAACCCGCTCGACCCCGACGTCGCGAAGCAGATCGACGACGACGTCGGATCCATAGCGCTTCACGTGCTCCAACCCGGCAACGCGAGGTCGAGCAGTTCATCGCTGTTCTCCTCGAGGAAGAAGAAATGCCCGTTGCCTCTCACGCCGGCATCGTCGAGGAACACCGTCTCGACACGCGCTCCCCACGAGGCGAGCAGGGCGGCCGTCGCCTGCTCGATCTCGCGCGTGTGGGCCGGGTCCTCAGGGCCGGCGACGAGCCGCACCGGCAGTCCGGAGAAGCTCTCGGTCGCCGTGACCGACGGAAGTCCGCCTTCGAGCCCTAGTCGTTGCAGGAGAACGAGCGGGGGAATGCCGCAGAGGCCGGCGCGGAATGCTGCCAGGCAGTCTCGCGGGAAGCGGGTCGAGCTTGCGATGCCCTGATCGAGCACGTACGCGTCGTCGTAGTGGTAGAGACGGTCGCGGCGGATACGGAACTCGACCCCCGAAGCTGCGAAGAGGGCGCGGACAAGGGTCCCGTCGTCCTCAATGACCTGCGAGCGCGGGGCGCCGTTGCCCGGATGCGAGGCGGCGAGCGCCACTACCTCTTCGACGAGCGCGGGCGCGCGCTCGGCGAGCTTCCAGGCGATCACCCCTCCCATCGAGTGGCAGACGATCACGACGGGCTCCTGGATCGTGCCCTCGAGCAGCTCCAGGTAGCCGGCTACAAGGTCCTCATAGTGCAACCCGAGCGGGTCGCTTCTGCCGGACCGGCCACAGCCGGGCCAGTCGGTCACCCAGCACTCGGCGCCGCGCGCCGCGAGCAGATCGGCCCAGCCAAGGCGCCCATCGGGCGTCGCGCGAAAGCAGGCGCCTGTGGCACCGCCCCCGTGGATGAGAAGGTAGCGACGCCCGCTGCTGCGCTGGCCCACGAGCTCGTAGTAGAGCCCGCTCACAGGGGAATGGCCGCAAACGGCGCTCATCCCTGCCCGGTCATCCGGCGGAAGCTCTCTCGCGGGTCGCCGAGCATCGCGTGCACCGCCTTCTGCTCAAGGTACCCGAGAAGCTCTTCTACCGATTCCTCGCGGCCGAGGCCGCTGTTCTTCGTGCCGCCGAAGGGCGTTCCGAAGAAGTGCTTGGCGGAGTCGTTGATCCAGATATACCCGGCTTCGAGGCACTGGGCGGTGCGGTGGGCAACGTCCAGATCCCTCGTCCAGATGCTTGCTGTCAGGCCGAACTCGACGTCGTTCGCCTGCGCGAGCATGGCGTCGTAGTCGTCCCAGCGAAGCACGCTGATCACAGGCCCGAAGACCTCCTCTCTGGCAACGGTCATGTCCATGCGGACGTCGGCGAAGACCGTCGGAGCGACGAAGTAGCCGCCGTTCCCGCCGGCGGGTGGCCCCCCACCCGTGACAAGCCGCGCGCCCTGCTCGCGCGCCGAGGCGATGTAGCCAAGGACGCGCTCCTCCTGTGCGCGACTGACGACCGGGCCCATGTCGACGTCACGGTCGTACGCCGGCCCGACGCGGATCGCCTCCAGGCGCTCGCGCAGGCCGTCGAGGAAGTCCTCGTAGAGGGCGGTGTGGACGAAGATCCGCGAGTTCGAGCCGCACGACTGCCCCTGGCACGAGGTCATATTCATGCCATCGACCGCGCCGGCGATAGCGCGGGCGATGTCGGTGTCCGGGAACACGATCATCGCATTCTTGCCCCCCAGCTCGAGACTCAGATGCTTGACGCCGAACTCAGCTGCTCGCTGTTGGATCCGGAGACCAGTCACCGTCGAGCCGGTGAAGCCGATTCGGCGTATGTCGGGGTGGGTGACGAGGGCGTCACCCGTCTCGGCGCCTCCCGTAACGACGTTGAGCACGCCTGGCGGCAGCACCTCGGCGGCAATCGCGCCCAGCGCCAGCGCCGACAGCGGCGTCTGTTCGGCTGGCTTCAGCACCACGGTGTTCCCCGTGATCAAGGCCGGAAGAACAGAGCTGATCGCAAACATCGCCGGGTGGTTGAAGGGGATAATGCGGGCGACGACGCCGAAGGGCTCGTGCAACGTGTAGTGCAGGTTCCGGCCGGGGCTGGCCTCAGGGACGACGCGCCCCTCGAGTCCGAGCGCGAGCGCGGGCCAATCCTTTAGGTTGCGCAGCGCGATCTGGACGTCGCGCAGCATCGCCGCGTACGGGTTGCCGGCGTCGATCGCGTCCAGCATGGCGAGCTCGGATGCGCGCTCCGTGATCGCGGCCGCGAGCTGCTCGAATGCCTCGCGACGACCTCGTACGCCGATCGCGCTCCAGGCAGGCTGGGCCGCGCTGGCCGAAGCGACCGCGTGGGAGACGTCGCCCGCGCCTGCGAGCGGTACGTCCGTAAGGTCGGCGCCGGTCGATGGATCGACGGTCGTGAAGCACCCTCCGTCAGCCGCATCGAGAAGCTCGCCCCCGAGCAGAAGCCGGAAGCGACGGTCGCCCACGAAGTGACCGACGGGATCCTCGTAGACGTCGTGCATGGGCACCTCCTTCCGGGCGTCGCGGGCAAGCAACGTTATACAGTGACGCGACGTGGCCGACGACCGACCCTTTGCCTACTCACCGATCGTCGAGCGGCCGCCGCTGCGGTGGCCTGGCGGCGAGCGCATGGCCGCCTACGTCGTCGTCAACGTCGAACACTACGAGCGCGGAGTACCTGCGATCAGCCTGTTTGCGGGCACAGCAGGGCTCGTGCCAGACGTCCTCAACGAAGGCTGGCGCGAGTACGGGCCGCGCGTGGGGATCTGGCGGCTGATGGAGATGTTCGACCGTCTCGGCCTGGGCGTCACCGCCGCGCTCAACGCGGAAGTCTGCCGTGCGTACCCCGAGATCGTGCGGGAAGGCACTGCGCGAGGTTGGGCCTGGGTCGGTCACGGGACAAGCAATGGGACTCTGCACGCCGGCATGGCCGAGGACGACGAGCGCGCCACCGTGGAGCGTGCCCTGGACGAGATCGAGGCGGCGACCGGCAGCCGCCCGCGAGGCTGGCTCTCGCCCGCCCTGACGCAGTCGCCGGCGACCGCACGCATCCTCGCCGACCTCGGCGTCGAGTACGTCCTGGACTGGTCCCACGACGACCAGCCCGCGGAGCTCGTCACCGGCGGGCCACCCATCCTGACGCTCCCGTACGCGGGCGAGCTGAACGACATCCCCGCCTTCGTGCTCGGCCATCACACCGGTGCGCAGTTCGGACAGGCGATCGTGGATGCCTTCGATTGCCTGTACGCCGAAAGCGTCACCGTCAGCCGCGTCTTCTCGCTTGGCCTGCACCCCTTTCTCGTCGGTCAACCGCACCGGGCTCAGCATCTTGAGCGGGCGCTCAAACATGTGCTCGGTCACGACGACGTCTGGCTGACCACCGCGGACGAGGTCGCGCGCTGGATGACACGCCCCGATCGAGAAGACGAGGGATGACGGCGCTCCACCATATCGCCCTGAGGGCGGTCGACTTCGACGCGGCTGTCCGGTTCTACCGGGAGGCGTTCGGTTACGGCGCTCCGCGCGTCTGGAGCTACCCACCGTATGTGGAGAAGGCTGCCTTCCTGCCTGCTCCTGATGGGAGCTGGCTCGAGATCTTCGCGAACGGTGAGGCGGCGTCGCGGGAAGAGCCGACGGAAGGCCTTGTCCATTTCGCGCTGCACGTGGACGACGTCGACACCAGCTTCGAGGGAGCCCTTGCCGCAGGGGCGACGGCGATCGCGCCGCCGTCCTCGTTCTCGGTCGACGGCGATCCGGGCTGGGATGTCCGCCTCGCCTTCGTGCAGGGGCCGTGCGGCGAGCGGATCGAGATCTACAACACCACGATCGAGCCGTAGCTCGAACGCAGCGTATCGCCGTCAGGTTCGGAGGCTCGGGTCGGCGCAAACGGCGCGGATCTTGTCAACGGTCGCGCTCACCGTGGCCGAGAGCGCCGAGCGGGCCATGAACGTGACGTTGACGTCGATCGACACCTTGAGCTCAGGAGCTTCGAGGAGGACGATCTCGCCAGCCGCACGGTGCCGCTCGGTGAGCAGCGAAGGCAGGTAGCTGAGGTAGTCACCGCCTCGAACCATGCTGGTGATGAAGCTTGCAGAGTTGCTGAGCACGGCCCCGGTAGGCGGGTGCAATCCGGCCGATGTGAATGTTCGGTCGAGGTGGTCGAGCCAGAACTCCGTGTGCGGCGGCATCACCCACGGGTAATCGAGCAACGCCGCCAGGCGAACACGCCCTCCGACGAGGGGATGTCCTGCGCAGGCGCAGACGCAGACGGTGTCGGATCCCACGACCTCCGTCGCGAAGTCAGAATCCATTCCGCGCGACCAGCCGCCGAGGATAAGGTCGAGCTCGCCCCGACGCAGCGCCGGCGCGTGGTCTTGCATCAGCGCCTCGACGACGGTGAGCTGGATCCCCGGGCGCTCCTCGTGCAGCGCGGCACCCACCCGCGGCATCAGGCCGATCGCGATGCTCGGTGTGACGCCAATGCGCACCTCACCCTTCGCGGCTCCTGTCATCAGCGCGATCTCCTGCTCCGCGTGGCGGAGCTCCGAGCGGACGATGCGGGCATGCAGCGCGAGGGTTTCGCCATAGACCGTCGGTGCGAGGCCCTTTGGTGTCCGGTCGAACAGCTTCACCTTCAGCTCGGCCTCGAGCTGGCTGATGCTCTTACTCAGCGCGGGCTGCGTAAGGTTGAGGGCGGCAGCGGCCCGGCCGAGACTTCCCTGCTCGTAGACCGCGAGGAAGTAGTGGAGGCGCCGGGAGTCCACGGGCACCATAATCACACATTCCGGCACGTTAGGGGCAAAGGGAGATGGCGTTCGGAAAGTTTGGTCGATATCACCCTGACGGCGTCGACGTTCACCCGACACGGTTCGACCTCGTGCGCGTGCTGAAGAACGCAGTGAACGAGCTCGAACGTGGCGCGGCCACCGGCCACCGGCTCTCATTCACGAGCAACGTCGAGGCGTGCATGGTCGAGACGGACATCGACCACGTGCGATATGTCGTCGTAAATCTGTTGCAGAACGCGGTCAAGTACTCGGAGCCCGGGACGGAGGTCGGCCTCGACCTCGCGGCGGGGAGCGATGAGATCCTGCTGCGTGTCCGCGACCAAGGGATTGGGATACCTGCCGAGGAGGTCGAGGCCCTCTTTTCCCCCTTCTACCGCGCGTCGAATGTGGCTGCGCGCCCGGGAACGGGCATGGGTCTCGCGATCGCAAAGAAGTCTGCGAGCCTGATCGGCGGCACGATCGCAGTCCAGACGAGCAAAGGGCAGGGCACCACCTTCACGGTCTCGCTCTCTCTGCAAACGACGCGACCCTGAGTCGGTCGCGGAGCGCTTCTACTTCTGCGGGAGTCCCTCCGAGACCATGTCGAGGTAGTCGTGGCGCACCGGAGCGAAGACTTCGAGGGCGAAGGCCGGCTCGCCCCCGAGAGCACGTCCAACGTGCGGGACGTCAGCGGGGATGTAGATCAGGTGGCCAGGTCCGAGGGGATACGTCTCGGCATCCTCGCCCTCTCCAAGCGTGACCTCGACACTCCCGGAGATAATCAGGATCACCTGGTCGAACGGGTGCACGTCGGGCTTGCCGGCCTCTGCCGTTCGCCCCGTCATCTCCGGTCCGGCTGGCCGCGCCCAGGAGAACTTGAGCATGGCAGAATCCATCACAACCGCGGTCTCCTCCATCGCCCCACCGAAGCGCGACTGTCGCGGTAGCTCCATCACGTTGACGTGATACGGCTTGCTCGGCACGCTCTCCTCCTCGTGGGAAGCTAGTGGGCTCGTCGGTACAGCGTTTCCGGGTGACGACGGCACCGCCGATGATCGGCGTAGGTGTCATAGCTGTCAATTTCAATCTCCTCCGCTCCCCATCGGCGCTGGTTATGGGCCGTGCCTTAACCTTGAGTTGTGCAAAGCCGCCGGCTCGGCAATTGACAGCCATCGATAAATCGCGGAACATCCCTCAGACATGACACTCGAGCCTGAGTTATCGGGAACAAATCGGCTCGTCGTTGGCCTTACCGGCTCAAGCTCACCGCAGCTCGGACTGAAGCTGCTCGAGGCGCTCCGCGAGATCGAGGCGGTGGAAACTCACCTGGTCGTCTCGCCGGGAGCCCGTCTCAGCCTGGAGCTCGAGGCCGGGATCGACGTCGCGGAGGTCGAGGCGATGGCTGACCACGCGTATTCTTCAGCAGACCTCGGCGCTGCGATCTCCTCGGGCTCGTTCGAGACGATGGGGATGGTCGTCATGCCCTGTTCGATGCGCTCGCTCGCGGCGATCGCGACCGGTCTCACGAGTGACCTGGTCGGTCGCGCCGCGGATGTCACGCTAAAGGAGCGACGCAAGCTCGTCCTCGTCCCGCGGGAAACCCCGCTGAACCTGATCCATATCCGCAATATGGAGACGGTGACCCTGGCCGGAGGCGTCATCCTGCCGCCGGTGCCTGCGTTCTACCATCGGCCAACGACCATCGACGATCTCCTCTTCCACACGGTCGGGAAGGTACTCGACCAGTTCTCAATCAGGCACGACCTGTATCGGCGCTGGACCGGCTCCGGCTCAGAACCTCGGTGATCGCTTCCGGCGGCGAGCTCCGCGACGCCCTCATAGAAGCGTTGGGCGATCCGCTGCGTGTCCGAGACGGCGAGTCTGACCGTGACCTCCATGCGGGTGATCCCAGCTTCCACCGTCCGGTGCGTCCCGACATCGTTGTGTACCCGGTCACGACCGGCGAGGTCGTGTGCGTGCTCGAGCTGGCCGACCGCTTCAACGTTCCCGTTGTTCCCTTCGGCGCCGGCACAAGCCTGGAGGGCCATGTCATCCCTGTTTCCGGCGGGATCAGTTTGGACCTGACGCGTATGAACCGCGTGCTCCAGATCTCGCCCCCGCGACTGACGGCGACGGTCGAGGCCGGAGTGACACGCTCACAGCTCGAGAAGGCCGCAGGCCCCCACGGCCTCTCCTTCCCGGTCGATCCCGGTGCCGACGCAACCCTCGGCGGCATGGCCGCGACGAACGCAGCAGGAACAACGACAGTTCGGTACGGCAAGATGCGGGCCAATGTGCTCGCTCTGACGGCGGTTCTGCCGGGGGGGAAGATTATCCGCACCGGAACGAGTGCCGCCAAGACCTCGGCGGGCTTTGATATCACCGGACTACTGGTCGGCTCCGAGGGAACGCTCGCTGTCATCACAGAGCTCACCCTCCGGCTCCATCCGATCCCGGAGGAGGCCGTCGTGCTGCGACTCGGCTTCCGCGACGTCGATGCGGCTTGTCGGACCGCCTCGCTCCTCGTCGCCACCGGCGCTGGTGTGACGCGCCTCGAGCTCGTCGACGAACGGGTGATCGCGGCGGTCAACGCATACTCAGCGACGTCATTCCCCGAGCTGCCGACGTTATTCGTCGAGTCGACGGGCATGCCCGAGACAGTCAGCAATGACCTCGCCCTGGTCTGCGATCTGGCCACCGAACAGGGGGCGGTTCAAATAGAGTACGAGCGTGACCCCGAGGCGCGCGCTCGGATCTGGCAGTCACGCCACGACGCGACCTACGCTCTTGCGGCGCGCGCGCCTGGGAAGAAGCCACGTTCGACGGACGTGTGCGTCCCCGTCGATCAACTCGCGGACGCTCTTCGCTTCGCACGCCTTATGGCCGACCGCCTGGGACTTGACGCGGGGGTCATGGGCCACGCGGGCGACGGCAATGTCCACGTGGCACTCTTCGTCGACCCGGCCAATCAGGGGGAGGTGGGCCGGTCGGACGAGCTCGTCAAACTGCTCGTCGCGGATGCGATCGCACGAGGAGGCACCTCGACCGGTGAGCATGGGATAGGCCTCGGCAAGATCGGGGCGCTCGAGGACGAGCACCCGGACCTGCTCCCGCTCATGCGCGGCATCAAGGCAGTCTTCGATCCGAACGGCATTATGAACCCCGGCAAGGTGATGGCGTGTCAATCACCCGAGATCCTCCACTAGACGGGACGCGCGAATGACTACGACATCGAGACCGCGGGGCGGCGGCGCGCGGTCATCGGCCCGCGTGGGCTGATAACCGGCACGGGGCTACGGACTGCGAGTTGAGCACGCAGCGACACGTTGCGCAGGCCGCCGGGAAGCATGAGGAGATCATGGTCTGCGGCCGCGACACGCCGCAGAAGCTCTGAGGCGAAGGGCGGACGAACGATCAGCCCATTCGTCCGCAGCTCCGGCAGCCCTGCCAGAAGAGCCTGGAGCTCCCGCTCCGCGATCCGCTCGCAGTCCTCAGGGTGGACGACAAAATGCGAGGGACTTCCGAAGCCGCATCCGAAGGGCGACAGGAAGCGTGGCAGCGGCACCGCAAGCGTGAGCCATCCGGCCCCTGCTTCCACGATCTCTCGGCCAGCGAGCAAGGCATCGGTTCCGTGCCTCCCAGGCGTCATGAGGACGAGTACACGGCGGTACACAGTCTCGCTGCACAACGATCCCAATCCCTTCATCGCGCGTCTCGACCGATCGGACACAGCCAGACCAAGCCGCCGCGGAACGACCCACACGCATCCGACCCGTCCAAGTTCGAACGAACCACCCAGACGGCGCGGCCGGCGGCCGGCGTTGTGATCAGCAACACGCATCGCGACGGGGCCACGTGCGGCGGGAACTCAAGGGTCAACGCGGCTTACGCACCCCGAGGTCCTCGAGCCGCGGCAGCACCTCCTGTGCGAAGTATTCCAACTCGCCCACGTAGTCGACGAACGAGACAGTCATCCCCGCGAATCCGGCGTCCCAGAACCGCTTGATCTCATTCGCGACGTCGTCCGGCGAGCCGATCAGCGGGCAGACACCATGGCCACCCGCGAAGCGTCCGCGGAACATCGCGAGCATCTCCGGCGTGAACGACATGGCGTGCAGCCCCTGCAGCGTCATCAGGTTGTCGACTGCGTCCCAGTCGGCGTTCTCCTCCGCATACCAGCGGTGGTACTCCTCCGCCTCCTCGCGGGTCGGGCGGCAGACAACGTACGACGGGGTGAAGACGCCAACCTCGCGGTCGTAGATGTCACGCGCGTTCGCCTTCACCTGCTGCACGATCTCGGCTCCGTCCTCGGGACCGCCGACGACCGTGAAGACGACGTTCGAGTTGCGGGCCGCAAAGTCGCGGCCCTGCGGCGACGAGCCGGCGTTGAGGATCGGGAGCAGCCCGTCGTAGGGCTTCGGGCTCGACTCGACACCCTTCAGGTCCCAGAAGCGGCCCGGAATGTCGTAGCGGCCATTCTCCGCCCACAGCCTCTTCACGACCTCCCACCACTCCTGCGCCATTGCGTAGCGATCGTCGTGGTCGGTGGGTAGATCGACCCCCATCGCGTCGTACTCGGGCTTGTTCCAGCCGGCGACGATATTGAGCCCCGCTCGACCCTTCCCGATCTGGTCTACCGTGGCCATCGCCTTGGCCGTCACGACCGGATGGTTGAACGCCGTGTGGATCGTGGCGAAGGCGACCA